>NZ_AZGE01000001.1 GCF_001434465.1 Limosilactobacillus oris DSM 4864
TTTTGTCTAACAATTATGAGGCACTTCATCGAGTTGCCGTCCGGCCTTTTGTTGAAAATATAGTATCAATGTAAGTTCGCCCTAGGGTGGTCATTTAACCGTTGCGGGTAATGTTTAGCCCATTCTTTCATTACTCATCCAGCCACTGCTTTAAAAAGCGAACCAGCGCCTGGGCGTCATACTTGTCTAGCAAGTAAGTGTTGTCATGGCTGCTTCCCACAAAGTCGATGTTAGATAGCAGGAGGGTAAGCTGGTCACTATTAGCTTGCCGATACAGGCTCAATTCATTCGGACAGCCGTCATCAGCATCCTCACCGGCATAACGGGAGTTGAACCAGTCCTGGTCAAATCTAATCTGGTGTTTTGTCATTTTCTCACCTCAAATTCATCCTTATTGTAGCCAAGTTGTCGTGCCTTGGCAATCAGGCCTCGTTTCCACTGGGCGACGGCACTGGGACTAACGGCAAAACGGGTTGCGATTTCCCGGTCGGTGAGGTGGAAATGCAATTTACCGATTAAGTAGCGTTGCTGGTTAGGGGTGCACTTGGTCAGCAAATGCTGGAGACAAACCCTGTCTAAGCACGTCGTTAATCCGGCCCCGGTACTGGGGAGCGGTTCCGTTGGCTCGTTATCCTGGTCGTCAAGGGAGTATTCGGTCAAGGCTAGGCCCCGTTGCTGGTGCCGCAGTTCGTCTAACAGCCGCCAGTAGACTTTCTGATAAGCGTAGGCGGGGAACCGGCTATTGGTCCGTGGATCGCCAGGGAAGTCGGCAAAGGCGGTCGCATAGGCTAGACAGCCGTCTTGGAAGAGGTCGGCGAACTGATCCTGCCAGGGAGTAATATGGAGCCGTTTAAGGACCCCATAGATAATTCCGGTTCGCTTATCGTCCATTAGGAAATACAGACCGTTCGTGATTTTTTCGTTTTTCATACTGAGAATCATCCTTGTGATAAATTCTCAAGAGCTCCTGAGTACCGTTGATTATAGGCATCTACTAGCAGCTAAGCGAACGATAAAAAAGGGTATTAGCAGGGTAAAAAAGTGTTGACGCTGGGTAAACGTGCTTGGTATCTTATTATTTGTGAAAACGCTTTCTTACTTTGGGGGAGAAATGCTAATTTTTAAAATTTGAGGAGGAGTCTTTGTGACTTTTATGAAGACGTTTGACTTTAGCGACCTGTCGACCATTGAGATTAACGCGGAAATGGAAGGCTTTCAGCCGCGCTTTGATAATACACTAGCCCTGACCGCCTACCGGCAGCAAACCTTGATCCTAACTCGGGAGGGGCAGGCGGTGATCCTGAATTGCCGGCTGCAGGAGTGTCTCAGCCGTTTTCGCAAGGAGAATGGCATCTGTCGGCATGAACTAGCCGCTTATTATTCCTTGGCCCGCTGTCAGACCCAGGCAATTATTTCGGGGCATTACCGCCTGGTTCCTACTCATGGCGCCAGCAACCGTCAAGTCGTCTATTACATGGCCCATCACCTAGATACTTATAGCTATTCACAGAGGCTCAACCGCCTGCTAATCATCCTCAAGGGACAGGGCGGTTTGTACCAGCTTCGGGTTGACGCAAGTTTTAGCAGTTTTGGGCGGATCCTGGCCGCGGCTGACCAGGTAGCCAACCTCCAATTAGCGAATATCGAAGGGGCCATGTGGCGGATGGGGGTCTACCAGGACAGCAGTGGTTTGCGGCCTGCTTCCGGTACGTACTTGAGCCACCAGCAGGGACTAGCTATTCACCAGCAGATCCTCGCAAATTACGTGATGGCAGTTACTAACGAGGCGTTCTTGGCAACTTTTGGCGAGCTGCCAGATGCTGATTTTCAGCGGCGGCTTAATAGCGTCATTGGTTATGCTGGCCTGCCCCTTAAAAGATATGAAAAATTTGTCAAATAATGTTCAACTGATTAGCGGACAAGTTATAATAGAAGGTGCCAAGGGTTTAGCTATCAAACTTGTGAATAGGAGGAATTGATAACTATGACAAAGGAAACTAAAGAAAGTGGTTTAGCTTATGCCAATGAAATTTTACAAGACGAGTGGGCACCAGTTCTGCTTTTTTGGCTAGGCTTCCGGACCTTTACGAAGCAGGAATTACTGGAATTGATTCCAGCCTTGTCAGAAGAAGAGTTATCAGCAAAGTTGTGTCAATTACAAAACCTTCGTGTTGCTAACCCAATCCGGGATACGGAAAATAAGTATTCGCTGACTGAGGATGGAGAACAGCTGCGGCGCCTGATGATGTCACTCAGCGTCTGGGGAGCCCAGCAGCAGGATGATAATGCCGACCGTCAGTCGGTACTGGTAGTTGAACCGGAAAGTACGGCAAAACTAAAGGACTTGGTCAAGTATAACCAAATCCTCTCAAAGTACATTAAGTAAGCCGGGACACGAAAGGGGGTGTGCTGGATGAACCGGACATTTATGAATGGCTACTATCAAGGTGTCGTTGAAGTCGCACCAGCTGCCCTGTCCGCTGCTCATGTGGAGGAACTAGCGGTGACCATGACGATTCAGCACCTCCGTCACGCTGGGGTGCCGATCAGCACGATTCACGACTTCTTAACTAATGACATTGGAGTGACTCCGCGGCTTGTCAATCGTTTTATTAACATGTCTGCGGCCGAATTGGAAGCTGCTCAAGCCAGGGTTCTCACAATTGCCTTTTAGCGAAGGAGGTTGGGAGTGGGAAATAACCTCCTTGACAAGGCGTATGACTAGCCTAGGACGATAGTTGACACGGCACGGGTCGGCTATCGTTCGTAGGCAAATAGCCTTGCTTCGCGGCGCTAGACACTAGCCTTGTGGTTACGACACGCAGTTAGCCTATTGGTTTTCCACGTTATCTTTATAATAGTTAAGAACTAGCAAGAGGCTGGTGAGAAAATGGAGTTTTCTCCCAGCCTCTTTTCTCTGCCGCGGGTGGCCAGTGAAGCGTGAGGAAATGTTCTGAGACTTTTTGCGGGCAAAGACGAACGTCTAAATGCCTGTTCTTTATTTATCAGCCGATTTAGTTAAATTTTGTTTTCAGCTCTTGTTATGCTTCGGCTTTTACTGGCAGAAAAAGCATGCTAAAATACATAAGGGAGCCGTGACACCCTGGTCACAGTTCCCCTAGTAGAAGTATGTTGGCGAAGGTGATTGCAAAATCGCCTTCGCCTTCATTATAACAAAATTTTTAAATAAAGTATCAAAAGTGCTAATAATTATTAAATTACTGCACTTTAATTATAAAAAAGAAGGTAATAGGATGCGAACAAAACTCTCTCTGCTCCTCGCCCTTGTCGGCCTGCTGATTGTTGGGGCGGCATTTGTGACCAACACCCCGCAACGGATGATGATGGTTGTCCTGGGCTTGATCATTGCCTGTGGTGGTTGCCTGGTCTTGCTGGCCACCGACCGCTTTGTCAGCCAGCACCGCAGCTTCATCACTGTGGTTACCGGCCTTTTTATCCTCCTCATTATCGGTTACGTTATTAAGGTGCTTTAAATACTAAGTTTAAAGTATTCTTGAAGGTACTTTGCCAACCCGTCGTGGTCGTTATCGACCGGAGTAACGTCGTCGGCAATCGCCTTGATGTCTGGAATCGCGTTTTGCATTGCGACCCCGCGGCCGGCAGCATCCAGCATTTCCAGGTCGTTATGTTCATCGCCAAAGGCAATGATGTGGGACCGGTTAATCTGGTACTGCTTGGCAACGTAGTACATTCCTGATTCCTTGTGCGTGCCGCGGTGGATTAGTTCCAGAATATTGTAAGGACCGCCCCAGACCCGTGCTTCTACGAAGGTGCCATACTTCTCGTTGACCGCCTTAATGACTTTTTCAGCCTGGCCCGGTTGGTACTCGATAATCAGTGAGATTGGTCGGCCAGTAAGGTTCTCGGCCGTCAGCAGCTGGTCATCCCGGAGGTGGTCCGGTAAGAATTCGGGCAGGTCCTTAGTGGGGTGGTTTGCCCAGACCCGGTACTTGTCTTCAACGGTGATTGTTTTGATGCCGAGCTGTTCGCGGTTGGCAAGCAGATCCAGCGCCAGTTCCCGGGTCAGTGCCACCTCGTATTCACCATCCCAAGCCTCGTGGGGGATGTGCGTCAGGGCACCATTGAAATTGACCATCGGTGTCTTGATTCCAATTTGGTCATAGATATGCCGGGCAATCCGGTAGGGCCGGCCGGTAATGATACTGACGATATGGCCTTCATCCGCCAGGGTCCGCAGGGTGCGGATAGTTTCCTGGGTGAGGGCGGACTGGTTATTTAACGTGGTCTCGTCGAGATCGAGGGCGATTAAGTGCTGATCCACGTTCGTCACTCCTTTATAAAAAATACTTATCAAGTAATTATACGGGAATCGCTGCTAAATGTGAACTGTTTCGTGGCAGCCAGAAATTACTGTATAATGGTGGGGAAGAGAAATGAGGGATAATTGATGAAACTACCAGATGCGTTTATTAACAAATACCAGCACCTGCTCGGCGACGAGGCACCGGCTTTCTTGACATCCTTTGACCAGCCAGCGACCGGCGGTTTTCGGGTCAACTCGGCCAAGGCGGCCCCGACCGCGACGCTTGATAGAGCGACGGGAAAGGTGGAGTATGTCCCGACCGGCTACCGGGGAGCGGTGGATGGCAAGTCGCTCGACCATGTTGCCGGGGCAATATACAGCCAGGAACCGTCTGCCATGTACGTCGGCGAGGTGGTTGCTCCCCAACCAGGCGAGCGAGTTCTTGACCTTTGTGCGGCCCCTGGTGGCAAGACGACCCACCTGGTCGCTAAGATGAAGGATCAGGGCTTGCTGGTTGCCAACGAAATTTTTCGCAAACGGGCCCTGGTCCTGGCGGAAAACTTGGAACGGTGGGGGACCGCCCAGACGGTAGTTACTAACGAGAGCCCAGCTGATTTGGAAAAGCAGTTCCCCCAGTTTTTCGACCGGATTCTGGTGGATGCCCCTTGTTCTGGTGAAGGGATGTTTCGGAAAGAGCCGGCGGGAATGGAATACTGGACGCCGGACTACCCGGCCGAATGTGCTAACCGGCAACGGAAGATTCTCGCTTCGGCACTGAAAATGTTAAAGCCAGAGGGGACGCTGGTTTATTCGACCTGTACCTTTGCCCCGGAAGAGGACGAGCAGAATGCTGCCTGGCTGTTGGCTACCTACCCGGGGTTAACGATGGTTCCAATCAAAAAATACCCGGGAATGGATGATGGTCGGCCGGAGTGGGCTGATGGCAATCCTGACTTAGCCAAGGCGGTGCGGCTCTTCCCCCACCACATTGCAGGGGAGGGGCACTTTATTGCCAAGTTCCAACTGGCGGCTACTGGTTCAGGGTCAGTAATTAGTGGACAAGCGAAGAAGAAAAAGAAACACCGCAAGGGTCACCAGCAGGATGGGGTGACTAAGGAGCAGCGGCAACTCTTTAGTGATTTTTGCCAGTGGTTCATGCCGGATTACCAGCCACATCAACTGTTGACTTATGGCGACCAGCTTTATGATATGCCAGCTGAAATATCGTCCGTCGAGGGGTTAACTGCCTTACGACCAGGTCTCCACCTGGGGACGTTTAAAAAACGGCGCTTTGAACCGGCCTTAGCATTGGCCTTGGCGATTGACCCCGCGGTAACGACCCGCCGGATTGACCTTAGCACCGAGCAGTGGCGTTCCTACGTTCACGGGGATGTCCTGTCCGGGCCGGCTGAGCTTTCCAACGGCTGGTACCTGTTAACCTGCCAGGGCTTTAACGTCGGCTTTGGTAAGCTAGTTAACGGAACGGTGAAAAACTTTTACCCCAAAGGATTACGCTTTTAGAAAGGACAACCAATAATGAAAGAAAAGAATGCGTTTCATATCAACGGCTACTTAGCCTTCCTCCTCACGATTATAGTCGCGTTGGTTGCTGCCTGGCTGGTTTACCGGGGGTTGACCGCTGACCAGGTGGGTCTCGCGGTGATCGGTGCCATTTTGCTAGTGCTGGTAGCAGTAGCTGCTACTTCGTTGACCATTATCCAGCCAAACGAAGCCAAGGCACTGACTTTCTTCGGCAATTATATCGGGACAATCCGGGATGCCGGCCTCTTTTTGACGGTGCCCTTTACCGAGAAGGAACGGGTATCGCTACGGGTTGGCAACTTCAATAGTCAGATTCTCAAGGTCAATGACTCGCAAGGGAATCCAGTAGAGATTGCTGCCGTAATCGTTTACCGGGTAGTTGACACCGCCAAAGCACTCTTTGCTGTCGATGACTACGAGCAGTTTGTCCAGATTCAGAGTGAGTCGGCTGTCCGCCACGTGGCAAGTGAGTACCCATATGATACCTTTGAGGATGAGGATGCCCTGACCTTGCGGAGCAACCCAACAGAGGTGTCAGACCGGTTGACCGCGGAGCTCCAAGAACGGCTCAATGTTGCCGGGGTCGAAATTATTGAAACCCGGCTAACTCACCTGGCCTACGCAACCGAAATCGCCAGTGCAATGTTGCAGAAACAGCAGTCGGCCGCCATTCTATCTGCTCGTAAAATTATTGTTGAGGGGGCGGTCTCCATTACGGAGGACGCCATTGACCGCCTTGCCCGGGAAACCGAGTTGGATTTGACCGACGCTCAGCGCCTCCAGATTATTAACAACATCATGGTTGCGATTGTCAGCGAGCGGGGCACCCAGCCGGTAATTAACACTGGAACAAATAATTAATTATTGCAGTCGTAAAAACCGCCGAATCATTACTGGTGATTCGGCGGTTTTTTACTTTTAATTCTAAATTATAACAGTTGGCGCTGTTGAGCATAGTTAGTTAATTCCGGCGCCAGGACAGTGTCTGCCATTACCGGGAGGTCGGTGATGTGTTCGACCCCTTGCAGGGCGACTAAGCGGGGAATCACGGTCAGCCAATTCACGACTTCCTGGTCGAGTGCTGCTGGCCCGGCTGCCTGGAGAATGTTCAGGAAGTAGCCGGCCACTCCACAGGAACTGGCCCCCAGTGCGGCGGCCTTGATAAGGTCTACGGGTGAGCTGATTCCCCCAGAGGCGATAATCGGCAGGCCAGTCTTAGCTGCCCGGGCTTCTAAGAGGGATTCAGGCGTTGTTTGTCCCCACTGGGCAAGTGCGGCGAAGTCCTGCTTGTGGTTGCGGCGGTTTTCAATCAGGGCGAAGTTGGTGCCGCCCCGTCCGCTGACATTAATGGCCTCAATGCCGGTCTGCGCCAGCTTAGCAACGTCGACTTTGTTCATCCCAAAGCCAACCTCCTTGACAATCACCGGGACGTCAAGAGCGGTTGCCAACTCACGAATGTTGTCGAGCCAGAAGAACCGGCGATCACCCTCCGGCATTACCAACTCCTGGGCGGCGTTGAGGTGCAGCTCCAGTGCGTCGGCCCCCAATAAGTCAATGGCCGCCCGGGCATCCGTTAGGCTGGCTCCGCTGCTGAGGTTTGCAATGACGATTCCGTCCGGATTTTCATCCCTAATCACGGTAAATGATTCCCGTGCAGCGGGATCCTTCAAGGCAATGCTGACTGACCCAGTTGCCATTGCTAGATGGTACTTAGCAGCAATTCGCGCGAGCTGGCGGTTGATAGTCAATGCGGCCTGGCTGCCACCCGTCATTGCCTCAAAGTAGAAGGGAGCGTTAAGCCGGATTTGCTTGGTCAGTGGGCTTGTAATATCAACGTCCGCCACCGCTGTTTCGGGCAGGGCCGTGTGAATCAGCCGAACCTGATCGAAGGGGTGGCTGGCGTGTGCCTGGTCGTAATACTTCCGGGCGAGGGAAAGGTGTTCATTTTTCCGTTGTGCTTGACGCGATTCCATAAACTTACTCCTTAAAATAATGGGGCATTAGTGCATTATTAGTCCCGGTGGGTTAATGCAACGGCAGGTGCTGCTGTACCCGCCGCTTGATGTCAGAGATAAAGTGGACATTAAGGGGGAGCTGTTCAATGTGGTTCTGCGCCCAGGACTTTAGGACGGCATTGAAGTCGGCGTTCTGGTCGATAGCGACGATTCCGCAGTCGCCACCCCCAGCCCCCGAGGTCTTGGCTGCCCCGCCAAACTGTTCCGCAATCTGACACAGGCGGTTTAAGACGGGAGTTTCAATGTCAACACCGGAGTTAGCCCCAAGCTGCTTGAGGAGGTCGCGGTTATAGCGGATTTCCCGCTTGATTCGTTCAAGATCCTGCTGGTGGAAGCCATCGACCATCCGCTGGATGCAGGACTTGCTTTCCTCAAGGAAGCGGTGGTAATCGTCCTGCCGCCGGGCCTTGAAGAGGGAAATCTTGTCGACCAGCTGAGAGGTAGACGCCGGTTTGCCGGTCCAGCCGATTAGGAGCTGGAGGTTCTCCGGGGCGTGCAGGGATTCTATCTGCAAGTCCGGCCAGGGAAGTTCGACCAGGGACTTGATGTCCAGGTATTGACGTTGCTGAGCGAGCCACTGCCGGTCAAAGGAGTGGTAGGAAATCCAGCCCCCGTACACGGACGCTGCCACATCCCCCAGGGAGCCGTTGCCCTGAACCTCGAAGTGGGCGATAGCCGCCAGCTTGAAGATTTCGTCCTTTGTTACGGGGAGGTTATAGAAACGGCAGAGGGCCTTCACAGTGGCAACGGTGACCGCTGCGGAAGAACCTAAGCCGTACTTGCGGCCGTTCTGGCTATCGAGCTGGCTGTCAATCTGCAAGTCATAGATCCGCAGTTCCCGCTCGAACTGCCGGGCGTATTCCTCAGTTACCCTAATGGCAGAGAGAATGTAGGAAAAAGGGTTATCCCTCTTATCCACTACCATCTGGTCACCCATCCGCCGCCAAAGCAGTTGGTTGTTGTGGTACTGCCGGCTAAAAATCTGGCCCATTTCCCGCGCCGACTCCTTGATCGTGCAGGTGACAAACTGGTCAAGGGCGACCAGCACGGCGGGATAACCATTTTCAACCACGGCGTATTCGCCAGCAATGTATAATTTTCCTGGTGCTTTTTCAGTAATCAATTGCGTAAGTTCCCTTCTCATCCAAATTAATCATTCCAAATCTCAACTCCCGGTCCCGGTTTAGCAACCACCAGCCGGTCAGTACCAAACTGGGCTGCCAGGGTCGAGTAGACTGCTTTCCGGTTGGCTTGGTCATAAATGACCTTCACGTTCGGCCCGGCGTCCATCGTAAAGTAACAGTTGACGCCATTTTCCCGCAACTCCCTGACAATGGTCATCGCCGTTATGGTATCACTGTCAAAGTAGGTGAAGCCGGGGTCGGCGGAGAGTGTCAGAGCGTGCATTCGCAGGGCGTTTTCCTCGGCGATGGCCCCAATTTGGTCAATATCTTGGGCCGCAATGGCCTTTTTAACTGCCGCCATGTCCCGGGCGACCACTTCTGCCCAGACCCGGTAGTAGGGAGAGGTCGAGACACTCTGCTGCATACCGAACCGGCTCGAAACCTTCTTCTTATGGGTGTCGACAAGGATAGCAATCATTTCGATGCCAAAATCGACTTGCTCCATAATCGGAAGCGCGTAGGAAGTTCGGTCATCGTGGCCGGCCTGCCATTCGACTAAGCCGCCATAAATTGACCGGGTTGCCGAACCGGACCCCCGGCGTGCCAGTCGGGAAAGTTCGCGCCGGCTCAGCTGTAAACCAGCCGCCCGGCTCGCAGCACCCGCCAGAGCCGCAAATGCGGAGGCAGAAGAGGCCAATCCTGCCGCCGTGGGCACGTGGTTTTGCGAATCTACCCGTGCCCGGGCACTTAGGCCGCTGCGTTGTCGCACAATGTCCAACAGGTGGGTCACTTTCGCGGCCGCTGGTCCGGCAAGCTGCTGGCCGTTGATCATTACTTGGTCGGCGGTTAGTTTCTGGTCAAAGTTGACCCTGGTGGTGGTGTAGAATTCATCAAGCGTTAAGGACAGGCTGTCCGTTTGCGGAATAATCAGCTCCTGGTCCTTTTTGCCCCAATACTTGACTAGGGCGATGTTGGTGTGGGCTTTCGCTGTCGCCATTAAATCGTCCCTCCTTGGTCGAGTGGTTGAATCCAAGTCTGCGCCGCGCCATTCTCCTTGAGGATGCTGGCGAGCTTGCGGGCGCCGAGGGCGGTTTCCATGATGGCAAACATACAGCCGCCACGGCCACCCCCCGTTAGTTTGGCCCCCCGGGCGCCGTTTGCCCGGGCAACGGCGATCAGGTGATCCAGCTGGTCATTGCTGACGCCGAGAGCTGTTAGATCAGCCTGGGCGGCATCGAGTGCCATCCCCAGTTTACCGACTTCATTGTGTTCTAGGAAACCACGGACATCCTTTACTAGTGCGCCCAGGTGGTCAATATGCTGGTTAGCGCTTGCCGGATCCTTTCGGATGAGGGCTTGCACGTCGGTAATGGCCTCCTTAGTGGCCCCCTTGATTCCAGTGTCGGCAATCACCATCGTAGCCGTGAGCTTCATTTCAAGCGGTTGTCCGGCCTGACCCTTGACATAGTAGAGCGGGTTAGCAGACGAGCTAGTGGCCGCGTCCAGGCCAGAGGGGCTCCGGTGGGTGACTTCCTCTTCGATATCGGCGAGCCGGAGCAGGGTCGGACGGTCTAAGGACTTTTCGTAGTAATCAAAAAAAGTGCGCACAATCGCGATTGCGGTTGCGGCTGATGATCCCATTCCGCGTTCTGCGGGCAGTTCACTAGCGATTGTCAGGCGCCAGCCATCCTTTTCACCAGCAAAGCGCTGGGTGAGGGCCCCAATCAACTTTTGAATGCCGCGCATCGCCGGAGGCAGTTGACTGAGTGGACCGTTATAGTAACGACTGGCAATGAGCTGCTCGCTAGTCGGCATGTGCTCGATGGTCGCCGTGAGTTTAACGTTGGGAAGCGGAAGCGCGATTGCGGGCTGTCCGTAGACAACGCTGTGCTCCCCCATTAAAATAATTTTGGCATGGCTCGTTCCAATCCCCTGTTGTTTCACCATCGTAACCTACTTTCTCAGATAAAAATTCCATTTTCCATCATAACTTAAAATGGTCCAAAGTCAAAGGGGCGGACTTGACTTGTAACCAAATCTAAAGAAATCGGCGACTTAATCCCCCGCGGCCGGGGAAGAATGGTGTATCATACTATTAGGAATAAAATAGGAGAAATCCGGTGATATTTTGCAAAAGAAGAATAAACGGCGGACACCCAAGCGTGACCGGACCGCGCCGATCTATTCGGTCGTTGATCTGGAAACGACTGGTACCAGTGTTAATCACGGTGACCGCATTATCCAAATTGGCTGCGTTCTTGTCCAGGACGGCCAGGTCATCAACCACTTTGAGACAAAGGTTAACCCGCGGGAGAAGATTCCCCGGGCGGTCGTACAGCTGACCGGCATCCAGGACCGGGACGTTCGCAAGGCCCCGCTTTTTGAAGATGTGGCGGGGACAATCTACAGCCTCTTGACGGGTACAACGTTCGTCGCTCATAACGTTAACTTTGATTTTCCGTTTTTAAACGCGGAACTTGAACGGGCGGGCTACCCACCGCTGCCAATCAAGGCCATTGACACGGTGACGCTCAGTCAAATCTTGCTGCCCACGGCGAAGAGCTTCCGCCTGCGGGACCTGACGAGCAGCTTGCAAATCGAGCATGACCATCCGCATAGTGCGGTCTCTGACGCCGAGGCGACCGCCAGTTTGCTGGTCGACCTCTTGAAGCGGGTTCATGACCTGCCGACGGTGACCCTTGACCAGCTGGTTCAGATGAAGTTGGACCTGCCTCAGCAGACAGCCGAAGTGTTCACGGCTGAGCTCGACCGGCGTCGTACCCACCCGCAGCCGCTCAGCGAGGACCTGTTCGTCAGTCATGGCCTGGTCTTGCATAAGCAACGGCCAGTAGCGGTAGAAAAAGCCACCGCCAAGGTTCGTTACCCGGCCACCCGGCGCGCAAAGGAAAAGCTCTTTAAAGATCAGCTCGCTTTTCGTCCGGTCCAGGCCAAGATGATGAATAGTATCTACAATAACTACACGCATGATGAACCCAAAAACATGGTTGTGGAAGCCGGGACGGGGAGTGGGAAGACCCTCGGCTACTTGCTGCCGTTGGCCTACGCTGCCTTCCCTGACAAACGGATTGTCGTCAGCACCGCCACGAACCTGCTCCAGGAACAGGTCGATAGTCAGGCTGTTCGGCAGCTTAACCAGCTGTTGCCATTTACCGTCAATAGCGTGGTGGTTAAGGGCAACCAGCATTACATTGACCTTGCCAAGTTCGTGCACTCTCTGAGTATTATTGAAGATTCCAAGCTGGTCCAGCTGATTAAGGCAAAAATCCTCGTCTGGCTGTTGCAAACGACGACAGGGGACCTTGATGAACTGAACCTGACAACTACGAGGTCGCCATACTTTACTGAGATTCGCCACCGGGGTGTGCGGACACTCAACCCGAAGAGTGAGTTTTACAGGGATGACTTTCTGGTTCGGCGGAACCAGCGGCTCGACCAAGCCGACGTGATTATTACTAACCACTCCTACTTGGTAGCTCATGCTGAGTTACTGGGGGATGGCACCCGACGGCCGTACCTGGTAGTTGATGAGGCCCAGCACCTCAGTCGCAACATCCTGTGCCAATCACGGCGGCAATTTAACTTTCAGCAGATCAGGGCGGCCGTTCATATTTTGGATGGCCTAGTAAGTAATGGTAGTGAGCGCAATCTGGTCAACATTTTCGCCGACCACCCCCTGGGGAGCTACAATGTTGAATTGCTCCGGGAGGACCTGCATCACGTCAGCGAGGCCGTTAACCAGTTTCAACAGGCACTTTACCGTCAGTTTATGCAGCAGTCGACTACGAGTACGGACAACGAGCTGATCGAGCAGCCGTTGGTAAACAAACAGTTGGAGCAACTGCTCGACATCGGCGGACCGGTAATGATGGAGCTGGAACAAGCGCTGGGGAGCGTGCAATTGCATTTCTCCGCCTTGCGCCACATTTTTAGCCAGCAGGCGGGGCGGTGGCTGCCGAGTGACCGTTACCTGATGAGCCAGTTTCAGAGCCAGCTGACGACGCTCGTGGATGCTGACACGACCCTGAACAGTTTTAACGAAACCCTCCGCCACCGAGGTGAGGAGGCGGCGTTTTGGTTAACGATCCGTCAGTCGGCCGAGCACAGCACGATGGTTCTCCGTGGGGGCCTCCTGTCAGTCAACCACTTCTTGACTGAGCAGGTCTACCCGTACTTTGCCCAGCCGCTGTTCGTCGGCGCGACCCTCTTTAGTTCGAGCCGGTCGCAGTATTTATACCAGCAGTTAGACCTAGACCGGCGAGAAACGTCGACCAAGCGTTTTGCATCACCATTCGACTACGAGCATCATTCTAAGGTTCTGATTGCTAAGGACGCTCCGCTGCCCGGCAACCAGAAGAATGCGGACTATGTTCACTACCTGGCCCAGACGATTTATGACCTAACCAAAGACAGCAACTGTCAGACGATGGTCCTCTTCAACTCCCTGTTGATGGTTGACCAGGTCTATTCACAGTTGCGCGAGACCGACCTGTTTAACCAGCGTGATATTTTGGCCCAGGGAATCACCGGCAGCCGAGAAAAAATCTTGAAGCAGTTTTCAACTGGAGAAAACGCGCTGCTGCTTGGGGCCGCTAGTTTCTGGGAGGGTGTTGACTTGCCGGATACGGCCCTGGAACTCCTGATCATTACCCGGTTGCCGTTTGATTCTCCCGACGAAATTATGAACCGGGCTTACAATAGCCTGCTTAAACGACAGGGAAAGAATCCTTTCTACCAGTCTGAGCTGCCGAAAGCGACGATGCGGCTCCGGCAGGGGATTGGCCGCCTCATCCGGACCGAGACGGACACCGGGGTCGCGGTAATCTTGGATCCGCGGCTCCTGACCCGTCGGTACGGTCAGACGATCATGAAAAACTTGGAGCGGGACTACCCGCTTACCATTCTGCCGACCGACCAGCTGGTGCGGACTGCTAATAATTTTCTTAAAAAGCATCATTAGTTAGCGCTAGTTGCTAATTTTTTGATATAATCTAAAAGATTGACATCAGAAGCTGAGGAAGGGATAGCAAGAATGCAAAGTCGACGTGAAGTTCAACAAGCGCAAAGCCGCGGTTCGTTTCGGAAACGGGTCCGCAATGTTTTGCTGGTAATTCTGGTAATCTTGCTGGTAGGCTGGGTAACTTACGCAGTCAGCAACCAACCACGAGCGGCCGCTCGCCGGCAGGCCATCCAGCTGGCCGAAAAATACGGTCATCTCCAGGATCCGCAAAAGTTTTACATCTATAACCGGGAGAGTACCTTCTACACGGTAGCCGGCAAAAACCAGCAGGGACAGTCGATCCTAGTGATTGTTCCGCAAAAAGGCGGCAACATCCGGGTGCTCAAGCAGGCGGACGGTTTATCTGCCCAACAGGTTCGGACAATGACCAGGCAACGCCGGCATCCCGCCGAAATCCTCAAGGTGGCGCCAGGCTTGTTTAACGATAAGGCTGTCTGGGAAGTCACTTACCGTAACGGGAAGGGCCGCCTGTGCTATGACCTGATCAATTTTAAGACCGGGAAGTATGTTCAAGAGATTAATAACCTATAAGACCACAAAGAGGTTGGGAGAAAGCCATATTTTCTCCCAACCTCTTATCTAGGAGGGGTGTTAAATGGCAGAAAATATCTTGCAGCGGTACCTGGCAGCAGGGGAAACCCTAATCAGCAACCTGCTGCTCCACCATTACAAGGAGTTAGGGCTGACGACCTCGCAGTTGGTGCTCTACTTACAATTGAAGTCGTACCAAGACCAGGGGGTGGCTAATCCCGATATCCGCCAAGTAGCGAAAAACCTGGGGACGTCCGAAGTGCAGGTGTTTGACCAGCTTCACCAGATGATGATCAACGGTCTTGCGGAGCAGAAGATGCAACGTCAGGCGGACGGCAAGGAAGAGGCGGTGTATGACTTTACGCCGCTGATCAACCGCTTGGTTCTTTATGATGAGCAGCAGGCTGACCAGCAAAAAGATGATACGGGAGCTAATGAACGAATGAAGACCTTTAACCAGTTGGAAGCCGAATTCAACCGGCCCCTGTCGTCAATGGAAATGCAGATTGTCAATGACTGGCTGGACAAGGATAGTTATAGCCCGGTAATGATCAAGCTGGCCTTACGCCAGGCGGTTCTGAACAGCGCGCTCAACCTGAAGTATATGGAGCGTGTTCTGGAAAGCTGGGCTCACCAGGGCTTGCGCAGTCAGCACGATATTGAGGAACATGAACGCCAGTTTGAGGAACAGCGGGGGCAGTCAGCAGCTGCTAGTGGTAAAGGCAAACAACCACGTGGCCCCAAGATTCCAATTTACAAACTAGGTGAGTAGAAGTAGAGAAGGGATGGATGAAAATGGATAATGGTAATTTGTCACGGCAGGTAATGAAAGGAATTGGCTGGGCGGCCCTCGCCTCCGTTATGTGGGGGATTTCCGGGACGGTGCTCCAGCTGATCTCGCAAAACTTAGCCATTCCGGCAACCTGGATGCTCTCGACCCGGACCCTGATTACCGGGGTGATTCTTCTGGCAATCAGCTTCTGTATTTATGGAAAACGAACTTTTGACGTCTTTAAGACAAAGGAAACTGCTATTTCGGTTGTGGCCTACGCAATCTTTGGCCTAATGCTGAACCTGCTGACTTTCTACTATGCGGTCCAGACGGGGAACGCCTCTGCGGCGACGATTTTGCAGTACCTGTCACCGCTGTTTATTGTCCTCGGGGATATTTTTATCCTACGGGAACGGCCACTCCGGAGTGACATCATTGCCTTTGCCTTGGCAATGATTGGGATTGTAATGTGCGTTACCCGGGGTAACCTGCATTCACTGTCGCTGCCAGTGGTTTCCCTGTTGTGGGGCCTGGGTTCTGGAATCACGGCCGCCTTCTATGTTGTTCTGCCGAAGCGGGCCGTTGCCAAAAACCCGCCATTGGTTGTCCTCGGCTGGGGGACAATGATTGCCGGGGTCCTGTTTAACCTTTACCGTCCAATGTGGGTCAACCCGCCTCACATCTCGACGACCCTCGTGTTATCAGTGGGGACGGTAATCCTGTTCGGAACGATTCTGCCATTTGGCTTGCTGCTACACGCGACGAACTTTGCGCCATCGGACGTGGTCAGCATTATGGATGCCCTGCAGCCAATCGTTACCTCGGTGTTGAGCGTGATCTTCTTCCACCTCTTCATGAACTGGGTGGAAATTATCGGGATTATCCTGGTCCTGATCGCGATTTACCTCTTGCAGGATGGCCGTCGGAAGATTCAGGTATGATTGTTCCATTTAAGAAACTTAAAAGGGGCTGTGACATAAGTCCTATTACTTTAATAAAAAGCGAACAGCGCGGTACACAAATGGGCTTCAGGGTTCGGCAAAACCGAACTCCGAAGCCCTATTTGTGCTCGCGGGGGCTCGAAAACGAAGTCGTAAACGACTTCTGTCTCGCTCCCTTTACTGTTTTAAAGACAAAAATGCAATAGCGCAGTAGCTGGCTGGCAGTTCAAATAGTGCGGCGTAGCTATCCTTCCGACAGGCAAGCTCCGCGTCGTCTCACTCTCTTAGATACAGTAACGGCCCATACCAGAGAAAAGTAGTTCTGGCATGGGCCGTTGTATTAGTCTTAATTGTAATTGTACTTATTGATTATTATTCCCGTTGCTGGGTTGTGTATTTGGCTGTTGATTACCATTCCCGTTACCCGGCGTAGTTGTGTTAGCATTGCTCGACTGGGTCGTCTGACTGGAGCTGTTTTGCTCCTGATTGTTACTAAAGACTGAAGACGAAGAAACAATCGAACTGCTAAGTGATGAGGAACGACTTTCACTGCTGCTACTGCTGCTGTCGTCACCGTCATCATCAATTGCCGCGTACTCTAAGGCCCACTTGGAATCCTTAATAACCAACTGACGTTTACCATTGACCCGGACAGCTTCGACCGTGTCTGGCATCTTCCAGTTGGAGGCGTGGTTCCGGCTATCAAGGTACTGCATTTCGTCCTTGTATAACCACTGGGCGGAGTTGGTGTAAGTGTCGGAAATCGGGCTGGCTGACTGTGGCCGGTCATAACCGGTCCAGACAGCAATCGAGTAGTTCTTGGTGTAACCAGCCATCCAGGAATCCATGACCCCAGACTGGTTGCCGCCAGGGTAGTTGGTCGTTCCGGTCTTTCCGGCCTGGTTAACGCCACTGATGTTTGCTTCCCGTCCAGACCCCTGGGAATCAGTGAAGACGCCCTTGAGCATATCGGTCATCATGTAAGCAGTGGCCTTGTTCATTGCTTGGTGTCCCTTGGAGCTGAAGCGCTTGACGTTACCGTCCTGGGTAGTAATCGAAGAAATATAGTATGGTTCGTAGTAAGTCCCACCGTTAGCAAAGGCCGCGTACGCTGCAGATACTTGTAATGGGGAGATGTAGAGGCCAATCCCGTTTTGCAGGGTGTACGGCTTCTTTTGCGAAATACCAAGACCATTTAAGAAGGTTGTCGCCCGTTTGATCCCCACATCCTGCAGTGTCCGGATTGCGGGAACGTTCCGTGATTGGACGAGGGCCGCCCGCATCGTCATCGTTCCCTTGTACTTGTTATCAAAGTCGTGAAGGGCAATGCTGGTGCCTGGGTAATAGAACTTCGTGTCCTGAACCGCCTTGAAGGTCGGCCACTGGAGGTACTCGATTGCCGGACCATAATCCATTAACGGCTTGGCAGTCGAACCAGAGCTCCGGTTGGTTTGTACGGCCCGGTTCAGACCATAAACTACGTTTCCGGTGTGCCGACCGCCAAGCATGGCGACCACTTGACCGTTATGCGGGTCGGTGACCGCTACACCAGCCTGCATCTGGTTACTTTGGAACGGTACGGTATCGTTAGCGGCGGTGTAGAGGTGCTTTTGGGCAGTCAGGTCAATGTTAGTGTGGACTTGCAGACCGTCGTTGTAAGGGTTGTAGCCCTTAGATTGCAGGTCGGCCAACACTTCCTTAATGTACGGGTCAATGACCTTTTCATCAACATTAACGTCCCCATTAGAAGTATTGCCGTGACTAGAATCCAGATCAGCGGTAATGCTTTCTTGGGCGGCCTTGTCCGCTTGGGCCTGAGTGATGTACTTGCTCCGGACCATCGCGTTTAGGACCTCGTTCCGCCGGCGCGTTGCGGCCTGGGTGTTAGTAGACAGTGGGTTGTAGTAGGTCGGTGACTGGGGCATCCCCGCTAGCAGAGCCAGCTGAGAGAGGCTGAGCTGGTTAAGGTTCTTGCCGTAGTAATACTGGGCCGCGGTCTGCATCCCATAGACCCCGTTCCCCATGTAAACCTTATTAATGTAGAAATCGAGGATCTGGTTTTTGCTGAAGTGCCGTTCAACGTTGATTGCCAGCCAGGCTTCCTGGGCCTTGCGCTTAAAGGTCCGGTCTGAAGCCGCCGTGGAGAAGACGGATAATTTGACCAGCTGCTGGGTAAGGGTACTACCACCCTGCATCCCGTCGGAACGGCCAAAGATATTCGCGGTCGCGGCGCCCACGATTCGGATCGGGTCAACCCCGTGGTGCTTGTAGAAGCGCCGATCCTCGATGGAAACGACCGCGTGCTTTAAGGTCGTGGGAACTTGGCTATCCTTGGCGTATTCACGCTTTTGCAGGCCCAGCCGGGAGATGACCCGATTTTGGCTGTCATAGATAGTTGTTCCATTCTGACTAGCTAATTCGCTTTGACTAATCTTAGGCGCGCTCGACGCGTAGTAAAAGAAGAGGGCAGCACCAGCGACGAATAGCAAGACGACGACCCCAACAATTGAGAGGATAATCTTCTTAACTAAACCGCCGCTTCGTTGTTCCTCGTCGCGTTCTTCGTCGGTTTGCCGACGGGAACTGCGAGTCGGTTGTTCGTTATTCGACATGATAGGCTCCTTTGTTCTTTGCAGCGATAATCTGATCGACTGCTTGAAGATATGGTAAGCGCGGATTCAATTGGTAGTCAATAGGAAATCCCGCTTGCTGAATATCGGTCAGCAGAATTGATTTGCGGCCACCATTTGCTTGGGCATCCCAGTACCGGATCAGGGTACTGGCTGGTAGAAGGTATACCAGGTCCAATTCGGTGAATTTGATGAAGGCAAAACAAATGCCCCCCTGCCGCACACACTCTTGCATATGCCGGATTTGGTGTTCATGGAAGTTTTTGAGTGGGAAGGAACGTTTGTTACGGGTTTCCTTCGCGTCAAAATCAATGTAGTAGCCCTTATAGATACCATTGTAGTCGGTGGTAGAAGGACGCCGGAAATAGGCCTCCTTAATGACTGCGGCGCTGCGTTTCGGGTAGTCAACTTTGACTAGCTGAATTGGCGTCGGTTTTTTATGAATAACTGCGATGTGCCGACTAAGGTAGTATTGGTTGCTATGGTTGATTTCGTCTTCCAACGACATCCCCCGCTTCGCGTAAATCGACTGGTGGGGGGTCGGTAAATCCCGGTTAGCGTGATATGATTGGTGAGGGTGCTGACCATTGGGATAGTGAATAGTCAATTTGCTCACTCTCCTAACTAGCATTATATTATACCAGAAAAAATGTAAAATGATTGATACAGAACAGTTACGGGGGTGAAATTATGCGTCGTTTATGGTTAACAGGCTACCGCAGTTATGAATTAAATGCTTTTCAGGATGATGACCCCAAAGTAGCCGTGGTCAAGCGGGTCCTTACGCAACGGCTGACGAGTCTGTTAGAAGAGGATAACGATGAATTCTGGGTGATTACCGGGCCCCAGCTCGGGGTCGAGCAGTGGGGAGCGGCGGTGGCCCTAGAACTTAAAAAGAGCTTTCGCCAGTTAAAGGTTGCGATGATGCTGCCGTTTGCAGATTTTGGTCAGCAGTGGAACGCCACTAACCGCGACCGGCTGTTAAACCTGCGTGATCGGGTTGACTTTGCCCGCGAGGTGACGACTAAACCTTATGAGTCACCGGAGCAGCTCCGCTTGTACCAGCGCTTTATGTTGGACCACACGGACAGCATGCTGATGGTGTACGACCCGGATCATCCGGGCAAGCCAAAGTACGATTACGAACTGGCCCAAAAGTACGGTGACCAGCGAGACTACCCGGTCGACCTCGTGGACTTTGATGAACTGCAGGAAGCAGCAATCGAGTGGGGCGAAGAGCAACGGGAGCGGAAGCTGGCTGAACAGGATTACTAATTGGCCCTTGCAATCGAAGCTAAATTTGTTACCATTATTAGTGTATTACGCAAACTAAAGATTGAGGTGTTTAAGGTTGGATAGTATTAATTACACGCCGCAGGACATCCTGCACAAGCAGTTTAAAGAAAAGAGCATTGGTAAGGGCTATGACATGGCTGATGTGGACGAGTTCCTCGACAATGTGATTAAGGACTACGACGCCTACAACAAGGAAGTTGACCGCTTGAACGACGAGAACGAACGGCTCAAAGCGAAGGTTGACGAATTAAGCCGCCAGGTCGAGGTGGGCTCTTCGATGCCGAGTCGGTCTGCTAGCCGGCAGCCGGTATCATCCGCTACCAATATGGATATCCTCAAACGCTTATCCAACCTGGAACGGCGGGTCTTTGGCTCCCAACTCGGTGGGGAAAATAACAATAACGAAGATTCACACTTGCTTTAGTGCGCGGTAAAAGTTTATAATATTTACTTGCAAGTCTTGGGTGATTGAGCACAGCTATTGTTGTGTTAGGAAGGTCCATGCTCGCACAGGCTGCGATGCCTGTAGTGTTTGTGCTCGCTGAAAAAATAAGGTGGGGCACCGGCTGGTCCGGTGACGGCGGAAAAAACGGCTACGGTTTTACTATGCCCGAGTATTCCTGAAAAGTGCCACAGTGACGATACAGTTGGGGAAACCCAGCTGGTGGAACGCGGTAAACCCCTCAAGCGGTAAACCCAAACTACGGTAGGGGAGCTTTGGATAGCAAATTGAAGCGATTCCAGGGGAGAGCTTTTGCTCTGAGATAGATGATTGCCTCGGGGTGGCCATTGCCTGGTGGTGGCCCTACGACAAAACATGGCCTACAGATTCTTGCAAACAGGTGCCCGGTTCTGCCGGGCTTTTTTTGTGGAAAGCACGTTATCTTATGTAGCATTCAGAATAAAATTCCAGATCGTCTTGACATTTTCTTAAAAGCTGGTATCTTTATAGACAATCGATGTCCTTTAAGTTAGTCCCGTGAGGCTAGTAAGGTGCGGCTAAAAATACGAGAATACCAGTTGTTTGGTATTGGAGCCCCTAGACTACACGGATGAGTCTAGGGGCTTTTCTTTTGGGGCATTGCAGAAAGAGGTGTGTTTATGAATAAGCAGATTATCAATGCAATGGCGATGAAGCGGGCGTTGACCCGGATCACCTACGAGATTATCGAAAAGAACAAGGGTACTAACCAGCTAGTCCTGATTGGCATCAAGACCCGCGGCGAGTTTATCGCCCAGCGAATCGCTGAGCAGATGAAGAAGCTCGAAGGGGCAACGGTTCCAGTAATTGCCCTGGACATTACCGGCTACCGTGATGACCAGCCTAGTCAGGCAGCGCAAAGTCAGAGCCATGTAGAAGGAGCCTTGCCAGTTTCGATTGACGACCAGCGGGTGATCCTTGTAGATGATGTTTTTTACACCGGCCGGACAATGCGGGCAGCCATGGATGCCATCATGGACCAGGGTCGGCCACAAACAGTCCAGATTGCAGTCCTGATTGACCGGGGGCACCGGGAGATGCCGATTCGGCCGGACTTCGTTGGTAAAAATGTCCCGACGGCGAATAGTGAGGCGGTCAGGGTTAACATGACCGAAATTGATGACCAGGATAAGGTCGAACTAATTAAATAGCAACCATTAATTCTGCTCCAGAGAGGGCGTCATGGTATCTACGCTAGCGAGAAAACTAGCGACCAGTACGCCCGGAGCAATTGCCCCAGGCTTTTTTAGTATAAGGAGAATCATAATGACAGAACTTGTTCAATTACCACATTTCGTAAGTGTTGAAAAATTAACCGTTGACCAGATCAACGCCCTGATTAACCGGGCCGAATATTTTAAGCAGGGGGGCGCAACGCCGACACTGGCCCAGCCGGTCTATGTCACCAACATGTTCTTTGAGAATTCAACCCGGACCCACACCAGTTTTGCGATGGCCGAGAAAAAGCTGGGACTGACGGAAATTCCGTTTGACGCGGCCCATTCGTCAATGAGCAAGGGGGAGACCCTCTACGATACCTGCCTGGTCATGAATGCCCTGGGCGTGGACCTGTCCGTCATCCGGGCCAGCGAAAATGCCTACTACGAACCGCTGATTAACCCGGCTGCGGGTCAGCATTTGAACTTAGGAATTGTCAATGCCGGTGACGGCAGTGGTCAGCACCCTTCGCAAAGTCTTTTGGATATGATGACCATCCATGAGCACTTCGGTCACTTTAACGGTTTGAAGGTTGCTATTGTCGGGGACATCACCAATTCCCGGGTGGCCCGGTCGAACATGGAAATCCTCACTCGTCTCGGTGCGGAGGTGTACTTCTCCGGTCCAGATTACTGGTATGACCACCGCTTCGACAAGTATGGCAAGTACCTGTCGGTAGACGAGTTAGTTGACCAGGTTGATGTAATGATGCTCCTCCGGGTTCAGCACGAACGGCACGCCGGGGATGCTAACGAAACAAGTTTCGACGCCGCTAAGTACCATCAACAGTACGGTATCAACCACGATCGTTACGACCGTCTGAAGGATGACTGTTTAATTATGCACCCGGGTCCGATTAACCACGACGTTGAGCTGGCGGGGGACCTGGTGGAAGCACCAAAGTCAGCCTTCTTCAAGCAGATGCAAAATGGTGTCTTCATGCGGATGGCGATGTTAGAAGCAGTAGTACGGGGACGGCACCTAGGAGGTCTGCAATAATGAAAACCTTAATTCAAAACGGGACTGTATATACTAACGGTCAATTAGTGAAAACCGATGTATTGATCGATGATGGTCAGATTCAGACGCTCGGCGACCTTGGCGACCTCGGTGATGAGGTTGGCCGGGTAATTAATGCTAGCGGCAAACTGGTTGCACCGGGCCTGGTCGATGTCCACGTTCACTACCGCGACCCCGGTCAGACCCAGAAGGAAACGATTAAGACCGGTTCTGCCGCGGCGGCGCACGGTGGCTTTACGACAGTTGGTGCGATGCCAAACGTTGAACCGGCACCGGATACGCCGGAACGAGTTGCGGAAATGGTCAAACGCAACCAGGAAGAAGGACTGGTTCACATTGACCAGTACGCTACGATTACGACCGGGCGGAGCGGCGACCAGCTCGTTGACTTTGCCGGCATTAAGGAAGCCGGCGCCTTTGCTGTGTCTAATGACGGCAGCGGGGTGCAAACCGCCGGAACAATGTACAAGGCAATGCAGGGCGCAGCCGCCGCGGGATTGCCACTAGCAGCCCACGTCGAAGACAACTCCCTCCTTTTCGGTGGAGTGATGAACGAGGGCAAACGATCCCGTGAATTGGGCGTGCCGGGTGCACCGAGCGTGTCTGAATCAGCCCAGGTGGCCCGGGACCTGGTACTTGCCAAGGCGACTGGCGTTCACTACCACGTCTGCCACGTTTCCACGAAGGAAAGCATTGCCATGATCAGCTTTGCCAAGCAGCAGGGGGTGAACGTTACCTGTGAGGCCTCTCCCCACCACCTGCTGCTGGCCGACAAAGACATTCCGGCCGGCGATAGTAACTATAAGATGAACCCGCCGTTGCGCAGTGAGGAAGATCGGCAGGCGTTACTTCAGGGGCTACTGGACGGGACGGTTGACATGATTGCGACCGACCATGCTCCCCACACCGTTGACGACAAGCCGGGCGACTTTACCAAGGCGGCTAACGGGATTACCGGGAGCGAGACTGCATTCTGTGAATTGTACACGAAGCTGGTCAAAACCGGCATTTGCAGCTTAACAAAGCTCCTGGACCTGCTGACGGCGAAACCGGCAGACCTGTTTGGCTTGAATCAGGCGGGGCACCTGGAACCAGGAAAGCCTGCCGACATCGCAATCTTTGACCTGGAACACGAAAGTGAAATCAAGCAGGAAGACTACCAGTCTAAGGGCATTAACACGCCGTTTACCGGTGATCGCGTTTACGGGGCGACGGTCATGACCCTAGTCGATGGTCAAGTAGTTTATGAACGAAAGGAAGATTAATGATGGAACGCTACCTAGTATTAGAAGACGGCAGTGTTTACGCCGGGGAAGCCTTTGGCGCTGACCGGTCAACCCTCGGTGAGGTGGTCTTCACCACGGGGATGACGGGTTACCAAGAGGCGATCACGGATCAGTCCTATGCCAACCAGATCCTGGTGTTTACCAACCCGCTGATTGGCAACTACGGGGTTAACCTCGATGATTATGAATCCCTGGAACCGCAAATTAAAGGTGTGATCTGCCACCAGGTTGCTCGGCGGCCAAGCAACTGGCGGATGCAGGATACTTTACCGCACTTCCTCAGCCACCGCAGCATTCCGGGTATCCAGGGGATTGACACCCGGGAACTAGTGCGGAAGCTCCGCCATCACGGGACCCTGCGCGGTGCCATTGTTGACAGTGTGGCCAATCTGGAAGACATCGTTAAAAAACTCCAGACAGCGGCACCAACGGCTAACATCATCAGCCAAGTTTCGACCAAGTCGCCGTACCCGAACCCGGGAACGAAGCGCAACATCGTCGTCATCGACTTCGGAATCAAGCACAGTATCCTCCGGGAACTAGCAGAACGGGAATGCAACGTGATCGTCCTGCCATATACCGCGACGGCCGAAGAAATTCTCAACCTCAAGCCGGACGGCATTTTGCTGAGCAACGGGCCCGGTGACCCAGAAGAAATGCAAGCGGCGGCCAAGATGGTGGCTGAGGTGGAAAAGCACCTGCCGCTGTTTGGCATCTGCATGGGGCACCAGGTTTTCGCACTGGCGAACGGTGCTAAGACTTACAAGATGAAGTTCGGCCACCGGGGCTTCAACCACCCGGTTCGCAACATTGCCACTGGCGAAATCGACTTTACCTCCCAAAACCATGGTTATGCCGTGGACCCAGCTTCGGTGGACGCGAAAAAGCTGCTGGTTACCCACATGGAGGTCAATGATGGGACGGTTGAGGGCCTGCGCCACAAGCAGTATCCAGCCTTCTCCGTCCAGTTCCACCCGGACGCGGCTCCCGGTCCTCACGACGCCGATAGCCTATTTGACGATTTCATTAGCATGGTAGACCAGCAAAGGAGTGAACGGACGAATGCCTAAACGCACGGATATTCATAAAATTTTAGTGATTGGTTCTGGCCCGATTATCATTGGACAGGCCGCAGAGTTTGATTATTCAGGAACTCAGGCGTGCCTGGCCTTGCGGGAAGAAGGTTATGAGACCGTCCTGGTGAACTCCAACCCGGCAACGATCATGACCGACAATGAAATTGCCGATCACGTTTACATCGAACCGCTGACGGTCGAGTCCGTTTCCCGGATCATTCGCAAGGAGTACCCGGATGCCATCCTGCCGACCCTAGGTGGGCAGATTGGCTTAAACCTGGCGGTAGCCTTGTCAAAGACCGGCCTGTTGGATGAACTCGGCATCCAACTGCTGGGGACCAAGCTGGCCTCAATCGATGAGGCCGAAGACCGGGAAAAGTTTAAGGAACTGATGCAGCGTCTTGGCGAACCGGTTCCGGCTTCCCAAACGGTTGAAACGGTTGACGAAGCGCTGGCGTTTGCTCACCAGATCGGTTACCCGGTCATTGTCCGGCCTGCCTTTACCATGGGTGGCACCGGTGGTGGAATGTGCCACAGTGATGAGGAATTGCGGACGATTTCGGCCAACGGGTTGGACTTATCGCCAGCAACCCAGTGTTTGATTGAAAAGTCAATCGCCGGTTACAAGGAAGTCGAGTTTGAAGTAATGCGGGACGCCGCTGACAACGCGATGGTAGTCTGCTGCATGGAAAACTTCGACCCGGTCGGCATCCACACCGGGGATTCGATTGTCTTTGCACCGAGCCAGACCCTCTCCGACCGTGATTACCAGATGCTGCGGGACTGTGCCCTCAAGCTGATTCGCGCCCTGAAGATTGAGGGGGGCTGTAACGTTCAACTGGCCCTTGACCCCAACAGCTACCACTACGACGTGATCGAAGTCAACCCCCGGGTCTCCCGGTCATCGGCCCTAGCCTCCAAGGCTACGGGCTACCCAATTGCTAAGATGGCGGCAAAGATTGCGGTTGGCCTGACGCTGGATGAAATCAAGAACCCGGTTACCGGCACGACCTACGCCGAATTTGAGCCGGCCCTCGACTACGTAGTCTGCAAGATTCCCCGCTGGCCGTTTGACAAGTTCACCCGGGCCGACCGCCGACTGGGCAGTCAAATGAAAGCGACCGGGGAGGTCATGGCAATTGGTCGGACCGCCGAGGAAGCCCTCCAAAAGGCCGTTCGCTCCTTGGAAATTGACGAAAAGGACCTGTACTCTGCGCCGGCCCATGCGGCGACCGATACCGCCTTGGAGGACAAGCTGGTTCATGCGGAGGATGATCGTCTCTTCTACATTGCCGAAGCCTTCCGCCGCGGTTACAGTATTGACGACGTGCACGAGCTGACTAAGATTAACGACTACTTTCTTGATATCGTGGCCCACCTGGTTGAACTGGAGCAGGCAATCAAGGACCAGCCAAACGATGTCGCCACCCTGCGACAGGCCAAAAAGTACGGCTTTAGTGACCCAACAATTGCCCGGCTTTGGGAAACGACTCCGGCGGCAGTGCGGGACTTGCGCAAGGCTAACGGGATTGTGCCGGTCTACAAGATGGTTGATACCTGTGCCGCCGAGTTTGAGTCGGCAACCCCATACTTTTACAGTACCTACGACCGGGAAAACGAAAGCCAGCGGACGGATAAGAAGTCAGTCCTGGTCATCGGGTCTGGCCCGATTCGGATTGGACAGGGGGTCGAATTTGACTACGCCACCGTTCACTGTGTTAAGGCCTTGCAGGCACTGGGCTACGAAGCTATCGTCATGAATTCGAATCCCGAAACGGTCTCAACTGACTTTTCCATTTCGGATAAGCTCTACTTTGAACCACTGACACTTGAAGACGTTATGAATGTGGTCGACCTTGAACAGCCGGAAGGGGTCATCGTTCAGTTCGGTGGTCAGACGGCAATCAACCTGGCGGCCAGCTTGGAGAAAAACGGTGTCCGGATCCTGGGGACCAGTGTCAAGGACCTTGACGCTGCTGAGGACCGGCGGATTTTCGATGAGATTATCAAGCAGCTTGACTTAAAGCAACCGGTTGGTCTGACCGCCACGACCCACCAGGGGGTTATCGACGCCGCTAAACAAATTGGCTATCCAGTGTTAGTTCGGCCGAGCTACGTCCTCGGGGGAAAGGCGATGGAAATCGTTTATAACGAAGATGAACTCCGCCAATACCTCAAGGAAAACGCCGACGTGGCGAGCGACCACCCGATCCTGATTGATGCCTACCTAGAAGGACGGGAGTGTGAAGTCGATGCCATCTGTGACGGTCAGGACGTGCTCCTGCCAGGAATTATGGAGCACATTGAACACGCGGGGGTTCACTCGGGAGACTCAATGGCGGTTTACCCACCACAGAGTTTTGACGATGACATCAAGCAGCAGATTGTCGATGCCACCAAGAAGCTGGCGATTGCCCTCAAGTGCCGGGGAATTATGAATATCCAGTTCATCATTCACGACCATGAGGCCTATGTCTTGGAAGTCAACCCGCGGGCAAGCCGGACGGTGCCGTTCCTGAGCAAGATTACCGGAATTGAGATGGCCCAGGTAGCAACCCGGGTAATCCTTGGGGAAAGTTTGGCGGACCAGGGCTACCATGATGGCCTCTATCCAGAGAGCAAGACGATTCACGTCAAGGCACCGGTCTTCAGTTTCAACAAGCTGGATGACGTTGATGCCTACCTCGGCCCCGAGATGAAGTCGACGGGGGAGGTAATGGGCAGCGACCAGACCTTCGCAAAGGCACTCTACAAGGCCTTTGCTGGGGCTAAGATGCAGCTGCCGGATAACGGGAGCGTCCTGCTGACAATTGAAGATAACGATAAGGAGACGATTTTGCCACTGGCGAAGCGCTTTGCCCTGATTGGTTACCGGCTTCTCGCAACGAAGGGGACCGCGGACTTCCTGAAGGAAAACGGCCTCCACGTCGAAACGGTCGGCAAGATTGGCGAGGATGATGGGGATGTTAACATCATCAACAAGCTCAAGGATAACCGGGTCGACCTGGTTATCAACACGATGGGCCATGATTATGCGAAGAACTCGGACGGCTTTATCATCCGGCAGACGGCAATCGAACACAACATCCCGCTGCTGACAGCGTTAGATACGGTTGATGCCCTGCTACGGGCGCTTGAGAACCGTTCCTTCTCAACGACCGCCTTGTAAAAAAATGGACCGGGAATGGGAGCCTTAATAAAAAGCAAGCCTAGCTCGGTTACATGTCAAATGACAAGGGCCTAAACTCGACTTTTTTGGCTGAGTTTAGGCCCTTTTTTGTACCCTCTTTTTTAAATTATGTTATTTTTATAATGAAAGGAAGTGGACGGGATGAAATTAGTGGTGACTGAACGGGCCAGTGACTGGCTCCAACAAAGGGGAATCGCCAGGGGCAGCCAGGTGGCTGTCTGGGCGGAGAAACAGGGTAATCAAGTGCGGATTAATTACCAGGCTAAACAGCCTGATCAAGCAGTGGCCACTGTTAGTCAGGGTGGCGTGGACTTTTACGTCGAGTTTGCTGAGGAATGGTTTTTCTCTGGCAAGCAGGTGACGATCGACTATCGCGGTGACGACCGGCTAGCGTATGAAATTGCTGCTGAGCCAGTCCCGAACGTAGACACCACGAAGCAGCAACCAACGCCAGCTTCGGCTGATGCTAGCACCGCTGCCTCCCGTAAGTATGAAGAGTATTGGGAATAAATTGGAGGTCATAAAATGGAAACAGTAGAATTAAACAATGGCATTTTCATGCCGATGGTGGGCTATGGGACTTACCAGACCGCCCCGACGGTAACGACTAAGAATGTTTTACGAGCATTGCGCACGGGCTACCGGCTGATCGACACAGCTCAATACTATGGCAATGAGGCCGAAGTTGGTGAGGCGCTGACCGAGAGCGGCTTGCCACGGGACCAGGTCTTTGTGACGACGAAGGTGCAGACCAGCGGCTACGCGGCAACCAAGCAGGGCCTTGATGAATCCCTGCGCCGCTTCAACCATGACTACTTTGACCTGGTCATCATTCACTGGCCGACCGGGAACGATGCCGAGACCTACCGGGCCCTTGAGGACGCCTACCGGGATGGTAAGGTGCGCGCCTTGGGATTGAGCAACTTCAATGCTGAGCAGGTACAGTCAATTATTGACGGAGCCACGGTCATGCCGGCCCTCGACCAGATCGAGACCCACCTCAACTGGCAGCAAAAACGGATGCACGCCTATCTGACCAGTCGGGGAATGATCCACGAATCGTACGCGCCACTGGGTGAGGGGCAGCGGGGCTTCTTGGATAACCCAACCCTAGTTAAGCTGGCCGACCGTTACCACAAGACGCCGGCCCAGGTTACCCTGCGCTTCTTGGTTCAGGAGGGAATCGTTGTTATCCCGAAGACACTGAATCCCCAGCACATGGTTGATAACTTTAATATTGATGACTTTGCCATTGATCCGGCAGATGTCCGGGTATTGGAAAGCCTTGATAGCCGGCAGTCAATTGACGGCTGGCCGGCCGCCATGCAGGAGGACCAATATTAGCTTTGGCTTTCGCCGGAAATCGGGTAGAATGGTAACAGAAGTTTCGACGAAGAGGAGCAGATACTTTTGCAAAAATATCAATTAATGGCAACTGCAGCAGCGGGAATTGAGGCCCTGGTCGGCAAGGAGCTCCGTCGACTGGGGTATGACACCCAGGTGGAGAATGGCCGGGTGCGCTACCAGGGTGACATGAAGGATATCCTGACTACGAACCTCTGGCTGCGGACAGCTGACCGGGTCAAAATTATTGTGGGTGAGTTTACGGCCCGCACCTTCGATGAGCTGTTTGAACAGACTAAGGCGTTACCCTGGGAAAGTTTCCTGCCGGTAGACGCTGAATTTCCGGTGGAAGGACGGAGTCACCACTCTCAGCTGCATAACGTGCCGAGTGTTCAAGCCATCGTCAAAAAGGCGATTGTCCAGCGGCTAAGCGAAGTTTACCACCGGCGGACCCGCCTGCCGGAAACCGGTGCCCTGTACCCGCTGGAAGTAGCGATTAACAAGGACCAGGTCATGCTGACTCTGGATACTACGGGGGATAGCCTGTTTAAACGGGGCTACCGGCGGAATAAGGGGGGCGCGCCATTAAAGGAAAACATGGCTGCAGCCCTGGTGCTTTTGGCCCACTGGTTTACCGATAACCCGTTTGTCGATCCTGTTTGTGGTTCGGGGACGATCCCGATAGAGGCGGCCTTGATTGGCCACAACATTGCTCCGGGAATTAACCGAAGCTTTGCCTGTGAGCAGTGGACAAACTTGACGCCGGCGGGACTTAGTGACGAGGTCCGCGATGAGGCTGATGCTCAGGCTGATTACGACGTTGAACTGGATATCCACGGATACGATATTGACCAGAACATGATTGACATCGCCCAGGAAAACTGCCGGGCCGCTGGCTTGACCCATGACATTACTTTCAAGCAACTGGCGGTCAAGGACTGGCATACCGATAAGATTAACGGGGTGATCGTTGCCAACCCGCCGTACGGGGAGCGGCTTTCCGATCACGAGGCAGTCCACGAGCTGTACCGGCAGATGGGGGACATCTACCGGCCAATGCCGACCTGGAGCAAGTACATCCTGACCGCCGACCTGGAGTTTGAAAAGTACTATGGTGCGCCGGCTACCAAGCGGCGGAAGTTATACAATGGTGCCCTGCGGACTGATCTTTTCCAATACTGGGGCAAAAAGAAACGTTAATATAGCAAAGGGGCTTCAGTGCTCGGCAAAACCGAACTCTGAAGCCCTCTTTGTGCTTTCTAAAGACTAGCTGCGCGTCGACAGGGACGTGAAGGATATAAGGGTGAAACGGCAAGGACCCGCACCGGCTGTGAAGGGCAGATGGGGGCACTTAGCTTACTTTGCTGAATTATCGGCAGCGTTTTTTTGCTGGTCCTTGTTCAAGTTGGCATTGGCGGACTTGAGGGCGGCGTTTTCTTTCAACAGTTCTTGAACTTGTTTTTCCAGCTTAGCAACTTTCTGCGGATCGGCTTTGCTGGCCCGGAGTGTTTTGAGTTCCTTCCCCTGTTTCAGGTGGTTAGAGAACGAGAAGAGGTAGATAATCAGTGCCCCTATTAGGAAGCAACCGAGGATCAGCAGAATCAACGGGCTCTGGAAGCGGGTGAAGAGCAGGTTGACCTCAACGGGCGCCGTATTAGCAACGGCAAGGATAGCGATAATGATTAATAGGATAATTGAGATAATCGTCGTAGATTGTTTTTTCATTTAAAATTCCTCCTTATTACGTATATCTATTATAGGAGCATCGCCAAGGAACTACTAGGGACACCAGCACAGCTTTTTGTTATACTGGAGGAGTTCATTCTACTGATTGCAGAGCCTGGTTTGCTAAGTGATGGGCACCCTGATTTTGGGCGTCCGGAATCCACTGGGTCACCACGGTGGGAAAGCGGTTGAGCAGGGCATTCAGCCGGTCCAGCTCAGCTTGGTAATGTTTTGTATAATTTTTACCGATGGCGTCACTCAGCAGGCGGCTGTCAGTGTAAAATAGGATTGTTTGCGCGGTAGGAAAGTGCTGGAGGAGGTAGTGGAAGCCAAATTCGGCTGCCGCGAATTCTCCCTGGTGGTTGTCACAGTTGGCAACCGTTGACGTTAGCTGAAATTGCTGGTGGTCGGCGAGCACTAGGGCCCCCAGACCCGTCGGCCCCGGATTGCCTTTGGTTGCCGCGTCAGTATATAGTTTGATCATTCAAAATCACCTCAGATTGAAAGGAACTTGATTACATAATGGAAGAAGAAACCCGCTATTTCTATCAGCCTGATTTGACCGGAGCCATTATCAGCTGGTCATGGACCTTCTTGATTTTCGTCGCCGGTCTGGTGATCTGGTTGGAAATTACTCACTTTCAGTGGCTGACGGCCATCCTGTTTGCCCTCTTTGCAATTTTAACCTTCTTGGAAATCAAACGGCGCACCGTCTTGGTCACCCCGACCAAGCTGACTTTTAGCCGGCTCTTACAACGGGACTACCTGGTAATTCCCCTGGCTGATATTCGCCAACCCCATTTTACTAAACATACCGTCACAATGACAGTTAATGGGGAGGTCTTGAATTTTACCTTCAGTAATAAAGCGGTGCGCCGCTTGCAGGCACTTATCAAACAACAGGAAAGGGAGAATTAGTCGTGCCAGTACTCGGAGCTTTGCTGCTAACGGTTATCCTGATAGTTGCTGACCAGCTGGTTAAGCACTGGGTGGTTGCTCACATTGCCCTGGGTGCCAGTCAGCCATTTCTTGGTAACCTTGTTGCGTTAACCAACCTGCATAATGATGGGGCTGCCTGGAGCATTTTGGCAGGGCAGCAGTGGCTTTTTACGGTCATCACCGTGGTTGCACTATTGGCAGAACTATTCTTTGCCTGGCGGTGGCGCCGGCAGCCACGCTTACTGGCGCCCCTGTGTCTGATTATTGCCGGAACGATCGGCAACTTCATCGACCGCCTGCAAAATGGCTACGTGGTCGATATGTTTGAGCTGCTATTTATTAACTTCCCGGTCTTTAACCTTGCTGACTGCTGTTTGACGGTCGGGGTTCTCTGGTTATTGGTAATCGTCGTGCGGGAGGAAGATTAGATGGCAGATACACTCAAACTAACAGTAGATGATACGCTGACGAGGCGGATTGATAAGGTCCTCGCTCACCAGTTTAATCAATTTTCCCGTTCCCACCTGCAAAAGTGGATTGTGGACGGAAACGTCCGCGTTAATGGTCAACCGGTCAAGCCTAAGTATAAACTGGCGGTCGGGGACCAGGTCGTAATTGAACCCGAGGCACCCCAGAAAGTTGACCTGACACCGGAAAAGATACCCCTTGACATTGTGTATGAAGATGATGATGTCATCGTCGTGAATAAGCCCCAGGGGATGGTCGTCCATCCGGCCCCCGGGCACCCGGATCATACCCTGGTTAATGCCTTGCTATATCATAGCCCGCTTTCAACTATTAATGGTGAATTTCGTCCCGGAATCGTTCACCGGATCGATAAGGATACCTCGGGCCTGCTGATGGTTGCCAAAAATGACTTGGCTCACCGCTCGCTAGCGGCTCAGCTGAAGGCTAAAACCAACCAGCGGGAATATGTGGCCCTGGTCCACGGGGTCATTAAGCAGGATGCGGGGACAATCGACGCCCCCATCGGTCGCTCAAAAAAGGACCGCAAGAAACAGGCGGTTGTGAGTGACGGGCGACACGCAGTCACCCATTTCAAGGTTCTTCGCCGCTTCCGTCACTACACCCTGGTTTCCTGCCGTCTTGAAACTGGCCGAACCCACCAAATCCGGGTTCATATGAAGTCAATCGGACACCCGCTGGCCGGTGACCCCCTGTACGGACCACGGAAGACCTTGCCTGGCCGGGGACAGTACCTGCACGCACGGCTCCTCGGGTTTAAACACCCACGAACCGGGAAAGATCTGGTCTTTACGGCACCGTTGCCGGAATATTTCCAGCAGATGCTAGACAAGCTGAAAAAAACGGATTCTAATTAACAGTCGGCGAAAATTCGTTTATAATAATATGAGTGAATTAATGAGCAAGCAATGACAGGGAGGGACATTCAATGGCAGCACGTTACCTGATTTTTGAAGATGGCACGGTTTTTGCCGGCGAAGGCTTTGGGGCTCCAGCGGTCACGTTTGGCGAGGTAGTTTTTAACACCAGCATGACCGGTTACCAGGAAATTATTACTAACCAGATTTACAATAACCAGCTGCTGGTGTTTACCCAGCCGAATATTGGCAGTACCGGGATTCAACGGAATATTTATGAAACAATTGTGCCAACGATTAAGGGGGTCGTTGTCCGCTCCCTTTCCAATGTGGCTACTAATAACGTGCGCCGTCTGACCCTGGATCAGTATCTGAAGCAGATGAATATCCCGGGAATCACCAATATTGATACCCGGGCAATCGTCCATAAGCTCCGGGCGGCGGGCAAACCGCTCAAGGGGAGCATTGTCCCCGTGCCAGATGATCACGCCTTTGACCAGCTGCACGCGACCGTGCTCACCAGTCAGCAGGTCGCCCAGGTAGCAACGCCCAAGCCCTACCCAAATCCGGGAGTGGGGAAGAGCGTCGTCGTGGTCGACTTTGGACTCAAGAACGGTGTCCTGCGCCAACTGAGCCGTCGCAAGTGTAACGTTACCGTATTACCGTACACGGCGACGACCGACGAAATTCTTCGCTTAGATCCAGACGGGGTCGTCCTGTCAACCGGGCCGGGGGACCCGAACCGCCTTAATAGTTCCATCCTGCAAACGATTCGGGAAGTTGAGGAACGGGTGCCGCTATTTGCTATTGGTCTGGGGCACGAACTGTTTGCAATGGCGAACGGTGCGCAGGTTAACCGTCAGCCGGTCGAGCATCATGGGATGAACCACCCGCTCCGGGAAGTGATCACTGACCACATCGTTTACGCGACCCAGGGCGGGGGCTTCCAGGTTGATCCGACGACCGTTGACCGGACCAAGCTCTTCGTCACTTATATCGATATGTTGGACAATAGCATTCAGGGCTTGCGGCACCGGGAATATCCGGCCTTTTCCGTCCAGTTCTTCCCAGATGGGGCACCGGGTCCTGATGAGACCAACGCACTGTTTGACGAATTTATTGACGTAATGAACCGAAAGGAGGCCCAGCGCTGATGGAAAGTGATGTGCACTCAGTCTTAATTATCGGTGCGGGGGCTAACGATATCCAGCATGGGGATGAGGTCGACGCGGCCACCTTTCAGGTAGCGACCGAGTTTAAGAAACTGGGAATTCACACAATCTTTATCGATGATAATCCCTTTTCGGTAAGCCTTGAAAGCCATGACGTCATTGACCATTCGTGTGTCGAAGCCCTAACCGTTGATAACCTAATGGCGGTTATCAACCGCTACAAGCCCCATGCAATTTTGCCAACCCTGGGTAACCGGCGGGCGTTTGAGCTGACCCAAAAGCTGATGGACAAGGGGGTTCTGCGGGAAAAGGGGATTCGGCTGCTCGGAATTCCAGAGGCGACGATTCACCAAATCAATAATCCGGTCTTGCTCAGCCGGACCCTCCATTCAATGGACGCCCCGATGAAGTCAATCGCAACCGTCAATAATTACCAGGACGCCCTGCAGGAAGCTAACCGCCTTGGCTACCCAGTCATCATCCGGTCTGTCCTGCCGAAGAGCAGCAGTACCAGGCGAATTGTTCATGATCGGCGGGAACTAGTGACGGCCGTGCAAAGGTGTCTAAAACAGTCGCGGGCTGAGCAGGTCCTGGTCCAGCAAAGCCTGGCCGGGTATAAGGAAATTGAGGTCATGGTTCAACGCGACCAGTCTGGGACGATGATGATGCTGGCAATGGTTGAGGACATGGACCCGATTGGGATTCACGCCGGGGACTCGATTGCTTTTAACCCGCCACAAACGCTGCTCGACCGGCAAATTCAAGATATGCGTGATACCGCCTTTGCAATTACCCGGAAACTGCGGATCGTTGGGGTTAACCACGTCCAGTTTGCCCTAAATCCCGCTAACGACCGTTTTTACGTTATTAAGAACAGTCCGTACTTTGACCGGATGACCTCCTTCGTTGCCCAGTCGACCGGCTACCCGATTGCGAAGGTCTGCGTGCAGCTGTATGCTGGGAAACTACTACGGGATATTGACCTCGGGACGGATTACATTCACCATGCGGCACTCGTAGAACCAACGATGGACCATATTGCCGCCCGGGTTCCCCTGTGGGGCTTTCATGAACTTCCCGAAGCCGACCGTCAACTGGCGACCGAAAAGAAGTCGGTAGGAACGGCCTTTGGTGTAGGGCGGAGTCCGATTGAGGCGGTCTTTAAGGCCATTGAGGCGACCTACCGCAAGTCGACTGACGCCCGTCTGCATGAACAGGAAAAGCTATCTGATGATGAGCTGGTAGTTAAGTTAGTTCACCCTGAAGCAGGGCGGCTGTTTACCCTGATTGAGGCAATGCGCCGGGGCTATTCGGTTGAGGAACTAACCGAAATGACCAAGATTGATCCCTTTTACTTTGACCAGATTAACCGGATGCGGCTGCTGATTGAAGACGTGATTGAACACCGTCAGAAGGAGCCAATGCTGGCGGAGGCGAAGTATTATGGCCTGAGCAACCAGCTGATTGCCCACCTCTGGGAGACAACCCCTGGGCAGGTTTACCAAATGGCGGAAGACCACCAGCTGATGGCTAAGTACAAAGAAATTGAGCCGTCGGGGGGCGAATTTACTCAGCACACGCATAGCTTTTACGCTGCCTTTGAAGATGAAAACGAGGTTCGAAAGACTGCGCAACCTAGTGCGCTGGTTGTTGGCACCGGCGGCTTGCGGCTGGGTTTGAGCAATGCCGGGGACTACTTCGTGGCGATGATGATGCGGCAGCTACATGCGGATGGCTTTCACACGATTGTCGTTAATTCCAACCCCAGTTCAGTTAACCTCAGCTATTCATTGGCCGATAAACGCTACCTGGAGCCGGCAACCGCGGAAAACATTCTTCAAATCGTTCGCATTGAACAGCCCCGTTTCCTCTTTGTCCCGGCTAGCTATACCGAACTCTTAAACGCGTTGGCGAAGAGTGAAATCAGCGGTCGGGTGGTCGTGATTCCAGATACCAGCCGCTCCCAGCTGACCTGTGCTGACCAGCGTCTTTTGGCCACCAATTTTCTCTATGATGGCAAGTATGCTTATCCGCTGGGCTCGACCAGCAATATCCACGCTGCTCATCCCGAATTGGGACCGACTGTGGTCCAATACCCGGCGGAAGTCGATGGTTCACTTAATCAGCAGTTGACCGAACAGGGACTTGCCAACGTGCTAGAGGAGGACCATCCGGGACTGTACCAGGTGCTTTTTGAACAAGAGCCAGGAGGTAATTACGTTAAACGTGGAATCCAGGAGATGCCGCTTCCGGAGTTGGCCTTTCTTTCCAAAGCGCTCCAGCTGGATTTAACGGGTATTTTTACCCGGATTGTGACTGGACAGGTGAATGATGAACAAATCAACGCCTTTCTGAAGCGGGAAGCGACGATGGGCACTGCACTGTACCAGCCGAGCTTTCCTTTTAAGGCCCTGCACGTGGCCGATGGTGTACCGACGGCAAACAAAGTTATTGGAGCCCAGCTCCACTTCCTAAAGTAAGAGCGCAGTACAAGGCAGGCACTAAGTATGAGTTCTGCCGGCTTTCCCGTCACCGCGCCGTTATTTCTATAATCAGGTCTTCAGTGCTTGGCCTTGCCAGGTACTGGGGACCTTTTTTGTACTACTAGGGCTAAAAGACTACGTCACCCAGTCAGCATTCAGCGATTTTATTTTCTGGGAAAGAGCGCGATGAAAGCGCTATAATATATAGTATAAGAGTTGGTGCTTGTTACAGGAAGGAGACATTCTTATGTATTATTCTAACGGAAACTACGAAGCCTTTGCTCGACCACGTAAACCAGCTGGCGTAGATAACAAGCATGCCTATATCGTTGGCGCCGGTCTTGCCGGGTTATCCGCAGCCGTCTTTTTGATTCGGGATGCCCAGATGCCGGGAAAAAACATTCACATCTTCGAAGAGCTCCCGGTTGCCGGGGGTTCATTGGATGGTCAAGACCGCCCAGACGTTGGCTTTGTAACCCGCGGCGGGCGTGAAATGGAAAACCATTTTGAATGTATGTGGGACATGTACCGGTCAATTCCTTCACTGGAAGTGCCAGGCGCATCCTACCTCGACGAATACTACTGGTTGGATAAGGATGATCCAAATAGTTCCAACTGCCGGTTAACCTACAAGCGGGGAAATGAGGTGCCAACGGACGGGAAGTACCTTCTTGGCAAGTCTACCAAGGAGCTCATGAAGTTAATCCTTACTCCCGAAGATCAGCTGGGGAACCAGACAATTGGCGACTACTTCTCTGACGAATTCTTTGAAAGCAACTTCTGGATTTACTGGTCAACCATGTTTGCCTTTGAAAAGTGGCACTCATTGGCGGAGATGCGCCGGTACGCGATGCGCTTTATCCACCATATCGATGGCTTGCCTGATTTCACCGCCCTCAAGTTTAATAAGTATAACCAATACGAATCAATGACGAAGCCGCTCCTTGCTTACCTTAAAGATCACGACGTCAACTTTGAATATGATAGCCAAGTTCAAAATGTCCTTGTCGACACCAAAAATGGGGAGAAACACGCTCGGAAGATTGTTCTAAAGCAAAGGGGCGCAGATAAAACGATCGCGCTCACTGATGACGACCTTGTCTTTGTTACTAATGGGTCAATTACGGAAAGTTCTAATTATGGCAGTCACCGTCAAGTTGCGCAACCTACGCGGGCCCTCGGTGGTAGCTGGAAGCTATGGGAAAACATTGCAAAGCAGTCACCGGCATTTGGTCACCCCGATGTTTTCTGCAAGAATATCCCCAACCGCAGCTGGTTTATTTCCGCCACCGCAACCGTGAAGAACCCTCAAGTCGAACCCTACATTGAACGGCTCACCAAACGGGACCTCCACGATGGAAAGGTTAATACCGGTGGAATAATTACGGTAACGGACTCTAATTGGATGATGAGCTGGACAATTCACCGGCAACCTCACTTTAAGAGCCAAAAGGAAAACGAAACGATTGTCTGGATTTACGGCCTATACTCAGATACCGAGGGGAACTACATTAAAAAGCGGATTGTTGACTGCACCGGGGAAGAAATTACTAAGGAATGGCTCTACCACCTTGGTGTACCGGAAGCGTTAATTGATGACCTGGCAAAGGAAGAGTCAATTAATACCGTTCCGGTTTACATGCCATTTGTTACCAGCTACTTCATGCCCCGGGTTAAGGGTGACCGTCCCGCGGTCGTTCCTGAAGGTTCTGCCAACCTTGCCTTTATCGGCAACTTCGCCGAATCGCCGACCCGTGATACGGTCTTTACAACCGAATACTCTGTCCGGACGGCAATGGAAGCCGTATACTCGCTCTTAAATGTTGACCGGGGAGTACCCGAAGTCTTCAACTCCATTTACGATATCCGTGAGCTAATGCGGGCAATGTACTACATGAACGATAAGAAGCCCCTTGAAGACATTGACTTACCAATTCCAAAGATGATCAAAAAGCCGCTATTGAATAAAATCAAGAAAAAATGGATTGGCGAATTGATGGAAGACCAGCACTTACTATAATTAAACAAGGCCCTTGGAACGGAAAATAGTTTCAGGGGCCTGTTTGGTCCGCGCATTTTGTGGGGAAGTGCTATACTAGAAGCTGAAAGCGGTTACTGAAATAGTAATTAAGTTAAAGGAGCGCGCGATTGCGATGGAAAGTTTACTGTTGATTTCGTCATTTGTACTAGAAACAGCCTTATTGTTAGTGGTTAAGCGGGTTTACTCCTAGCTCAGCTGATGATGAGGACAGGCACCAGCCGGAATGTTCACCGGCTGGTGCCTTTTTATAATGGAGTCGGCTTAGAAGATATTATTTACTTTAACTAAAATTAAAACAAAAAAACTAAAATAAAAACCAGCAAACAAATAATTGCTCACTGGTTGAATTCTAATTATTCAGTTTCTTCGGTGTAACCCGCAATGTCTTCTGGCCCGTGAAAGTAACGAAACCGGGCTTAGCACCATTGGGTTTCCGTAGTCGCTTGACGGGAAGGTAGTCGACTGGGACGTTATCCGAATCCCGTCCCTTAGAGAAGTAGGCGGCGAGCTGGGCCGCTTCTAAAATCGTCTCGTCACTCGGGTTAGTATCCCGAATGACCACGTGGGACCCCGGAATATCCTTGACATGGAGCCAGATTTCGTTCTTGTTGGCAGTCTTAAAACTCAAGCGGTCGTTTTGCAGGTTGTTTTTTCCAACCAGGACGGTAGTGCCGTCACTGGTGTGGAACTGCTCTGGCTTGCTAGCACGAACCTTGCGTTGCTTTTTACCCTTGTGCTTTCGCTTAATGTAACCCTCTTCTTGCAATTCCAGGCGGATTTCCTGAATATCTGCCGGGGAGGCGAGTTCAATTTGGTTTTGAATATTTTCAAAGTAGTCGATTTCAGCATTAGCCAGTTTGAGCTGTTCATTAACGTGGGCGACTGATGCCTTGAGCTTGTCATATTTCGTGAAATATTTTTGGGCGTTTCGCGACGGGGACAGCTCAGGTGACAGACTAATTTTTAGCGGCTTGTTGTCATCGTAGAAGTTAGGCAGGGTAATTGAATCCATCCCCGGCTTTAGTTTGCCCAGATAGGTGGTCAGAATTTCGCCCCTAATCCGGTACTGATCGGCCTTGCTAGCATCGTCAAGTTCTTTATTTAACTTCTTGACCTTCCGCCGGTCCTTTTTCAACTCGTTTTTAATCACCTTGATGACTTGTCCAGCCAGTTCCTTAGAACGGTCCTGTTGGGCCTTTTGCTGGTAATAATTATCAAGCAAGGCAGAGAGGGTAGCAAAAGACTGGAGCTCATCTGCCGCCGCATTTAACGGTGGGAAAGCCATGAAATCCTTCTTCCGGCCGTCAATAATCACGGGCTCGGGCTGGTCAAAGTGATGGATGAACTGCTGGTAAGTTGTCGGTAGGTGGTCACTGGCAATCAGTCGGTCTGCAAGGTCACGGGCAGTATCACGGCCTAGCCCCTCGTAGCGGGCTTGCAGTTGTTTGGCTAGTTCTTGAGGATCCGGATATTGGCGAACAAGGTCGCTATAAATTTGGTTCGGCAGGTAAGGGTTAGCCTTATCCTGCTTCGGCGGCATCACAAAGGTCGCTCCTGGGAGGAGGAGACGGACCCTGTTTTGGTCGGAACCCACGTGCTTAATGGTGTCAATAATTTTGCCCGTTTTTTCATTAACCAGTGAGATGTTACTGTGACGGGCCATGATTTCACTGACTAGAACCAGGCGCTGGCTGTCGCCGAGTTCATCCCGGGTGTTAAAAGTCAACCGGATGATTCGGTCGTTGCCCACCTGGTCAATTCCTTCTAGGATTGCCCCGTCAAGGTACTTCCGCATGGTCATGGTAAAGTTGGTTGGGACAGCGGGATTGGTGAAGGGCACTTCGGTAATCTGGACCCGGGGATAGGTTGGGTTGGCCGAAAGCAAAAGGGCGTAGTTATGACGCTGGGCGCGAATTGTGATGATCAGTTCGGCCGGGTAGGGTTGACTGATCCGGGCGACGCGGCCCGTCTTCAAGGTAGAATTTAATTCATGCACGATGGCATGGGTGAAAAAGCCGTCAAAGGACATGGTGATTACTCCTTTTTGTTTTATTCGAACAAGTTAAATGCGGTTATTATTATAACGTTTTTCGCAAAAAAGACACAAGCTAGAAGGTTTATCAGCTAGAAGAATTGTTTGGTTTATCGGCGTTCATGTGGTATGCTTCTTATATTATTGATATTTAATTTTTGCAATTATTCAAAGTTTATAACGACTTGGAGGAAGAGAAGATGAAAATCGCTGTTGTGACTGACAGCACCGCCAACATCACTCCTGAAGAGGCGGCGAAGAATAATATTCACGTAGTGCCCATTCCATTCTCAATCGATGGGCAAAATTTCCGTGAAGGGGTCGACATTTCAACCGATGACTTCTACCAAATGCTGAAATCATCTAGTTCATTCCCCAGCACGTCTCAACCATCAATTGGTGAAATGATGGAATTGTACCAGCAACTAGCCGCAGACGGCTACGATACCGCCATCAGCATCTTTTTGACAGGCTCAATTTCTGGTTTCTTGAACAACGTTGCTCAGATTGCAGAAGAAATGGCCGATACGATTAAGGTAATCCCATTTGACTGTCATATCACCTCGGAGCCGATGCACTACATCGTCTTAGAAGCGGCAAAGCTGGTTAAAGAATACGATAATCCTGACGAAATTACCAGCCGGCTCCGCACGTTGAGTGATACGGTTGGTGACCTCTTCGTGGTTGATGACTTGCAAAACCTGGTGCGCGGTGGTCGGCTATCGAATGCTTCGGCCTTTGTTGGCTCGATTCTAAAGATTAAGCCGCTCCTGTCATTCGACAACCCTAACCACTCAATCGAAGCCTTTGAAAAGGTGCGGTCGATGAAGAAGGCTAAGCTCCGTTGTGAGGAGATTTTTAATGACAAGATTGCTGACGTCGACTACCCGGTTCGTGGAATGGTTATCCATGCCAACGCGGAAGAGGCGGGGCAAAAGTGGCTGGATAAGCTCCAGGCGGATCACCCTGAAATTGACTTTAGCCTGGGCTACTTTGGTCCGGTTATCGGGACCCACCTGGGACAAGGAGCTTTGGCGTTAGCATGGCTGCAAGACACGTCAAAGAAGCCGCTCTAATGAAGATGAAGAAACAGCTAAAAACCGCGGGAATTATCATTCTCGCGGTTGTATTAATGTTATTGCTGGGTGTCAACAGTTGGCGGATTAGCGCGCCGACCGCCGTCCTGGTTGCGCCGCTTGCTGGCCTGGTAGCAGTGTCGATGACAATTGGCCTGGGAACTGTCAGCGGCGTTGCCACCGCACTGGTTGGTGGCCTGGGACTGCTTTTACTGGCGAGCGCGGATTGGCCCCTCGTCCTTAATTTCCTTGTGCTGGCCCTTCTTGTCGGTTGGCTGATTGGCTGGCGCATTCCCCTTGGTCAACGGGTAACCCAGCAACAGCTGATTTGGTTGGGGATTGTCGCTGGTATCAGTGAATTTATCCTTAATCTGGTTCAAGCGGCTCTGGTTGGGGCACTGACGGGTGCAGGCTGGTTGATTTTTATCCGCCTGGCCCTGCTTCCCAGTGTACTAACGGCGCTCCTGTATGCCGTTTTGGTGGGCCCCCTGGCAATGTTCTGGCGCTGGCTTGGCCGACAGGTCCTGCCGCCGGAAGAGCAGGAAGGCGATTCCGAAAATTCGCCACAGGGCTCGGTGGAAATTGACCTTAGTAACAAAGATAAACATAAGCAGAAGTGAGGACGTAACAATGGAAAGTTGGTTGTTTTTAGCGCTGGTACTGGCAATTGCGGTTTTTGGCAAAAATACCTCATTGATTATCGCCAGTATCGTTGTGATGGTGCTTAAACTCCTGCCGATGACGACCAAGTGGCTACCGATTATCCAGAATAAGGGGATCAATTGGGGAGTAACGGTGATTTCCGTTGCCATCTTGATCCCGATTGCGACGGGACAAATTACCTTTAATGACCTGTGGAAGGCCTTTCGGACGCCGGCAGGCTGGATTGCGATTGCGGCCGGGATTGCCGTAGCCATTTTATCTAAGTACGGGGTCAATCAGCTGGCCGCCGTTCCCCAGGTGACCGTTGCTCTGGTCCTCGGAACGATCATTGGTGTGGTAGTTTTCAAGGGTGTGGCCGCGGGGCCGGTCATCGCAAGTGGAATGACCTATTGTATCGTGACCCTGCTTAATTTACACTTTTAACAAAAAAGAGCATGACAGAGGTGTTCAAGTTACTTCTGTCATGCTCCTTTTTGCTAGCACTCGTTGTCCCATTCACTGTAAAATTCATCCAGGAAGTTTTCCAAAACCTGCTGGCGGTGACGGGCAATTTGCTTGGCAGTTGCCGTCTGCATCATGTCAGCAAGTTTCAGAATTTTTTCATGGAAATGGTTGATAATCGTTTCGTCTTCTAAGTTGCGGTATTCTTCGTGGGTCATATTCTCCCGCGGCTTAACCAGTGGATCATAGATCTTTTCGTGGTGGGCACCGCCGTAATAAATGGCCCGGATGATCCCAATGGCCCCAATCGCGTCTAACCAGTCAGCGTCACGGACGATTTCCCCAATCTTGGTCAGGTGAATCGGCTGGTCATCAAGGGTGTGGGCAAAAGAAATGTTGGCAATCACGTCCATGATAGTGATAATGTCGGCATCATCAAAGTCGTGTTGTTCGAGGTAGGTCCAGAGTTCTTCCTTTGCCTCGTCAACGTTGGCAACCAGCTTCTCGTCGATCGTGTCGTGAAGATAGGCCGCGGCAACCGGAACGAAGGGGTCCACACCTTCCCCAATCGCAATCTTTTTGGCCATCTTAACGACCCGATTGATATGGTCCATCCCGTGGCCCGTGCTATCCTCACCCAGTTTCTCAACCGTATAGCGCTTTACAGCAGCAATCTGTTGTTCGTGATTCATTCCCGTCTCTTGCTCCTTTTTAACTAATATTCTAAGGGTACCTAATTTTTGCTGGTGGTGCAAGCAGTCATGGTTACCCTAACACCAACCGGTCACCAGCGAGAAAGCTGTCTTGGAAACGACCAGGACTGCGGAGGTACTGCTTGCCGAATTCGTCAATCAAGCCGTGGAAGTCTTGGGCCCGGGCCAGGTCGAAGTAGGCGCTTAGCCGACAACGCTTTGCGAGCGAACGGTAGTCGGTCAGACCCGTAATTCCCAGGTGGGTAAAAAGGGTTCGTGCGTACTTATCGCTGACAAAGGTCGGGATACCAAAGACAAAGGTCAGCAGGACGTCGGCGGTTTCCTCACCGATCCCATGCAATGCCAAGAGCTGATCACGCAGCTGGTCACCGTTCTCGGCCACGACCCGCTGGTAATCGAAACCGTACTGGCTGAGCCAAGCAAAGACCGCTTGCACTGCCCGGGACTTGTTGCGGTAAAAACCGGCTGGGCGCGTTAAGTCCTGAATTTGCTCAAGTGGCAGCTGATGGATTCTTGCCGGGAGAAATTCACTCGCCTGGCGAAAATTTGCGACGGCCCGGGCAGCATTTTGCCAGTTGGTATTTTGAATCATGATGGCGCCAATAATGATTTCGGCTTTAGAGTCGGCGGGCCACCAGCCTGACGGTCCCATTTCCTGCCGCATTTTTTGGTAGAGTTGTTCTAAGGTCAGTTCCATTCTAGTGACTCCTTATTTTGCCCAGAAAAACTGGATGAGCAGTTTATTAACTGCTGGGTTGTGGTGCAACAGCTCGTGGGAGGCATTCTTCCCGGTAACCTTAACCTCCCGGTATGATTTGGCCCGGCCGTTAATCAGGTAGCGGAGGGTCTGACAAGAGCGGTTGCTGACCTGGCTATCGTTGCCACCGCCAATATCACCGTAAATGTTGAGGACCTTGACTTGGCGGGGGTAGGTCTGGCGGAGCGGCAGGAGTTTTTTGAAGGCGTCATTTTCGGCCGAGGGTTTGCCAGTTTTCTTGTCGACGGTCAGGTTTTCCGGCTCATTCCAGCCAATCGCACCATCAAAGGTTCCGGCCATCGCAACCTGTTTTTGTACCTGGGGAAGCTTTTTATTCTGAGCGTTAGCCAGCAGGTAGTACATTACGGCCATGTTGCCCATCGAATGGGCCTCAATATTGATCTTTTTAAAATGGTACTGCTCCTGCAGCTTGACGATGACGTTTTTAACCCACTGTCCCTGCAGGGGGTAATCGGTATTGCGGCTATTAACAAAGTTGACCATTACCAGCGGGTTAGTAGCGCCATCGGGGATTCGGCCCTGGAGTGTGACCTTGCCGTTGGCCGCTACTTCAGCGGTAATGACCGTCTTGCTGACACCGGCCTTTTTAATGCCGTTGATCATGTACTGCTCGGCATGGGCCCCGCTGTTATAGCCGTGAAAAAAGAGCGTTGGGGTAGGGGAGTGAACGTACTGTTGGCTGGCCTTGACGGGTTGTCCGGTTAGAATAAGTGCAATGCTGCCGGCGAGGAGACAGAGAAATAAATTTTTGATCTTAGACAAATTAAAACCTTCTTTAATCATTTAGTGCTATCATAGCATTGATAGCTAAAAAATTTCTAAGCAAACCGGCTCTTTATTTTTAGTTGGCAAAAATAAAAGAGTGTGGTAAAGTTTTTTACGTTGATTCTGTGAAAAACGATTAACAATCAAAATCAGAGGGGAAGGATAACGATGAAACTTAAAAAGGCCACGATGGAAGATTACGACCAAATTATGACGATCCTGCGTGATGGCAGCAACCAACTGGCAGAACAAGGGATTGACCAATGGCAGGGTGATTACCCTAATCCAGATGTTGTTAAAAATGACATTAAGAATGGTTGGGCGTATCTCGCTGAATCCGCGGATGGCATGACTGTTGGTACTATCGCAATCGTTGATGGTCCAGATCATTCATACGATACCATGAAGGGAAACTGGCTGATCGATACCGATAAGTACGTTGTTCTTCACCGGATCGCTATTCACTCCAGCCACGCCGGCCACGGATACGCATCAAAGCTGTTCGTTGCGGTCCTTGATTATATTAAGGAACACCGGACGGACATTGAGACGATTCGGATTGATACCCATATCGACAACAAAATTATGCAGCACTTGATTACCAAGCACGGCTTTAAGAAGGTCGGCGAGGTGTACGGCTACTACCGGCCAGATGAAGTGTTGTACGTTTACGCACAGCTGACCCATTCAGAAGAAGATAAGTAAAGATTTGATTAGTCCTCCTCAGTGGGGGCTTTTTTATTGCTTTCGTCCACTACGTACTGGAGGAACTTTTCGGCAGCGGGGGCGAGGACATTGTTTTTCCGCCAGACCATTACATGGCCGGTTTCCTTGGCGGGAGAGAAGGGGATGAACCGAACGTCAGGATCTTTTAAGATGTCAGTTACACCCTTGATGGCGACAGCATAGTAGTGACCGGTCCGGATAAGTTCAAGGGCATTATTGGGCAAGTTGTTGCTAGCCATGATATTTAGCTTGGTCTGATCCAGTTGAAGGACGTCGCTGACTTCATCACGGATGATGTTCCGGCGGGGGAGGATTAGGGGCAGTTTATAGAGGTCTTCCTTAGTGATGTGCTCCCGCTTAGCAAGCGGATCATCGGCGCGCATGATCACACCCCAATGTTCTTTTTGGGGCATTACCAAGTAGTTGTACTTGGCTGCCTCAACCGGTTCTAGCAGGCAAGCCAGATCGGCAGTTCCTTCATCAATTTGCCGGCGTAAAATGTCGCCGTCCCCGTCAAAGATGTTAAAGCGGACTGCCGGGTGAGTTGCTTGAAACCGGTCAACGAGTTTCATCAAAGCGATTGAAGCGGCGGAAACAGCGCAGCCCAGGTTAACCGTCCCCACCAGCTCCTTTTCGTGCTGGTGGAGGTCGTCTTTGGTCTGATCTAATAACTGGAGCATGGTGGTAGCGCGTTGCTGAAACAGCACTCCGGCCTTGGTGAGTTGAAGGCGCCGCTGGCTACGGTCAAAGAGCGGCACATCCAGTTCATGCTCCAGGTCCATAATTTGCCGGGACAAGGTTGGTTGGGTAATGTGCAATTGCTCCGCCGCTTTCGTGATATTATTGGTATGAGCGACGGTTAAAAAGTATTTTAAGACCCGCGTATCCATCTGTCTTCCTCCAAGTAAAGTTAATATGATTATTATAGCATTAAGGAGTGTCCGACATGGCGCAAGAAGCGTTGATTCTTTATTATTCTCAATTTGGCAGTACTGCCCGGCTGGCAGGTCAGATTCGTCAATTGACCGGAGCTGATATTCTTCGTGTCCAAACCGCACTTGATTTTCCCGCGGATATGGAAGACACTGACCGGGTGTACAAACGGCAGCGACAACGGGGACAGCTGCCTAAACTTGTAAACCACTGGCCGGATTTTAATTACTACGATGTGATTCTAGTGGGCGGTCCGGTATGGGATGGGCAGCTCTCGTCGCCAATTATGGCGCTACTGGAACGGTTGCAGGGCTTCGAAGGCAAGGTCGCCCCGTTTAGCACGGGTTGGTCCGCGACGGGGAATTATCAGCAGGACTTCACTGCCCATGCCGGAAAGCTGCGGGTCCTTCCCGGCTATCACATCTTGACCCACGGGCGGCCGCGGTATGACCAGGCAAGTCTGATGTCCTGGCTGCGGAAACTATAATTCACTTTTTGCATGTAAAGGTAATTGAAATAAGCATTTCACATTGCCGTGACTCCGGTTTAGACTAACGGTAATGAAATTCAAGGAGTGATTATAATGGCAAAAAATGAAGAAGCAGTAAAGAAGGACCTGTTTGGCTTTGGTGAAAAGAACGTTGCCTTTGCTAAGTACTTTATCGGTGACAGTTATTTAAATGGGCTGGTGGCACCTGACGACAACATTGACGTGAATGTTTCTAACGTTAACTTTGAACCCGGTTGCCGGAACGACTGGCACATCCACCACGATGGATTCCAAATCCTTTTGGTAACTGCCGGTGAAGGTTGGTACCAAGAAGAAGGCAAGCCAGCTCAACTGCTCAAGCCGGGTGACGTGGTTGCCATTCACGAAGGTGTCAAGCACTGGCATGGTGCCACTAAGGACTCCTGGTTCTCCCACATTGCGATTACCAAGGGAACTAGTGAATGGCTGGAAAAAGTTGACGATGAATATTACGATCAACTCGAAAAGTAAAAATTTAAAGGGGCTCCGGCCTCTTTTTTATTTATATACGGAAAGAAAATTTTTACGCATTCCCCGTTTCAAAACTGGACAAGGAATCCCCACTTGCGGGATAATCGAATTAATTATTAGCAACGGGAGACTCTGCTACTCATGAACTTATTATTTTCAATTGACGACCGTTTTTACCAGCAACTGCTAGCAACTCTATATTCCATTAAGCTCAATTCGAGCTTTGCTGGTGAGGAAGTGAACGTCTATGTCATTGCTAATGGACAGTTTCACTATTCGGCCCAATTAGCGGCCGGGTGTCAGCATCTGGGGATGCACTACTACGAGGTACCGATTCCGGATACTGCCTTTCAAAATGCCCCGGTGACCGATCGCTATCCGCTAACCATTTATTACCGGCTCTTAGCACACCTGTACCTACCGAAGGACCTGCACCGCATCCTCTATCTGGACGCCGACATCCTCTGTATCAATGACTTGCAGTCGCTGTATAACACCGACCTGACTGGCTATCTTTATGCTTCGGCAATCCATACCAATTTGACCAACGCAACCGAGGTTATTAACAAAATCCGCCTACAAAACTTTGATGCGGATGGTTACTACAATTCGGGCGTTCTGCTGATGAACCTTGACGAGATCCGTAGTCATGTTCAGCCGGATGACATTTTTAACTACATCCGTAGCCACGTCCTCCTGCTGCCGGACCAGGACGTGCTTAATGCTCTGTACGGCCACCATATTAAGTCCGTGCCGGACGAACTGTATAATTTTGATGTTCGCAACCTGCGAATTTACGAAACGATTTCAATGGGAGTCGATACCCTAGATTGGGTCATGAAAAATACCGTCCTCCTTCATTATTGCGGGCGACAGAAACCATGGTTGGAGAACGTCAACCATGGGAAGTTCACGGCGTTATATAAGAACTACTTCCAAATGACTAAGAAGTTCTTGTTAGGTTAATAGGGGAGGGACTTTTAATGGCAGATACTTTGAGCAAACGGGTTTCACTGATTGAATTGTTCTACGACCTGGTCTTTGTCTACATGGTTTCCCAGGCCACGGGCCTGATTCACCACCTGCACCACGGCGTCGTTAGTCTAACAACGCTGGGAATTTTCTTCCTGGTCGTAATTGTCTTTATCAATTCTTGGATGGTGCAGATGGTTTTTACTAACCGCTATGGTAAATCATCGTGGACTAACATTATCTTTTCGTTTGTCGACATGGCAATTGTGCTGTACATGTCGAATGCCTTTACGGCGACCTTTGACCGGAAGCTGGCGACCTTTTTCATTGCGGCAGGCTTATTGTCGTTAACGCTGTGCCTGCAATACTTGATTACCTACTTCCAGGCCAAAAAAGAGGTGGATAAGAAGATTACGGTGGCGTTTACGGGAATCCTCGGCTTCCGGACGGTCACCCTGCTGATTGGTGGTTTCTTCTATAACACCTGGGGGATTGCGATTGCCCTGGCTGGAATCGTGGTTAGCTGGATTGCGCCGGCGTTTACTGGTAAGTATACCCGCCACCACCCGATTATCTTTTCCCACATTCTGGAACGGTTGACGGCCCTGATTATCGTGATGTTTGGGGAAACTATCGTCGGAATCGCGGATTACTTTACCCGAGAAACGCTCTCCTGGCCGTCAATTCTTATCTTTCTCGTTGTGGTAGGGCTCTTCTTTACCTATATCGTTGAATTCGACCACCTGATTGATGAGCACCGGTGCAAAGAGACGGGAAACCTGCTGATTTATCTGCACTACTTCATTCTGTTTGGCCTGAGCATGGTGACCGTCGCGCTGCGTTTTATCCACGAACCAGAAGCCAACCATGTCTTTGCGGTGACCTTCCTGTATGTAGGCATTCTGCTCTTCTATATCGGTTTAGACATTGCAAATTATTATAACCAGCGTCATTTACGGGTAAGCCCGGTGGTAAAGGGGGCCTTTATTGCCGTCACCCTGGCCGGCTACTTAGTATCATTAACCAGCCATGAGTTTGCTCTGTTAACGTTAGTTGCGGCACTCGTAACGGTCATTAATGCGGGGATGCTGGTCCGCTTCCTAATCAAGCAGAATCAGTAGTTTGCTGCAAACTACTGATTCTTTGTTAGTGTTTTCTATTGACATATTGGGAAACGACGATATAATGTAAACATGAAGTTAAATGAAAAACTCTTTAAGGCGCTCGCTAATAAGACGCGCCTAGAAATCTTACAGTGGCTCAAGGACCCAGAAAATGAGATTCACGTGCCCACCTGCATACCCATTAGCGAGGAAATCAAGGATTATGGGGGTGTCTGTGTTAGCGACCTGGTCAACCAATCGGGGTTGGCACAGTCGACAGTTTCGTCATACCTCAACATGCTAGTGGAGGCGGACCTGCTGATAGCGGTGCGACATGGTAAGTGGACATTCTACCGTCGGAATGAGGCGGCAATCCAAAAGCTGGGTGAGTTGATCAAGGAAGAATTGTAGTGATTCTTCTTTTCTTTTGCGAGTATAAATCGTTAAATAGCGATATGTAAATGTTGAGGAGGTTGGATGATGCTAGTAAGTCAAATGGTCGGTTTGAGCGTGATGGCAGTCCTGCTGCTGGTCTTAACAGGAGGCACGCCGCGGAAGAAACGGTAGGGAACTTGGGAGTGGGGACAGAACTAGCTTGACTAGTTTGTCGTTCCATCTCCGTTAACCTATGGGGTGGTCAAGCGCTGGCTTATCAGCGTTTGAACTGCCAGCCAGCTACTGCACTGTTGCGTTTTTACCTTTAAGTATATATTTAAGAAGTTGAGGTAATTCCTAGCCTCAGTTAAATCTTTTTTAGCCTACACTGACTACAATTTAGTCTAAAGGAGTGACGTTATTATGAAGAAAATTGTTGTGTTAACCGGAAGCCCACACCACCCGGGAAGCTCGGAACAGTTAGCGGATGCTTTCGTTAAGGGTGCTACTGAAGCGGGAAACGAGGTTTACCGCTTTGATGCTGGCCGGCGGGTCAATGAATTTTCGCTGATTCAATTAGAAGATAATCATCCGGAGCAGGAAGTTGAGGTCGAGCCAAACGACATCATCAAACGGGAAGTCATGCCCAAGCTGTTAGAGGCTGACCTGGTGGTGCTGGTCAGTTCCCTTTATTACTACGGGATCAATTCGGCCTTGAAGGCGGTGATCGACCGTTTTTACAGTTATAATCACGAACTGCACGGTAACAAACAGGCAATCACCTTGGTTTCCGGCTACGGGCAGGAGGATGCCTTTGCTTCCCTGAATTTGTATTTTAAACAGTTGTTGGATTATATGCGTTGGCAGCCAGCGGGGAGTGTCTTGGCAGCCGATTCGTGGAATGAAGCAAAACTTTCCCGGCATGTTCAGGAGGCATATGCACTGGGCAGGTCAATTGCTTAGTCTTTTCTTTACAGCTGAGGGTTAATGTGAACTGCTTTATGGCGAAACTAATTTGTTGACAGTTGCCAGTGGTAGAGTATAAACTATACTTACTATTTATAAGCATAAAGATATTTGTAAGGAGATGCTTACAGTGAAGATTACGGTTGTTCATAATCAGCCTACGGTTAGCTGCTGTTGTTAAGCCTCCTATTGGGAAACCTTTAGCTTGCAACAGTATTCATTAATAAGTGAGGTGGTTTAATGAAGCAGCCTTCATTGCGGATCGGTATCCTTAACCTAATGCATGATAAGGTCGATACCCAAGAGCGCTTTAACAAAGTTTTGCAAAATGGCCCGTACGAAGTTGAAGTCGATTTCTTCTACCCCCGGAGCCATTACGCTGGTCGCCCGGTTCCGGACCTGGTTCAGCAAATTTCACAACCCTTGGATTTGCGGAAAGTTACGGAGTATGATGCCTTTATTATCACTGGTGCCCCGGTTGAGCAGCTGCCATTTGCAGAAATTACCTACCTAGAAGAAGTTCACCGACTGATTGACCGGTTGGTAGAGCAAGGGATTCCCCAACTATATATCTGTTGGGGAGCAATGGCGGCGGCCGACTACCTTTATGGTATTCCAAAGCAGTTTTTACCGGAGAAACTCTTTGGTGTCTTTCCCAACTTTCGGCGCGAACCGGACCCGTTGCTGGCAGGACTGCCCGACGGTTTTTGGGCTCCCCATGCTCGCTACGCGGAATTAGATGCTGCACGGGTAGCCGCAGACCCACGGCTGGTCATCAATGCAGTTACTAAGGAGCAGCGTTTATTTTCATTCCGGGCGCGTGGACAAAGTCAGTATTTCCTGTTTTCACACTTGGAATACGGTCGGGATGCCCTGCTAAAGGAATACCGGCGTGAACGCAATGCCCATCCTGACATTCAATACTTAAAGCCGCAAAACTACTTCCGGGATCCGCTTCACATGAAGGGGCCGGAGTTCAGCTGGGAACGAACCCAGCGCACTTTCTTTGACAACTGGCTGCGATCGGTTGCTGAACAAATGACCGTTAATCAATTAGTAAAGGAGTAATAACTATGACTAAAATCGTTAATTCAATCGTTGACTTGGTAGGGAACACCCCGCTTGTAAAGCTGAACCGGGTGGTGCCTGAAGATGCTGCTGACGTATACGTTAAACTTGAATTTCTTAATCCCGCGGGTTCAATTAAGGACCGGATCGCCTTAGCAATGATTGAGGATGCGGAAAAGGCGGGAAAGCTGCAGGCTGGGGGAACCATTGTTGAACCGACGTCGGGGAATACTGGTGTTGGTCTGGCAATGGTTGCCGCGGCAAAGGGCTACCACCTGGTAATTACCATGCCGGAAACGATGAGTGTTGAACGGCGGAAGTTAATGCAAGGCTATGGTGCCAAACTGATCCTGACACCCGGAGCTGATGGAATGAAGGGGTCGATTGCGAAGGCTAAAGAATTAGTGAAGGAAAAGGGTTACTTCATGCCAATGCAATTTGCTAATCCTGCTAACCCGGCAATTCACGAAAAAACAACTGGGCAGGAAATTTTAGCAGCGTTTGGAGATGTGACCCCAGATGCCTTTGTCGCTGGAGTTGGCACTGGGGGAACCTTGACCGGTGTTGGCCGGGCGCTAAAGAGTGCTGGTAAGGCGGTTCAGGTATACGCCTTGGAGCCCGCTGAATCACCGTTGCTAAAGGATGGCAAGGGCGGCAAGCACAAGATTCAGGGAATCAGTGCTGGCTTTATCCCGGATGTGTTAGACACTGATATTTATGACGGAATTCTGGAAGTCAAGAGTGATGATGCGATTGCTATGGCTCGTGAGGTTGGTCACCGAGAAGGCGTCCTCGTGGGGATTTCTGCGGGTGCTAATATCAAGGGAGCCATTGAAGTCGCTAAGAAGCTGGGCAAAGGCAAGAAGGTTGTCACTGTTGCTGCGGATGGTGGCGACCGTTACTTATCAACTGAATTATTCGATAACTAAACGATTAGCAGCGCACAAGAGGCTGGGAGAAAACGATGGTTTTCTCACCAGCCTCTTGCTAGTTCTTAACTATTATAAAGATAACGTGCGAAAACAATAGGCTAACTGCGTGTCGTAACCACAGGGCTAGTGGCTAACGCCGCGAAGCAAGGCTATTTGCCGACGAACGCTAGCCGGCCCGTGCTGTGCCAACTATCGTTCTAGGTTAGCCATACGGCCTGTCGAGAAGGTTATTTCCCACTCACATTTTTTGTAAAAATTACTTGCCTTAAAGTCGACTGCAAGGATTAAACTATTGTCAATCATTAAGGGAAAGAAGAGTGAAACAGATGATATACAAAGATTTAGCAGGTAAAGTAGCAGTAATTACTGGTGGCTCTAAAGGAATCGGGAATGCAATTGCCGAACGGTTTGGTCAAGAGCACATGAATGTAGTTATTAACTATAATTCTGATCAGGCAGGTGCGGCCAAAGCAGTTGAACTAATTGAAAATGCCGGCGGTAAGGCAGTGGCAGTTCAAGCGGATATTTCTAATGAAGAAGGCGTGCAAAAACTTCTTAATACCGCTGTTGATTCATTTGGTGACTTGGATATTTGGATTAACAATGCTGGCATGGAAAACCAACACCCAACCACAGAATTAAGCCTTAAAGATTGGCAGCGGGTCATCAATGTTAATCTAACTGGTGTTTTTCTGGGCTCTAAGGCTGCGTTGAACTACTTCTTGAAGAATAATAAGAAGGGTAACATCATTAACATGTCGTCTGTGCATGAGCAAATTCCGTGGCCAACATTTGCTCACTACGCGGCCAGCAAGGGTGGTGTTAAGCTCTTTACGGAAACAATCGCGATGGAATATGCCGATAAGGGAATTCGGGTCAACGCAATCGGTCCTGGTGCCATCAACACCCCAATCAATGCTAAGAAATTCGCAGATCCAAAACAATTGGCTACCACGACTTCAATGATTCCAATGAAGCGGGTTGGTAAACCAGCTGAGGTTGCGGCTGCGGCTGCTTGGCTGGCATCCGATGAATCAAGCTATGTGACCGGGATTACCATGTTTGTCGATGGTGGGATGACACTGTACCCTTCCTTTGAAGGTGGCCGCGGTTAATAAAATTTTTAATTAACGGTGTAAAAAAAGCGGTACATATTTTGGTGCCGCATTTTTAATACATAGATGTAATTTGATTTGAAAGGACGTGCTTGTGGATGAAAAAGAACCATTCAGTTTTTAACATTGCCTGGCGAACGGTAATGTCATTTCTTGGGATTACCATCTTATCACTAGGAACTGCTTTTTTGCGGGGTGGCCAAGTGGGGTTAGATCCCTTTACGGCTACTAATACCGGGATTTCAGGGTACTTAAATTTGAGCCTTGGGGTATACCAAATGCTGGTAAATGCAGTTATTTTCATTTTTATTCTGGTGCTAGACCGGCATAAAATTGGTATTGGGACCTTGCTTAACATGGTCTTAGTCGGTTTTGAAGTGCAGTGGTTTATTGCACTCTACCAACAGCTATTTGGTAACCACCTCAATATCATTGTTATTATTTCCAACTTGATTATCGGCTTAATTCTTTTCACACTCGGGGCATCAATGTACATGGGGGCTGAACTTGGCGTTGCCCCTTACGATGCCATTGCACCGATTTTATCGGATCATTTCCATACGCAGTATCGGACCATTCGGATTGTTCAGGATATTCTCTTCATGCTAGTAGCCTTCTTGATTGGCGGACCAGTAGGTGTCGGGACCGTTATCGTAGCCTTCTTTACCGGGCCGCTGATTACCTACTGGGATAATCACGTCAGTCTTCCGATGCGCCGGGCAATTGACGGCGTTGAAGACTTGTCGGCCGGTCGCCGGGTAGCAAACCTATTGACGCGTTTCGGGAAAAGCAGCTATAACTTAGTAACCCAATCATATGAGTTAACTAACCTGATGCAGCGCCGGCTGTCACAATATTCGCCTAAGGATATCGAGGATCAGCTCAAAATTACCCGACGGAACATGGAAATTGCCAAAGCCTCGTATCAAAGTTCTGAACGCCGTTATGATATGTTAAGAGGGGAATTGCAACGGCGGAAAAATGCAGCTGCTCAGCAGGGTAGTGGTCCGCTGGCAGTTAAGACTCAAGATAACAAATAGTAAATTAGGGGATGACTACTGATGGCAGAGAATTTCATTATTGGTACTTACACAAATAAGGATAGTCAGGGAATTTACCGGGTCACCTTGAACGCTGGTAAACTGGAAAAGGTGCGGTTAGCGGTTAAGGTGCAAAAACCGTCCTATCTCCAAGTAGGGACTAATCATCTAATTTATACAATTAAAAAGGGACAAGATGGTCAAAAAGGGGTCGCTATCTACAAACTGGCTGGTGATAATCCTGAGGATGCTAAGCTGGTGGACGAGCAATTATTTGCTGCACCTTCTCCTGCCTACATCGGGTTAGATGAACAAAGACACTTATTATTTGCAGCTAATTACCATGGCAGCCGGGTTGATGTGTTTGCTTTAGGTCCGGATAATGATCGGTTAGAGCGTACTGACGTTGTAACTCATACGGGGGTAACTGGTCCTGCTCCAGAACAAGATATTCCGCATATTCACTATGCAGATTTAACTCCTGATGGCCGACTGGTAACCTGCGACTTGGGTTTAGACCTAGTGACTATTTATGATATTTTGCCTGGTGGTAAACTAGCGGAAGTCAGTTGCTATCATGAAGAGCCGGGATTCGGTCCGCGCCACTTAGCTTTCCATCCGAATGGTCGGTATGCTTATATTTTGGGAGAACTTAGCAGTGAGCTGGATGTCGTAAAATATGATTCAACCACTGGTCGCTTTACCCGAGTTCAAAGGATTAAGACAATTCCGGCTAACTGGACAGCCCATAATGCTGCTGGAGCAATCCGGTTATCGCAAGATGGTAAGTTTGTATACACTAGTAACCGCGGTGAAAACACAATTGCTGTCTTTAAAATTAACCCTAACTTTACCGTTGATCACATTCAGTCGATTAGTAGTGAGGGTGATTATCCGCGGGACTTTAACCTTAGTAGCAACGAGAAATACCTGGTTGTTGCTAATCAAAACTCTGAGAATTTAGCTCTTTACCAACGCTCATTAGGCACGGGCAAGTTAACTTTATTGCAAAGGAATATTTTCTGCCCTGAACCGATTTGTGTCCAGAAAGGTTGATAAATCAGTAATTAGTGGTGAGCTGATTAGTGATATTTCGATAATTGCTATTTTTTTAGAAAAAAGGCTTGCCTTAAAGTCGACTATAAGGATTAGGATATAAATTGTTGAAAGGATATCAAAAATAATGAGGTGAAATAAAATGGAAGAAACATTTACTTTGAACAACGGTGTTAAGATGCCAGAAATTGGTCTTGGAACATTTAGAATGTCATCTAGTGCAGCCCAGGGTGCTGTTGAAGCAGCACTGGCTGATGGTTACCACTTAATTGATACTGCCGAAGCCTATTACAACGAAGATGGGGTTGGCCGTGGTATTAAAAATTCTGGTGTCAATCGTGAAGACTTATTTGTCAGCACGAAGCTCTGGACTTCATCATACAATGATCCAGATGCAGTTGATAAGGCGCTGGATCGTCTCGGCCTTGACTACATCGATCTTCTTTTTCTTCACCAACCAACTGGTGATTGGAAAACTGCTTACCGGACTTTAGAAAAAGCTTACGCTGACGGTAAGATTAAGGCCATTGGGATTTCAAACTTTGACCGGAGTGCTTCACTGCTAAAGAGTGCTATGGATTTTGCTGAAGTTAAGCCACAAGTTCTTCAGGCTGAAGCTCACCCTTACTTCCCTCAAACCGAAGCCCGTGAAATTTTGAAGCCTTACGGAACTCGTTTGATGGCTTGGTACCCACTTGGATCAGGTGATCGTAGTCTAATCAATGAACCAATCTTTACTAAGCTTGCAGAAAAGTATGGTAAGTCCAACGTCCAAATTATTCTTCGTTGGCACACTCAAATGGGATTTGTTGTAATTCCAGGATCTACTAACCCTGCACATATTCACGACAACCACGATATCTTTGACTTTAAGTTAACTGATGAAGAAATGGCAGAAATTGCCAAGGTTAACAAAAATAAGCGTTATTACTAATCAATTTGATGTGGAGGAATAGAAATGAAATTAGCAATTTTAGCAGCAAACGGACAAATCGCCCGGATCGTTGAAAATCGTATTCTTAACGAAGATAAATTTAAGGATGTTGAATTGACATTATTCTTACGTAACAGCAGTCGGCTCAGTGACCTAGCTGATAATCCTCGCGTTACGGTTATTGAAGGAGATTTAAATAACCCTGAGGATGTTGAAAAGGCTGTTAAGGGCCAAGATATGGTCTTCAATGCTGTTATTGACCATGATGATGCTGGTCATAATCGACCAACTCATAACATTATTAATGCAATGAAGAAAGATGGCGTTAACCGCCTTATCCTTACCAACTTACTTGGAATTTATGATGAGGTTCCTGGTGAATTTGGTAAGTGGAACCGCGATACTTGCTTCGGTGGAACTGTTCGGGATGATAACGCTGCTGTAGTATCTGACCGTCTAGCAGCCGAATCTGGCTTAGACTACACTACACTTCGTTTACCATGGCTTAACGACCGCGATGAAATTAAGTACACTATTACTCATAAAGATGACGAATTCGTTGGTGTATCTGGTTCACGTCAAAGTATTGCGGACGTTGTTTTGAAGATTGTTGCTGATCCAACATTCGGCAGCAATGATAGTTTAGGAATTGCTGACCCTGATACTCAAGGCAGCAACCGTCCAGTATATTAATATTTATCTTTCTCTCCCAAAAGAATAAATACCCCCTTAATAAAATAGTGAATATTCATTAATACAATAAATTAACGTACAATAACCTTTCATATTCTCAAAAAGGGGCGAAATGGTAGTCGTGAATGACTATCGTTTCGTTCCTTTTATTATTTTTAAATTAATTGAAGAAAAGGCCTTGCGTTGCAGTCGACTTCAAGGTCTATACTTTTGACAGTCAAATTTGGAAGAAAGGAAGAAGCCGAATTGAATAAGATATTCACGTTTTTGGGTAAACCGCGAACAATTAATCATCAAATCGCTAATCGTAAAGTAAGCTGGTTAGAATTGTTCTACGATTTAATTTTTGCGGTTGTTATCGCTAGATTAACTGATAGTTTGTTAGAAAATTTAACGATTACTAGTATTGGGTATTCAGTACTTATATTTGGCTGGTTTATTTGGGGCTGGAATGAGGTATCAGGCTATTTTGATAATCATGGAAATGACTCAATTATTAACGTGCTCATTATTAATACAGAAATGATTCTAACAGGAATTGGGGCACTTTTTATTCCAGAAGCGATTGAGGGTGAGTTTAGCCGAATCAGTATTGTATTAATGCTGATTGAATTATTGATGGCAGCCGTTTGGTTCGGCTTAGCTTATTTTGACCGCATTCACGGTCCCGCATCACGGGTTTGGGGCGCAGTTCATTTGATTTCGTTAGCCATAATGTTGGTGACGTATTTTATTGGCGGTTTTGTTCTAATAATTGGTCTTTGCTTTGGTCTATTACTTAATATTTTTGATGTCGTTGCGGCTAATCCGCGTTTAGCTAGAGAATATGATCAAGCAGAGATGGAACACCAAATTAAAGATTCGATGATTGAACGATATGGGTTGATGACAATGATTGCCCTCGGTGAAATTATTGCTGGTTTATATGAGACAGTTAATAGCCGAATCACTAGTGATACAATTATTCGCTTTATCATCTGTATTATTTTAATTGCCTTGATCGCCGCAATCTATTACCAAGTCCTCGGCACACTCCATATTATTTTATCTTCATCAATTGCAACGATTTTAACTGGCTGGCTCTTTATTCTTGCAATAATGTTCTCGTTTTATATGGGAGTCACGATTCAAATGGTGCTTCGTTATGAAGGAACTGATCGTCAATTGATGGGTAATCTATCTTTTGGATTGAGCTTGATTTTATTTTTGACGATTATTCGCGCAATTGTCTTTATTGGGACAGAAACAGAAGAACAAGTAAATAAAAAATTAATTACTGGTTATTTAATCATTGAAGGAATAATCTTAGTTGGAATTGCATTTGCACCAACACTTTGGTTTTTAAGTGGAACAGTTGTTATTTTGCTAATCATGATTATGCAAGGTCGCTTATTAAATTAAAGTTATTGGAGGATACACATATGAGATATTTATGGTTATTTTTACCCGCAATTGGTTGGGGGATTCTTCCACTTATTGTGATGAAAACAAATAGTAAAGTTGTTAATCAAATTTTTGGGACTGCCGTTGGAACACTAATTATTAGTATTTTTGTAATGATTATTTTACGGCCGTCGTTATCAGTTACTACGTTTATCATGGCTGCTGTAGCGGGGGCAATGTGGATAGTTGGTCAATTAGGACAATACACTGCCTATCAACGAATTGGCGTTTCACAAACAATGCCGATTTCAACAGGCCTTCAGTTGGTCGGTACTTCACTAGTTGGGGTATTTATTTTTGGTGAGTGGGCAACAACAACTGCTCGGATTGCTGGTTTTGTTGGGATTGCCCTTTTGATTGTTGGTGCTGTTTTAACGTCAATTAATGACCACGGAGAAGCAAATAATGTTCATGGTAGCAAAGCAACAACGCTTTTGATGCTTCTCTTAACTACCATCGGTTATATTATTTACAATGCCATTCCACGGGCTTTAACAACTTCCGGAATCGCTATCTTCTTTCCAGAATCTGTTGGGATGGTGATTGGTGTATTGATCTATATCTTTGCTACTCACCGGACTACAGCATTACGTGAACCGGCAAGTTGGCGTAGTTTAATTATTGGGTTTGTCTTCTCAATTGCATCCCTTACTTATATCCTCAGTGTTCGAGATAATGGGGTTAATACAGCTTTTGTTGTTTCACAATTATCCGTTGTTATTTCAACGCTTGGTGGCTTTATTTTCCTTCACGAACGGAAGAGTAAGCGCGGGTATATCTTTACCAGTATTGGTTTAGTATTAATTGTTGTTGGTGCAATTATTACATCAGTCTTTTAAAAAGTTAAACGCCAGATCATGAAAAGCATCCATGGTCTGGCATTTTTTAGTCTGATATCTGTGTCAAAATTTTTGTCATTTCTGATATCAAAGGGGTAACTTTCTGGCGATCATTTTTTAAATAAGTAGCATATAGTTCAATCGCAGAATGGGGATCATTAATTGGAATAAATTTTCTCTTTCTATCAACAATTGCTAATCTTTCATCAAGGTAATTAGTAATATTCGTTTTAAAAATGGGAAAATTTGAATAATGCACTAATTCACGAAGCGCTTCAGGTTGTGCTTGATAAAGAAATTGTGCATTTGAAATATACTGTTTGATTATTTTGCGCCATTCACCAATGTTATCAGAAAGAACAAATTCATGACCATTTAAGTCATTAAAATTGACAGTCGTCCGATGATAAAGCGGGTTGAACTTAGTAATTTTGATTGCTAGTTTCTCCATCCCAATAAATCGTGATTCGATATCAGCATTTTGTATTTCATGGGCACTAAATATTAAAGCATAATTATGGTTATGAAGAAGAGATTCAATGTTATTTGGCAGAATTATTTTCGTTTCAATAACAAGCTGGTTGTCGAGACGTTCAATTATATTTTCTAGTAATAATAATGGCCCTGGTATAGTTCCAGCAATTCGTAAATAGTCATTCTTACTAGCAAAATGTTGGACAGCTTTTTTGAAATCATGTTGCTGTTGTAAAAGGATACGGGCTCGTTGCGCGGTAAATTTACCAGTGGCAGTTAAAGAGAGTTTTTGTGGCTGACGATCAAATAACTTTACGTCCAGTAGAGTTTCTAATTTTTTCAGGCCTCGACTAACAGTTGGTTGTGTAATATTTAATTGCTCGGCAGCGCCAGCAATTGTTCCGGTTTGCGCAAAGGCAACAAGATATTCTAAGAGATAATTATCGATCATGATTCTTTTCCTTTCTTAGCTTGCGTCACACGTAACCTACCATAGTTAAGTAGTAATTTTCAAGTAATCCCAATCCTCTTACAATTAGCAACATAAATTAAATTGTGAGGAGGATACGAAATTGGAAAATCAAACCGATGATTTAGTAAATGATTCTGGTAAATTTGGGATTATTTTACCGATTGTTTTAATTAGTTACTTTTTGATTTTATTAAATAATTCATTAGTATTTACAAGTACTGTTCAAATTAGCCGCGATATGCATATGAATATCATTATGATTGCATGGGTAAGTAATGCCTACGCTTTAACTTTTGGTGGGTTCCTATCATTTGGGGCTCGGCTTGGCGATATTTTAAACCGACGTGCTGTGTTATTAACAGGATTATGGATTTTTACGATAGCGTCATTCTTAGTCGGAATCGCGCCAAACCAAACGATATTAATTGCAATGCGGGCAGTTCAAGGAATTGGTGGAGCATTATTAGCCCCAGCAACATTGGCCTTACTAATGGACTACTATTCTGGTCCAATGTTAACAAGAGCCATCGCTTATTACGGAGCTACTGCTGGTATTGGAACGAGTCTTGGTTTAATCGTTGGTGGAATTATTAGTAGCTATTCAAGTTGGCGAAATGGTTTTTATCTAGATATGGTAATGGGATTAATCTTAATCATCATGTCTTGGCGCTACGTCCATCCAACTGTTGACTATCAAAATAAGTTAACGATTGACTGGTGGGGTACCATCACCTCAATTATTGGCTTTAGTGCTTTGGTTTACAGTATTAATGGAAGTCTATACCGTAGTGCAGCAATTATTGTTACTATTGTTGCATTAATAAGTTTTGTATTGATTGAGGCCCACACAAAGAATCCGCTCATGCCATTAGTTATTTTTAAGGATAATCAACGGGCAAGTGCATTGGTTTCCCGGTTCTTTATGTTGGGTGCCAGTATGTCTTATTTCTTCCTAATGCCTCAAGCACTACAGCGAGTCTTTGGCATTACACCATTGCTAGCTGCCATTGCTTTCTTACCATTAACAGTAATTCAGTTTGGCGTTTCCCTCTTAGTAGCTCGCTTGACTTTCCGTTTCTCCAATGCAGCTGTACTTATTAGTGGGGCAATTATCGATACATTGGGTTTATCATTAGGCGCAATTATTGGCATCCAACAAGGATATTGGTTGGGCGTGGCATTACCAATGGTCTTCATTGGTATTGGTCAGGGATTAATCATGAGTCCATTAACAGTTGCCGGGGTTGCTGATACATCCGGCGATATTGCCGGTGCAGCTTCTGGAGTTGTTAATACCGTGCACCAAATTGGCGGAGCTGTGGGATTATCAATCGTTTCTGAGATGGTTGCCGGAATTGCTTCCCCAGCAACGATGATAGATCATGCTCAGATGTGGATGGTTGTTCTAGCTGTAATTATGTTAATTGCTGGTCTTAATATTTTACGTGGTTCACATAAATAAAGTCCTTGCCTTATAGTCGACTTCAAGGTTTAGAATACCAATATCAAAAAATGGAGGGATGTTTTTATGGAAACACGGACATTAGGAAAAGATTTAACAGTAACAGCAATCGGCCTTGGTTGTATGGGATTTTCTCATGGATATGGTAAGCCAACAGATGTTGATGAAGCTGTGAAGACAATCCGTGCCGCATATGACATGGGTTACCGTTTCTTTGACACTGCTGAGATTTATCAAGGCACGAATCCGGATGGTTCAATTAATTATAACGAAGAATTAGTTGGGAAAGCTCTTCATGATGTGCGTGATCAAGTTGTGATCGCTACAAAATTTGGAATTGCAGCTCATGAAGGAACTGGAATTAAAGTTGACTCAAGTCCAGAAACGATTCGGAAGTCAGTTGAAGGTTCATTAAAGCGCCTTAATACTGACCATATTGACCTTTACTACCAACACCGGATTGATCCAAATGTTGAACCGGAAACAGTTGCCAAGGTTATGCAGGAATTAATGGATGAAGGTAAGATTACGCATTGGGGTATTTCTGAAGCTAATGAAGATTACCTCCGTCGTGCTAATGCAGTTTGCAAGGTAACCGCAGTGCAAAACCGTTATTCAATGATGTACCGGGAATACGAAGATCTTTTCCCAGTACTTGAAGAATTAAATGTTGGCTTAGTTGCATTTTCACCATTAGCAAATGGTTTATTAACTGGTCAAATTAAGCAAAGCAGTTTCTCGGATAAGGATTTACGAAATAAAATGCCACAATTTACGCCAGAAGCCTTAGAAAAGAACAAGGAATTATTAGCATTGCTTGATAAGATTGCTGCAGATCACGATGCTACTCCAGCACAAATTTCCTTGGCATGGATGGTCAACAAGAAACCATACATTGTTCCAATTCCAGGTAGTCGGCACCTTAACCGGATTGAAGATAACTTGAAGGCTGCTCAAATCAAGATGACCCCTGAAGAAGTTGCTCAAATTGATAAGGCACTTGATGCTGTACCAATGTCAGAGGTCTTTGGCGGAACAAAGATTGAAAAATAAGCATTAAAAAGGAACCAAGATTTACTAAGATCAAGGTTCCTTATTTTATTGCTATCTAAGTATTTTGAGTGTAAATACTTGCTCGTTAGTATGGCCCAAAGTTTATGATTTATTTAGAAAAGGAGATGATCAATTAGGAAAATAATTAAAAAATATTCTTGCCTTGGAGTAGACTCCATAGTTTAAACTAGTGTCAATCAATTACGAAAGAAGGAAAAGCAAATGGCAGAAAGTAAAGTAGTCGTAATTACTGGTGCATCTAGCGGAATGGGTGAAGCAACTGCTAAACTCCTCGCTAAGGATGGCGATAAGTTAGTCCTCGGCGCTCGTCGTGAAAATCGTCTTCAAGAAATTGCTAAGGATATCGAAAAACTTGGTGGTGAAGCTGTCTACGCTGCTACTGATGTTACTAACGATGATGAAGTAGAAGCATTAGCTAAGTTAGCCATGGATAAATTTGGTCAGATTGATGTTTGGATTAATTCTGCTGGTATTATGCCTCAATCATTACTTTCACAAAAGAAGGTTAAAGATTGGGATATGATGATTGATATCAATATCAAGGGGACACTTTATGGTATCGGTGCTGCCTTACCATACATGATGAAGCAAAAGAGTGGTCAAATTATCAACATTGCTTCTATTGCTGGTCACATTGTCGGCCCATTGAGCTCAGTATATTCAGGGACTAAGTATGCTGTTCGTGCAATTAGTGAAGGTCTTCGTCAGGAAATGGCCCAAGCCCAATCTAATGTTCGGGTAACTTTGATTTCACCAGGTGCTGTTGATACTGGATTGGTCAACTCGATTACCGATGAAAACGTTAAGAAGGGAACTGAAGAATTCTATAAGAACTTTAGTATTCCAGTTGATCGAATCGCTCAAACCATTAAGCAATCAATGGACCTTCCTGCAGATGCAGCTTGGAATGAAGTTATTATTCGGCCAACTAGCCAACAAATGTAATATAAAGAAAGGAAGTCTTTATAATGGCTAAAAAGCAAACAGCTGGACGGGATAATTTAGGTGACTTTGCACCGAAGTTTGCTGAATTAAATGATGATGTTCTTTTTGGTCAAGTATGGTCGCGGGAAAAAGAATTGAGTCCTCGTGACCGGAGCATGGTCACTGTTTCTGCCTTAATTACCAAGGGAGCATTTGCTCAACTTCCGGCACATATGAAATTGGCTAAAGAACACGGTATTACTAAGGATGAGATTGTTGAAGTAATTACTCAATTAGCCTTTTATGTTGGCTGGCCTAATGCCTGGTCTGCCTTTAATATTGCTAAGGAAATTTGGACAGATTAAATAGTTATAAAAAATATGGCTCAACAGCATATACCAATTGTTGTTGAGCCATATTTTTTAAATAAAGTCTTGCATTAAATTAGAAATTAGATCTTTGACTGAAAGAATTGAATGAATTTCTGAAATTCCGTTCCCTAAAGAAATATAACCTTCCTCTTTACCTTTATACATTCCTATTCTCATCATTCCATGCATTAATTGATCAATTTCTTCACGCGAAGCTCCACTATCACTCATGTTTTTTAACTTTTTTCCAAGGGTTGTTGGTAAGGAGCGATAAAAGTATGGAAGCGTGCGGAAAAGATAAAGATCATCTGAGGTACTATTAACAATACTTTCCTTTATATTGGAAGCAGCACGATTCTCTTTAGTAGCTAAGAAGGCACTTCCAACATAAACCCCTTCAGCTCCAAGAGCAAAAGCAGCTCGCACATGGCGAATATCAGTTATTCCTCCTGCTGCGATTACAGGAATATTAATAGCATCAGAAATAGTTGGTACGATATTAAAAGTTCCAATTACCTGTTTTGGAAGAGTACCTCCTTCGTCAAAGCCAGTTGCAACGATAATATCGGCTCCAGCTTTTTCTGCTTCTCGAACTTCTGCTACGGTAGGATTAAGAGGACGATAAATAATTTTTATATTATTTTCTTTAAGAGGAGTAATAAGCTCTGGTTTTAAAATTCCTGGAACACCATTAATCATTACTACAGGTACGTGCTCTGTAATAGCAATATTAACCAAAGCTTGCGTATCCTTAGCGTTCATTGTGATAACTAAAACCATGCCAAAGGGTTTATTTGTTAACTCCTTAGTTTTAATAACTTCTTGATGCATCCTATTAACAATTTCATTAGAATCTCTGGTTGGGTTCTCTTGACCAGCGTTTGGACCTAATATTCCTAATCCACCTGCATTAGAGACAGCTGCAACGAATTTAGCATCGGTTAGCCAATTCATAGGACCTTGAATGATGGGAAACTTAATATTTAAAATTTGTGTAACTTTATTTTTCATAATAACTCCTTATTTTTTATATATCGATTCCAATAATAAATGATTGTTCATTATTGTCAAGCGAGTTAAAAGAAAATGGGTGAGGAGTAGAAATTATTTCTATTCATCATCCATAAGCTATTACTTTTTCAAACCAGTAATTAACATATCGATAATTTCCTCTATCGATATGTTTTTTTGATTATACGCTTCATTCTTAAGATCTTTTAAGTAACCAATAATACAATGGAAAATTAGAAAGCTTGTAGCATAAGGATCAATGTCCCTAAATTCACCATTTGTAATACCTTCCTCAATTAGTTTGTACCATCTTTTTGTAATATTTTGAGGTTCAATTTTTTCTTTAAAAAATTCAATACGACGATGACTAGAAACGATGGTATCGATAAGTAAAAGCTGATCAGGAAATTGTTTTCCAAATTGATAGATATTATACATAAATGAAGTGAGTTTAATAACCGCTGTTCCATGCTTCGAGATATTTTCATTAATATAATCACTAAAAAACTTAATTCTATCTATATAAGTTTGATAAATAAGGTCATCTTTATCTTTAAAGTATATGTATATTGTCCCGACAGAAATACCGGACTGTTTAGCAACCCTGCTGATTGAGAGATTTTCCATTCCTTGATTAATGATTAAACTATTTGTACTATCTAATATTTTTTTCTTTTTATTAAAATCTTTAACTTGCATATATATATTTTAGCTTTAAAAATATATATTTTCAAAATTAAAAATATATTCATTTTTGAAAAAGGGGGGGATGGGAGATGAAACTCAATATTTTTAATTTGCCTTGAAGTCGACTGTAAGGTCTACACTATTACCAAATAAATTGAGGATAGTGAGTTAATGATGACAAAATATAAAAAGTTATTTGAACCAGTTACTTTTAGCAATGGAGTTAAAGCACAAAATCGCTTTATGCTTGCTCCAATGTGTGATGATTCAGCAGAAAATGGACAAGTAACAGACCAGCAACTGGAATATATGAAAAGCCGTGCAGCTAATGTAGGGATTGCAGTTACCGGTTATGCCTATGTTAATGATTCCGGTGACCAAGTTCCAGGACAACTTAGCGTGGCTCATGATGAAGACATCAATGGCTTAGCAAAATTAGCCACGGTAATGAAGGCTGGGGGTGCGAAAGCTATTTTGCAACTTTCGCATGCAGGCCGCGGTGCTGGTGGATCAGTAGCAAAGGGCTATCGAGTATATGCACCAAGTAAGTTGCCATTTCCTTGGCTTGATTATGATGTTGACGAAATGACGACGGCTGATATTGAGCAAGTAATTAATGATTATGTCCAAGCAACTAAACGAGCGATTGCCGCTGGGTTTGATGGGATTGAAGTCCATAATTGTAACCATGATTTGCTTCAACAATTTTTCTCTGCTAGCGCCAACCACCGAACTGATGAATGGGGTGGTTCACGTGAAAAGAGAATGGCATTACCATTGGCTATTCAACGTGCAGTTAAAAAAGTAATTGCTGAATCAGGAAACGCTAACTTTATCCTAGGATGGCGTATTAGTCCACAAGAAAAGCATGGTGATGAAATTGGCTATGATGTTGATGATATGTTTGCCCAAACTAAAAAGGTCGCTGAACTTGGAATTGATTATTTAAACATCTCATTGAATTTATCGGCAGACTATTCTAATAGTGTGCGACCTAGTTATGACGTCAAAGTAAAGGGCACTAATAAGAGTTTTCCTGAATATTATCGGGCTGCATTACGCGGATATTGTCCAATTTATATCGGAAGTAATGTTTTAACAGCTGATGATGCATTGGCGGCTGTAACTGATGCCGAAGGGGTATATGTTGGTCGTGAATTATTAATGGATCCTGATTTTGTTCAAAAGATTGCGGAAGACCGACCAGAAGAAATTGTTAATACGACTACAATTGAAAAGCTTAAAGCTGTTGGACTACCTGATGGATTCGTAGATAACTATGCAGATAAAGATGGGTCAACACGAGTAGTTTCATATCGTAATGGGATTCCATTACCAGGTTTAGATTAATCGATATTTTTAATAATTGATAGAAGAGGTGAATGTAAAAATGCTCCAATTTCCAACTCAACTACAAAAAATTCCTAGTCGATATTTACAGAAAAATAATGATAAACCAGGAAAACTTGTTAGTTTTAACTACGATACCTATGAATCATTTAGCTATCAACAGAAGAGCCAAAAATTGACAAAACGTGCTATTGTATACCTCCCTTACAACTACTCTTCCGATAATAAATACAATGTTTTCTATTTAATGCATGGAGGTTGGAGTGACGAAACTACTTATTTAGGTACTCCTGACGATCCTCATCCATTAAAAAATATTTTGGATAATGCGATTGCAGAAGGAAAGATTACTCCCATGATTGTGGTATGCCCAACTTATAACAATCTAAGCGTTCAAGATAGTAGTGATTATGGGTTGGCGTTGCAGTTAACTGATAATTACCACAATGAACTTGCTGATGACCTCCTTCCAGCGATTGAAAATGAATTTAGTACTTATGCTGAAAATGTTACAGAACAAGGCTTGATTGATTCTCGAGATCATCGTGCATTCTGTGGCTTTTCAATGGGTTCAGTAACTACTTGGCATGTTTTTCAATACTGCTTAAGGTATTTCCGCTACTTTTTCCCGTCTAGTGGTGCTTTAACCGCAAACGCCGAGCTTCTTGCAAAATTTGTTGAAAAGCAAGGGTATCGTTCCTTTGATTTCTATATTTTTGCGGCTTCAGGGACGGCGGATTTTGCTTATTCGGGGTTTACTGCCCAAATTCAAGCAATGGCATCCTATAAAGAGATGTTTAAATTTGCGGGAAACGAAAAAGACGGCAACTTATATTATCTTGTTGCCCCTGGTGGAACACATAGTCCGGAAAATGCCCTTGAAGATTTTTACAATTGTTTAATTCAATTATGGAAGGAGAATTAAAATGGCTCAATTTACCCTTAACTCAACAGTCAATGATGTAGAAAATTATTTTGGGAATGCTGGCCGATTACTATTTCCAGTGGATCGTCCATTTAATCCAAATGAAACGTTAGCGCAAATTAGTAACAGCGCTCACTACATTTGGTATTCAAATATTAAGGCAAATAAAACAGTAGAAGTTTTAAATTATTTGGCAGCAGAACAAAAGAAGCACCAAATCTTTTACCCGATCTATTCTGAAGATGAAATCGCAGCTCATCCGAGTCAAGCTAATACTGGCCTTTATTTCTTTCGTGGAAAAGAAGGAGCACCATTTGCAATTAATAATGCGGGTGGTGGCTTTGCATATGTAGCAGCAATGCAGGATAGTTTCCCTCATGCTTTAGAGATTAGTAAGTATGGCTACAATGCATTTGCATTAATCTATCGGCCAACGAATCCGTATGAAGATTTGGCCCAAGCAATTTGCTTTATTGAGGATCATGCCACAGAACTAGGAGTGAATCCACGTCATTATTCGTTATGGGGAGGATCTGCTGGAGCGCGAATGGCAGCCGAACTCGGAAATAAAGAAGTGCTTTATCAATTAACTGGTCGCTCAGATATTCCACAAGCTGATGCAGTTATTATGCAGTATACCGGCTTTAGTAGGGTATCCTCGGCTGACGCTCCTACTTATGTTAGCGTTGGTGATAATGATTGGATTGCTAATTGGCGAACTATGAAACAACGTCTCTTTTATTTGGAGCAACTTGGAATTCCAACTGAATTTCATGTTTATTCTGGACTTAACCACGGTTTTGGACTAGGTGAAGGAACGGTTGCAGAAGGTTGGATTAATGACGCCATCAATTTCTGGGAAGTTAATATATCTGATTAAAATATAATGAAAAAATTTAAAAAAGGTATTGCCTTGAAGTCAGCTTTAAGGTCTATACTACTCACAATCTCAAATATAAATTTAGGAAGTGAGTAATGATGCGAATGCAGAACCGATGGATTATTTCCATCTTAACAACAGTAGTTACCGTTTTAGCAATGATTATTGGCTTTGGACAAACTCGTCAAGTTCAAGCTGCCTCAAATAATCGAACATTGATTATTTACTTCTCAATGTCCGGTACAACTAAAGAAGCAGCTGAACAAATTCAACGTGATACTGGCGCTGATATTGTCCGATTGCAACGTGCGAAAGCTTATCCTAAGGGGTACGACAATTATGCACGGGTAGCTGATCGTGAACGCCGTCGAAACATTCACCCAGCAATTAAGCGTAATATTCCTAACTTAAATCGATATGACACGATTTTAATTGGTTTCCCAACATGGTGGCAACAACCGCCAATGGTAATCCACTCCTTATTTGATACTTATGACTTCCGTGGTAAGACGATAATTCCATTTACTACCAGCATGAGTACCCCAATGAAAGATTCAATGCCAACGATGCGTCGGTTAGCGAAGGCTGATGGAGCAACAATCAAGTCGGGCTTCCGCTATGATAATAACAACGCTCAGTTACGGCGGTTCTTACAACGTAATGGTCTCCTACAAAATAATAACTAGAAAGTAGGGAAGACCAATGCTTGCTAGACTCTTAAAAATAGTACTTACTGTTGGAGGTGTTTTAGGATTAATGATTTTAATTAATTCCAATCATGCTGAAGCGGCTTCTCGAACAGAAATGATTCGGTATCAGACTGAATATCAAGGTCGTCAATATAATAAGCAGGCTTTAGTTTATCTCCCAACAGACTATACCGATACAAAAAAATATAATGTTGTTTATTTGTTGCATGGATCAACGGAAAGTAGTCAAGATTTCTTTCGCAATGGACGATTTAAACGCTTATTAGATCGGTTAAATCAAAATGGACGCTTAAAAGATACGATTGTTGTATTCCCTACCTATTATCCATCGAGACGTTTTGTTACTTCAAATTATTATCGCGATAATCGTTTAAATCGCGCATTTGCTCAAAATGAATTAGTTAATGATCTTATTCCAGCTGTCGAAGGTCACTATAGTACTTATGCCAATGGGACAAGTAAAACAGAATTAAGAAATTCACGAAAACACCGTGCATTTGGCGGTTTTTCAATGGGAAGCATCACTACTTGGTATGTTTTTGAATATCAATTGCCATACTTTAGTACTTATCTTCCAATGGCTGGTGATAGTTGGACAATTACTGATGACGGTGGTGCTGCCGCAAGTACGCGAACTGCACAACGTCTTGCAAAGACAGTGCAGGATAATCCAAATATGAAATTTAAGATTTTAGCTGGTGTTGGTGCTGATGATGGAACGTCTGGATCAATGACACCGCAGATCAATGCAATGCGCCGCTTATCAGAATTCGATAAGCAAAACTTAAAGTATTATCAAGCGCCAAATGGGACCCATAGTCCGCAAACAATTGCGCAAATTTTTAATCACTATGCGAACCAAATCTTTAATTAAAGAAAGAAGGAGTCAAATCATGAAGAAATTTTGGTCAGTTATTACTGTGATCGTAACTGTATTTGCTGCGGTAGCTAGCTTTGCAGTTAATTCAAACAGTAGTGCACAAGCTGCTAGCAACAACAAGAAAGTATTAGTTGTTTATTTCTCACGAACTCAAGGTGTTTACGGTGGCAGGTTGAAGCGTGGAAATACTGCCCGGGTAGCAGATTTTATTCAACAAAAAACTAACGCTGATACTTATGAAATTGTTCCGAAGAAGGCTTACCCAAAGAGCTATGATCGAACTACTCAAGTGGCTCAACGTGAACAAAATCAAAATGCTCGTCCCGCAATTAAGGGCAAGTTACCAGATGTAAGTAAGTACGATACTGTCTTCATTGGTGGCCCAATTTGGTGGGGTGAATATCCAATGGTTGTTCGGACCTTCCTTGATAAGGAAAGTGGCTTGAACGGAAAGACATTAATTCCATTTACTACTAACGAAGGTTCAGGATTAGGAAATACTCGCCAAGTCTTGAAGAAGCAATTCCCTAAGTCAAAGGTTCGCCAAGGATTTACTGCTACTGGAAATACGGTTAAGAACAATCCTAACCGTGTACGGAGTCAAGTAAATAGTTGGTTAGACGACTTGGGCTACTAGTACTAGGCAGGAGTAAAAGATGAAAAAAAGCCGTCGAATTTACCTAGCTTTAACGTGGTTAGTACTAATAATTTCACCGTTTCCGTTAATTATTATCTTAAATCGCGGTTTAATTGATACCCCTGGACACTTACTAGCATATGACTTGGGAGTTGTTGCTTACGTCTGGTGGCTAATGATTATTTTGATGTCAACGCGTCCTCATTGGCTAATACAACAAATTGGCATGCCCGCATTATACGCCATCCATGGGGCATTAGGTGTAATGGCATTAATTGCTGCAACAATTCATCGATTTACATCTTTTTCCATGTTTCCGTTAATTAAGCAAACAGGAAATATTGCTTGGTATTTGGAAATCTTTTTATTAGCTTATGCTGTTCTCTTTTTATCAGGCTGGCTAGTAGATCGCTTGCGTAATTTAAATCGGCTAAAGGTGTGGATTGAACGTCATTTGTTAAATCACCAAGTAACAATGTGGATTCATCGATTGAACTTTGTCGTCATTGCTTTGATTTGGGTTCATGTACATGTAATTCCGCGACTTGGCGTGGTTCCTGGATTTCGGTTAACTTTCGATATTTATACCGGACTAACAGTTATTTTCTATTGCTGGTGGAAGTTAAAAATTGGTCGTTATCATTCAGCGGCAAAAGTAAAAAATAATGTTTCGCTTGGTCCATCGATGCAAGAGTTAACGCTGCAATTTGAAAATAATAATGAAAGTTACCAAGCTGGTGATTTTTACTTCTTATCATTCAGAAATGCAAAAGGAATCTCTAAAGAACCGCATCCATTTTCTGTTGCATCGGCGCCACGGAATAAGCCGAATGAAGTTAGTTTTATGATTCATAGTCTAGGAGACTTTACGCAAAAAATAGCCAATGTTCCAGTAGGGACGGAAGTAAAATTAGAAGGACCTTTTGGCTTATTTAACCGTGAAGTAAAAAATAGTCAAGATCCTCTTATCTTATACGGCCTTGGGTCAGGGGTTGCACCATTAATTAGTTTGGCGCAACAGTATGCAGGATTAAAACAGTTACATCTTATCTGGTCAGGACCACAAGTAAATAATCCTTATTATCAAAAAATACTTACTGATTTAAGAAAGAAAGGCGTAAAGGTAGATGCACAAGTTCATCGCTTTACACCAAAGGATTTAATTCAAGTTATTAGTAGTAATGAATTAAAAAATGCTAATGTAATTATCGTTGGCTCTGCAGCACGGATTCTTTACGTACGTCGAAAATTACGGAAACTTGGCTTTGAAAAAAATCGGTTAATGGATGAACGGATGACAATGTGATAAAACCTTGTCGTCACAATGATAGTTATAAATAAGCGCCAATCATTCGGAACTTCGGATGATTGGCGCTTATTTGGTGTGCACATGTAGATAGTAGATACAAGTTAAAGAAAGAAGCGATTAAATGAGAAGAAAGAATGATTCGTTCTTTTCGCAAGATATTGTTTTAGTTATGGTTGCTACATTTTTATTTCAGTTTAGTGTGATGTCAGTCAACCCATTGATTAATGGTTATGCGAAAAGTTTAGGTGCTAGTAGTGCATTTGCAGGAATTATTGTTGGAATAATGAGTATCACCTCAATGTTTCTACGACCGATTGCCGGTAACTTGACTGATCAAGTTTCAAAGTTTCGATTGACGCTTATTGGAGGAATTTTGTGTACAATTGGTAATATTGGTTACATTATTACGCCAAAAGCGGGATTACTACTCTTATTTCGGCTAATTAATGGAACAGGGTTCGTCTTTTGTACCGTCTGCATGGCTACATGGTTAGCTTTTCTTGTGCCCCGTAATCATGTTGGAGAAGCCATGGGATATTATGGCCTGTTAAATGCAACCTCAATGGCACTAGCACCAGCATTAGCAATTAGTCTTTACCAAGTGATTGGCTATAAGGCGATGCTTAGTATTTCAACTGTTGCTGTTATTTTAATGGTTATTGCGATTCAGTTTATTGGTAACCGCGCTCAACCAGTAACAACTATAAAAAAGACAAATCACTTTAAAATCCTTCAACGTGATGCCTTACCTGTAGCAGTAATCGTCTCGTTGTTCTCTATCCCCTATTTTGCAACGCAAGCTGATATTGTAGAATATGTTGCACAACGCGGATTACATGTTACCATTAGTCTTTATTTTCTGATTTATGCAATTGTTTTGTTTATTATTCGGATTTCGCTAAAAAATTATTTCGATACTGTTAGGTTTGGGATCTGGTTTGGTATTTGTACTATCGCAACAGTAGTTTACATTATTTTTTTAACAATTATGAATAACAATTTCGAAATGGCAATTGCAGCAGGGATGATGGCGCTTGGCTATGGGATAATGTTTTCAATTTGTCAGTCAACATCACTCTTGCTTGCACCAATTGAAGAGCAAGGCCTTGCCAGCTCGACTTTTTATCTTGGCCTTGATATTGGCATGGCATTAGGCCCTATTCTGGGTGGCTTAATTAGTAATATTTTCTCAATTCGTTGGTATTATCCAATAATGCTTATTTTAATTCCAATTATCTTATTGGTTTTCATCTTGAATCGTCAAAAATTAAATAGTGCAGTTGATCAAAACTAAAATCATATAAAATATTATTTTTTCTAAAAAACACTTGCCTTACAGCAAACTTTAAGGTTTATAGTACCTACATAATATCAATGAAAATCAATGCAAAATTTAAGGAGGAAGGGAAATGATAGTAAATTAATTAATTGGACTTAGTGTTTTATTTATACTGCTTTTAATCATGAGTACAGGTACGACAAATAGACGTTAGGAAGTGAACATAATGGCGCTTTTTAAACGAAATGTACAAATTACAGCTAAAATTGATGGTCAACCGATTCAGGCACCTCAATTAGGAATGCCGGCACTTCAATGGCGAAATGGCTATGGGGTTCCTTCGGATGGAAAAGATACTAATAGTCAAAATAAGCCAACTCGGCGATTAACAAAAGACGCAAAAGAGATTATTATTTATTTTTCACGATCTGGAAGTACCGAGTTATTAGCCGCCAAATTGGCTAAACTTACCGGAGCTGATATTCTAGAAATTGTAGTTGATGAACCATATTCAGGAAATTATCGACAAACGTTATCAAGAGCAAATTTTGAACGCCAAACTGAATCTTATCCAGAGTTAAAAATGTCGGTACCAGATTTAAGTCAATATGACCGTGTCTATTTAGGATATCCGATTTGGGCAATGACATTATCACATCCAATGACTTCCTTCCTGCTTGATTATGGAAATTTATTGAATCAAAAACAAATTGTTCCTTTTATGTCTGAAGGTGGTTATGGACAGGGAAATAGTGTTCAGCGAATTTCACAGATTCTCCGCTAAAAAGGAGTACAAGCTACTGTGTATTCTCGCCCATTAGTAGTGGATGGTAATAAGGTTGACCGTTCTGATTATCAAATTGAACGGTGGTTAAAAAGTTTAAATTAATATCTTGCCTTAAAGTTAACTGCAGGGTTTATAGTAGTAGCAAAGTTTAGATAAGGGGGACGAAATAATGTCAAAAGTATTAATAGCGACTTATTCCTGGTCAGGACGAACTGAAAGTGTTGCGCAAAAATTAAAACAGATAATTGATGACGCTGATATGTATAAAATAGAGGCACCTGATAATACTTTCGATCAAGATATGTATAAGACTGATGAAATTGCGACAGCACAAATTAACAATAACCAATATCCTGATTTAGTTAATGAAATGCCAAACACCGACCAATATGATCTTATTTTAGTTGGTAGTCCTGTATGGCGAGGGGCACCAGCAACTCCAGTTCACACCTTCCTTGAAAAAATCCAAAATTATTCTGGTAAAGTAGCATCTTTTTATACTGATGCCGGAATGGCAAATGGATATGAAGAAACATTTAAGCAATGGGCTGGTAAACTAAATGTGCTCCCTGCACATGAAGGATCAAATAATTTAGCAACATGGCTTAAAGAATTGAATTAAAGGAGTAAAACAATGAACATTCAACAAGTAGCGGAGAAACTATCTATTTCTACCGATACAATTCGTCGTTGGGAACGTCTCGGAATGATTCCACCTGTTACACGCGATAGTGACGGGTTAAGAACCTTTACTGATGCGGATGTTCGATGGGTTAAATACGCTAAACTACTAAATATGATGAATGTTTCTCCTGATTTTCAAATCGAATATGTCAAGTTAGCAATGTTAGGTAAAAAAGCTATTCCTGCCCGGCAATCTTTACTTCAGGAGCAGTTGAACCAATTAAAGGAAGACCATCAATGCTTAACTGATTGCATCAACGAGATGGAAAAGATGGTTGAGAAAGAAGAACTTGCTTGATGTGTTAGAATTAAAGAAGGTACAGGAGGAATGTAAATGAACATCAAAGAAGTAAGTGAACGATTGGATATTCCAAAAGAAACCTTACGATATTGGGAAAATAGCGGATTGATTCCAGAGGTCCCGCGGAATGCCAGTGGTTACCGCAACTATACAGAAAATGAAATTAAGTGGGCGCTGTTTATTAAGGCAATGCGTAATGCGGGAATGTCAGTTGAATCATTGATTGACTTTGTTGGATTATATCGTGAACATAGTGATAGTCGCGATGCCCAAAAGTCACTAGTCAAGGAACAGTATGATATTTTACTGGCTAAACGGAATGAACTTGATAAGACTTTAAATTACCTATCTTATAAGCTTGATCACTTTGAAGATCACGTGATGCCATTCTTAGATGAAGAAGAATACTATGAGCTAAAGAAGAAAAAGATGCTGGATGAAGATGAATAAAGATATTACTAAACCATGCTCCCGTTATTATAATCCGGGAGCGTGGTTTTGTTTTTTATGGGGCATTGAATAATTCAACGAGGGCAGATAGAAGTTCACTGTATTCGGGATTATTAAATTTATCCTTGTTTTTCTTTTCACAGTTTGGTAGCCTATACTAATCTCATTGCAAAGGATTGGATTATGTATGGCTAACACCATGATTAAAATAGACCTGAAATGTCAATTTAAATTAGAAAAAAGGTGAAAGTTGTTCTTCTGTGACATGACTCAAGAATACTTCTAATGGTGTACGATAATTAAGAGATTTTCGTGGGATATTGTTGCGACAATGCATTAGCTGAGTGACTAGTTCGTCTGGTAAATCGCGAAAATCTAGCTTTTTACTAAGACCATCACGACGCAAGAGGCCGTTATTATTTTCGTTTAACCCTCGTTGATTGGGAGCACCGACTTCCGCAAAATAGGTGTGAAGATCATACTTATTGGCTATTTCTCGCCATCCAGCAAATTCTTTTCCGTTATCAAAAGTAATTGATTTAACAAAGTGACGTGGCAGTTTAGCGAGCCATTGATCAAGCTGGCAATTCACTGCTTCGTCTGTTTTATGATGAATATTAAGGACAATCATTACTTTGGATTGTCGCTCTACTTTACCACGATGTTCCACATAGCCATTGGGATGGCGTTTTCCTTTCATCGGTAGCTGTTTAACGGAAAAGCCATACTGATTGCGGGCAAACATGCGATAAAGGGTGCGCATACTGCAGCTAATTGGGTGTTCATGACGACCAATAATAGTATCAGGAGTCCAACCTGCCTTGATTTGCGCATGGATATAGTTAACTTCGATAGTTGGCAGTTGGGTCTGCTTCCGACCACAACGACGCTTATGTCGCTGATAAGTCTGAAGATATTGGTCGATGGTTTTACCGTCGTTGAGGAAACGATAAACACGATAGATGGTTTCTTGACTACGCTGAAGTAATTTAGCAGCCCGATAAGCTTTAGTACCTTGATACCAAAAATCAGCTATGAGAGTTAATTCACGTGTGGTAAGATGTTTATAGGTCATTTGTGATTGTCTTTCTTTTGATTAGGGATATTCAAAAGTCTATCACAAATGGCTTTTTATTTTTTCTAACTTAATTTTACAAATGACGAAAAAAAACATGCTTAAACTACATACTAGCTAAATTTTTGCTTGCCTTATAGTCGACTTCAAGGTTTATAGTAAGAACTGTTAAGTTGATACAATGCAAAAAACATTAAAGGAGCGGATATAAATGAAAGCAGCCGTATTTATGGAACCAGAAAAAGTTGAAATTCACGATGTTCCTAAGCCAACAATTGATGGTGACAACCAAGCCATCATTCGAGTAGTCCGGGCGAGTGTCTGTGGCTCTGATTTATGGTGGTATCGGGGAATTGCCAAACGGCAAGCAAATTCCTTAGTCGGCCATGAAGCCATCGGAGTGGTCGAAAGTGTTAGCGATGATGTTGATCAGATCAAGCCAGGTGACTTTGTAATCGTACCGTTTACTCATGGTTGTGGTCACTGTGTTGCTTGTGTGAATGGCTTCGAAGGTAACTGTCTAAACCAGAAACCAGGGACAAATGGCGGTTACCAAGCAGAATTTATGAAGTACGAACCAGCCAACTCCGGCTTAGTTAAAATTCCGGGTACTCCAGCAGATTATACTGCTGACCAATTAGCCTCCTTACAGACCCTTTCTGATGTTATGGCTACTGGCTTCCATGCCGCTAAGAGTGCTGAAGTAAAGGAAGGCGACACGGTTGCGGTGATTGGTGACGGTGCTGTTGGCCTGTGTGGGGTGATTGGTGCCAAGCTCTTAGGCGCCGAAAAGATCATCTTGCTTAGCCACCATGAGGATCGGGCGGCATTAGGTAGAGAATTTGGTGCAACTGATATTGTGGCGACAAAAGGCGACCAAGCAGTGCAGGATGTTCTGGCATTGACCAAGGAGAATGCCGGTGCTGACGCTGTGCTGGAATGTGTTGGTGCCACTAGCGCGATTGACCAAGCTGGTCAGATTGCCCGTCCTGGTGCCGTCATCGGCCGGGTTGGTGTTCCGCAAACTGAACCAAAGTCCAACCAACTCTTCTGGAAGAACGTTGGTCTCCGCGGGGGAATTGCCTCCGTTACTAAGCCAGATAAGGAAGTCCTATTACAGGCAGTCCTCGATGGTAAAATTAATCCTGGTAAGGTCTTTACGAAGAGCTTCTCATTGGATAACATCCAAGACGCATACCAGGCAATGGACAAGCGTGAAGCAATCAAGTCATTATTGATTGTTAGTAAATAAACCAATGGGGCGTAATTAAGATTAATAATGAAGAGGAGGGAAATTTCCGTCCTCTTTTTCATTATCTAGCTTTATAATAGGAAGGAAACAAAATTGGAGGTGCCTCATGGGGAAGAAGCGACGGTTTGTCAACTGGGCGACGTGGTTTAACGAGCGGCCATTTGTCAAAATCATGCAGCAAACAATGATTATCCTGTTTCCAGTGGCCCTGATTGGGTCCTTTACCTGGATGATTAGCGATAACTTATTAGCCACTAACGGCTTTTTAGCAAATATTTTTCGGGTTCGTCAGTGGTTGCCCTATATGCAGTTTTGGCGGCAACTATTCAACGACATCACTTTGGCGACGATTGGTTTAGTGTCGCCATATGCAGCCTTCACGAGCGCGACGCTAACAACTTATCACTATAAGCACCCCAACATTATTGCTGGTTTAACAGCTGCGGCCACGTATATTTTAATTTTCTTCCATAGCCAGCGGGGGGCGCAGACAATCGAAATGCGTTATTACAATGCCGGTTGGCTTATAGTTGCCGTTTTGATTGGCTACGCCATTGGCCTGATCTTTGCTAAGTGGGGTAAAGAATTCAGCATTGCTGATGTTCGGTTAAGGGATCAACAATTAATGAGCAAGAGCCTGGCAAACCTGCCCTTAGTCGTGGGAATCCTTAGTGGGGCGTTTGTGCTCCACTTGGGCTACGCCTTATTACGGATCTTCAACCTCGACGTCACCGCCAACCAGATTTTGACGTCTTCGATTAGCAAAAACAGTAATTATTTATTAAATGGCTTTCTTTCACTCAATAATACCGTGTCGGTTTGGCTAGGGTTTGCAGAACCAGTTCGCTTATCATCCGGGGCCTATAACAACGAGGTGACGAGCAATTTGGTCTATGCACTGACCCATAAGACCCTCGTCAATGTTCCGTACCCCTTTACCCCGTCCTCGCTCTACAACGGTTTTGCCAACTTTGGGGGTGTGGGGGTTACGTTAGCACTGGTAATTGGGATTCTGTGGATTGGTCGACACAAGAACCAGCAAACGGTGGCCGTGTGGAGTGCCCTACCAGCAATCTTCAATACGGGCCTGCCAATCATGTTCGGGGCGCAGGTATTTCTCAATCCTTTCTTTGTCCTGCCGTTCGTTTTCTTGCCGGTTCTTAATATGGTGATTGCCAGTGGCTTCATTTTCCTGCACATCATTCCGCCAATTGTTTACCCGGTTCCTAATGGGACCCCAGGAATCCTGGTTCCGTTTATTGGGACGGGTGGCGATTGGCGAGCCCTGGTGCTTTCGATTGCCTTACTGCTCCTTGATATTGCCGTCTATCTTCCCTTTATTAAGTGGGCATTTGAGCCCCACCAAGCAAACGGCGGAAAGGAAGCGTCTCAAAATGAAAATGACTAAGCGGCGCAAGTGGATTATTGCTGTCTTTGTGGGGATTTTTACCATCCTGACCTTCTTTTCCTATTGCTGGTCACGCCAGAGCATTGACGTCCTCGAACGGCGGCAGCAATCACGGATGTCACCAGTAATTATGATTCCCGGAAGCAGCGCGACCGTAAATCGCTTTGATACACTGGTTGCCAAGATTAACCGGATGGACCACCGAAACCATAGTTTGTTAAAGGTGAAGGTCTACAATAACGGTAAGATCACCTATACTGGACAAATTCGCCAAAACGATAACGAACCATTCATCGTCGTTGGCTTTGAAAATAACCACGATGGTTATAACAACATCAAGAAACAGGCTAAAATGTTTAAGGCGGCGTTTAACCAACTGAAAGTCCGCTATAATTTCAATAATTTTAAGGGGATCGGTCACTCTAATGGGGGACTGATTTATACCTACTTCTTGGAACACTACTTCAGTGAAAGGCAGATCAAAATCAAACGCCTGATGACGATTGGGACACCGTATAACTTTGCGGAACCGGCCAACCGACGGACCCAAATGCTGACCGACTTCATTAAGTATCGGCAGAACCTGCCCAGCAACCTGACGATGTACTCGGTAGCCGGTTCGGAAAACTACGTCGAGGACGGTCTGGTCCCACTCAGTAGTGTGATGGCTGGCAAGTATATTTACCAGGGGACGGTTAAGCATTACACCCAGGTAACGGTGACCGGGAAACTGGCTCAGCATTCGGCACTACCCCAAAACCAGGAAGTGTTGGACCTGATCCAGCAGAACATTCTTGAACACGACAATCCGCAGCGACTAAATGGCAGGAGACCGGCAAGGCTTGCAAATTAACCGTTGGCTGCGAAATAATAAACGGCAGGGATTTGATTTTTTGATCAGATTCCTGCCGTTTATTTTAGTGGCCCGCCGTTAGCTTAATGCCGATGATGGCAACGATTAACAGGATAACGAAAACCCAAGTGATTGCCGGTAACTGGTCGTGAAAGAGGACCACCCCAACAATGATTGAACCAACCGCGCCAATTCCTGTCCAGATGGGGTAGGGTAGGCGAGGCTGAGCGGCAGGTGCTTGGTAGCCATTACCAGGCCGGCAAAGGAGATGATCATCCCCACCAGCGTTAGCGCCGCGTAAGGGAGGTTACTAAAGCCATTGCTGAGCTTCATTGCCGTTGCCCAAACCACCTCAAAAATTCCCGCAATCAACAAGTAAATCCATGCCATTATCATTTCCTCCTAAAATAAAAAATGCCGAATAGTTATTACCATCTTCAATGACCTAATGGTGGTAATAGTTGTTCGGCTTCCCCGGTGGGAATATTGGTATTTACCAGTTAGCTTACCAAAGTTAATCGTTAATGGCAAATGGTGGGTATTTCAAAACCGGCTGAATATAACGAGGTAATTTAATATAGGACTAGGTACAGAATTTTTGAGCACCGGCAATTTTAGGGATTTTGTAGAATCAAATTAGATTTTAAGGAGGATAATACCGTGACCGCTTTAACAGAAGAAATGTATGCCATCTTTGACCAGCCCGAATTTTCTTTCAAAAAGATCAAGGAGCAACGCACGCCCGCTGAGGTTGACCAATTAAAGGCCAAATTTAAAACCGTTTGGCAGACTTGGAAACAGGTTCAGCAAAACGTGGCAAAAGAATTACCAGCGGGCAAATTTGCAAAAGTCCACGTCGAGAGCTGGACTAATGGCTGGAACTTACGTGACCACTACTGGGCCGCTTACCGGCTGGCACGGCTGGCCGATGCCAATCCCTGTGTTGGGGTAATGCTGGACCGCAAGCAATTTCAGGTTTACCTGATGTTTCAGCATTACAAGAGCGACCAGCGGACCGGCACGGCGGCAGAGTATAACCAGCTTTTACCCCAGCTGCCAGCCTGGGCTGACGGAATCGATCCTGCTCACTGGTATCTGTGGGACAAGGATGAAATGGAGTTTGCTGACCATTTATCACTAGCAGAGTACCTTGATGATCAGGAGAAACGACAGACTTTTAATAACACAGCTTTGCAGACGAGTTTCCTCCTGGGAAAATTTGCTTTTCGGCGTCAGGACACCGTTGACGATTTGGAAGAGTATATCTTGACGGCCATTAACGACTTGTTGCCGTTATATGAACAGCTTTGATATTCACTTCTTAGATAGGTTGCCATCAATGATAAGTATTTAACATTGGATCCGCCCTTCTTTATACTGAAAATTAGCAAGAAGACAGGAGGGTGCCAAATGAAATACAGTCATATTCCAGGAACAGATATTAAAATTTCTCAGTTAGCGGTCGGGGGGATGAGTTTCGGGATCCCCGCAGTGAAAACCTACCGCTGGATTTTGGACGAAGACCAGACTGGTCAGATGGTTCAGCACGCCCTTGACTTAGGGATTAACTTTTTTGACACCGCCAACGTCTACGGTGCCGGGACCAGTGAAGAATTTATCGGCAAGTCACTAAAGAAACACCAGGTTCCGCGAGACCAAGTGGCGATTGCCAGCAAGGTTTACTTCAATGACGGCCGTCTCTCCAAGGAGGCTATCAACCGGGAAATTGACGGAACCCTAAAGCGGCTGGGAACCGACTACTTAGACCTCTACATCATTCACCGCTTTGACTATGACCACCCAATCGAAGAAACAATGGAAGCTCTTAACAACCTGGTTGAAGAAGGAAAGGTTCGGGCAATTGGTGCCTCCGCCATGTACGGTTACCAGTTCCAAAATATGCAACACGTTGCGGAAAAGAATGGCTGGCACCAGTTTGTTGCAATGGAAAATCACTACAATCTCCTGTACCGGGAAGACGAACGGGAACTGCTCCCGATTTGCAAGCAGGACGGGGTGATGCTGATGCCGTACAGTCCGCTAGCTAGTGGACACCTGGCGCGGCCAACCTGGGACAGTTCATCGAAACGGAGCCAAGTCGACACTTCGGCCCGGTCCAAGTACGACCACGCTGAACAGCAAGACCTGCCGATCATCAAACGGGTGGCAGGATTAGCGGAAAAGCATCATGTTAAGATGTCACAGATTGCTCTTGCTTGGCAGTGGGCGAAGGGAGTGACGGCACCGATTGTCGGAGCGACGAAGGAACAATATCTCGACGACGCGGCCCAAGCCACTGAAATTGTGCTGACGCCAGAAGAGGTTGCCTACCTTGATGAACCTTACACTGCCCATGAGATTGTCGGTGCGCTGGATAGCAATCCGACGGGCCTGTTGCCTAAGGATGTAAGGTAATGACATACTTATGTGCGAGATGAGTGGATGAATTATAAAGCGGCTGGAGGGACAAATCAGGATCGTTTAATTATAAGATCAGCTGATGTTGAACATGATTGGCACCTGGTTGAACAATCTTTTGAGTATGATCTACTCCTTAACGAAGAAGATATGAAGAAACGCTTTGGAAAATATGGCTGGGGGACAAGATGAAGACTAAACATCGGCCAAACTTTCTTATTCCCTAGTAAGCAACAAACGACCAAAATCGACGGTAATAGCTGATTTGGGTCGTTTGTCTTTCAATGCTAGTTTTCATTTTTGATTAGTCGAGGTTCAAGAGAAAATCAACCAACGGAACTACTTTAATCTCAGCGCCGTCTTTGGTAATAATTTCTTTTCGATCATCCTTCGTCACAATTACTAACTGCTGGGCGTCCTTGAAACTGTGATGCAATTTAATCAGGTTATTAACTTCTCTTTCTCTTGCTTCGTCTTGAATGGTCCAGGCAACTTGAATTGCTGTTTGTGCTTCGGGAACATAAAAGTCGACGTCGATCCCTGTCTTATTAGATTTAAGATAATAGATTTTATTTTGGTATTGGTTAAAGAGTTTAACCGCCACCTGATTCTCAAGTAATGACGCACTTTTATTTACGAGAAAAATATTTAGAAGGCCATTATCAGTAAAATAATAGCGAGGAATGCTTTCCCGACTAGTAAATTTATTGAAATAATTCTTGGTAGTGAACAGTAAATAAGCATTCTTGACATTTTCAACATATTCAATGATCGAATTCTTACTAACCGTAAGGCCAACGCTTTTGACAGCATTATACAGCTTACTGTAAGAAAGCTCGTGCATGACAGTATCGGCAATTTTTCGAATCATGATCCGTAGTGCCTCGGGATTCCGAATTCTGTTGCGGACGATGATGTCGGCGAGGTAAATGTTCTGATAAATATTATTGAGGTAATTTCGTTTGTCTTGAAGCTGAATTGCTTCGGGAAGGCCACCGTATTGAAGATATTCATTTGCCTTTGCCCTCACTCTGCCCTTAATACTTGTGAGTAGTAAGTCGGTTTGAGTGTGAGGAATTTCATTAGCGGTAAGGAATTCATTGAAATTAAATGGTGAAACGTATTTAGTTAGGTAGCGTCCACCAAGTCGCATGATAATATCGTGTCCCAACATTTTAGAATTACTTCCGGTAATGTATACAATTTCTTTTTGATCGGCCATCCGCCGGGCAAAGTGCTCCCAACCGGTGATGTTTTGAATCTCGTCAAAGAAAAAATAGTGTTTCTTGGTGGTAATTTGGTTAGCTGCCACCAGGATGTCGTTAAAGTCTTCTAACTTAAAATTGATTAGGCGCTCATCTTCGAAGTTGATGTAGATGATTTGTTCTAACGAAATTCCTTTTTTAAGCAATTCTTGTGCTCGTTGAAAGAGCAAAAAAGACTTTCCCGCCCGCCGTAAGCCGACTAAGACATAGTCCATGTTGTCTTCAAAGTTAAATTCGCGAGGAACTAATTGTATTCGTTTAATAATTTGTTGTTGGTCAAGAATTAAACTAGCCAAGGTATCCGTATTCATGTTAGCTCACTCCTTTTTGCGTCTATATGTATTGTTTTAATTGTAATATTGTTCTATATAGAGGTCAATAATATTAATAAATTGTTCTATGTAGCTTACAGAAAATAACTGTTCGCATTTAGCAATTCACCTTATTGATAATAAAGCGCTTCTCCCCCCCCGGTAAATTTAGTGCTAACTTTATAGTAGAAACATAGATAGGGGGAGTGCAATTATGCTGAATGTCAGTCATTTAAACGTGTACTACGGCCGAAAAAAGGCAATTAATGACGTTTCATTTACAATTAAATCAGGAGAAAGAAATTTTAGAATTTAAAAGCCAACAGCTTAACGGTTCACCAAGCTGTTGGCTTCCTTATTATTAACTTGTTATCGGCACTTACTTCACTTAAAAGTTAGGCTAGCGATAATTTGCTTGACGATAACTTGGCGGTCGGTTGGCGTGCCGGGGATTTGAAAGATCTTTCCCTGAACGACGTAGGTCAGAATGGGACCGACAAACGCCCGCAGCAACTGGCTCGGGGTGAGTTGCTGATTAATCTCCGGGTAATGGCTTTGCAACTCCCGGACCCGGTCGAACATCCCATTATCGCCATTGAAGAAAGCACCGTAATACTGGGGTGCCAGCCGGTTGGTTAAGACTTCCTGGATAATTAGCCGGATGAAAGCAAAGTTGACTTCGATAAATTCCAGACGATCGGCGACAATGAAGGTTACCAGCTCTTCTAACGACTGTGAATCGTCAATCGTCGCGAAGAAGTTATCTTTGATTTCAAATAGGATCGGTTCCAGCAGCTTACCCAGCAGATCGTCCTTCGACTTGAAATACTTATAAATTGTTCCTTCACTAATCCCGGCCTGTTTGGCAATTTTGGCGGTTGTAGTGGCGTGGAAGCCGTAATTGGCGAAGAGGTTCAGAGCAGTTTGAAGAACCTTTTTCTTACCGGCCGGCATTTTTGCTTGGTCAAGCTGGGCGGCATAATTATTTAATACTTGTGACAAGGGTGGCGCCTCCTTTTTTCCTTATTGTACTTTGCGGTAGCGTTTCAGGCCAACGATATTCAGCCAGAGGAGCACGACGAGGAAGATCAGCAGGGCTAAAATATCGCCGCCGAGACTAGTTAATCCTTTCCCGTACATTACGATTTGGGTTAACGCATCCCCGGTGTAAGTCAGGGGAAGGATTTTACCAATGTACTGGACCCAGGAAGCCATTGAATCAAGTGGAATGATTCCCGAGAAGAAGACCTGCGGCACCACTACTAGCGGGATAAATTGCATCATCTGAAATTCAGAGTTAGCTAAGGTTGACATCAAGATTCCAAATGCAAGGGCGACAAAGGCCAGCAGGACGCTAATGATAATAATGTTGAGGATATTACCAACCACTTCGACCTTTAATAGCCAGATGGTTGCCATCACGATGACCGTCGATTGCAGGATAGAGAGGATCCCATAGCTGAGCATGTAGCCGAAAACAATTTCACTCCTTTTAACCGGTGTCGCCAGGAGGCGGTCAAGCGTACCAGATGTCCGTTCTTTGAGCAGGGCCATCCCAGAGATAAGGAAAACAAAGAAGAAGATGAAAAAACCCATGAGGATTGGCACAATCTTAGCGAAGAAGCCGGTGTCAGCGTTTCCGTATTGGTAGTGGTTGCTGATTGATGGTGCCTTATTACTTTGCTGTGGAGCGCTGAAGCTAGGGTTAGTGGCTTTAATCACTGACTGCAATTGCTGGACTCCAGTGGAAAGGGTCGTGATGGTTTGTCCGGTGATTGCTGCTTTAAGCGCTTGCTTAGTCAGCGCAGTCTTGCTGGAATCAGTATTAGCATACGTCACGTTGAAGCGGTTTGCTTTCTGTTGGTATTCGATTACCGCGTCAACATGGTCACTTTTGAGCTTATCTTCGGCTTGGCGGACCGTTTTTGTTGGCGTAACCGTAACCCCATCGACCTGAGCGAGGTTGTGGCGAATTGTTTGGCTGACGTTGACAGTTGCAATCTCAACATCCGTCTTTGAATTAGCGGAGAACATGACGTTCATTAACCACATAATCAAGATTGGCGCGAGAAACATTAGAGCGAGGGTCCGTCTGTCCCGGAGCAGTTCCTTCAAAATTCGTTTAGTAATGGCGAGGGTTCTCATTTTGTTCTTCCTCCTTTTCTGCCGTTAAGAAGACATCTTCAATCGTTGGTACTCCATACTGCTTCTCTAACTCTTGGGGCGAAGCAAAGGCAATTACATCGCCATGCAATAAGAGGGCGACCCGGTCGGTGAGTTCCGTCTCATCCATCACGTGGGTTGTGATCAAAACGCTTTGTCCACGATCACGCAACGCCTTTAGCTCTTTCCAGATTTTTCTCCGCAATGCGGGGTCAATCCCGACCGTTGGCTCATCTAAAATTAATAGTTCAGGATGACCGAGGAGGGCAATCGCCAGTGAGAGCCGTCGCTTCATCCCACCTGAATAACCGCCAACCCGTTGATTGAGGTAATTTGTTAAATCGACCACTTGGCTGACATGGGCGATTTCCTGTTTTAGCTTTTTACCAGTAACACCTTTCATTTCACCAAAAAATTCTAAGTTTTCCCGGGCTGATAGGCTTTCATATAAGGCATCTGACTGGGCCATGTAGCCAACCCGCCCAAGGATCTGCCGATTAGGCATTTGTTGACCCAAAACGAGGGCCGTTCCAGAAGTTGCCTTTTCCATCCCCAGCATTGTTTTAATGGTCGTGGTTTTCCCGGAACCAGATGGGCCAATCAGGCCAACGATTTCCCCGCGGTTGACAGTTAAATTAATATCGTGAAGGATAGCACGGTTACCAAATGACTTGGCTAAATGATCAAGCTCAATTAAGTGTTGCATAATTGTACCTCCGTGGTGAGTAAACACTCACTTAGATTTTATGGTTATTATAGTGAGTGAATACTCACCTGTCAACCGTAAAAAGAGGGAGTGGGACAGAACTAGCTTAACTAGTTCGTCGTCCCACCTCCGTCGACGCGAAGCTAGCCTGTAGGAAGGATGGCTACGACGCGCAGCTAGCCTATTTGGGGTTGGTCAGCGTTTGAACTGCCAGCCATCTACTGCGCTGTTGCATTTTTAACTTTAAAATATTAAAGAGACTGAGTTAATTCCCAGCCTCTTTTTATAATGTTATGCGCATGTGTCTAGCGATGCCAAGAGGCGCTTCATAAAAAGCTGGGCGGCTTTAGATTGAGTAACATTCTTTTTCCAAATTACACTGGTAGTTTCAGTTAGCGTAGGTGAAAGAGGGCGGAAAGTTAGCTGACTGTTGTTAGAATTATTAATCAGGTTGTCAAAAGAAATCATATAAGCACTTCCTTGAGCGACCATTAATTGAGCGTTAAATAATAGGGAATAAGTTCCGATAATATTCATTTTTCTGTCAAGATTACCCCACCAACTTTGAAAACGGTGTTCCTCGATTGCTTGCTCTGACATTAAAAGGGGTAGCCCAGCAATGTCTTCAGGCGTGATCTCCACTTTATTTGCGAGAGAATCATCTTTTCGCATTATTAACCCCCACTGGTCTTTTTCGGGGAGTTGGATGTGATGGTAATTATTAAGGGAGCGGTTCCCCATTAAGACTGCAAAGTCAATGCTTCCGTGCTGGAGGGCCGTTTCCATCTCGTCAGCATTACCACTGATTAAGCGAACTTTGACATCAGGATAGTCCTTAACGATTCCGCTAAGGATTTGCATAATTCGATTCATGGCGATACTTTCTCCAGCTCCAATTGAAATTGTCCCGCTGATGACTTCCTGTCCTTTAATGTTTAGGGCGGTTTGCTCGACTAGCTGGATAATCTCCCTTGCCTGAGTCTGTAAATATTCTCCTTCATCCGTCAGGGTAATTTGCCGGTGTCCACGGATAAAGAGTTGGACACCGAGCTCGTCTTCCAGGTCGGCGAGTTGCTTAGAAAGTGTCGGCTGCGAGATAAGTAATTCTTGTGCGGCCTTAGTGATGTTCCGTTTCTGAGCCACGGCGAGAAAGTAGCGCAGTACTCTTAATTCCATTTCACTTCCTCCTATAACTAAAAGCTATTGTTATTGATATTATATAAGTATTTCCGATTATAGGCTAGGGTCGATATAATAGAAAATATTAGATAAGCGGCATTTATTAAGTCAATGGAAATCAATAATTAAAGGTGATAATAATGCAAGAATTACATTTAATTCAAGAATGGGATAAGGTATTTCCTAAAAGCGATAAAATTGACCACAAGAAGGTCACTTTCACCAATCACTTTGGGATTACACTGGCAGCTGACCAGTACACACCTAAAAATTGTGAAGGTAAATTACCAGCGTTAGCAGTTGCCGGCCCCTTTGGCGCAGTTAAGGAACAGTCGAGTGGTTTTTACGCGCAAACAATGGCTGAAAAGGGTTATTTAACGATTGCGTTTGATCCATCCTTTACTGGTGAAAGTGGTGGGGATGTCCGCGACGTTTTTTCATTGGATATTAATACTGAAGACTATCAAGCTGCAGTCGATTATTTAAGCAACCTCGGTAATGTTGATCCAGAAAAAGTTGGAATTATCGGTATTTGTGGTTGGGGAGGCATTTCGCTCAACGCCGCCGCAATTGATCCCCGGATTAAGGCCACGGCAGCAGTGACGATGTATGATATGCCACGGGTTGGTGCTTGGGGTTACTTTGATCAGGGAACTGCTGAAGAACGCTACGCAAGTAAAAAGCAAATTGCGGAACAACGCACCAAGGAATATGGTCAGCAGGATTTGGCGAAGGCGGGTGGCTGCTACGATTATCCGGCTCCTGATGACCAACCAGATTTTGTTAAGCAGTACAGTGCTTACTACAAGACCAAGCGCGGTTACCATAAGCGTTCCGTTAACTCCAATGAAGGCTGGGTTTTGCAGAGTCAGCCAGCCTGGATGAATACGCAGATCCTAGTTCACCCAAAAGACATCAAGAATGCCGTTTTGATTGTTCATGGTGAAAAAGCTCATTCACGGTATATGGGGGAAGACACCTTTAAGAAATTGAAGGGTGACAACAAGGAATTAGTAATTGTGCCCGATGCAAACCATACTGATTTATATGATGGCGGTGAACATGATTACATTCCGTTTGGCAAGATTGATAGTTTCTTTAAACAAAACTTGTAATAAAAATGAAGCCTGCCACACATTGCTGTGCAACAGGCTTCATTTTTAATTTTCATAAACTGAGCGTTTTAGGATTCCAACGTAGGGGAGGTTGCGGTAAAGGCCGTCGTAGTCTAACCCGTAGCCGACGATAAACTCATTTGGTACCTCAAAACCAACGTAATCAGCGTTGACTTCGACTTCCCGGCGGGCCGGCTTGTCCAGGAGGGAGCAGGTTTCAATACTCTTGGCACCCCGGCTGGCAAACAGCTTATTCAAGAACTGAAGAGTGTGACCGGTATCCACAATGTCTTCGACGATTATAACTGGCCGTCCATTCACGTCATGGGAAAGGTCCCGGAGCAGGCGCACCCGTCCTGATGATTGGGAGTTATCCTCATAACTGGATACATCAACGTAATCAACGTTGAGCTTGACTGGCAGGCGCTTCATCAACTCGGTCGCAAACATCATTGCCCCAGTCATTACTGGTACGACAACTGGAAATTCACCCTGGTACTTAGCGGTGAGGGTCGCCGCGAGTTCGTCGATCCGCTGGTTAACTTCTTCTTGACTGTATAAGACCTGTTCAATATCGTTATTCATTCTATTCTCCCTGTCTGATTAGCAAAAGCCGAACATTATTGTCGGCTAATCCGTCTTGATAGTAGCATTTTATCATATCTCGACTAGAATTAAAGGGTAAATCCGCCAAATATTCTCAATTATGTTTTTTGTTGACACGCAACAAAATGGTGGTAAACTGTATTTGATTTATGTTGCCAGTCAACAAAGGAGAGATTAATTATGAGTACGTTATTAGTAATCCAAGCCCACCCGCATACTTCAAACAGCTTATCACTGACGGTTGGTCAGCATTTTATTGATTTTTACCGGCAAAGTCACCCCAACGACCAAATCATCATCCGGGACTTGTATGCTGCGGGCGGCGTTCCTCCGCTGAACGATGTGACGATGGCAGCCTGGCGAAAGCAAAAGTTTGATGAGCCAATGATCGGGGAAGAAAAGGCGCTACTAAAGCGCCACAAGGAATGGCTGGACGAGTTTATCAATGCTGACAAGTACGTTTTTGTCAACCCGATGTACAATCACTTTCTGCCGGCTGAAATGAAGCAGTACCTTGATTTGACCGCAGTTGCCCACCAAACATTCAAGTACACGTCGAAGGGTCCGGTCGGCTTGCTTGAGGGAAAGAAAGCCCTGCATATTCAGGCGGCGGGGAGTGAATACCACCGAAGCGGTAAGTGGGGGATTGTCAAATTCTTGGTTCGCAAGACCTTGGGGATTCAAAGCAAGGAAAGCTGTGCGTTGCAGGACCTGGGTGATACTTACCTAACTAACATGATGAAGTTCTACGGTGTTAAGGACGTTACAAAGCTCTTCATTGAAGGCGCTGACGCCCACCGTGACCAGCGAGCGGCGATTTTAAAGCAGGCGCTCACCCAAGCTGAAACGCTTGCCCAGCATTTTTGATATAATCAGTAAAAAAGGCTGGTGAACGTACTTTTATGACTACTGCTACTGATGAAATCTATCGGGCTATTCAGGAGCTTCGGGCATCCCATGAGAATCCACGGGGCTCGCACGAACAGCAATGGCTCCAGCACCATCTAGCTAACGAGAATCTTCAGGAGACCGTAACCAGGCTCTCGTTAGTTGCCCTCCACATCCTTTCGGCCCTGGAAGATGCTCCGCTGACCGGAATTGAAATTGCCCAGAAAATTAGGGTTACCCGCGGTGGGGTTACCCGGGCGGCCCAAAAGTTATTGGAGTATGATTTGGTACGGGCCAATAAGCGACCAGAGGACCAAAAGAAAATTTACTACTCGCTGACCGCCCAGGGAAGACAGGTGGCTGCTGCCCATGACGAAATGCATGAATCGATCAGGACAAACATTGAAGCCGCGCTACTAAAGAAGTATTCTTCCCAGGACTTGCGGATCGTTGCTAGTTTCCTGCGTGACCTGCAACAATTAGAGGAACAGTTTGGCAGGGGGCAGAATAGCAAATGAAGAAACAGTGGAAACGCCAACTCAACCTTGGAATATATGCCATCGTTTGGAGCTTCGTAATCGGGGTTGCCACGGCAAGCTACCTTAATTTTGTCAACTGGTTAATCGAGCTGGTCTGGCACTCCTACCTCCACGGTGGAAATGTGCTTGGTCGTTGGTACCCCTTCCTGGTATGCGGGCTCGGTGGGGGCCTGGTCGGCTGGCTGAACCGGCGTTGGGGAAACTACCCCTGGACGATTGAGCAGGTGTTGAGCAAGGTCAAACTCCACGGCAGGCTGGATTACCACCAGTGGTGGAAGTCTTTGATCCTTGGTCTCCTAGTCCTGGGGCTCGGTGGAAGCATTGGTCCCGAAGCATCCACGGCGGTTCTGACGGGCAGTATGATTAACTGGCTCGGTGACCGCCTGCGCTGGGAAAAGGTCAGTTCTTCCAGCCATTCCGCCCGCCACTTATGGAGTGGACGAATGGCACCAGCACAGTTAGAGCAAGCACCGCGCTTTTCGGTATTATTTCATTCAAAGGCGGAGCGCTTAGCGACGGTGACCGCCTTGACCATTGTTGGGGTCGTGGGCGCCGGTATTATTTTTAAATTATTTCCGGAAGAAGGGGCCTTTGGTATTCACCACCAGGCTATTCAATGGACGCCAGCCAACCTGTGGACCTGGCTGCCGACAATGGTCGTCGGAGTTGCCTTTGGTTGCTTCTTTGTCTACCTTGAAAATAGTTTCGCCAAGCTGATCAACATTCGCTTGGGGCCAATCGCGCAGGGAATCGTCTTTGGCCTGACCTTAGCACTAGCTTCGCTGGTTAGTCCCGACGTTATGTTTTCCGGCGAATTCCGGATTGTGCCGTTTAGTAACGAAGCTCTCAATTTATCAGTTGCCTTCCTGATCCTGCTCGCCCTGCTCAAGGCGGTGCTGACTAACCTAGGCTTCGTGATGGGCTGGCGCGGGGGAATGATTTTTCCGGCAATCTTTTCGAGTGTAGCAGTGGGAGTTGCCTGTGCAATGCTCCTGCCAGGTAGTCTGCGGGTTAATGCCATCGTTGTGGTAACTGCTAGCTTGACCAGAATTTTGGGAAAACCGATCCTGGTAATCGTCCTCCTCCTTTTCCTGGTAGCGGTTGAACTATCACCGGTAATTATCGTCATTGCCCTGCTTGTCAGCGGACTAGCAAAACTCCCGGCAGTCCTAAATAAAAGTAAATAAGCTAGGCTTTCGTTCACCAATTGGACGAAAACCTAGCTTATTATTTATATTAACAATTAATTACTTGCGTGGGGCTCTCTTCTGCCGGCCGGCCAAGCCGAAGAGAGTCAGGAGGGTTAGTCCGCCAAGTGCTACTAGCCCCGCAGAAGATTGATCCCCCGTTTGTGGGAGGCGGGCCGTAGTGCCTTGCTGGTTAGAGGATTTAGATACTGTCTGACCAGCAACATTAACAGATTTGGTGTCTCCTTGACCAGCAGCATTGGCTGATCCTGAGTGACCACTTTCCCCTTGATCAGGCTGGGCAGGGGAGATAGGCTCAGCGTTGGCGGTGTAGTAAATATTAATGGTTTGGTCTTGACTGCTATCGGTAACAGTTTTCGCACCCACCTGGGTTAGGTTTGGCGTATAGCCTGCAATCGATGGGACGATGAAAGTTTGCCAGTTGTGATTACCAGCCGTGAGCGTTTCCCAATCATCATTACTGTCCGGCTCGTTACCGGTCAGAACCTTCCAGGTAGGGGTACCAAGCTCTTCACCAGTAATGCCGTCGTAGTCAGCAAACTGGGCGAGGGTTACTTCCTGGATAGTTTGTTCCTGCCTACCATCTGGCATGTTAACGATGATTGTCCGCGTTTTGGTCACAGGGGCATCAACTTTGCCATACCGCCGGTAGATAATCGCCAGTTGATAGGTCAGCCCGTCGGAGCTAGCCTGAGCGTCGGTAAAGCCGGGGTAGTCGGCAGGCGACTGGATTGGGTGGAGCTTGCCAGCAGGATCGAAGTAGCCGTAGATTTGATAATTGCTGTCGGGATCATCAAATACACTGGTGACGTATCGGTTCAGATACTTTTGCGCGTCCGCGTACAGCTGGTTGACACTCAATGTTTGTCCGTAATCGACCTGGGCCACGTTCTGGTAGCTGGCCGCATAAGCAGGATATTGGTCGCCATAGGCGTTGTAAACCTTGCCGCTGAGGTCCTGGTAGACCAAGTTAATTGGTGCGCTAAAGATGACTAGCTCACTAAAGCTAACGATATTGGCTGCAGTACTAAGGTTAGCACCATGGTAAATAATGCCAGCAGTATTATATGTGAGTGTCGCACCTGTCAGGTAATAGTAGCCGCCACGTTCGATAACCTTATCATTCTGGATTCCCAGTGGACTTATTCTAGGGTGGTAGGCTACCGGAATACCAGAATCTTGAATTTCCATTTCTGGAATGTCAATAGTTTGTCCATTGTGAATCGCGTAAACCTGACTAATAATCTGGTGACCAGTAGCAGTTTGAAGGTCGATTGAACGCATAACGTAACTAACTTCCCATCGCTGGTTAGCTGCTTCTGTTGGCGAGGCAGCAGCAAAGTGGACTGGGGGAACCTTAACACCAGGCGGGAAGGTCCCCTTAGGAGGATACCAATTGACTTCTTCCCAGCGACCGTTCTCTGCCATTTGAATAATTTTTTCACAATGATAATTACTGCTTGCTCCACCGTTAGTATCGTAATGGTCTTGGTATGTAATATTGATAATACGCTCGTAATTATAATCCCAATTTGCTGGTGAATCAGAAGAGGATGGGCCGGTAGAGCTAGCTACTGGGGTAACAGGAGCGGTTGCTTGAGTAGTATTGTTGGCAGCCTGCTGTGGAACAGCGCTTGGGGTGGCTTGACTGGTTACAGGATTAGCATTAGTTTGTCCCTGCGGCTCAGTAGTACCCGTTGAGCGGAGAGGGACTGCCGTTGACGTTTCAGGTGAATTTGCAGTGGCCAATTGGGCATCGTCGGTTTTCTCAGTGGTCGAATTGTCGGCAGCCTGAACATCAACTGCACCAAGCGTTAAGGATAATAGTAGTGTTGAACAGCCGATAACCCATTGCTTCTTTTGCTTATATAATTTGAACTGCTTCTTTGCTGTCATCATCACCGCTCCTTTCGGCTGCTGTATTGGCGTTTATCTTATAATCATTTTCATTATAGCAAGTTCATTCATATTTATAAAGTTCCTTGATTATCAAAAACTAGATTCTGCTTTTAGAGTGATTAGCCATTGTTAACGACCGATTAATAGTTGACTATTAAGTCTTGTCTCTCCACTAGTGCCGGCCTGGTCTGACTAATTAGCCAAGCTAGATTTTTTTAGAAGAGCTGATAAATAAGTGGGAACGGAAAAATTTTACCTTAATAAAAGGACACAATGAGCCCCAGTGCTCAGCTAAGCCGAACTCTGGGACTCTATTTATGCCTGTGGAATGTATAATTGACGGTATTGCTGGACATTCTCACTGGTCCAGGCATAAAAGCCCGGAGGAAGGAGTTCGTTTCCTAGTAAGCGAGGAGAAAGGCGATGTCGTCAGTTGACATCGTTGTATTCAGTATAATTTTTAGCGAGCATCTCTCGGGTGGCATTTAGCTGCTGCTGAAAATTAGTTTCTTCTGCTTTCAGTTTCCGCTGGAGGGTGCGCTTGCTAACACCGAGTGCTGGAGCAACGTCGTCAATTGTTGCCGCGCCGCGGGGAAGAAGTTCAACCAAGGCGTTCCGAACCCGTTGACTAGCCGAGTCGTCAACGTCTAATTCTGCCAACCGCTTCTTTAATTCGGGTTCCAGATATTCAAGCAGCGAGTGATTTTCACTGATGAACGGCAGTTGTAGATCCGCCTTTCGAAAGCTGATGGAATTCCTGCTTCCCCGGCTGAAGACAATGGTAAAGTATTCTTGAATTTCTGGAGCAGTTTCGTCAAAGGTGGTTATGACCTTTGAGGGCTTGATTTCCCTTCCGGTTGCTTTCGCGAGCAGGTGAACCATAAAGGCAAATTCCCCCTTTACAAAAAACGGTGGGAGGAGGCTCATGGACGTTGAGGGTTAAAAGGGTAATCGTCGTGTTTTCTTCCTCCTGCAAAATCCGGTAAGTAACCGGGCCAACTAATTTTTTATAGTGTGCTAGTCGTTGTAAGAATTGCTCACCGTTTTGACTGCAATAGGCAGCAAAAATTGGTGGCGAAAAGGTTTCAATATTATCTATAGCAACCAATTTAGTTGGGAGTAGGGGATCGTCAGTTAATGAGTCAATTGAACCAATCATCTTAAAGTAATCTGTTTCGGTTAATTTAAGTGTTTGATGAGCAAAAGTATCAATCGGCAAACCTGCTACTCTTAGAACTGCAGACGGGTCGACCCCGTTTGCCATCAAGAGTTGCACATAGCGACCATCAATAATAAATTTTTCCACCTAATCACATATTTCTGATTTGATTGTTGATCAGCGACAAAGCGCATAGTTGTCTTTTTCGGCATCATTGGCATCATGCTGACGAATGGTCGTTGTCAGCCTGGCAGGCCAGCAAACACATTCATTTTACCATCAAGCATTGACTGGTAGCCTTCTTCAGCCACTTTCTTCGGGCTAACCCCATTTGCAAACATCTTAGTATCAGTAAGGCCACCAGCCTTAGCAAAGCCCGTATCCATTGCCCCGGGTATTAAAGTTGTTAGTGTTACCCCAGTGTCTTTCAGTTCATACCAGAGGGCATCACTTAATGAAGTGAGGTACGCCTTAGTTGCATAATATTCTGCTTGGAGCGGCCCTGGGATTAGGGCGACTGAGGATGAGACGTTCAATACGCGTCCCACGCCCCCGTTTAACCATTTGTGGGAGAAGCAGCTTCATTAACTTCGTTGGCACGATCATGTTTACCTTTGCCATGTTGATATCTTCTTCCATCGTTCGGTCAAGGAAGGTTCCCTAATCACCGAGGCTAGCGTTATTGATTAAATAATCGACCTGAATGTTAGCCTTTTGTAATTCAGCAAAGATTTGCTCGGTAGCATCAAATTCGGTAAAGTCAACCGCAATTGTTGTTGCTTTAACGTGGTACTTATTTTGGACTTCATGCTGTAATTGCTCCAGCTTCTGTGGGTTCCGGCCAACTAAGATCAGGTCACCACCGTTTTGGGCATGAATCCGAACAAATTCTTTTCCTAAGCCGCCAGTTGCACCAGTAATCAAAGCAGTTTTATTTGTCATTATTAACTCCTCCTCAAGTTTATCTTTCGTTTGATGTTGTGATTATTATATGAGGAGGCGAGAGTGATTTTAACACCAAATGGAGCCAAATGATTATCAGATGACGCCAAAAACTAGGAAAGTACAGATAGCCCTCCTTTGTGTAAGCGCTATTACACCACACAATTTTTTGAAATGGCAGATTGTAAAATTTAAGTTGAACATTTAAGTGGACAGAAAAAACCATCAAGGTCTTTAATGGTGTTACCTCAACATTCCATTAGAAAGAAGGACCTTGATAGGCACCACTATTTTATCATTCCAGCACCGCGTTGTCATTGAAATGTTTCATAATGAAGGACGTTCCTTGAGATATATCGCTAACTACTTAGGCTTTAGTAAGGCCACGATCTTTAACGAACTTCACCGACTAAATGGTGAGTATCAGGCTGAGCTAGCGCAATCTGACTGCGAACGAAAGATTGGTCAACGTGGGCGAAAGTCTTCGCTCACTAAAAACCTTAAGCACTTGATTGAGGAAAGATTCAAACCCAGAAATGGTCACCTGAACAAGTTGCCCCTGTGGTTGGGATTGCCTACAAGACGGTTTATAACTGGATTGATCAAAAATGGCTCGATGTGCAGTTATCTGATTTGCCTGATCATGGAATACGTCGCCATCGCGCTAAAGAAAAGCGTGGTACATTCAGTCACGGCCGCTCAATTGAGGAGCGTCCTCATAAAATCGAAACTCGCCAGGAATTTGGCCACTTTGAAGCTGACACCGTGCTTTCTGGCAAGCATAAAGGTCAAGCTGTGGCTACTTTGTGGAGCGTAAGAGTCGCCTGACAATTGTTAAACGGCTCCATGGTCGCGACAGTCAGTCCATGACTCAAGCCGTGCTTGAACTAGCTAGTCAACTTCAAGACAAACTCAAGACGCTGACCGTAGATCATGGTAAAGAGTTCGCTAATTACCAGGCAATTGAGCAGCTAACTGGTACTCCGGTTTATTTTGCCCATGCTTATTCACCACATGAACGAGGCAGTAATGAGAACCGTAACCGAGTTTTACGGCGCTTTATTCCCAAAGGCCAAGCTAGTTCAAATTAATTGGTATCTGAATTCCCGACCACTTAAATGTCTTAACTGGCATACACCAATCGAGATCTTCTTGCTTAATCTGCGTCACTAAATTCGTTCAAGTTATTTCTTGCAATCTGCCGTATATAAAAGTAATTTTGCATTTTGCGAAGTTCATTGACTTGTGTAAAAGTACCTTTATACTCTGAATCATAAATAAAGCTCCAGGATTTTCGGTTTTGCCGGTCACTGGAGCTCATTTCGTTTTAATAATGATACTTTCCTAATCGCCCATATAATTGTGCAGCAGGTCATCGGACGTTGACTTGAGAGTCAGGTAGTCGATGTTGTTGGTAAAGAGCATTACCATTTTCTTGGTTTTGTAGTTGGCGATGAAGCAGCAGTTATAGCCGGGGACACTGCCGTTGGCGCGGATAATGTCTCCGCCAAAGTATACTCCACCGAAGTAGGCAACTTCTTGCTTGGCCGCCTGCTGGTAAAATTCCGTAGTCATAGTTGGGTTATTTAAGACTTCGTTGTAAATAAACTTCCAATAATCATTTGGCGACATAAAGAGGTTTCCCGCCCCGAAGTCCGAGGAGGTCGTGACCGTCACTTGCCGCCAGTCAACAGTCTGGTCCATTGTCTGGGGAACTTCCTTTTGAGCAACTTCGGAAAAGTCCTTCATTTGGCGAAGCTGCAGGGGTTGGGCGAACTTCTGGTGGAGGTAAGTATTGTAGCTGGTGTGGGTTTGCTTGCGAATGATGGCCGCTAACATTTCATAATCCACGTCCTGGTAGTCCCAAGTATGGACATGGTCGTTTTTCAGGTGCTTCAGCATATAGGCAATTTGCTGCTTTTCACCCTTTAGCGGCATTACTGGACGGTCGTTATTGACCAATCCGCTAGTGTGGTTCATTAATTCGCGAACCGTAATATCCTCACTGCCCGCAACTTGGGGGAAGTATCTATTCAGCGGCGTATCCCAGTCAAGCTGCTTTTTCTGTCTCAGTTGGTAGATTGCCGTTCCGGTAATGATTTTTTGGAGGGAGGCAATCGGAAATAATTGGTCAGCCTTGACGGTCTGTCTATAGTTAGCGTTTTCGTTATTCGTGATGGTTATTGGTTGGCTCCCCTTGCCATTGACCAGCATTACTCCGTTGATGTGGTGGGCTTTTAGGTAGTCCTGAAGGTGTTTTTGACTCTGCTGATCAGTTGGGGCGGCTTTGACCTGCGGTTGTTGAATTATTAGCAATAGCCCCAGGGAACAAAGCATTAGAAGGAAAAATAAGTTGATTTTTTTCATAATTGATACCTACCTGTAATTGAACCGATACTCTCTGGCTCTAAGTTAGTGGGAGATTAAATTTACCCATTTTTATTTTAAACCGCTTCCGACAATTGGGCAAGAACCCAAGCTGCCCGCTTTTGGTCGCTTTGCTAGCGGAATAGGTAAAGTGGTACAGGGCATGTCGTGCGCGCGAAGTAAAGCTCTTTTTGAAATAGTAGTTGACTTTGACAACTATATCGCTATAATGGTTGCTAAAGTCAACTAAAGGAGAAGAGCTTTGATGAGAAACGAATACTTATACAACGCAAAACTAATTGAAGAGTTAATCGAAGTTATTCATTCATTGTTTAAACATTAAGAGGAGGACTAGCAAATGTTATCTTTTGAGAGTGACTACACTGAGGGTGCGCATCCCAATATCTTACGGCAGCTAATGGCAACCAACATGGTCCAGGAACCGGGTTACGGTTTTGATGAATTCTCCCAGCTGGCAAAGGAAAGAATTCAAAAGGCGCTGGGGCACCCAGAAGCACAGATTGAATTTCTAACTGGGGGAACCCAGACCAATCAAGTTGTCATTGATGCGATGCTGACGCAGTACCAAGGCGTCATCGCGGCTGAAACGGGGCATATCAACGTGCATGAGGCCGGAGCCATTGAAGCAACCGGACATAAAGTCTTGGCCCTGACAGCTAAGGATGCCAAGCTCGACGCCCAAACCGTTGACCAGTACATCCAGACCTTCGACCAGGACGAGAATCGTGATCACATGGTTTTCCCAGGAATGGTTTACGTTACCTACCCGACAGAATTCGGGACCTTGTACTCGCGGGAAGAATTGGCCGCCTTGCACGCGGTTTGCCAAAAGCATTCCATCCCACTGTACATTGATGGTGCGCGGCTCGGTTATGGCCTGATGAGCGCGCAAGCTGACCTCAAATTTAGTGATTTACCCGACTTGTGTGACGTCTTTTACATCGGCGGGACCAAGCAGGGAGCCTTATGCGGGGAGGCAGTAGTCTTTTGTCACCACAATGAGCCCGACCATTTCCTTACGATTGTCAAGCAGCACGGGGCCCTGTTAGCAAAGGGGCGGCTGCTCGGCGTTCAGTTTGCTGAACTGTTTAAGGACGACCTCTACTTCAAGCTCAGTCAGCACGCCGACAAACTGGCAGCAAAAATCAAGCGGGGCTTCCTGAATAAAGGCTACCGGCTTTACCTCGACTCGGTCAGCAACCAGCAATTCTTCATCGTCGACAACCAAAAAATTGTCGAGTTAGCAAAGAAGGTGCGCTTTGCCCGCTGGGAAAAGTATGATGACCAGCACTCGGTCATCCGTTTTGTCGCCTGCTGGGCCACCCCGGCGGAGAGTGTCGACCAATTACTGAAGTTGATTTAAAACTAAAAAGCTCCAGCTTGCCGTGAATGTAACGGCGAGCCGGAGTCACTTCATTAATCGTCCCAGACCTTCTTGGCAACGTTGAATGCTGACCAGGCATTCGGCCAGCCAACATAAAAGGCGAGTTGGGTAATCATTTCAGCAATTTCTTCCTTGGTAATCCCATTTTTCTTTGCGGTTTGCATGTGGTAGGGAAGCTGTTCAAAAGCGCCCTTAGTGATTAACGCAGTGACGGTGAGAAAACTCCGGTCACGGGGACTCAGTTCCTTTTCCCGGGACCAAACCTGTCCGAAGAGAACATCATCATTCAGTTCCGCAAATTTCGGAGCAAAAGCACCCAGTTGATCACGGCCAGCAGTTTGTTTCTTTGCCATAAGAAAAACTCCCTTCAAAACTATTTCTATACTTTTACTATAAACCGCCAGGTGCAAAATGAAAAATACCAATATCAAGTAATTACCTATTCAAAAATTGAATTTTAAACCAATAGTGGACAAGAGCCACAATAAAAAAGGAGGAGATCCTATCGAAAACTTATACTTGAATAACAGCTACCTACGTGAGCAGGGATGTACGATTACTCACGTATCAGCGGACCGACGGTGGATCAGTCTTGACCAAACCATCATCTATCCTGGTGGCGGTGGGCAACCTGCCGACCAGGCGAAACTGTTGATTAACGAAGAATGGTACCAGGTAGTTGAAATCAGACGCGGCCAGGAGGACGGGATTAGCTACAAGCTGGACCGACCAATCGTGGGTGATGACCAGGCGGCGTTCATCCAGATTGACTGGGCCTTCCGCTACCAAAACATGCGTTATCACACTTTACTCCACATTATTTCCGGCTACTTGTACCGCAAATACCATGCGTTAGTCACCAGTAGCGGGATAATGTCAGACCACGCCCGACTCGAAGTCGAATTTCAGGAGGACAATGTCCCGAGTGAGTTTGATCCGGAGCTAATTACGCAAAATATCCAGCAACTAATTAAAGACGACTTCCCGGTTACCACCGCGACAATTGACCGAAATACTTTGAACGAAGAGGACCTGATTAGGACGTACACCAACCTGATTCCTAAGTCAATTACAAACGTCCGCCTGGTCAAAATCGGTGACTTCGATGAGCAAGCATGTGCTGGCACTCATGTGGCTTCAACCGGAGAGGTAGGGAACTTTAAGTTTATCCAGTTAAAGAACAAAGGGCGGCTAAAGAAACGCATTAAAGTACAAGTTTTATAGGGGAGGAATGTGAATGGCAAAAAACGTTGTAAGTAAAAAACTTCGCCGGTCAATGACCCCGCTGCAAATGGAAATGATCGGCATTGGCGGCTCTATCGGGGTTGGCCTCTTCATGTGTTCAACCTCAACGATTAGGTGGACTGGTCCTTCAGTAGTGCTCGCCTACCTGTTTAATATAGTGGCTAAAGTAAACTAAATCAGCTATAATGTTTAACAATCAGTTATTAGGAATACTTTTAATGTGTTCACTAATTTCTTTGCAAATTTCTTCACGGTTGAATTCCATGAACCAGTGACTAGCGTCTAATTCGACAAATTGATATGGGCCACTGATATATTGGCGGTTTCGCTCAACACCACTCCTAGCAATTGCCAAATCTTGATTGCCCCAAATAAATTTGGTTGGTACAGTGATCTGTTTGTAATTAATTTGCGGTAGTTGGAGAAGGGCGCGATACCAGTTAACAACTGCTGTTAACGCGCCTTTTTCTGAAAAGAGATCTAGGTAAGTGTCAATCGTTGTTTGTGGGAACCCGGTCCATAGTTTTCTTAATACTCGGTAGTGAAATGCACGAAGAATTAGTTCTGGAATGTACTTATGCTGGAAGGTATGAACATAATGCCCCTTTTCCTTTTGGACAGGATCATTTTCTAATGCCCAAATGTATGCTGGCCAATTAGGGACAGAAAGAGCAGTCCAGGACTTCAATAGTTGTGGATAGAGGGTGGCGGTTGTCCAACCAACAACTGCTCCAATGTCATGACCTACTAGGTGAAATTTTTGTTGAAAACCGAAAAAGTGAGCTAACGCAACAACATCAGCAGCCAGTAACTTCATCGTATAATTTTGGACACCTGCTGGCCTAGCCCCAGCAGAATAGCCGCGTTGATTAGGGGCAATTACCCGGTATCCCTGATTTGCTAGTTCAATCATTAATGGTTCCCACATTAGTGAACTTTCGGGGAAACCATGGAGTAACATCACCAGGTCACCTTTATTATCCAGTCCAGCTGTCCGAACCGTGAATGTTTGCTGATTGACAGTGATTTGTTGGATTGTTATTTGATTCATTTTAGACACCTTTCTAACATTATCTTTATAATCATTTTAGTGAGAAATAATTAACGTTAGTCGGACAATGAAGAGGGAATTGTCTATGCAAAAACGAGCCGAAGAGAAACAAGTGATTTTTTCTTCGTTAAAGGAAGCATTATTACAGTTATTAGACCAAAAGAGTTTTGAAAAAATTACGATTAGCCAGTTGGTAACAACTGCCGGTGTGGCAAGATCAACTTTTTATCGGCACTTTACAGATAAATTAGATTTTGTCCGTTTTTTAATCCAACAGGAATTAACTGCCTTTGATCAGCAGTATCATCCCCAGACAATTAAAAAACGGTTTCAAAAGGAGTACATGCGAGAAGTGTGGCGTTACTTATTGCGTGACCAACGAGCAGTTTTAGGGCTTGAAAGGGCGGGGCTTTCATACCTCTACTTGGAAGAGCTGAACAAACATTTATTAACTCTATACCCATACACCATGACGACAGAAGAACAGATTGAGCTATTTGGTCTTGCAGGCGCCCAGTACAACATTATCTTTAATCTTTTCGTGAAAAAGCATCATTAATCAAGGAGGAAGATGAACTATGCTAACTGACCAAGAAATTGATAGTATCCGGGCATTTAACCGGCACTACACCCAAGTCTTAGGAGTATTGAACAAACGGACCTTCGATACCGATCTGACTTGGCCGGAAGGGCGGATCTTAATCGAAGTAGCGGTTAACCACCTCGATACCCCGATGGCAGTCACCCGGGCCCTGCACCTGGATAAAAGTTATGCCAGTCGGACAATTAAACGGTTGACAGACAAGGGGATCTTACAAAAGACACCGTCACCAACGGATTCACGGTCGATTAATATTTCACTGACTGAACATGGGCGTGCGGTATTTGAAGATATTAACCAGAAATCTAACGACCTGATCAAGAAGATGATTGAAGACCTTTCGCCCGCGGAACAGGAAGAATACTTTCAAAGCATCAAGGCCATTAATAGGTTACTTTTCAAGAAAGGGATGAACTAGGCATGTGGCAGACGAAACGATTCAATGAATTAACGGTAACTGATCTTTATCAAATCCTCGCATTACGAGCACAGATTTTTGTGGTTGACCAACAGCGTATTTACCAGGATCCTGATGGTCGGGATCAAAAGGCAATTCACATTTTTAACCGTGACGAAGACGGAGACATTGTGGCTTATGCCAGAGTATTTCTGAAGGATGATTTGGTATCGTTTGGCCGGGTGGCGACGAGCGCTAAAGTTCGTGGTCAAGGGATTGGCGGCCAGTTGTTGGATAAAATTATGCAAACAATCCAACAAGAGCTCCCAGGTAGACAGATTGAAATTGAAGCCCAGGTCCAAGTTGAAGATTTTTATAAACGAGTCGGCTTTGTTAGTGAAGGTGAGCCGTTCATTTATAAGTCCACGCCGCATATCAAGATGGTGCATGAGCCGATGTAGCTACTTTAGCTCTACCGTCGAACGGTTTTTGAGCTTGAATAGGAGCGCAAAGGCAATAATATTGAGAAACGCAATCGACCAGAAAGACCAGTGAAAACCCTGGAGAACTGAAGCGGGCATCGAAAGCTGGTGGGCGATGCCGTGTTTTTGGCCGAGTGCTTGCAAGCTAGCAGCCATCGCATTAGCAAAGGCATTTCCAATTTGGTTCATGTTGACCATCAGGGTATTACCGAAAACCACGTACTCCTGCGAAAGGGCATTTAGGCCGTAGACACTGACCGGAGAGTAAGCTAGGTTAATCCCTCCGCAGCGAATGGCATAGAAAGCCGTTACGGTGAAAATACTGGTAGTTGGTGAGTAAAAAGCCATTGGGATTGTTGTCAGCAAGCCGATCCCAAAGCCGAGGAAGGCGACCCTCTTAATCCCAATTTGGTCATAGAGCCGTCCAGCGATTGGCGAAACCACCATCATCACGAGGGCGCTCGGGATTAGCATCAAACCAGAGACGGTTGGCGTGACCTTTAAGACGTTCTGGTTAAAGAGCGGCAGCATCAGCTCGGTTGCCATTAAGGACGAGGTATTAAGGAGGGCCAGGGTTGCGCCAAGCCGGAAGGAAGGTGCCTTGAAGACCCGCATTTCCAGCAATGGCTTTTTGAGCTTGAGCTGGCGTTTGACAAAGTAAACCATGATGGCGATTCCGGCTACCTGGAGAGCCACAGTCAGCCAATCTAGCCGCCCAGTTTCGCCAACGCGGCCTAGACTGTATAGCAGCATTGCTAATCCCGCCATGGAAACTAAAACGGAGGGAACGTCAAGAGAAGAAGGCTTAGCTGGGACCACGTTTTTAACGAATAATTGGGTGGCAATCAGGACAACGATGCAGACTGGAATCAAGATAATAAATAGCATCCGCCAGCTAAAGTAGTCGACGATGATTCCGGAAACGGTGGGGCCGGCAGCCGGTCCGAAGTTAATGATAATTCCTGCCAGGCCCATCACGGTTCCCCGGTGCCGCGGTGAGAAAAGCAATGCCAAGACATTAGGAACCAGTGGCATGGTAATACCAACGGAAACGCCTTCAATCAGCCGCCCAATTAGTAAGAGGGCGAAGTTCTGTGCCAGTGCTGAGATAACGGTCCCAACGAGGAAAATCAGCATCGTAATGGAGAAAAGCGGTTTTAACTTAACCGAATTAGTGAGATAGGCGGCTAGCGGCATGGTAATTCCAGCAGCTAGCATATACCCAGTACTGAGCCATTGAACGGTCATTTCGCTAACGTGGACTTCAGCCATAATTGTCGGCAGACCATTATTGAGCAGTGTTTCGGAAAAGGCAGTGATAAAGCTCCCACAGAGCAGGGTAATCACCATTAGAATCTTATTTTGACGAGACATAATAACTCCTTTCAAAGAAAAAGAGCTGGACAGGAATTAACTTCCTTATCCAGCTCTTATTTTTTCGCCCGCTGTTCTTGAGCGCCTGTTATTAAATTATCAGTATCATAGCAAAGAATGGTAGAGATTGCAAACTGAATTTGGGATAAGAAAATCAGCAACTCACCCGCCAATGTTGACCGCCCATTGAGAAAACAACGTATTAGTGACCCCAAGTTAATACAATGCTAACTGAGGTGAGAGAAATGTTAATAACAACCCAAAATTTAACTAAGAAGTATGGTAACAAAATCGCTGTCGATCAGCTGGATTTAGCGATTCCCCAAGGAGCATTGGTTGCATACTTGGGAACAAACGGCGCTGGCAAGTCAACTACCATTAACATGCTGGTGGGCCTGCTAAAACCGACTGGCGGAATCATTTCCTACGCCAAGGACTTAAAAATCGGCGTTGTTTTCCAGAATAGCGTGCTGGATGATAACTTAACGGTCAGTGAGAATTTACAGAGCCGGGCGGCAATGTACCAGGGTATTGAGCAAGGCTGGATTGAGCGCCTAGCAAAGATGATGGGGCTGACTAAGTTCCTTCACCAGCGGTACGGAACCCTGTCCGGTGGTCAGAAAAGACGGGTCGATATTGCGCGGGCACTGTTAAACCATCCCAATTTGCTGTTTCTGGATGAACCAACAACGGGTCTTGACATTCAAACGCGCAACGTCATTTGGGGGCTTTTACAAAAACTGCAGCACGAGCAGGGGCTGACGATTTTTCTGACGACCCACTACTTAGAAGAGGCCAGTAACGCGGAATTAATCTATATTCTGGAAGAGGGTAAGGTACTGGCAACCGGTTCGGCAGCGCAATTAAAACAACAATACGCGCAGAATTCATTGCTGATGACCTTCAAGGATGACACAGTACCTGAAAGAGCCAAGTTGGTTGACCACCGGCGCTATGCAATTAACGGAATTGACCATGAGCAAGCTCTGACGCTCCTCGACCATTACCGGAGCAGCTTAGAAAATTTTGAATACCGGCAGGGCGACCTGGATGACGCTTTTGTCAACATTACCGGAAAGGAGATTCAATAATGGCAGCTTTAATTTACCGTAATCTCAAACTATATTTTCGTAACCGCATGGGTGCTATGATGTCGTTACTAGGAGCTCTGATTGCATTCTTTATTTATATTGGTTTTCTGAAAGAAAATTTAGTCCAAGAATGGCAAAGAGTCGCTAATGCAAATCAGGTCTTAGATGCCTGGATGATGGGTGGTATTTTAACAATTGCCGGGGTCACTACGGCCTTTGGCGCCTTAGGGCAGTTAGTAAGCGACCGGGAAGGTAACCGCTATCAGGATTTTCAGATGACAGCACTGAAGCAGTGGCAGCTCGCGATTAGTTATTTTATCAGTGCCTTTTTAATTAGTTTGATTATGCAACTGGTGTCTTTTGTCATCATGGCAGTCTACTTTAAAGTGACTGATAACTTGACGATCAAGTGGGAAGATAGTGGTAAACTCCTGCTAGTTTCGCTACTGGGCACATTTGTCGCAACCGTCTTTTGCCAGATTATTATCGAATTCATTCACAGCCACGTTGTCTTTAACCGAATGTCGGCCTTGATTGGAACTGGAATTGGGTTCGCAATTGCCACTTATATGCCAGTGGGCGCATTATCAGCGTTTAGCCGCCATTTGGTCAAGGTCTTTCCAAGTTCTTACATTGCCAGCAGCTTTCGTGAACTGCTGATTGGAAACAAAATTCCGGCAGTAGTTCGGCCAGAGCTCAATGACTACTTAGGGATCAAGCTAACGGTGTTTAAGCATTCTTTGAGCCTGTCACAAAACCTGCTGTTGGTCACAATCGTAAGTTTGCTTGGTCTTGGTTTGCTAATTATCGTTAATCATTTAAAATATAAGCAGCATTAACTTATTCAGGAGGTTTCCGTAAATTGAAAGTTCGGTTTCAAAAGGCGGACCTAGAGCCGGGAAAACTTACAGTAATTGTCGAGAGTTCTGCTAAAACGGCACACGTTGACCACCTTCTTAATTATTTAAAAGCGTTTGAGAGTAACTCAGCAAAGAAGCTGCCAATCAAGACGCCTGACCGCTTTATGATTATTAAGACGGCCGACTTAGTGATGGTCGAAGTCAATCAAAATGAGCTCTCATTTTATACTACCGCTCAAGTTATTAAGTCGGTGGGCAAATTGAAGGATGTTCACACCCGGCTAACAGCGCCTAACTTTATCCAAGTTTCGCGCTTTGCCATCATCAACATGGATTACTTGCAGGCAATCGAGAACGGCTTTTCGGGAACGTTAGTAGCCAGACTCGAGATGGGTGTCAGAACAACGGTTAGTAGACGGTACGTGCCGGTAATTAAGCAATACTTAGGCTTGTAGTGGGGATTTCACAGATGAAGAGAATTTTAAAACGATTTTTAAAAGGTTTGGCGATTGGGTCAACTACATACTTAGTGCTTTTAACCATTCACTTCCAACCGATGTTGCCAACGGCATTTAATACTATCAGCGTCATGGTCATCAGTGGGCTAATTGGCGTGGCAACGTTTATCTTTCAAACGGACTTAAACTATTTTGTGGCGTTAATCGTTCATTTTATAATTACGGTTCTGCTGGTGGCAGTTATGATTGTCGTCAACCACTGGGGAATCACTTTACAGTCGTTGTGGTTAATCGTGATTGCCCACGTGGTTATTTGGATTGTCCTTCGGCTCCAGCAAGAGCGTGATGTTCGAGAGATTAACGCAAAGTTGAATAAGCGGAAATAATGGCAAAGATGAGAACGAGAAATAGGCCCGAAATTAGCTGATAGGCTGATTTCGAGTCTTTGTCTTTTGACGCGGAAGAAGTTGGTTAAAACGGTTGAGTTAATTTTTAGGCCCTTACTTATACCGCCTAATTTATTTTAAAATTACCGAACTCTCGGTTGGTACCTCGGAGCTAAAAGGGTTTACTAAACGAATAATAAAAAATAGTCAAAATAGTTCGTTCGCAATTATCTTTTTTATGCTATTATCATAACAGCATAAAGGAGGAATTAAACTTGAAGAATATTTATTTTAATCATGACGGTAACGTTGACGATTTGGTTTCCCTGTTGCTGATGTTGCAGGCGCCGGACATTAAGCTGTTGGGGGTCGGCGTGATTGATGCAGACTGTTACGTTGATCCGGCCGTCATGGCGGCGCGCAAGATTATTGACCGCTTCAACCTGCGCGGTGACAAGCTGGAAGTTGCTAAGTCAGATTCACGTGCCCACCACCAGTTTCCGTCCAACTGGCGGCTGAGTTCCTTCTCGTTTAACGACCTGCCGATTTTGAATGAACCAGGGAAGGTAGAAACGAAGCAGGCGGCCAAGCCAGCCCACTTGGATATGCTGGACAAAATTAAAGCGGCCGATTCTCCGGTTACCCTGGTCATGACGGGTCCCCTGACCGACCTGGCCCGGGCCCTGGAGATTGACCCATCGCTTCAGGACAACATTGATAGACTGTACTGGATGGGTGGCAGCTTAGATGGTCATGGCAACGTCAATGAACCTGGCTTTGACGGGACCGCGGAATGGAATGCCTTTTGGGATCCCGAAGCGGTCAAGACGGTCTTTGATTCTGATTTAGATATTCAGATGGTCGGCTTGGAAAGCACCGAAGAGCTGCCATTAACGCCAGAATTACGCCGTCATTTCGCAGTCAACCGGCGTTACCCAGCATTTGACCTGGTAGGGCAGGGGTACTCGCTGGTTTTAGCTGACGAAGCGGACTCGACCTACTACCTGTGGGACGTGCTGACGACCTTGTCGAGCTTATACCCTGAAATTGTCGAATCGACGGTAGAAAAGGCCGCGATTGAAGTTAATGGACGCGGCGCTGGTCGGACATACAAAAGTGTTGAAGGTCGCGAACTGACATTGGTTACAAAGGCCGACCAGGAAAAATTCTACCAGCACTTCGATAAACTGCTGAAGAGTGCTCAGATGAAGTAGTGGTTGAACTGACTGAATTACGAAAATTAACTACCCTGTTTGTCAATGGAGCATTGATTTAAAGAAGTGGTCTACTAATCAGCTTTTAAGAGCTAGTTTAGTAGACCACTTTTTGGTAATGAGAGGATTAAGATAACAGCCAATCGATTACGTTAATTTGTTCAATTCCATTGTCATTGTAGTAACCATGATCTTCAGTTAATAACTTTTTGGGGAAATTATCATTAATCTGTTGAAACCCTTGTATTTCACGTTGATAGGTGTGTTCATCCTTAACGGAAAGGGAAACCTGATAATACTCCTTGATACCATCCTTAATTGCTACAAAATCAATCTCTAAATTACCTAATGAACCAACGTAAACCTCATATCCTCGCCGCAGTAGTTCTAGGTATACGATACTCTCTAGACGACTACCAAAGTTGGGGCGTTTAGTCCCTAATAGGTCAATTCGCAACGCTGGATCGACTGGATAATATTTTGAATTGATCGTTAAGTATTTTTTACCGTTAATATCATAGCGATCACATTTGTAGAAAAGATAGGCATCAGTAAAGTTCTTCAGATATGAAGTAACGGTTGCTGAGCTGGTTTTGACACCTTTAGAAGTCATTAACCCTGCTATTTTTCTTGGTGTGACCAAATTTCCAGCTGTATCCGTTAAATATTTAGCCAATTCTTCAACAAAGGAGGCGTTACCTCGTTCACGACGAGCAAGAATATCTTTGATTAACACGGTGTTAATAATGCCATCAATATAGTCGTGATAAGTTTGACTATCATTCAATTCAATAGCGAACGGGAAGCCGCCTCTTTCTAAGTAACGATCGAATGCTTGAACTTTAGAATCGTTATTCATGGTTGGTAAAAACTCTGCAAATGACAATGGGAAAACGTGAATTTCAATATAACGCCCGGACAACAGTGTCGATAATTCTCCAGAAAGCATAAAAGCGTTTGAGCCGGTCACATACAGGTCGACGTTCTTTTTAATAAATAAGCTATCAAGTATTTTTTCAAAGTGGGCGACGTTTTGGATTTCATCCAGGAAAATATAATTCATTTTATCTACAACTAGATGATTATTTAAGTAGTCATATAGCTCATGGTAGTCTTGGAGACTAGAAATCCCAAGATCTTCAAAGTTAAGATGGTGGATTTGGTCATCACCAACGCTAAATTCTTCTTTTAATCGCTGCATGTACATTTCTAAGATTGTAGACTTTCCCGATCGGCGAACTCCCGTTAATACTTTAATAATTTGCTTGTCGCGAACCAGGTCTAATCGTTGCATATAATTATCTCGTTGGATCATTTAGTTAACCTCTCATAAGTTTGAAATTACTTTTATAATTATGACAATTATACCATTAGTTTGAAATTACTTTTATACTTTTCGAGAAATTATCTAGAATGTAAAAGTATTTTTAAACTCATCAGAATTGCTTTTTTGGCCAAATCTTAACTAACTCTTTCATCAACGGTGTAACCGTTCTTCGCTGATCTTTTAAATAGGCAGCGTAAAAGGTGATGGTTGCTGAGTCATCAGTAATCGGCAGGGAAACACTGTCAGTGGTGTCGTAAGTACCATCCGGCTCAGTGATATTAGTCGTGAAAAAGGGAAAGTTGGTGTACTTGGTTAATTCAGTCAGGGCATCGTACTCGCTTTGATACAAGAACTTAGCGTCGGGAATATTATCTTGAATAACCTCTTTCCATGGTCCAATGTCAGAAAGAACAACAAAGCTTAATCCGGCCAGTTCCTTAAAAGTAACCTGCTGCTGGTTAGCTAGGTACATAAATTGATCCAAATTGGCAAAGAGATGTTCCTGGCCAATGTACCGTGACTCAATCAAATCAGTTTGAATTTCCTGATTGGTAATCACGAATGTATATTGATGGTCTAACAGACTTTCAGCAGCCTGAGCTTCTGGTAAGAGGTCTGATGCTACTTGATAATCAAGAGCAGACTGTTCATGCAGTCGCTCTAACAAAATCGATGGCCCAGGTGCCACGCTTGCAACTTTGAGGACCTGTTGACTTTGGGCGTAGTTTTTGATTTCAGTGATAAATTGCTGGTTAGCTTGGAGGAGCGCATTGGCTTTTTCAGCAGCTAACTCGCCCGTCTTAGTCAGACTAATTCTGTTAGGCTGCCGATCAAATAGCTGTACTCCCAACTCATCTTCTAATTTTTGCATCCCCCGCGTAACAGTTGGTTGAGTGACATTCAACTCAGCCGCTGTTTTCGCGAGGGTTTTGTATTTGGCAAACGTGACAAGTTCTTCTAATAGGTAATTATCAATCACTGATTATTCCCTCCATTCCTTACCTGTTTGTTAACTTCTTCAATGAAGGCATTGCCGAGCCGCGTCAGTTGATGATCCTTCCGCCAAATTAAGGTTGTTTGAATTGGGTGAAGGAACTGAAGACGGCGAAAATGGATATTACCGGATTGGTAGATCGGTTTATTAAAAGTCAACGCTAGCCCGAGTCCAGCATTAATCATCGCCCGCATATTGTAGTGCATGTCATAGGTACCAACAACCCGGTAGTCGACAACGTATTCATTCAGGTAAGAAAGCAATTGGGAGCTAGAGTCTAGCTGGTAGGGAATCAGCAGATCCTTTTCCTGCAAGTCAGCCGCAATAATCTCATTCTTTTGGTCAAATGGATGACCACTGGGGAAAGCGACGCCCCAGTAATCTTCAAACGGTAATGTCAGCGTATGGTATTCATTTAGTGGTTCATTGGTTGAAATTACACCAAAATCTAAGCTGCCACGATTAATTCCTTCGATAATCTGGTCCCCGTTAAGACTTTTATAGTCAATCTGGACACCATTTCCCTGGTTAATCAACTGTTTAAAGCTTGGCAATAGGTAATCATTCGCCTGATTTTCACCGGCACCAATACTTAATTCTCCAGCAAGCGTTTGGCCCTGCTGAAGATAGCTCTCTGTATTTTGAGATAGCTTGAGAATCTCCAAAGCACGGTGATACAGAAAGTAACCATCTTCGGTCAATGAAAGCTGGCGGGGCTTACGGATAAAAAGCTGAGTACCGAGTTCTTGTTCCAGATCTTGAATCTGTCGTGACAGAGTCGATTGTGAGATATGTAAATGGTTAGCAGCCTTGGTAATCCCGTGCTGATTGACAATCTCGACAAAGTAATTTAAAACGCGGAGTTCCATTCGTGGACACCTCTTTAGTAAGTTATTCCTTAATTATACAACGTTTATTTTTATAAATCGCTTTTAGTCATGCATTTCCATCTTTAATAACTGTTGTACATCTGAAATGATAGCTAATAGAATAAAATCATCAACAGAAATAATAACAAGAAAGGTTGGATATCATGACTGATTTATCAAATAAAGTAGTTGTAATTATGGGGGCTTCTTCAGGGATTGGCGCCGCAACCGCTCGCCAGCTAGCTAAAGATGGGGCTAAGCTGGTTATTACTGCTCGTCGGCTAGATCGTCTCAACGAAATTGCTAGTGAATTTCCGGAAGGGCAGGTCATTCCAGTTAAAGCTGATGTTACCAATTTTAAGGAAGTTCAAACTGCTATTAATATGGCAGTAGAGAAGTTTGGAAGAATTGATGTGCTCTACAATAACGCTGGAATTATGCCATTATCCCCATTAAGTGATGGGCATCGTGACGAATGGCAAAACATGGTTAACATTAATATTATGGGACCATTGAACGGAATTGCTGCCGCGTTGCCAATTATGAAGAAGCAGGGTCAAGGTCATATTATCACCACTGATTCCGTTGCCGGACACATGGTTGCTCCTGATATGGCAGTCTATTCAGGAACTAAGTACGCTACCCGGATTATTATGGATGGTTTACGAATGGAAGAAGCTCAAAATCATATTAAAACCACAATCATTACACCAGGGGCAACCCAAAGTGAACTAACCAGCCACATCAGCGATCCAGAAACAAGGAAGGTTAATACTGATTATTGGTCAAATGTTGACGGTTTAACTGCTGATCAGATTGCTCAAGCGGTTGAATTTGCAATTGCCACGAAGGATAACATGTCCGTTTCCGAGATGATCGTTCGGCCAACACTGCAATCAATGTAAAAGAAAGGGGGATCACCAATGACAGACAAACTAATTATTTACTATTCTAGTACGGGCTATAACCAACGTGTAGCTAACCTGATTGCTCAAAAGACTGGTGCTGATATATTTGAAGTTCAGCCAGTTAAAGAATACGATAAAAATATGTGGGCAGCTTGGGATGTCGCTAAAAAGGAACGTGAGGATAATAATTTGCCAGCACTCAAAACTGGCTATCCTGACATGAGCAAATATAAGCAGGTCTTCCTTGGTGGTCCCAGCTGGGGATTCACAGTTTCTAATCCTTTACAATCGTTCCTGAAGATGGCTAACTTTGCAGGGAACGATGTTTATCCTTGGGTAACCTATTATGATCACGATGAACAATATTTAGCTGATCTGAAAAGGCAGCTTCACAATGGCCAAGTTCATGACTTACTGGAACTAACTATGGGTACTTTGAACAACCAGAATCAATTGGAACAAACGATTGATCATTGGTTAACACAAATTTAAATTAATATTTCAAACACGTTAAGAGCTAGATAAAACAGGCAGGCCGTAAGATAGGTGCTGCCTGTTTTTTAAGTTACTATGACTTTAGAGCATAATCGCTCTTGCAATATAACTGTTTTACATCATCACCACTGCCACCTAAAATAATCACAGTTATCAAATTAAAGGTGGTCTGTGAAATGAGAATCGGTTTACGAAAGAAGTTAGTCTTGTTAATCGCGTTAATGAGTTACCTGCTAACCGCACTGGATAATTCGCTAGTCCTGACGAGTCTTACCAGGATTCAAGCTGACTTACACCTAAGTCAAATTTCACTATCCTGGATTCAGGATGCGTATGGTCTGGCCTTTGGGAGCTTTATCCTGCTTAGCGGGCGCTTGGGTGATATGTATGGGCGAAAATTAATGATGGAGATTGCCCTAGCTTTGTTTGCGGTTAGTTCATTGGTAACCGCAATTTCAACTGCTGCCGCAATGACGATTGCCTCACGCTTTGTTCAGGGGATGGGCGCTGCTATTTTAGCACCAACTTCACTGGCCTTATTGGTCGACTACTTTACAGAACCGATGCTTTCTAAGGCAATTGCTTGGTACAGTTCAATCGCGGGCCTGGGGATGAGTATTGGCTTGATCCTTGGTGGAATCTTGACATCCTACCTCAACTGGCGGGTTGGTTTCTATCTCAATGCTGCCGTTGCGCTCGGCTTATTCATTCTCTCGGTTAAAACGTTAGAGCAGAAGCAAGCGGCACAAGCTGATAGCCGGATTGATACTCTAGGGAGTCTGGCATCTGTTATCGGCAGTGGGTTGCTTGTTTACGCTGTCAACGGTGCTCGCCAAATGGCACCATTCATGATTGCCGCATTAGTAATCCTTGCCGGTCTATTTGTTATTGAAAAGCGAGTTGATAATCCAGTCCTGCCATTAAAGCTGATTGCTAACCGCGGACGGCTGCTAGCGGACTTGTCCCGAGCTTTCTTGGTCGCCGCTGCAATGGGCTTTTACTTTTTTGATTCAGAATTTTTGCAAGAGGTTTTACACTATTCGCCGTTGCTGACAGGATTGGCTTATTTACCAATGACAATTACGCTCTTTGTCGTCGCCATTCTGGTACCACGGATGGTCGAAAAACTAGATAATCAGGTCGTTCTCCTATCTGGAAGTGGCGCAATTATGTTAGCATTTGTTTGGGCAGTATTTGTTAATGGTAATAACTATTTGACAATTTTACTGGTTCCTGAATTGCTATTAGGGGTTGGTCAGGGACTAGCCTTAGCACCCCAAACAAACTTGGCAATCAATGGCGTGAAGCCACAAGAATCAGGAGCCGCATCCGGAATCCTTAACATGTTCCACCAACTCGGCGGAGTTCTTGGGATCGCCGTAATGGTTCAAATGGGAATTAAACTCGGCAATGGTCAGAATTTTGCAGGCCAATTCCATCTGGCAATGATTGCTGGCCTGGTAATCGCAGTCTTACTAGTTTTAATGAGCATCCTGATCTACTTTAATCATGAAGGGAGGAAATAACGTGGAATTACGAGTCTTAATGTACTTTGTCACGGTTGTCCAGGAGGGGAATATCTCAAAGGCAGCTAATGTCCTTCACCTTTCCCAATCCACCTTATCCCGCCAAATTCAAAATTTAGAGGAAGAGCTCGGTTCGATCTTATTAGAACGCGACCAGAAACCAATCGGCCTAACCGATAATGGGAAGTTTCTTTACTCCCGGGCCCAAGAGATGCTTCAAATTGCGAATAACACCACCGAGATTATCAAATCAAATGAGTTGGTAACCGGTGAGTTAGAGATTGGCGTTGGGGAGGACCGGATGCAAGAGCTAGTTGCGGAAACTTTTGGTACGCTCGTTCGGCGTTATCCCAAGATTAAAGTTAACCTGCATAACGTTGCTAGCGATTTAATTCCGCGTGAAATTAACCGGGGCATTTTGGATTTTGGCTTTGTCAGTAATCAAACTAACCTTGCTGACTTCCACCAATTACCCATTAACTACCAAGACCGGTGGGGGATCTTAATGAAGAAGGAGAACCCACTGAAGGTTAATGGGACGATTACCCCGACTGATCTAGCTAACCAGCGAATCATCTTAGCAAGGCAAAATGGGTTAATTAGGGGCTTTAAGGAGTAGTTAGGCAATGTTGTCAAACAAGTCCGGTTTGTTGGTACTTATGATATGACGGTTAGCATGCACTCGCTAGTTCGTAACGGGGTTGGCATGGCGGTTACTTTTGATCGTGACACATACCACCAAGAAAGTTCAGAGTTTACTTTTATTCCTTTGAACGACTTTACTACTGCGCCGGTAAAGCTGATTTGGAAGAAAGACCGTCCGCAGTCACAGCTGGAGCAACTCTTTATCAGTGAATTTCAACATGTTAAACCATAGTATACATTGAACGTATGCTTCTATACTAATCAAGTAATTTTCAATTCGTTGCCTGGTAGTTATGATATAGACAATCACAAAAGCAACCGAAAGGAAGTTAATCTAATGTCAAACAATGTGCCAACAGTAAAGTTAAATAACGGTGTCGAAATGCCAACGCTTGGTTTTGGGGTTTTCCAAGTTCCTGACTTATCTCAAGCTGAGCAGGCAGTTACGGACGCCATTGAAACTGGTTACCGCTTAATTGATACCGCTACTGCATACCAAAATGAAGAAGCAGTTGGTAAGGCCATTAAGAACAGTTCAGTTAACCGTGACGAGATTTTTGTTACTTCAAAACTGTGGGTTTCTGATTTTAACTACGAACGTGCTAAGAAGGGAATTGATACTTCTCTGCAAAAGCTTGGCTTAGACTACATGGACCTTTACCTGCTTCACCAACCATATGGTGATACAATGGGTGCATGGAGAGCCTTAGAAGAAGCGCAAAAAGAAGGTAAGATTCGGGCAATTGGTGTTTCTAACTTCTACGCTGACCAGTTGCAAGACTTAATGCTGACGATGCCAGTTAAGCCAGCTGTTAACCAAATCGAAGTTAACCCTTGGTACCAACAAGATGCTGAAGTTAACTTCGCCCAAAGTCAAGATGTCCGCGTTGAAGCCTGGGCACCATTTGCAGAAGGTAAGCACAACATCTTTACTAACGAAACCATTGCAGAAATTGCCGCAAAGTATGGTAAGAGCAATGGTCAAGTAATCCTGCGTTGGCTCTTACAACGTGGAATCACCGTCATTCCTAAGTCTGTTCACCAGAACCGGATGGCCGAAAATATTGATGTCTTTGACTTTGAACTTTCTGATGATGATATGAAGAAGATGGCTAGCCTCGATAAGAACGAAAGTCAATTCTTTGATCACCGTGATCCAGTTACCATTGAACAAATCTTTGGTTCTAGCTTAAAGCAAGTCCAAAACAGTGAAAAATAAGGAGGATCTTAATCATGGCTAATATTCCAACATTTAAACTCAACGACGGTAATGAAATTCCTTCATTTGGTTTTGGAACTTTCCAAATCCCAGCTGATGGCACGACCTACCAAGCAGTCAAGGATGCTTTAGCTGCTGGTTACCGGCATATTGATACTGCAACAGCCTACTTTAACGAACAAGAAGTCGGTAAGGCAATTAAGGATAGTGGTATTCCTCGTGATCAAATCTGGGTAACTTCTAAGCTTTGGCTCCAAGACTACGCTTATGAAGATGCTAAGAAGGCAATTGATCTTTCATTGAAGAAGTTGGGCTTGGACTACATGGATATGTACTTGATTCACCAACCATACGGCAAGGTCGATGAAGCCTGGAAAGCATTGGAAGAAGCACAAAAGGCTGGTAAGATTCGTTCAATCGGTGTTTCCAACATGACACCAAAGATTTGGAATAAGTTTGTTCCTAACTTTGACGTAATGCCAGCAGTTAACCAAGTTGAATTTAACCCATACTTCCAGCAAAAAGAATTGCGGCAAATCATGGCTAAGAATGGGGTTGCCCTTGAAGCTTGGGCACCACTAGGCCAAGGAAATGCAGATCTCTTTAAGGAACCAGTCATTACTAAGATGGCGGAAAAGTATGGTAAGGACGCTGGTCAAATTATCCTCCGCTTTGAACATCAAGAAGGAGTAACGGTCTTTCCAAAGTCAGTTCATGAAGCACGGATCAAGAGCAACATGGAAATCTTTGACTTTGAATTGAACTCCGCCGAAATGGATCAAATGCGGGCCCTCGATAAGGGCAAGGGAATGCACGATCCAGATGCACCGGGCGTTGAAGAAATGCTCAGTCAATATGATGTGCACGCTAATGATTAAAATTGAATATTGATAAGTTGAGGCCTGGGCGGAGCTGCTCGGGTCTTTTTAATTTACTTTCGCTTATGTTCAAAGTACAATGTAGTTACAAAGTAAGACAGGAGGGGAACAACAAATGGCTAATGAGACAAAGGTAACAGCCCGCATGGACCCGGCATTAAAGAGTGAGGCAGAGATGCTCCTCAATGATATGGGGCTTAACTTTTCCGTTTGGATTACAATGGCGACTAAGGCACTGGTTAATGAAAAAAAGATTCCATTTGAAGTAAAAGCAAGTCCTTTTTACAGCAATGAAAATATGAAAACCCTGGAAGAACGCTTTAAAAAATATAAAAAAGGGGCTGCAACCTCCAGTCATAACTTGCTGGAGGATAAGTAATGACTGTCAAATGGGGTGACGAAGCCTGGGCTGAGTATGTTAACTGGCAAAGAGAAGACAAAAAGACGTTGAAACGGATTAATAAGCTAATTAAGTCGATTCAACGCGATGGTTTATTTGAAGGATTAGGAAAACCAGAGCCGCTGAAAGGAAATTTGGCAGGACTATGGTCACGCCGAATTAACGACGTTGATCGATTGGTATATGTTCCAGAAGATAACGGCGCCTTTACAATCATCCAATGCAAGACCCACTATCAAAACGCTAGATTTTAGCGAATAAAAAAGCCATCGGCAGCTAAGCGACGGAACCCTAGACTGATGTTAGATATGACAATCTAGTATATAGTCTTTTTTATTATAAAGAGAACAGTTGTTAATCAAATTTTGCCCGGTGAATCTTCTCAAAGTGTTTCCCGGTATATATTTCCGCATCACTATGCTTGATCGCCCAAGCGGAAATCGTATTAAGTACTGGAATTAGGCTTTCACCTTCCGCCGTCAAAGAATATTCAACCCGAATCGGCATTTCATTATATTGACGACGGTTGATGATGCCAGCTTGCTGTAATTCGTGGAGACTATCCGCTAGGGCGGCGTCCGAAATATCTTCCATCTGCGCCTTTAATTCGCCGTAGCGCATTGAATTAACGTGGCCAAGAATACAGAGAATCCGCGGCTTCCACTTACCGCCAAAAATATCCAAACCATAGTCCAAAGTACAGTAATATTCTTTTGGTATTTTTCGTTGATACATAACTGACCTTCCTCAACAATTTTTTAGTAGCTCAATCGCTTTTGAATTCGTATTAATTTTGATTGTAAACGACTACTATCAGAATTGTAAATTAATTGATCTGAGGAGGAAGTAAAATGGCAGTTAAAGTATATTTGCAAGTAACAATGGTGATTCCAGAGAAGAATCGGGCAGCGGCAGCGAAGGTCTATACAGACTATCGTGAACCGTTTCTCAAGACCATCCCCGGTGCAGAAACCAAGGATTTCTTGATTCGGGATGAGGATGTGCAAGTGCTTCATGGCTTCGATAGTGTTGAACATGCCAAGGCATATCTAAACAGTGAGATGTTTACCCAACACGTCTTTCCCGGCCTAAAGCCAACTTGGACTGAAGATCCGGAAGTACGAATCTACACCGTAGCATAAGAAATAACAGCGACAGCTTTTGAAGGCTGCCGTTTTTATATTGCTTGGTAGACATCAGCAAATTTCCCGTATTTATTATCATAGAGGAATAAATACGGGGTGGGCGAGATGAAAAATAAAATTAGCATTCAGGATGATTTTGTTTTTGGCAGTGTAATGAGTAATAAGCGGCTCTGTCAACGTTTGATTCAATTAATTTTACCCGAGTTAAAGATTGAGCGGATTGAGTTTCCAACAATCCAAAAAGTGGTTCAGGAGAGTCAATTCAGTCACGGTGTCCGCTTTGATGTGTATACGAAGGATCAAAACGGGGTGGTCTACGAGATTGATATGCAGATTCGCCACACCCGCGGTCTACCACAACGGGTCCGTTACTACCAGGGCCGAATCGACAGTGAAATGTTGAAGCACGGGCAAAAATACGCAAGTTTGCGGCGTTCCTACGTGATTTTTATTTGTCCGTTTGACCCCTTTGACCTTGGATTGCACCGGTATGACTTTGCGAATTACTGTCGGCAAGATAAAGCATTGGCGTTAGATGATGGACGGACGGCAATTTTTCTCAATACTAAGGGAATTAAAAATGACGTATCAAAAGGCTTGCGCAATTTCCTTGATTACGTAGATAATAGGGATGTAGACAATGACAAGTATGTCGACGAATTAAAGGGCTACATCCAGAATTTAAGCAAGAATACGGAATGGAGGAATGATTATATGGACAACCGGACCCACATGATGTTCCACGACGAAGACGTTCGTGAAGAAGGGAAGAGAGACGCCATTAGAGGTACAATCGAATTATTACGCCAAGCAGGAATGGCTGAGGCAGAGGTTAAGTCCAAAGTCCAGCAGCAATTCGCCCTAACTGATTCACAGATGCGAGAATTATTTGAGTAAAGTAAGGGGAGCGTGAAGACGCGTAGCTAGTCTTTAGAAAGCACAAAGAGGGCTTCAGAGTTCGGCTTTGCCGAGCACTGAAGCCCCTTTGTGTACTGCGCTGTTCGCTTTTTGTTAAAGTAATAGGACTTATGTCACGGCCCTGCTGTTTAAAAAAAGTGCCTCAGCGCAGTAGCTTCTGAGTAACGAGATTAATTAAGCATCTTCGCCAATTGCTGCAATACTGCCTGGTCATCATTAGTTCCAATCGTCTGGCTCGCTGCTGCTTTTACGTTAGCCGGTGCGTTTCCCATGGCATAACTGGTCCCAGCAAGGTCAAACATCTCGAGGTCGTTTTCACCATCGCCAAAGACTACCAGGTCGGCTGGGTCAACCTGCCAACGATTTAACAGCTTTTTCAACCCGTATGACTTATCCATGTGGGGAATAATCAGGTCAATCGCGCCGTTCCCGCTGGCCGTTGCCCGGATAATCCCAGCAAACTTAGTATTAATATCATGAGCAATCGCGCGCATCTTTTTAGCTGGGACGGTCAGGGCAAACTTAAAGATCTTGTCTCCCGTAAAGTCAAATTCATGCACGACCTCTGTCCGGGTATAGAACCTATCCATATTCTGAATAAAGTAGTCCGGCATGGTGTCCTTGACGTAGGCATACTGCCGACCACAGACAATGTAGTTCGTTTGCGGAAGAGTTTCCAGATAGGCGACAATCCTGGTAACATCAGCTGCTTTTAACTGCCCACAAGCAATTTCCTGGTTGCAGTCAACCGTTAGCACACCATTCTCGGCAACAAAGGCCAAGTCGTCCGCAATATCTGGGAAAAGAGACCGCAGGAAGTAATATTGATCACCACTGGCAACGATAAAGCGAATTTCTTGTCGGATCATCCGCTGATAAAGCTGCTTAAAGAGCTGCCGGTCATAGTGGCGATTGGTGGTTAAAAAAGTGCCGTCAATATCAGTAGCAATTGCGCGAATCATTAATATTTCCTCCTCAGTAACGATAGGTTAACCCCATTATAACAAATTGATTTATTCACTTTTAGCATGGTTATGTACAAGTAATAAGTATTTTTCTTTTACTGTGCCAACCACTATAATTTAACTAACAAATAATTAGAAAAGAGGAATTCATTATGGCAAAGACCTTAGTACTTTATTATTCAGCAACTAATACTACCAAAAACATTGCCGAGCAGGTTGCCCAGAAGCTAAACGCGGACATTGCGGAAATTCACGCGGCCCAGCCGTACACCGCTGCCGACCTTAACTGGCACGATTCAAAGAGCCGAACTTCGATTGAACAGCACCAGCACGACAGTCGGGTTGCCGTAAAGGATGACCTTCCTGACATTCAAGACTATGATAATATTGTCATCGGTCATCCAATCTGGTGGGCGATTCCGCCACGGATGATTGCCGACGTGATTGATAAACTCGATTTAAACGGTAAGAACCTCGCCATGTTCGCAACATCAGGTGGATCCACCTATGACCGTTCACAGAGCTTTATCGAACGCTCTGTCCGGGAAAATAATTATGATACCCAGGTCAACCAAGGGGCAATCTTGAACAGTCCCCGGCAGATTGATGCCTGGATTGATCGTCTTAACTTCAATTAGCATGAATCGCCACCAGGAGAGCCGTTCTTCTAGTGGCTTTTCCATAGCTAAAAACTATCTTTTGCTATCAAAAGTAAATATTTAACAATAATCGTTGTTGCAGGTAAGATATTAAGCAAATAAAAATAGAAAAGGAGAAGCCAGTGAAAACAATCAGTAAGGCCGGCTTGGCAGAAATCACCAAGCGGGCATTGAAAAACCAGGACATTTTGCAAAAATTGAACAACAGTGTACCCAGCCAGGAACAAATCCGTCAGGTCTTGACTAGTGTGACGGGACACCCCAATTGACGATTCGGTTGAAATCCGGCTTCCCATCAGGAGCGATTACGGGGCCAACCTAAAGATCGGCAAGAACGTCTTCATTAATAGCGGCGTAATGTTAACTGATTTGGGCGGGATTAGCCTGGCCGATGACGTCCTTGTCGGGCCCAACGTCACCATCATTTCCGTTAACCATCCTTTAAATCCCCACAAGCGTCATGGGGTAGAGCTGAACCCCGTTCATATTGAAGAAAATGCCTGGCTAGGTGCCAACGCCACCATTTTGCCAGGAGTAACCGTCGGCAAGAACGCAATTGTCGCGGCAGGAGCAGTGGTTACTAAGGATGTCCCTGCAAATACCATTGTGGCTGGTATACCAGCACGGGTCATCAAACAACTTGATGAGGAGGAAAGTTAAATGAACAGAATAGTCAAAATATTATTGGCACTGAGCGCCGTGGTTGGTGGAATCTTGACCGCCAGTCAGCCAGTCCACGCAATTACGCACTATGTTCAATTATCCACGCCAACCATTTTCGTCCACGGCTGGGGGAGTAGTTCCCACGCTGAAGAAAAGATGGCGAATGCCGCTCGGAATGCTGGCGTCACCAGGACTATCGTCAAAGCAAACGTGGATAAACAGGGGCGGGTAAGCTTTAACCGGGAAATTCCAGCACACGCAGTTAACCCGATCGTTGAGGTTAACCTCGAAGACAATAAGCTGGCAAATTACCAGAGCGACTACACGGCCGGCTACCACCACGGCGGCACCTATGTTCGGAACGTTGTGCAAGCCCTGCAAAAGCAGCACCACTACCGACAAATCAACCTGGTCGGTCACTCAATGGGAAACCTAGAAATTATCAACTACATCAATGATAATTACGCCAACGCGAACCTGCCGAAGGTTGCCCACCTGGTTGCCATTGCCGGCCACTATAACGGCTTGGTGGGGCAGCGGAGCAGTGAACAGGCAACCATCAACCGTAAAACAGGAGAGCCAAGCAGCATGGACCCGTCTTACCGAGAACTCTTAGGCCTGCGTCAGCACTTTCCAACTGGTACCGCAGTACTGAATATTTATGGCAACCTTGACGACGGCAGCAACTCTGATGGTGACGTTCCCGTCGCCTCTGCACAGTCGCTAAAATACCTGGTTGGCAACCGGGCCAAGTCTTACCAAGAAATTGAGCTGCACGGGAAGAGTGCCCAGCACAGCCGCCTGCATAATAACAACCACCAGGTCGACCAAGCACTGATAAAGTTCCTGTGGGAAAAGTAATCGCTAAACTAAAAACTCGCAAGCCCCGTTGAGCCTGCGAGTTTTTGTATATTTTAAATGACTGGTACAAGAGTGGTACCTATGATATCCATATCAAACATGGAGTGCCTAAAAGCCGTTTCCATCAGCAATGTAGTCGTCAACACCGTCTGGGTTACCGGACCACTTAAACTTATTATACCAGATGGAATGCTTTTCCTGGTCTAGTTCCGCGATTGCTTCCATTTCATCCGCGTCCAATTGGAAGTCAAAGACATCCAGGTTCTCGCGCATCCGGGCAAAGTGGCTGGACTTTGGAATAACAACGAACCCCTGTTGCAGTTCCCAACGCAATTCGACCTGGGCAACGCTCTTGTGGTGCTTGGCCGCAATGTCTTTGATTACCGGCTCGTTCAGCGTCTGCCCATTCCCCAGTGGTGACCAAGCTTCCAGCTGAATCTTTTCCTTTTGGCAGAGCGCCACCGTATCTGGCTGGTGGATCCGGGGATTAAATTCAATTTGGTTGACGGCCGGCTTTACTTCAGCATGGTCGAGTAGGTTAGTAAGGTGGTCAACGTTGAAGTTGCAGACCCCGATTGCCTTGGCCTGACCGTCCCGGTAAATATCCTCCAACGCCCGCCAGCTTTCCAGGTACTTGTCAAAGACTGGCCAGTGAAGGAGGAGTAAGTCTACGTAATCAGTCTGCAGCTTCCCTAATTGTTCGTTAAAGCTCTTGCGCAGCTGATCATAGTCCCCCTGGTCACCATTCCAAATTTTGGTCGTCAGGAAAACGTCTGCCCGCTTGAGATTAGCCTTGTTCATGCCTTCCTGCAGCCCGGCACCCACACCAGTTTCGTTGCCATACTGCTTAGCCGTATCAATCAAGCGGTAGCCATTTTGCAAGGCGGTCGCAACCATTTGTTGAGTTTCATCATTCAGTGATTTCCAGACGCCCAGGCCGACCCGGGGCATCAAAATACCATTATTTAGTTTCACATTCCTTTGTTCATCCATTTTTAACACCTTCTTGTAATCAAGTATAGCATTGAAAAAGGCCTCCCGGTGACTTTTCCGAGAGACCAGTTAGTTCAATCATGGCGAACTAATAAAACCGCCCCAATGGTACTGATTACTGCCAAGACGGCACCAACGTACCCGATCTGGCTAATTGCAATGAAGTTAACACTCAGCGAAGCCAGGAAGGAGCCGACCGTCACCCCCACGTTGGTGCAGATCGGGTTCAGTGACGATGCCAGGTTGATCGCTGCCGGATAATCCTTGTCAGCAACGTTCAAGAACATTACTTGTAAAATTGATCCGGGCATTCCGAGGACTAAACAAATCAGGCACAGCAGGCCCACGCCAGTCCATGAATTGGCAAAACTCACTCCCATTAGCAGGAGGAGCACCAGGCAGGCACCGCTGATCAACGGGAGCTTGCGGATTCCATACCGGCTTGAGATGATCCCGGCACAGGCGTTTCCAATGATAAACATGACGCCGACCAGGCCCAGCAGCCAGTTCAAATCCGTCGTGCTGAAGTGCAGGACGTCAGTGATAATTGGCCGAATGTAGGTGTAGAACGTATACTCCGCGGCCATTAAGGTAACCATCACAACAATGCCGAGGATAATTCGCCGATCCCTGAGCAGCTTAACCTGGTGACCAATTGACCCCTTTGTTTGCGGAGTATGACGGGGGACCAGTACCAGGAGAAAGGCGCCAATAATTAGTGCTAACCCGCTGATAACCGCGAAGCTCACGTGCCAGGAAAAGGCGGAGCTAATCGTTGTTCCCAAGGGAACCCCGATAATCGTCGCCGTACTAAAGCCAGCAAAAACCGTTGCTACCATCATTGACCGTTTTTCGATTGGAGCGATAATGCTGACGTAGACAAGGATCAGCGAAATAATGGCTCCCGCAACACCAGCGGTAATTATCCGGGAAACGAACAGGAGGAAGAGGTTCGGTGCCACCGCCGTCAGTGTATTTCCCAGGAAGAACACGACCATCAGTGTCATTAAAACCTTAAAGCGGTCATATTTTCCCGTAATGGTTGTTAGAATCGGCGTACAAATGGCGTAGGTCAGCGCGTACATTGTAACCAATAGACCAACCGCCGAAAGCGAAGCGTGGTAGCTTTCGGCAATGTTGGAGAGGACCCCAACCACCATAAATTCATTACAGCCAAGCATAAATGCAACCAGCACAAAAACAATACATTGCAAACGATACTTCATATTTAGTTTATCCAATCCCTTCTACAAGCATATTAATGCAGTTTGGTGTGCACGTTTTGTTTGTTGAGAACGGGGACAAAATGGGGAAGCTGCTTTTAAAACCCCGGGGTAAGCAGTTAAATTTACCGTTGATATTATACCATAGCCGTTAGGTAAAACGTTACAATGTTTTTATCTTGCCTGGGCACGAACGATCTTGTGGTAAAGCTGCTGGCTTAATACCAGGGAAACGACCAGCAGGAGCAGGCAGAAGGCAAAACCAGTTTGGATTCCCAGGTGGGAAGACTGACAGTGCAGGAAATTATTGACGATGCCGACCACCGCGACAATTAAGGCGGTCCCAAAGGAAGCAGCGATTTGCCGCATGGTATTAAAGGTCGCCACCGCATCAGGAACAATTTCATTTGGCAAGAGTGAGAGGGCCTGCGTCTGCAACGGAATCAGCATTGTTACCAGACCAAATTGCCGGACAGTTTGGAAAATTGTAATCATCAGGATCGTGCTTTGGGCTCCCACAACGGCCTGGAAGGTTGTCCCGATGATGTCAATAATCAGCCCCGCGCCGACTAGCCACTTAATCGGGTAAATATCGTAACAGCGCCCGCTGGTCGTCGAGAGCAAACCAGTTAGAATTGCTCCAGGCAGCACGGTAATCGCTGAAGTAACCGTCCCTTTACCCAGGACGATCTGGACCAGCAGGGGGATCAAAATAGAATTTCCGTACATTGTGGCCGTGATTAACATGTTAATCACCGTTGCCAGGACGAACTGCCTATGGGCAAAAATTTCAAAATTAATTAGCTGGTGGCTGCTATGACGCTGGTTGAGGACAAAGAGCCCTAAGGCCACTAAACCAATCGCAAGATAGCCAACGACGTTAAAGGTCGCCAAGGGATAGCTAGAAACGTTTGACAGTCCCATCAGAAGTGACCACAAGCCAATCGTAATCAGGATTAACCCTGGCAGATTAAACCGGGGTAATTCGTTATGGGGAATATAGGGCAGGAAGAAAAATGACAGCATCAGGGTGATGACCGCGAATGGAATAATTAAGATAAAAAGGTAACGCCAGGAAAGGTAGTTGAGCAAGAAGCCGGAAACGGCCGGACCAAGAATTGGCGCACAGTTAAAGGCAAGACCAATTATTCCCATAATCCGGCCCTTCTTTCCCGGCACGGCATAACGAATTGCCAGGACGTTGACCAATGGCATCATCATTCCAGCCCCGATTGCCTGAATCATTCGGGCAATAACGATGAAGATAAAGGACGTTGCCAGGGCACCGAGAACGGTCCCCAGCAGGAAAACACCGGCGAAAATAATAAAGAGCCGCCGGAATGAAAAACGCTTGATGAGGTATGAGCTGACGGGGATCATCAGCGCGTTCACCAGCATGTAGCCGTTCATAACCCACTGGACGCGACCTTCGGAAATATTAAAAACCTTCATAAAGGTCGGCAGGGCGATGTTCATTAAGGTCGAGCAGAGGAGGCCGAAGAAGGTCCCAAAAACCATAATAATAAGTGCCCGGCTAATTCGTTGATCTTTCATGTGATTTAGTTGTTTTTTCTCCTTTGTTTACAGTAATGCTTTCCCAGTTTAACAATTCAGTGAGGTTTGTCAAACGCAAATTGCCTTGGTCAGCTTTCTTAACCATGCTAAAATTTAGTTATAAGAAACAACAATGGACCGGATTAAAAGAGGAGGGCAATCAATGATTAAGGGATTAGGGATCGACCTAACGGAAATTAGCCGAGTAGGTGAACTCGCAAGCAAGCACCCGCAATTTCTGGATCGAGTCCTGACAACGGCCGAGCAGAAACAGTATCACGGCTTTACTGGGCAACGCGCTCTGGAATACTTGGCAGGGCGGTGGTCATTAAAGGAGTCGTTTGCCAAGGCCTGGGGAACCGGGATTGGCAAAGCGGTCGGCTTTCAGGACGTTGAAATCCTCGACAGCCGGCTTGGTAAACCGGTGGTCACCCGGTCGCCCTTCGCTGGTCGAGTCCATGCCTCGGTCAGCCACACGGGCAGCCTAGTGATGACCGAAATTATACTAGAAACGGATTAACGTAGAAAGCGGCCAGCGAAAATTTCGCTGGCCGCTTCTTAATTTATTTATTATCTGTTTTCCCTTCGTCGGTCTGCGCCGCTTTCTTCTTTGGCTTAATGTAAACCACTTTGAACTTATTGACGTACGCGTTCTGCAAGTCGAGTGGGGTAAAGGAGAAGTTTTCGACTCTAATCGGCTGGCCGACCTTCATGTCGTATTGGCGCTCCAAGAAGAAACCAGTCAGGGTCGTTACTTCGGAATTTTCGAACTGATCAATCTTTGTATTAAAGAAGCGCTCAAAGTCATCAAGCGGCATCTTTCCAGAAACTTCGTAGGTCGGGTTTCCCTTGCTGTCAGGATCCTTCTTTTCAATCATGTCAGAGGTGGCATGGTCAATTTCTTCACCCACCGTTCCGAAAAGTTCTTCATAGATGTCCTTATCAGTTACAATTCCTGAAGTTCCTCCGTATTCGTCCTGAACAACGACAATTGGCACTTGTTTCTTCACCATCGTCTGCAGGACATTGGTAATCGGTTCGTTCTCGTAAACAATCGGGATCCGCCGCATAATCGTCCGAATTGATTGTTGCGGGTTAATCTGGTTTTGCCGCATGATATCATAGGCAAACACGTAACCCAAGATGTGGTCCTTGTCGTTATTCGCTACCACTGGGAAGCGGGTAAACTTCTTCTCAAAGTAGAGTTTAGCCGCGTCCTCAATCGAAGCCTGGATATCAATCACGGCTAGTTGAGTCCGGTCAATCATGATGTCTTCGGCAACCTTATCGTTCATTTCAAAGGCCCGGCGCATAAAGAGAACGTCTTCCTTATCCATTTCCCCAGCCTTTTCAGACTGCTGAGAAAGGGTCATGATTTCGTTTTGCGAATAGGTATCTTCTTCCGGCTGAACATTGTAGCCCAGTAGCTTGGTGATCCACGCCGCGGTTACGGCAAATAACCAAACGAAGGGATAAAAGATCGTGTGGAAGAACTGGATTGGATGAACGATGGCTAACAGAATCTGAACCGGCCGGTCGATTGCCATGTTCTTCGGTACCAAATCGGTGAAAACGGCGTGGAAGAAAGTGAAAATTAGGACCCCGATCACCGGTGCCAGTGGAACCAATACTTCTCGCGGAATCAAGTGGATCTTTAAGAGGAGGTCGGTGATAAACTGGTCACCAATCCACCCCAAGACCAGAGACGTCATGGTAACCCCAACCTGGGCAGTCGATAAGTATTCGTTTAGGTTGTTGACCATGTGCTCGGCGCGCTTAACCTTCCGTGTCTGGCGAAGCTCTTGCAGCTCACTCGGCCGTACTTTAACCACGGAATATTCCAGCAGGGTAAAGAGGGCCGCCAGTAACAAAATTAAAATAATTACCAGTAATCTGAACCAATAAGATGACCATAGTGCATCCATAACTTACAAAATCACCTAATCTTTCATTGATGTTTAGTCCTATTGTATCAATTTCCCATTTGACTGACCAACTATTTAGTAAAAAAGTGCGGTAAAATTATGATAAGCAGACTCAGTGAGGGTGAGGTTATCAATGGAAAATAAGCAACAAACGGAAATAAAACAGGGAACCCGCTTAAAAGAAATTATCACAGTGATGCGCAAGTATCACTTTATTTCGAATTTTTACCATCAAAGGGACCCGGAGGCGATTTGCAACGCGTTGCAAGAATTAGGGCCAACCTTCATTAAGCTGGGGCAAATCCTTTCGACCCGGCCCGACCTAGTGTCCACCGATTACGCACAGGCGCTCCGGAAACTCCAAGATCAGGTCAAGGCCGACCCGTTTACGAGCGTTGAACAAACTTTTGAAGAGGCCAGCGGCAAACAAATCGCCCAGGTGTTCAAGAGTTTTGATCCAGAACCATTTGCCTCTGCTTCCATCGGCCAAGTTCATCGCGCAGTCCTTTTAGACGGCACTCCGGTAGTGGTCAAGGTTCAGCACCCAACCGTCACTCAGTTGGTAAACACTGACCTCGCCTTGCTCCGCCGAGCAGTTAAAATGGTGAAGTACGTGCCTGCCAATACGGCGGTCGTTGACTTAGACCGCACACTGGATGAAGTCAGCACCTCCCTCCTCAGTGAAATCGACACCCTCCACGAGGCTAAAAACGGGGAAGAGTTTTACCGCCTCAATAATGGGCAGGGAATTTTTGTGGTTCCTAAGGTTTATCTCAAATACTGTGCTCCACGAATTCTGGTCAACCAGGCAATGACCGGGAAGAGTATTCGTGAGCTGTTTGATGCGTCAAGTGCCGCGGAACAAGAACGCAACCGAGCGCTTGCGACGGCTCTGGTCCGTAACTTTATGAAGCAGGTGTTCGTTGATCACTTTTTCCATGCCGACCCTCATCCCGGAAATATTCTGTTTACGACAGCTCCGGGGGATCAGCTAGAAACCAGTAGGGAATTCACGCATTCATTTAAGCACGTGGAGCTAGCCTACCAGGAGCAAACGCCGCTCCCGCCTTACCGGTTGACTTACCTAGACTTCGGGATGATGGGACGCCTTACACCCGTCATGGCTGACGGCATTGCCGAGGTGGTTTTAGCACTAACCAGCAAGGACCAGCACCGAATTGCCCAGGCGGTCCTCGGAATTTGCAACCAAACAGGTGAGTTAGACCAGCAACGTTTCAGCAGAGAATTGAGCAACTTTATGCGTCCGTACCTGGCCGAGGGCTTGGGCCAAATCGACTTCTCCAACATGCTCTACCGCATCATCCAGCTCTGCGAAGATAATAACCTGCAGATCAAGCCAGAGGTGACGATGCTGATCAAGGCTTTTGGAACGCTCGAGTCAACGGTTGCCCATCTGGATCCGGACATTTCAATGATGGCGGTGGCCCGGCCGTTTGGTTTATCCTACCTCAAGCGTAAACTCAAAGCGCGTGATCTTGCCGATGATAGTCTATTTAAACTGTGGTCCGTTCTGGAATCGGCAGGCCAGCTGCCAGAACGACTCGACACCGCATTGGACAACTTTAACAACGGCGACATTGAAGTCAAGTTACGCTATGAGGGGCAGAAGCACTTGCTGAAACAGGTAGAACGGGTTGCTAACCGGCTGCTGGTTGTTATCGTATTAGCGGCAGTGATTCTTGGCTCTTCGCTGTTGGTCGAAAGCAGTACCCGCCACCCTCACATTTATCATCTCGGGGTCTTTGGCTATGCCATTTCGCTAGGAGTTATCGCCATACTGGTCGTAAGTGAACTCTGGCATCGCTTTAAGCACTGGCGCAATAGTAAGAAGTGAGTTTAAATGGGTACGCTGATTATTTTACTAATTTTAACTAGCCTGGTCGCGCTTCTGTGGACTTTCACGATTTACCTCATTCTGATTCGCCGGGTTAAAAACCGGGCCCGTAGTTTAGCCTATAACCGTTGGACTGCGATTATGATGAGCCTTAATATGCTAGTGTGCTTACCAGGATTGTGGAGCCTACCACTAGCACGGCTACCCAAGCTAGGGCAACAGCTATGGCTGCTGGTGATAACCACTGATAGCCTGGCAACTGCCGGTCTGATCATGATGGGCCTATCTGTACTTCTCCTGCGGGTCTGGCCCCATCCACGGGCAACAGACTACCTGGTCGTCTTGGGGGCGGGGCTAACTAAAGGACAGGTCCCACCGGTCCTCGCCGCGCGTTTGGATTCGGCGTACCGCTTTTGGAAGGTCCATCCTGAAACAGTGGTTATCGTCAGTGGCGGCGACGTCCATGGTGACCAGGTAACGCAAGCGCGGGCAATGGCCGACTACCTACAACGGCTCGGCGTCGTTGCAACGAAGATCCTGCTAGAATCCCAGGCCCGCAACACCTGGCAAAACCTGGTAAACAGTCGTAAATTGATTGCCCAGCATTGGCATAGGGAAGGGAAGCCACGAGTAACAGTGGTCACAAGTTCCTTTCATGTTCCACGGGCAATGCTATACACCCACCGCTTAGGTCTGAACTGGCACTTCCTTTCCGCACCAACTCCTTGGCCTTACCTCCCATTGAACCTGGTGCGGGACTATCTGGGAATTATCCGTGACCATCGCCGCTTTGCTGGCGCCGTCTTGCTAGTGATATTAATATTAGAGGAAAGTTTACTGTTGAAATAGAGAGTGGGACAGAACTAGCTTGTCTAGTTCGTCGTCCCACCTCCGCAAGGATGGCTACGCCGCGCAGCAAGCCTATTTGGGGTTGGTCAAATGCTGATTTATCAGCGTTTGAACTGCCAGCCAGCTACTGCGCTGAGGCATTACTAACTTTAAAATATTAAAGAGGTTGAGTTAATTCCCAGCCTCTTTATCATAACCCTACTTATTCTCGTAAACAGCAATCTCTACCAGGTTATTATCCGGGTCGTGAACGTAAACCGAAGTCATGGCGCCCTCGGAGCCGTGCTTTTCAACTGGACCGGCCACAATGTCGACGAAGTAGCTCTTGAGGTGGTGAAGGATGTCCTCCAGCTGATCACCAGCCACGATACAGAAGTCGGCGGCCCCGGTGGTTAAGTGGGGCGCCTTTAGCTCCGTTTGCCGGTCACTTTTTTGCAGGCGGATTAACTGGTGACCACACCGCAAAGTCACCAGCTGATCGTTACTCTGCTGGTCCAGCACCGGCATGTCAAAGACCTCGTGGTAGAACCGGGTCGACTCTTCCAGGTCACTGACAGTCAATACAATATGGTCAATTCTGCGCATTTTCATATTCAAATCATTCCTCTTTTCCTGCTCAATATTATATGATGGTAGTTGGTCTAATCGCAACTGCTTTAAAACCAACGAAAGGAGCACTCGTAAGTGACTAATAAGCAAGTAAGTACTATTCCAGCGCAAGTAGAAGTGCGGGGTGGGCGTGTTCATAATCTCAAAAACATCGACGTCGACATTCCCCTCCACAAGTTCGTTGCCATTTCTGGTCTTTCGGGATCCGGAAAGAGTTCACTAGCGATGGGAATCCTGTATGAGGAAGGCTCCCGGCGCTACCTGGAAGCACTCTCAACCTACACCCGCCGGCGAATCAAACTTGGTGCTCAGGCCGAAGTTACCAGTGTCAAACATATTCCATCCGCTTTGGCACTGCGGCAGCGGCCGAGTATCCCCTCAGAGCGGGCCACAGTGGGAACCATGAGTGAAATGTTTAACGTCATCCGCCTGATTTTCTCCCGACTGGGGTCACCAGTCTGTCCTAATGGTCACCGGTTAAAACCCAGTTTGACAATTGCGGAAGCTATGAGTAAGAGTGGTGAAGAGATGGGGCGGTTGACCTGTCCGGTCTGTGGTGTTCAGTTCAGCGCCTATAGTGCGGAGGACTTTGCCTTTAACTCTGCTGGCGCCTGCGATAATTGTCAGGGGACTGGGAAAGTCCGGCAAATCGACGAAAGCAAGTTAATCGGTGATCCCACGTTAACGCTGGCTGAGGGTGCCGTGGCCGCCTGGCACCTGCCCGGCAGGAATTTCATGCCAAACGTTGCTGAGCAGGCCGGGGTCCGGATTGATGTTCCCTACAAGGACCTGACGGATAAGGAAAAGGATTTTGTCCTCAATGGTCCGGCCAAGAAGTTTAAGATGGACTTTCGTTCCGGCACCGGCCGGGTCTTTCATGACTTTAACGCCCTCTATGAAAACGCCCATGAGGCGGTGCTGCGTTCTGCCCAGACGAGCAAGAGTGAACGCTCGCAAAAACGGATCAGTGAATTTTTCAGCTACTCCACCTGTCCGGTCTGTCACGGCACCCGGCTTAAACCAGAATTGCTCAAGCAGGAAGCGGGCGGGCTAAACATTGCCCAGGTGACCGACCTAACACTGGGTGAACTCAGCGGCTGGAAGAAGGCGGTCCTCAAGACACTGCCGGATGACATGCTGACGATGGCCGGGTCACTGTTTAAGGAATTCGATGACAACCTGCGGCCCCTGTTAGAGCTTGGCCTGGACTACCTGACCCTGTCCCGGAATGGTAATACCCTTTCAACGGGGGAACTACAACGCATCCAGCTCGCCCGGACACTGCGCACCCAGACGACCGGAGTCCTTTACATCCTCGACGAACCGTCAATTGGTCTGCACCCCGACAACATCAAGGGGTTGCTCGGAGTCTTCCATGAACTGGTTGCCCAGGGCAATTCGCTGGTAGTAGTTGACCATAATGTGGACATCATCCGGGAAGCCGACTGGATTATCGAAATCGGCCCCGGCTCTGGTGAGGAGGGCGGCCAGGTGCTTAACAGCGGCAGCCCGCAGACAATTGCGGCTGACCCGAATTCTAACATCAGCCCCTATTTGAATGGAACGGCAAAGTTACTCGCTCGGACCCGCCAACCGGTGCCAGCTAAGAAGTCAATTAATTTCACCGTCGCTGACTACTACAACATCAAAAAGATTACGGGGCAGCTCCCGGTGGGCCGGCTGAGTGCCATCACAGGCTTCTCCGGAGCCGGGAAAACCAGCCTGATTCTCGACAGCCTGGTTCCAGCAATTACGGACCAGGCTACTGGCCGTCCCCTACCAAAGCAGGTCAAGTCGCTGACGACACCGCTCAAAAACGTGGTAAGTGTCGACGCGGCACCAATCGGCAAGACAACCCGGTCAACCGTCGCCACCTACACCAGCATTATGAATAACCTGCGAAAGCTCTTTGCAGCCCAGCCACTGGCTAAGGAACGGCACTACACCGCCAGCTACTTTTCCTACAATAATAAGCAGGGGGCTTGTCCAACCTGCGGCGGAACCGGCGTGGTAACCCTTGACATCCAGTTCTTGCCAGACATGCAGCAAACCTGCCCAAGCTGTGAGGGAGCTCGTTACCGGCAGGAGATTCAGGAGGTCAAGTGGCACGGTTATTCGATCGTTGACCTTCTCAAACTTGATGTTCGCACGGCACTCGGGGTCTTTACTTCGGAACCGAAAATTGAACACGAATTGCAGCTGCTGGATGAAGTTGGCCTGGCCTACCTTCATCTTGGGGAAAGTACACCGTCGCTCTCGGGTGGGGAGGCCCAGCGGCTGAAACTGGTTAAGCACCTCAACCGGCGGCAAAGTACGACCCTCTTTGTCTTTGATGAACCGACGATTGGCCTCCACCCGCTGGACGTCAAGACGCTTTTGGGAGTCATGCAACAATTGCTGGACCGTGGTGCCACCATTCTCACTATTACCCACGACCTAAACCTAATCGTCAACGCAGACTACCTAATGGACTTAGGCCCGCGGGGCGGCAAGAATGGGGGCCGCGTAGTTGCTACCGGGACACCCCAAGAGCTGGTTAAGAAGCCAACCAGCCTGACGACCCAGTACCTAGCAGATTACGTTCACAGATTTGAATAATAGTAAATGAAAAGCATCTCGACTGACAAGGCAGCTGAGATGCTTTTCACTTACTTTTGATAATGCTGGGTCAAATATTCTTTCATCCCTTGTGGCGCGTGACCGGTAATATGTTGGAAGTCGTTAGTGACCTCATCCATCAAGCCCAGAGCAGCGGCACGGTACATTGATGCCAACTCATCGCCATCCCCCTCGGACCGGTAAATATCGGCAAATTCCTGCAGGGTAACCGGTGCATAGCCGATTTGCTCGCCGGTCACTTGGGACATAATGGAACTCAATTCTACCATGTTATAGTTTTGCTTCATCGTCAGCAGGTAGTTCTGCCCGCGATCACGCAGGTATGGTTTCACAGCGATGTTAGCCATGGCTTCCGCACTATCTTCCCGACTGATAAAGGACATTGCCTGGTCGCCGATGGGATAGATGACGTTATGCCGCGCAATCAGTTCCGGCAGGTAGGGTACCAACGGATCCGCATATAACGCATTTTTAACCACCGCATAGTTTAAACCGCTGCCGGCCAGTCGGGCTGGCAAGTAGGCATAATAGCTCGCCATCTGGAAGGGGTTATTATACTGGTCAGCGATAAAACTCATTGCCACAATAGTTGAAACATTGGCCCGATGCATGGCTTCGAGGGTGTTTTCAAACTCGGCAATCCGTTGTTGGACCTGGTAGGTGAGGCTGGGCACGTAAACCAGGACGTCAACTCCAGTCATTGCCGCAGTCATGCTGTCAACAGCGGCATAGTCCAAGGCAACCACGTCATAGCCAGCGGCTTGCAGGGCGGTGGCCTTTTCAATTCTATGAACACCCAAGCGGATATCGGCTTGGGGGACTAACTTACGAAGTTCGGTGACAATCATTCCGCCAAGGTGGCCGGTCGCACCGGTAACTAAATACTTCATTGAGAATTCTCCTTTCGCTGCTGTGCTTCTTTCTGAGCCTGCTTTACGAGAATGCTGTCTAGCACATCCTGCAGTGAAATGCCTGCTAATTTGGCCTGGGCAGCAGTTTCCGCCTGCTGGTAATATTCAGCCAGCGTAGCTTGAATATTACCCCCCACGATGCACTCGGGAGCAGTCTTTTCATCAATTGCAAAAAGGTGCCGGTCGGGTCCCTCAACAGCTAAATAAATATCATACAGTGAAATTTCATCAGCGGGCCGGGCTAAACGGGGGTCCGCAAATCCTGGGACCGTTTCAATAAGGCCGACCTTACGGAGGGCGCTCATTAGCCGGCGAACCACTACCGGTGAAGTCTCGACGCTACCGGCAATATTTTCGCTCGTCAGCGGAACTTTTCCACGGTAAATCTGCAAGAAAGCCAAGATATGAATACTATCGCTTAGACGGGTTGAAACGCGCATTTTGATCCTCCTCTCTAAATTAAGAATCGTGCTTTGCTAGGGCCGCGCGCCACTTATGGGTAAGGCCCCATTCAAGCAAGCGCAGGAACCCCGCACAAACTAGGGTCAAGGCCATTGTCAAAAACGTTCCCCACAGAATGGGAGCGAGCTGCTGCCCCTGCAAGCCCTCAAACAGGAGTTGACCTAAGCCGCCCGCGTTAATGGTGGCCGCAATGGTTGCCATTGCCATCGTGGAAGCCAACGCCACCTGCAAGCCACTAAAAATTGCCGGCAATGCCAGGGGGAGCTGAACCTTATAGAATACCTGTTGGCGGGTCATCCCCATCCCCGTAGCTACTTCGATCAACTGGGGATCGATTTCTTGCAGGGCAGTGATGAAGGAACGGAGCAGGACGTACTCAGCGTAAATGGTCAAAACGATGATTGCGGTCCGCATCCCTAATCCGGAAAGCGGCAGGAGCAGGGCAAAAAAGGCGAAGCTAGGGATTGAGTACAAGAGGGAAAAGAAATAGACCAAACTATTCAGCCAGTTGCGCCGGCGGAGAAATAGCAGGGTAATGACAAGGGCCAGCACCAACGCAATTCCAAGCGAGCTAAGAACCATGAGGGCGTGTTGCTGGCTGTCCGTGATCATCGTTGTCCAATTTTCATTCCAATACTCAATCATCTTGCTGGCCCCACAGTTCTTGGTTTTGGCGGACGGTTCCCAGTAGCTTTTTAACAAACGGCGTCGCGGGCTGGCGGACAATTTCCGCTGGTGTGGCAAACTGCTCAATTCGTCCTTCGTGCATCACCATGACCCGGCTCCCCAAGTAGAGAGCCTCGTTAATATCATGGGTCACAAACATAAAGGTCTTGTCGGCTAACGATTCATGAATTCGCTTAATCTCGTGCTGCAGCTCCTCCCGGGTAAGGGCGTCTAACGCGCCAAAGGGTTCATCAAACAACACATAGGGCGGGTTGGCGACTAGGGCCCGGGCCACCCCGACCCGTTGCTGCTGGCCACCGGATAATTGGCTGGGGTACCGAGTAGCATACTCCCTGGGATTAAGCTGGACCAGCTGTAACAATTCACGAACCCGCTGGCTGGTCTGCTCCTTGTTCCAGTGCAACAGCTGGGCCACCACCGCGATATTTTGCGCAATGGTCATGTGAGGGAAGAGGCCGATTTGCTGGACCACGTAGCCCATATGGCGGCGCAGCTGAACCAGGTCTAGCTCACTGAGCGGCCGCCCGTCAATGGTAATTTCACCCGCACTCGGCTGTAACAGGCCATTCACCATTTTAAGGGTCGTGGTCTTTCCCGAGCCAGAAGTCCCCAGGATAGTAATAAACTCACCCTGGCTAATCGTAAAGCTCAGGTCAGGAATAACCAGGTCATCGCCAAACCGCTTTTGAACGTGTTTAAATTGAATAGCTGCTTTTGTCATGTTTCCGAACCTTTCTGATTAAGAAGTCGAAGCCGAGCATTGCCCCCAGCGAGAGGGCCGCGACACTAACGGCACCAATTACGATATAGGTCATATCGTACAACCCCAGGCCCGTAAAAATTAACGTTCCTAGGCCGCCAGCCCCAATATAGGTCGCCAGGGTTGCACTGGCGATAATTTCAACGATTGCCAGCTTGATTCCGTTAAGGACGTAGGGGAGGGCCAGGGGAATTTCAATTTGCCGACGCAGTTGCCGGGAAGTCATCCCGAGGGCCGTTCCGACCTCCTTGTACAGGGGACTGACCTCGTTGAAGCCCAGAATGGTGTTAATTAGCAACGGCGGCAGGGCTAACACGACCAGAGCAATTAAAGCGGGGACCATCCCGGTACCGATAACGGGAATCAGTAAAAATAGCAGGGCCAGGCTAGGAATTATACGTAGCACTTGCGCAAAGGCAACGCAGAAACTAGCCACCGGTTTTAACCGCGAGCCTAAGTACCCCAACGGTAAAGCAATCACCATGGAGATTGCTAGGGTCACCAGCGTGAGGAAGAGGTGCTGACCAACGTACTGCCAGTATTGGCCACTATTTGATTGAAAATATTGAACCACCTGTGAAAACAAAGAATCACTCCTCACCGCTATTTGACATTATGCTCGTACCAGTTTTTGGCAACGGTTTTGTAGTTTTGCCCATCGACATTCACCTTTCGATTGAGGGTCGTTAACTGCTTAGTCGTCAGTTTAGCATCAACCTTGTTCAAGGCCCGGGCCATCTTTGGGTGGCTCTTAGCCGCCTTTTGGTTTGCCACGGGAACCAGGTTGTAAGGGGGCCAAATGTTTTTGTTGTCCTTGATGAGGGTGAACTTCCCGGTTGCCAGCTGACCATCAGTCGTTGAAACTGGAGCGGCGTCGGCCTTTCCCTGTTCCATAATCTTGTAGAGCAGGTTCACGTCGTAGTCCTTAATCGATTTGAAATCGAACTTGCCGTACGCCTTATTCATCGCTGGGAGCGCATCGGCCCGCTTTTCAAATTCCCCCTGCGAAGCAAAGCGAATTTTATCAGCTTTCTTTTGTAGCTGGCTCAAATCTCTAATGTGGTCCCTTTTGGCGACCTTGGTAGGCATAGCGATTCCTTGACGATTATCGCCGGGAGCATAGTCGAAGGTTGTCAGACCATCCTTTTGAACCCCTTGATGGGCAATCTTGGCAATTTCACTGGCGCTCTTGCCGCTGGCCCGCTTTTTGAGGTAGGCTTCAACGATTGTCCCAGTATAGTCAGGGTAAACGTCGACCTGGCCCTTTTGGGTTGCTTGGAAGATGACATTGTTGGCAATGTTAGGCTTCCGTGTAACTTTATAACCTTCATGTTCGAGGGCGAGGGCGTAAATTTCACTAACGGTCTTACTCTCGGAAACATTCTTCGAGCCGACAATGATCGGTTTGTTGCTAGCAGCGCTAGCGACGCTTGGAACAGCCGTCCCCAAAATAAGGACCGTTGCAGCCACTAGGGATGTAATCAGTGCTTGTTTAACTTTCATCGCGCATTCTCCTTGTAACTTTTATAGTTTTAAATTGCCTATATCGTAACATAGTGTTGGCCAGCTGTCGAGGCAGCCGCCCAATTAATTTTTGAAATGAGCAGAGAAAAGGTATAATAAGGGACAGCATAAGCAATAAAGGAGCGGCAACAGAACTATGAAATTCATCTCTTGGAACATCGACTCAATCAACGCAGCCTTAACTGGAACTTCGACTCGGGCGGGGGAGACCCGGGCCGTCCTCAAAAAGATTTCGGCACTGGAACCGGACGCCGTGGCAATTCAAGAAACTAAATTGTCAAAAAACGGCCCCACCAAAAAGCACCTGCAAGTCCTCGCTGACCTTTTCCCGGGATACCAGATTGCCTGGCGCAGTTCGGTCGAACCGGCACGGAAGGGCTATGCTGGTACTATGTATCTCTACCGAGACCAATACCAGCCAACGGTTACTTATCCGCAAATTGGGGCCCCGGAGCCGATGGATAGTGAAGGCCGGATCATTACCTTGGAATTCCATGACTTTTTCTTAACTGAGGTTTACACGCCCAACTCTGGGAATGGTCTAAAGCGGCTAGCAGACCGGGAGCAGTGGGACGACTGTTACCGCGATTATCTGCACCAGCTTGATGAGCAGAAACCAGTAATTGCCAGCGGCGACTTTAACGTGGCTCACGAGGAAATTGATTTGGCCCACCCGGCAAACAATCACCATTCCGCTGGTTTTACCGATGAGGAACGGTCACACTTCGGCCAGCTGCTCGCTGCTGGCTTTACCGATAGTTTCCGCTTCTTGCATCCCGAAGAGGCGGGAGCGTACTCATGGTGGGCCCAGCGAGTATTAACCAGTAAGCAGAACAACTCTGGTTGGCGGATCGACTACTGGTTAGTCAGCAACCGGCTGGCCGATAGAGTTAGCTCTTCATCTATGATCGATAGTGGTGAGCGGCGTGACCATACCCCGATTATGTTAGAAATTGACCTGTAACTTTAAACAAAATCGAGAGTGAGAAAAAACGGCTAAAATCGGCTGGCAAGCTGATTTTAGCCGTTTTTCTTCGAACCTCCGCAAGGATGGCTAGGTTGGTCAAATGCTGATTGATCAGCGTTTGAACTGCCAGCCAGCTACTGCGCTGAGGCATTACTAACTTTAAAATATTAAAGAGGTTGAGTTAATTCCCAGCCTCTTTTATTATGCTGCCGGCTGTTTAGCAGCCCGGTCGTGTTTAATGAGTTTTTTAATCAGGACATACATAGCAATTACCACGACAATCGCCACTGCAGCCCCGATTAGCTTGTGACTGTTGCCCTGGAAAAGCGCGTCGCCCCCAAAGGCATAGATAAATGACGTTGGGGCCATGCCGACAGTCACCATCGCCAGGTAACGGAAGCGGTTGATGTTGAGCTGGGCCCCGGCATAATTAACCAAGATGCTAGGAATCACCGGAACCATGAAACCGATCGTCAGTCCAATCAGGGGGTGCTTTTGGTGCATTAACGCGGCTAGCAGCTTGGACTTTCGGGTACGTTTGGAAAGGTCCACCTCGCGGATAATGCTCATCACGCCGCAGTTTCCCAAAATGTTCCCCAGCCAATTAATCAAAAAACCGACGACAGGACCATAGCACAAGCCGGCTAATATACAAATCAGCGAGTTAGACATGCCAGGAATCGCGTTGAATGTGGCAATCAACGCCAGCAACAGTAACATGTCCTTAATCCCGTGGCTGCGTATCAGGTGCATTAACACGATTCGGTTATGGTCATTCATGTGCAGCAAGAGGTTGATCTCCGGCTGATAATCACGGTAGATAAAATAAATTAGGATAGCTGAAATTATGATCCCGCCTAGAATTAGCAGGGCCTTATTAAGTTTTCTTTTCATCATCAATACTCCTGAGGGATGGTTAGGCCAGCCTGCGCAAAGAGCTGCCTGAGGGTCTGCCGCAACAGGGGGTTATGGGCGTAAATATAGGTCCCGTACACACCCCGCTTAAACAACACGTTAAGGGAATTCATAATCATTCTCTTTTCCAGCTTGGTAATCATTGTCGGGTCTGTCAAGTCGGCCCGCTTTTTGAATGCCTCACTGTCTGTATACTTGTCCAGGTTGACCCGTAAACGGCGACTGCCTGGCACTTGGCTGATCGGTGGCCCGATAATAATGCCGGTATAGTTGAGGTCAAAGCCCTGGCAGGTATAGATCGACCCGACTTCGTCAATCGTTTGAGGAAGTTCCGCCCAGGGAGTAACCGTATAGTTATACTGATCCCAAGGCATCTTAAAGCGCCCCTCGCAAATATAGTGTTTACCGCCATCCAGGGTGGACGGGTAGCCAGAGGTTGACAGGATTCGGGACAAGCCTACCTCCCGGTTACGGCGGACGATTGCCTGACGCATTGCTTCCGCATCATCATAAACCCGGAAGTCATAATGGTGGCGTGCGTTTTCCGGCAGAGCTTCCAGGCGGTAGTCACTCGTAAAGTGGTTAAACCACTGCACTAATTCTGGACTCGCCGTCATCCGAAACATCCGCTGAAGCTGGTATTCCCGGTGCGGGTACTGGTCGGTAATGGCCCGGAGACGTTCAGGAGTCCAGAGGCTCTTCATCCGGAGTACCTGGTACTGATCAAAGACGAGCACAACCACCTTAGCCCGCTTGATAATCTCCACCAGCTGGTTATCGTGGTAAAAGTTGTTGTAATGGTCGGCCTTGGAAAGGAGCAGGTGGGCTTCGTCGATCACCGCCACGTCAATTGTCTGTCCCCGCTTATCGAGCTGGTTGATGAGGGAAGTTGGCCGGGCAAAATCCTTTTTAAATAGTTCGGGCCGGGTTCCCGCGATTTCCCGGTAAACCTTCAAGATTTCCGGATGGTTGACCAAAAAGTAGTTCGTCGTTCCATAGAAAGGGGAGGCGTGATTATGCCGCGCTGCTCGCTGCAGCCGGGCAAATAGCTGGGAGAGCACCACGCTCTTGCCGGTCCCCGCGTCCCCGTAAATCGTATAAACTGCGGGAAACGCACCCGTAATGTGTTGACCAGCAAAGGCGAGAATATCCTCGACCAGTTTTTCCTGCTCTGGTGTTAATTTTTTCAGCGGCGAAAGCTTTTCTACCGCGGCATTTGTAGTTTCCCCCATTGTGACAACGACACCCCCATTAACATCTTTATTCCTCATTTATGGTATCGAAGTCCAGGCAGTTCGTCAATTTTCACGGGCTTTATTTTCGCGGGCTTTATTTTCGCGGGCTTGTGAAAAGTGTTAAAATATTAAGAAACGAATAATTACTAATATAAATAATCAATAATTATTAAAGGAGTGGCGGCAAATGAATCGGCATCCAGATTTCTTACTAAACGAAGTGAATGAGCCCCAAGACATCAAGGGAATGTCACTTGATGAATTAAAGCAGCTGGCAAGCGAAATGCGTCAGCTAGTCTTGGAACGGGATTCCGCAATTGGCGGTCACGTCGGGCCCAACCTCGGGGCGATGGAACTGACCATTGCCTACCATTACGTCTTTAATTCTCCTCACGACAAGGTAATCTGGGATGTCTCCCACCAGAGTTACCCGCATAAGATGCTGACGGGGCGCAAGCTCGGCTTCCTTGACCCAGATCATTACGAGGACATTTCTGGTTTTACTTCGCCCGAAGAGAGCAACCATGACTTTTTTGAAATCGGCCACACCTCAACTTCGATTGCATTGGCAGTGGGGATGGCGCAGGCCCGGGGCTTGCTGAAAACCGGCTCCAAGGATAACATCGTCGCGGTCATTGGCGACGGATCGCTCAGCGGGGGCTTGGCTTTCGAGGGCTTGAACAACGCCGCAAAGCTCAATTCTAACCTCATCATCGTGGTTAACGATAACCAGATGTCGATTGATGAAAACCAGGGCGGCTTGTACCAGGGGCTGAAAGAACTCCGGGACAGCGATGGCCAGGCTGCTAACAATATCTTTAAGTTCATGGGGTTGGACTACCGGTACGTCAAGGACGGTAACGACCTCCGCGCAATGATTGAGGCCTTCAAAGCCGTTAAGGACATTGACCACCCAATCGTTCTCCACGTTAATACGCTCAAGGGAAAGGGCTATGAACCGGCCGTAGAAGCCAAAATGACCTACCATTGGCGGGCACCATTTGACCTTAAAACCGGCCGGGACAAGCAAGCCGCAAACGGCGAGTCTTATAGTGCGGCCATCTTAGCCGAGCTGGATAAGCAAATCGCTGCCGGAGAACCAGTAGTGGCTATGAATGCTGCTATTCCGGGTGTTTTTGATCTCAAAGAATTCCAAAAGAAGCATCCCGACCGCTACTCTGACACGGGAATTGCCGAGCAAGAATGTATCAGCTCAGCCGTCGCAATGGCAGTTGCTGGCGCGCGGCCCGTCGTCTTTCAAAACAGCACTTTCCTGCAGCGGGCTTACGACCAGCTAATCCACGACATGGCCCTCAATGATGCGCCCGTCGTGATGATTGTCCGGGGCGGTGCGATTGCGACTGAGTCAGCCACACACCAGGGGTCCTTTGATATCTCAATGATCAGCGACCTGCCGAATATTGAGTACCTGGCACCAACAAACGTGGAAGAGTTGATTTCCATGCTCCGGTGGGCTATCAAGCAGACCGACCAGCCGGTAGTCATTCGCCAGCCAGAAAAGCCGTTATTGCATGGCCGGGCCACGCAGGATGATTACAGCAACATTCAATACGACATTGCACACCAGGGAAGCGAAGTCGCTATTATGGCCGTTGGTGATTTTTGGAAATTAGGGGAGGATGTCCGCGCCGAACTAAAGGCAAAGCTCAACATTGATGCCACGTTGATCAATCCTAAGTCGGTCACGGGGATTGACCCAGAAGTTCTCCACCACTTGGCCGAAAATCACGATGTCGTTGTGACCCTGGAGGACGGCAACCTCAGCGGGGGCTTTGGAGAAACGATTGACCGTTACTACGGGCCAAAGTCAATGAAGGTCTTAAACTTCGGTGCCCCACGGGAATTTGCTGATAACGTACCGTTAGACGTCCTGTACGAATGGTACCACCTGACGCCAAAGCAGATCGTCGACGACGTTGAAAAGGTCCTCCACGCCCTTTAAGCACCACTAACTCGGTAAGAAGCAAAATTCTTACCGAGTTTTTTAGTACAGTCGGCTAATCTTCCCGTATATATTTAGTGAGCATCAATTACGAGGAGGATTACTTATGAATAAACTTAGGATTAAGGGCACGCTCACCCTGTGTTCTACTCTTGCCTTGCTGACACTCGCGTCGACTAATGCGTTAGCAGACCCAGTACCAACGGGAGAAGCGCCAGCACAGGAAGCTGTCCTAATGGGCGACCAGCAGGCAGCCACGGTCGACCGCCAAATAACGGTCGTCAACCCGGTCAGCGGCGAAAAAGCTGTCGTTACGCAGACTGCAACTAAGACGCCAGGTCCGGACGGTGCTGACACCAACATTTGGCAGGTATATTTCCCACCGGTCTACCAGGGATATAAGCCATCCCAGCCATTTGTTCCTGTCACCGTTGTTACGCCGGAAACCCAGCCTAGTAACGTCGAAATTACCTACCGGCCGCTCAAGCAGGATGATATTCGAACCAATACTTTTGCCGGAATATTCTTTAAGGATGTCAATGGTAAGCGAGTCGTACCAATGCTCTGTCAGCCCGTTGACAAAAAGGGAATTGTCCAGATGCCCGAGGCTCCTAAGGGTTGGGAATACATCAACCGCGACCAGCTACCGGACTCTTTCATCTGCTATGATTATAAAGACCCGTTCTACGTCTTCCTGGTAAAAAGGCCAGCAGAGCAGGTCCAAACGAAGCAAGTCACGAGAAAGATTATTTGCCACCTGCCAGGCGGCGACAAAGTCTATACGCAAACCGTTACGGCCACGAAGATTGGCAAACAACCATGGAAGCTGCCGGCGTTTCCCGCATTCAATGTCCCAACCCCGACCGGCTACCAGCCCTCGCTGCCAACCGTTCAGAAACTAACCGCTGATCCCGATCAGGCACCGGTGGTCGTTGAGGTCACATACCAAGCCATTACGCCGACTAAACCCGTGGGGCCAGATCAGCCAGCGAACGATCACCAAACTGTAAACCCGGCTCAGGATAGTCAACCGGCAGATACTCCTGCCAATACCGTAAACGTTGCCGGTAAGGGGACCACTGCTTTCCCAGACCTAAAAGACCGCCTGGCACAGTTGCAAGCACCACTTGACCAATTAGAAAACAATGAGCAAACGAGCCGCCCCGTCGCCCTCCCACAGACGGGGAATCACTCAGAAAAAAGTGGAATACTCCCAGGACTAATAGCGGCGGCGTGGACAGCGTTTTCAGCGGGCGCCGTTTTCAAGAAAAAACGCAATTATTTTAAATAAACACTTGCTATTTTAATTTTCTCATAGTATTCTAATAACAACCAAAAGGAATGGAGGAAGTTAAAATGCAATTATTTAAGATTAAAATCCTAATTGAACTTACTTCCACCACAACCACAACAAACTAAGGCGTGGTTGGGGATTAATTTTTATTCCTTTGAATACTGTATAAATCAGCTATCCAATTACTTCAGCCACGGCAGCAACGAAAATGATGCTCAGTGGCCGGAGAAGGTGGATAGCTTTTTTTGTCGAGAAAGAGAGGTTTTTTACATGGCGGAAGAAAAGGTCAAACTTAGACGGACGATGACGCCCGGACAAATGGAAATGATTGCAATTGGGGGGACTATCGGTAGTGGTCTTTTCATGGGGGCTACGTCAACGATTAAATGGACCGGGCCGTCAGTTTTACTGGCATACGCCTTCGTTGGTTTAGTTCTCTACGGCGTAATGCGGGCACTGGGGGAAATGATTTACATTAGCCCCGGCACTGGGTCCTTCGCCGACTACGGTGATAAGTATATTCATCCCTTTGCCGGTTATTTGACCAAGTGGAGCAATATTTTCCAGTTTATCATCGTGGGGATTTCAGACATCATCGCAATGTCCCAATACCTGAACTATTGGTGGCCGAAGCTGCCCGACTGGTTCTCTGGGATTATCGTGATTGCAATGCTGACCCTCGCCAACCTGGTTTCAGCAAAGGCGTATGGCCGGCTGGAATTCTGGTTCGCAATGATTAAGGTGGTAACGATTATCGTGATGATCATTCTGGGTCTGCTGGTAATCGTCCTGGGGTTAGGAAACAATTGGCACCCTGTTGGTATCTCCAACTTATGGACGCACGGCGGCTTCTTCACCGGTGGCTTCATGGGCTTCATGTTCTCACTGTCAGTGATTGCCGGATCTTATCAGGGAATCGAGCTGCTGGGAATCACGGCCGGGGAAGCTGCTTCTCCACGGCACGCCATCGTCAAGTCTGTTAAGTCTGTTATTTGGCGGATTTTAATCTTCTACATCGGTGCAATCTTCGTAATCGTTTCAATTTATCCATGGAACAAACTAGACGCTGTTGGTTCACCGTTTGTCGAAACCTTTACTAAGGTCGGAATTACTGGTGCAGCTGGAATCATTAACTTCGTTGTCTTGACGGCAGCACTGTCTGGAGCTAATTCTGGAATTTACAGTGCTAGTCGGATGCTCTTCAAGCTGTCTATTGACAAGCAGGTACCGAAATTCTTCGGTAAACTTTCCAAGCGGGTGGTTCCAAACGTCGCTGTCTTAACGATTGCCTTCTGGATTGCCCTTGGTTTCATTGTTAACTCCATCATTTCGGTCGTAAATAAGGACGCAAGCAACATCTTCGTAATTGTTTATAGTTCTAGTGTCCTGCCTGGGATGGTACCGTGGTTCGTAATCCTGCTGGCCGAATTAAATTACCGCCGTCAGCACCCTGAAGACTTAGTTGACCACCCATTCAAGATGCCACTTTACCCGTTGTACAACTACTTTAGTTTGGCGGCCTTGGCAATCATCCTGGTCTTCATGTTCTTCAATCCAGATACTCGGGTTTCCGTTTCGGTAGGGGTTATCTTTATCATCATTATCTGGTTCGCCTTCCGCTGGCAGCTAAAGCGGGATCCAGAGCGGGCCAACTAAGTTAAATCTAAGGAGGTTGGGTATCCCAGCCTCTTTTTTTGTAGAATCAGCTGACCATTTGTTCGCCAAATATAGTAAAATAAAAATGATTTTTACTATATGAAAGGATTGGCATTATGTATCGAATTAAAAAGAGACTCTGGCAAACCATCCTCGCCCTGGGGTTGGTACTACTGTTCGGTGGTTTCATCAACCAGTCCAACGGCAGTAATACCGCCTGGGCGCAGGGCATCCAGCGGCTAGTCTCCTGGGGTGGTAATTACCACAGCGGGAGTCAGCAAAGCCTACCGCCAACCAAGGAGCAGGCGGAGTCAGTACTAACACCGGCCGTCCGCCAGCAGTTAGGGGACTCTATCAGTTGGAATGGTTCTGGTGCCTTCATCGTCAACAATAACCGGCCGCAACTGAACGCTAACATTAGCAGCGCGCCATACGCCGTTAATCTCCGTGACCAGCAGGGCCGGGCATGGCGGGGGGATGCCTGGCTCAATCGCACCACTCGTCAATACCGCAACCGGAATGAAACTGGTAACGGCGCTACTAGCTGGCGCCCAGCAGGATTTTTACAGGCCAGCAACCTGACTGGAGGTTACCGGCACGCCTATGACCGGGGGCACTTACTCGGCTACGCCCTAGTCGGGGGGATTAATCGTTTTGACGCCTCCGAATCTAACCCCGCTAACATCGCCACGCAGACCGCCTGGGCCAATGAAGCCCGCAGTTCGACCTCAACCGGGCAAAACTACTATGAAGGGCTCGTCCGCAAAGCGCTTGACCGGGGCAAGCAGGTGCGGTACCGGGTCACTGATATATACAACGGTAATGATGTCGTGCCAGCAGGCGCCCATATTGAGGCACTCTCCAGCGACGGTAGCTTATCTTTCAATGTCTTCGTGCCGAACGTGCAACGGAATATTAAAATTAATTACGCCACCGGGGCAGTAACACAATTGAATAACTAACTGTTGAAAGTAAGAAAAGGCACCGAAAATCAGCTTGCCAGCCGATTTTCGGTGCCTTTGGCTTTTACCTTGCCAGCCAGCTACTAAGCTAACACACTTTTTCTATTTTGCCATCCGGCGTGGTGACAATAATTGTTTGCTTCTTAGTCATAGGGTCGTCAACCTTGCCACACTACTAACACCAAATCGTCATGACTTATAAACACTTTGCTAATCTTTCGTCCAGTGCTTGCAAAATAAGCCTAAATCAACGAAAATAAGATTAATTATTACTCTAATGAAGAAAGAAAAGGGACACGTATGCCAAGCGAATCAGACTTAACTAAATTACACATTGTGTTTAACGGGCAGAAAACACCTCCGCTAAAAGTCAACCAGCTTTTTGATGCCCGCCGGTTCAACCGTTTTACAGCGATTACTGGGAAAGCCGATGCCGACTTTGTCAACCGCTACCTCAGCAAGTTCATCCAAGCGGACATCGTACTCGGGGCATCCCCAGCAAAGCACGTCAATTCCGCGAGCGAAGTAATCACCAAGGTTGCCCTGACCGACGCTTTATTAGCGGTGGCGAATAAGAAGCCGGTGAAACTGTTTGAGGCCCTCTCAAGCAGCAACCAGGCCAATGTTTTAAACGGCCTGTTTAAGTTTGAATACGCGCCCGCCCAGGCTATCTACTCCCGTTTTTACCTGCTAAGCAACGAGGAGAGCGGGGACTGCCGGGTAATCCTCGGCAGCATCGACCTGACCGAGGAATCGTTTACTAAGGACCGCAACCAATACAGCGAAGTGCTGGTTTTTGATAATGACCAGCGCCTCTTCGCCAACCTGCTGGAACACTTCAAGCACGACATTAAGCCGGTCCTGCGGCCATACTTCAGTGATAACCTTTTAAAGGCGGCCCAAAAGCAGCTGGACGAAAGTAAGAAGGACCAAAATGCAGCTGCTGCGGGGAACAATGTCGTCATTTTGGACAACGACACCACTGACCAGGTGGCTGCCCAGGACATGACCGACATCATCAGTCACGACCTCCAGCAGCAGATTGACAGTGCCATCATTCCTCATGACACGACCATCGCAATGCGCAACGTCACCACTGACCGCTCGCTGGTCAAGGAGGGAATTGAACGGGACACTAAGCAGCACGACACCATCTACAACCTCCAAAAGCTCTCGGTTTCTCCCCGGGCGGCCAAGCCAAAGATCAAAGACCGGCAAAAGATCTACCAGCAGGTCAAAGAGGCGCTCGTAAGCGGCATGACACCCCAGCAGCGGTCAGCGGAGAAGAAGTACACGACCTTTTTGTATGACCGTCCGATGGAACGCAACCTGGTTAATAACAACAGTGGACTATACGTTCCTAATGATGCCGGGACCCACCCAATCCCGTTCGGTAAGCTGGCGACAATCAGCCAGATTCGCGATAGTCTAAAGAGTATTGATGACGTTATGAAGGGCTACCAGCGTTACGTGGTCGACTATTCGGATAATTACGGGAAACGTTTCTATGAAGCCATCATGTATAGCTTTACGGCGCCGTTTCTGTGGGAAATTCGGACAAAGGCCAGTTTGAACCCCGAAGACGGGAATGACATTCCAAACTTCCTCATTCTTGGTGCAACCGCGGGCTCCGGAAAGTCAACCCTTTTACGGATCATCAACCAGCTCACCTGGAATACCGACCGCTCCCTGATCGACTTTGGGACGATTTACCCAACGGACGTCGCGCAAAAGAAAAACAAAACGGTCGAGGCAATCGAACACTACATGAGGACGGGGAGTTCCTATCCCGTCCTCTTAGACGAAATCGAACCGTACTTCTTCCAGCAGGATCAATACAGCCGGCACCTGGTCGTTGACACCATGAACGAACTAGTCAACAACCCACAGGCCATCGCACCGCTAATCGGAACGACCAACTATGACTCCGGCTTTACGATGCTTCGGGAAACCGCACGACGGACTTACTACTTGCAAATTGATAAGGTCATTGACGAAAAGCTCAAGGGCGAGGCCAACCGGTATATTTACAATGTCCGGCAAACCTTAAACAATACACTGTTTAAAGACTTCGTACTCCGGATGGCCAGCCTGTTAGAAGACGACGAGACCCCTTGGCGGTCCTTTGACCCCGAAACGGGGCGGCTCGACTTCCTTGCACAGACCCGGCAGCTGTTCCGTGATTATTACAAGATGGCTGGGCTGGATGTTCCGGAATACTTTGCGGATACCATCTGCGACGACTTCAAGGAGAGTTCGCGGAACAGTTGGGCTAAACTCTACCTTACTCAAGAAGATGACTTCAAGTACCGGGAAAGTGACGATAGCATGCTTTTCGATATTTCTAAGCTCAATCCGGCGAACGGCTTTACCGCTGACAGCATCGAAAAATACCGGAACGCCTTGCCAATTGAACTGTGCGTAAACGGCATTAATGGTAAGCGGGGGAAGTTTGTAGAAATCAAGGCAAAGGAGTTCTTTAACTGGATTGGGGAGCGCAATCCCTATGCCGACGAAGCACCAGCAGCTGCTCCGGAACCCGCTAAGAACGACCAGCAGCCGGCGGAAAAGCCGAAGAAAAAGGGCTTTTGGGCCCGGCTGTTCGGCTAGTAAACTAAAACCAATCCCTAATTTAAGGATTAGTTGAACAAAGGGATGGTTACTATCAAGAAATTTTTAAAGGGCTTGGGCCTGGTTATTGCTAGTGTGTTCGTTATCGGCGGCTGTGTACAGCTTTACCTGCTGCGCGGGACACCTGGCCGGCCCCTGCGTGAAGCTGATTTGCGGGCAGACACCGAATATTCAACAACGCCCACCTTATTGATCCCCGGTTGGGGCGGTAGCACAGTTACGTATGACAAAATGATCAACTACTATCAGAGTCACCACCTGGCGCAGAAGGTGTTGACCATCTGGGTTTCACCCTGGGGAAGCATCCGCGTGTCCGGACACCTCTCGAAGACCCAAAAGAACCCGCTGATTCAAGTTCTCTACGACTGGAACTATAATCAAACATTTCATCTACAGGTCAAGCAGCTCACTGCTGTCCTGACTTACCTGCAAAGCCATTACGATCTTCACCAGGTCAATGTCATCGCGCACTCCTATGGTGGAACTGAATTTATGCACGCCTATTTGAATTCACCGACACTGCAAAGCAAGTTAAAACTGCACAAGCTAATTTTCTTAGGTGTACCAGTTGAGGAAAGCCTCTCGGCCCGGTTAGATTATCACTACCATCTAATCCACCACTCACACGACCAAAACTTTCTTCGTCTCCGCCAGCAAATGCGGACTTGGCAGCCTGATTACCCCATAATGATTTATAATATCATGGGGACCAAGCCGGGGAGTACCCGCACAGATGGGGCGGTGCCGTTGATCCAGGCTGAAATGCTGCGTTCATTGGTCAAGGGCCACCCAACGATTAGCTACCAGCAAAAAATTTACCCGAACACCACCCACAGCCAGCTGCATGCTCGCAAAACAATTTTTCGCTACGTCGCACACCAACTCTGGGGAAAGGATGATTCCGAGTGAAGAAGGAACACGGTCAGGTAACCGGCCTGATCTGGCGGGGCGCCGCCGATTTGACAACTTACCAAAAGCTGCGGGACTACGCGGCCGCTCATGAGCTGTCGGTCGCTACGGCAGCTAAGCAAATTATCAAACAGACGTTAGACGCCATAGAGCGTTAAGCACCCATTTTGAAAGGAAGAGTTATTTTTTATGAATAAGAGCAAGACCGTTTATTTCTGTGCTGGTTGGTTCACCGACAAGCAAAACCGGGCCTACCAAGAGGCTATGAAGGCAATCGAAGCTAACCCGACAGTCGATGTTGAAAATTCCTATGTTCCTCTCCAACACCAGTACAAGGGCCTCCGGGTAGACGAACACCCAGAACTGCTGGAAGACCGGGAGTGGGCAACTGCAACCTACAATGGCGACCGGGTCGGGGTCTCAACTTCGGACATGGTTTTAGCAGTCTACATTCCTGAGGAAGAAGACGTCGGAATGGGGATCGAACTAGGGATGGCAAATGCCCTGGGCAAGTACATCACGGTGGTTATCCCTGACGAGGACTTTGGCAAGCCGATCAACCTGATGACCTGGGGAATCGCGGACAACTTTATTAAGATGTCAGACCTTGCCAAGTTTAACTTCAACCAGCCTAGCTATAACTTCTACGAAGGTAGCGTATATTAATGTGAAGAGGATTATGGTGACCAGCTCGCCATAATCCTTTTTATATTACATTGATAATCAAAAAATTGACAGTTCTGTTTGAAACGCTTACAATATTAAAAAGACTAATATAGCGATAGATAACGAAGGGAGGAAGCTCAACTAGGAAGTTTAGCTGGGTGCTTTATTATGAATAATCAACCACGAGTATGTATTTTTTCTTCATGCTTAGTTGATCTGCTCTTTCCAAACGTCGGCAAGTCAATGGTCGAGGTGCTCGAACGCCTGGGCTGTCAGACCTTTCTGCCGGACAAGCAAGTTTGCTGCGGGCAGCCAACTTATAACAGCGGTTATGCTAAGGAATCGCTGAAGACGTTTAAAAACGAAATTGATGCTCTGCTGAGTCTGGACGCGGATTACATCGTTGGTCCTACCGGCTCTTGTGTGTTCATGATTAAGGAATACAAGGACATTTTAAAGGATGATCCGGTGTACGGGCCACGGGCGGCCGCGGTTGCCGATAAGATTTATGAATTTAGCCAATTCATTTATCGGGTGCTTGGGGTCGTCGACTGTGGGGCCGAGCTGGACGCTACCATTACGGTTCACCGGTCCTGCCACATGACCCGGCTACTCGGTGAACGAACGGCGCCGTTTGTCCTCCTGGACCATGTTAAGGGGATTAAGCGGATTCCGTTGCATAATGTTCAGCTGTGCTGCGGCTTTGGTGGTACATTCTCTGCCAAGGAGCCTGAGCTCTCCACGGCGATGGTTGCCGACAAGGCCAAGAACATTATGGATACCAAGGCAGATATCCTGGTGGGGATGGAAACTTCGTGTCTAATGAATATTGCGGGCTATATGAACCGAAACGGCCAACACATTAAGGTCATGCACATTGCGGAAGTACTCAACCACGATGTCGACCCAAGCAGGATTAAATATTTGAAGGATACTGATGAAGCGGTCGTTCCAGCCAACGGGGAAGGGGTGTTTTAAATGGGAATCGCAACGAGTAACCAACCCTTCAAGCAACGGGTAAAAGAAGCAGAATCAGACCAGTTTATGCGCACCGCAATCGCCAAAGCCCAGGACGCCCAGTTTGTTAAGCGTACTGCGTCCCGGCGAGAACTCGGGCACTGGAACGAGTGGCGGGACTTAGCAGAACAGATCCGGCAGCACGTTCTCAAATACCTGCCAGACTACCTGGAAGAATTCGCTGGTAATGTTGAGCAGCAGGGAGGCCACGTCTTCTTTGCCCAGACGGAAGATGAAGCTCACCAGTTCATTAAGGAACTGGCAATTGCAAAAAAGGCGAAGAACATCGTTAAATCTAAGTCAATGGTCACGACCGAAATTGACCTGGACAAGATCCTGCTGTCGATTCCTGGTGTCAACCTGCTGGAAAGTGACCTAGCCGAGTTCATCCTCCAGGAAGACAACTGGGACGAGCCAGCTCACATTGTTTTCCCGACTCTCGGCAAGAACCGTGACCAGATTCAAAAGGAGTTCCAGAAACTGGGCTACGATGGCGACAATGATCCCCAGCACGAGGCCCGCTTCGTCCGTGGCTACCTGCGGAAGTACTTCATGAACGCTGACTTTGGCATTACCGGCTGCAACTTCGCCATTGCTGACAACGGGATGATTAACCTAGACACCAACGAAGGAAACGCCGACTTGACGATGGCTATTCCCAAGACCCAAGTAGTTGTAATGGGAATGGAACGGATCGTGCCATCGATGAAGGAAGCGGAAGTACTGGACAACATGCTCGCGCGGAGTGCGGTCGGGCAAAAGCTAACGACCTACTGTACCTTTACCGGAAAGCAAAAGGCGGGCGAAGTTGATGGTCCAGAAGACTTCTGGGTCGTAATCGTTGATGACGGGCGTTCTAAGGCCCTGGGAACTGAGTTTGAGCCTATCCTCCAGTGTATTCGCTGTGGTGCCTGCATGAACGTCTGCCCGGTTTACCGGCAGATCGGTGGTAAGGCCTACGGTTCGATTTATCCTGGACCATTAGGTGAGGTACTGTCACCAATTCTGGGCGGTTACGAGCAGTTTCAAGAGTTGCCATACGCTTGTTCTCTCTGCGCGGCCTGCACCGAAACCTGTCCGGTCAAGATTCCACTCCAACATTTGATTCGAGAACACCGGATCGTTGAGATGGACGATAAGCACATGGACCACTCGATGACCAACCTGATTCTAAAGATGGTCGGCGTCGGGACCGGTTCACCATTTCTCTTTGATTCAGCACTAGCTATGGCCCATCCGGGGACAAAGCTCTTTACTGATGGCGGGCCAAATTCAGTTGAGCCAATGTACGATGGCGGGAAGATCGACTACGTACCAAAGGCAGCGCCAAAGCTGATCCATGGTTGGATCGATACCCGTGACGTTCCACGTCCGCCCAAGGCCAAGAATAACTTCCGCCACTGGTATAAGCACCACCAGCCGGTAGAACCCGCACCAATTGTCAAAAAGGAAGGAGGACAGGCAGATGAGTAGTCTCTTAGAACAAGCTAATAGCAAGGAGAACCGCGAGCAGTTTCTTAACCGCCTGCAAAAGGCCAGTGGCCGGAAACGCCACCAATTGGCCGATTATCCGTTCAAGCCGCTGAATGACCTGCCAGACCAGCTCTTAGCTGACAAAAGCCCCGAAGAGCTTTACACAGAGGCAGTTAAAAATAGCGAATCGGTTAACGCGACGGTTGTCGAAAAACCGGCCGCGGAGGTCGCAGACTACCTCCGTCAGCTAGCGGCAAAGAAGGACATTCAAAACTTGCTTCTGCCAGGAGTTGACCAGGCAGTTTGGGATAATTATGGACTAGGGGACTGGTACCAGCATTCGGGCGTGGCAACGGTCAACACTTGGTCCCCGCAAGCCGACCGCATGACTAACGAGGAGTATGCCAACCAGGCTGATTTGGCGGTTGGGATGGCTGACTACCTGATTGCCTCCACGGGGACAGTTACCGTGGTTAATAGTCCGGCGCAGGGGCGGGGCTTCAATTTCCTGCCTACCCGGTTCTTAGCAATCGTTCCTAAAAGCGGCCTGGTACGGTCTACTAGAGAAGCAGTGGAAAAGTATCAGGACCGGTTCACTGACGGCCTAGCCACCTCCGCAATTACCTTTATTTCTGGTCCTTCCAATTCTGGTGATATCGAGATGGAGCTGGTCGTCGGGGTTCACGGACCAATTGAATGCACCTACCTCGTCGTCGCCGACCGTTAAGATTAAAAGCTATCAAGTGCGAACAAGCCTTGATAGCTTTTCTAGTCTGGCGGTGCTATATTTAATAACAGGCTGGTTGTGAAGAGCAAGTACGGGACAACTGCTCAATCGTCAAGAATTGCTGACCTCCACCAACCGGTCGGCAGGATTCATCATGGAGGGAGTGCTGTGTTTCTTTTCTGCTCGGAAATTAGCCGAGTTCCCGTACTGACACAGCGGAGATAAATGATATTAACCAATCACCACTCTGAAAATGAAGTCAATGAAATGTTCTCCCGGGTAGCAGGAAAATATGATCTGCTTAATAACGTTATCAGCCTGGGAACGCAAAAGAGCTGGCGGGCAAAGCTGTTTGACCAGTTAACACTTAAAGCCGGTATGGACTGTCTCGACCTTTGCTGCGGGACGGGGGACCTGACAATTGCCCTTGCCCGGCAGGTGGGGCCGAGTGGCCGAACAATCGGCCTAGATTTTAACCAGGACATGCTCGCACATGCAGAAGCAAAGGTTCGCAAAGCCGGGCTGGGTAAAGATATTGAACTCATCCAGGCCGATGCAATGGCGCTCCCGTTTTCTGCTGGGGCATTCGACGTGGTTACCATCGGCTTTGGCCTGCGCAACGTTCCAGATGCCAATCAAGTGCTCGCCGAGGCTTATCGTGTCCTTGAGCCAGGCGGGCAATTTGCCTGTTTGGAAATGTCGCAGCCGATTAACCCAGTGGTAAAAGCTGGTTGGCGAGCCTATTTCCATGTTTTTCCTCACCTCGCACAACTCTTTGGCGGAAAGGCCGCGGATTACCAGTACTTGCAAACCACAGCCCAGCAGTTTGTTTCGGCCGACCAGCTGTTACAGATGATGCAGGCAAGTGGTTTCCACAGCTGCCACTACACCAAACTCAACTGGGGAGCGGGGGCCCTGCATATTGGCAAGAAATAGTGAGAAAGGCTCTAAAATCCTTGAAGAAGTTCAGGGACTTTAGAGCCTTTATTATTGGTCACAAAGAAAAGAGCGCTTCGATTGCTCTAAGCAGGCCAGCATGGTTGTTATCGGCAATGGTCACGGCAGCGGCGGCGCTTTGCAAATCTGGGGTGGCGTTTCTCATAGCAAGGCCGAGCCCGACCGCTGAGACCATTTCCACATCGTTTGAGGTGTCACCAACGGCAACGACCTGGTCCATGCTGCCACCAGTGTACTGGACAAACTTGCGCAGCCCCCGGGCCTTATTCACGCCGTGGGGAAGAATATCAATGCCATAGGTACCACTATACGTAGCATTGACTTCTGGGAAGGTCCAGTTAATCGTGCGGGCAATCTGCTGGATCTGATCCAAGGGCAGCTGACGCTGATACCAGTTAACATTGACGTTGTAAACCGGCTCCCTTATCTCGACCAGCCGCTTAAAATAGGCATGATGAGGATAGTAGGGGACCGGTACTGACGCGAATTTCTGGGGAATCATTGTCTGACTAGCGGCAGATAGGGAGAGGAGGTCTGGCTGGGGGAGACAATGGATGTAGTCTAACAGCTTAGCAAGCGTCTCTGGCCGATGGGCAACTCCACGAATCTCGTGCTCGGCAACCACGACCCGACCGCCGTTTTCTGCCACGAAGTTATTGACCAGCTTACCGAACTGCGTCTGTAAGGCATCAAGGCTATTTCCACTTGCAATTAAGAAGGTGACGTTTTGCCGACGGAGGGCGCAAATATCTTTGGCAAGGCGCACTTGGTCGTAGCGGTCATGATCGTCAAGCAGGGTCCCGTCAATATCCACAGCAACGTAACGATAGTGCATCAGCATCCCTCCTTAAAGATGAACAGGACTGGTCCAAATGAGCAGCACCGGCAACCCTATGCTGTCATTATAGCGAGTGTAACAAAGAACGCCAAAATGGCGGTCCACAATACAACGTGAATCAAGGCTCCCAGGCCCGCCGCGTTGGCACTCTTTGGCTCGCTGGTGCGCCAGACAATGTAAAGAACCAGTCCAGCAACCGGAACGAAGAAACCGAGGACGCTCCACCAATAGGACCCCTCCTTACCATCAGTGGTGGTAGCGGCAGGCGTCGAACTTGCGGGGGTGAATGCGGGAAGCGCAACACCACAATGCGGGCAAATTACCGCGTTAATATCAATCTTGGCACCACAGTTTTGGCAGAACTTGAATTGTCTAGCATCGTTTTGCGACGCCATAGTACTTTGATTATCCATTACAGTCAATACTCCTTGAGCGAAATTTTCAGCGTTGAAATTGCACGCTGATTATTGCTAATAATTATAACAGACGATAAGCCGCCATCCTATAGCGGAGCGGGGAGAGCTTAAATTTATGGTACATAACATTACACGGTCACAGCGTCCGCAGATTATTGATACAATTTTCTTCAAAACTACTTAAAATATACTTTTAGTAAGGTCTCGTTTCTTTGCAGCTCAATTAATACGTTTAAGTTCTTCTAATTATAATTGAGCTTTCCATTACAAAATTGCATATAATAAAAGAGGTGGGACAGAACTACGTCTCCTACCTCCGTCGACGCGCGGTTAGCTTATAGGGGCAAATACTGATTTATCAGCATTTGAACTGCCATCCGGCTACTGCGCTGTTGCATTTTCATTTTTAAAATGGTAAAGAGAGATTGAGTTAATTACCATATGCTGACTTTAATTGGGCCTCAACATTAGGATCATTTTGAGTGGCTGGATTATTAGCGGCCCATTCTCCTGCTTCACCTTCACCGTTGTCACCAACTAAAATACTATTTCCATAAAAATTTTCTCTATGAAAACTATGACCAGCGATTACTGTTTTACCATCAGCGCTATTGCTACTGTTTGTTTGTGATTGTTGTGCTGTAGCTTGTTGTGGCTGCTGGCTTTGCTGTTGGACTTGCGATGACGATTCTTCACTACTTTTCTTATGATGCTTTACTACTTTACTAGAAGAATGAGTGGAACTGCTTGTAGCCTTCTTATTAGAATTGTTATTCCCGCATGCTGCCAGTGACAGGCCCATTAATGCAGTAAAACATAATAAGCTAATTTTCTTCATTGTGATTCCCCCAAGAAATTTATTTCAGCTTTTAGTGTCTTCAGTGTTTGGACAAGTCATAACCACTCACTTGTCGAATGGCTATGGCCTACAACAAAGCACTCAGAGTACTAATTTAATAGCGGTTTAGTATTTTATAATGCGCTTCAAAACCCATAAAAAATGCGCTCCCCGGGACTCGAACCCGGATCATGAGGACCGAAATCTCATGTGCTATCCGGTTACACTAAGAGCGCTTCACATAATTAATTATAACCCTTTTAGGCAAAATTAGCAGGGTGAAGATAGCAACCAGAATAATCATTAAAACGACCACTTAATCCTAAAAAATGCTAAACTAGTAGTGTAGCTAAAGGAGGCTTTAGTATAATTATGAATATTGAAACGATCAAAGAAGAAACGAAGCAGGGACTTAACGAACTACTAGCAGAGGCTAATCTTAATCAGGGAGATATCCTGGTTGTCGGCCTTAGTACAAGTGAAGTCCAGGGCAAAATGATTGGTAAATTCCCCAGCATTGAAATTAGCCGGGCAATCATTAAAACAATTCTCGACATCATCAAACCGCTTGGAATCCACCTGGCAGTGCAGGGATGTCAGCACCTTAACCGGGCACTGGTAGTTGAACGCTCAGTCGCTAAGGAACGGGGACTGGAAATCGTGATGGTTTATCCCCAAATCCACGCTGGTGGGGCGGGACAAATTGCAGCATTTGAAAGCATGAATGATCCAGTTGAAGTTGAACATATCCAAGCGGAAGCCGGAATGGACATTGGAGATACTTCAATCGGCATGCATGTCAAATTTGTTCAGGTCCCGGTCAGAACCTCAGTTACCGAAATTGGCAATGCCCATACTACCTATCTCAGATCCCGGCCGAAATACATTGGTGGTCCCCGGGCGAAGTACCGCTGGGATCCCTTCAACGAACACGGCAATAATTAACGGATAGGAGTTCGCATGAATATTTTCATCATCAGCGCAGCGCTTGCTCTGCTACTACTAATAATCCAGTTCATTCGTCAGGTTCGCCGCACTAAAAAAGGCAATACCGAAATCAGTAGGGGAGCGATCTTCTTCAATTGGCTACTGTTGCTTGTTTTCCTGGTCGGCGTTGGAGGCACGGTCTACACCGGTGTAAGCACTCACCGGCAGGCCGCCAAACCCGCCAAACCGGTTAAAGCAGCGTCTAGTTCAACATCGTCACAGGCTGAGCAAGCTATCAAATTAGACTTTACTTCAGACGTAACGATGGAAGATAACGGCCAGGTCAACATCAAAATCACTGTATCCCGTGGTACCACGGTCACAGTTAAGGGCCGCAACACGGGACATATCTACCAGAGCTTCACAGTCGCTCGAGGACGTGGAACCACCACGAAAGTCATTAGCTTAGACTCCGCCGGGCCTTACCAGGTGGTTGCGAAGCGAAACGGCAAGCAGGTTGCTAAAGACCTAACCGTTCGCCAGGCAAGGGCAACGGCGATTAGTTCTGCACCGACGGCAGTGAGCCAATCTAGCGTCAGTCGAGCTGCCTCTGTTAACAACGCCAATACCACCGGAACCAGTAGCGTCAGACAGGGTGGTGCTAGTCCAGCTGTTGCAACAAGCAGCCCGGTAACCACAAACACAAGTAGCCAAGAAAATAATCAATAGCAAAAGAAAAAGACATCGGCGGAAAGAACCGATGCCTTTTTTGTGAGATAGGGAGGTCTCACACTAAGTAACACTCAAATGGTTTCTAGGAAAGAGTATTATTTAGATTCTGGGGGAGTTAAGTAGCAAATCCATAAACTACCTAACACCATTTATTATATGATTATTAAAAATAATATCAAGTCTAAACATGCCAAATAATCAAAATATTCTAAAAACGTTGTAAATAGCGTCTAAAAGCTAATAGATTGATAAGTGATCCGGCCAATAATAGTAATTCGTTTTGCTGCGGATTAGGGTTGGGAGGGCCAAAAACACGGGGCTGAGATGAACTGGCCTCTAGCAAAAATTCAGTCTACTTTGTCCAAACAACCAATCTTTCACATTAATAATTCAACTTAAAATTCTGAACCAAGTTTCTGACTACCATCTCCATCTTTTCTACTGGCGAAATCACCTAAACTAATTTAAACTGGTAAGTGTATTCTAGTACGGATACGTTAACTATTGAATAGGGAGGATGAACACAATGGTAGGCACCATTGTTAACTTTATAGCGGTGCTAGTCGGGACCGTTGCCGGTTGTGTGATTAAGGGCGGCATTAAAGAAAAATATCAGGAGGTTCTCTTTGCCGCCATGGGCTTAGCTGCACTCGGGATTGGCCTGGAAAACACAATTCTGAACATGCCGCGAAGCAACTATCCCGTGCTGTTTATTGTTAGCCTGGCTGTTGGTGCCGTTCTTGGGACCTGGTGGCAGATCGATGAACATTATAACCACCTTATCGAACGCTGTGGCGGTCATTCCCAGCTTGCCAAGGGGATTGCCACCGCATTGCTCCTGTACTGCATCGGCGCCTTGTCAATTGTTGGTCCGGTAATGGCGGCAGTGAAGGGCGACCAGACAATGCTTTACACTAATGCCATGCTCGACTTTGTAACCGCAATTATTTTTGGTGCCAGTTTCGGCTGGGGAATGCTGGTTTGCGCACCGGTGCTCTTCTGCTGGCAGGGTGGGCTTTACCTGATTGCCAAGTTTTTATCAGCCGACTTCTTCAGCAACGAGCTCATTACCGAGATTTCAATCGTCGGTGGTTTCTTAATCGCAACCACCGGGATTACTCTGCTAAAATTGCGAAACATCAAAACGCTGAACTTTTTGCCAGCGCTATTGATTCCCATTTTGTTCTTCCTCGCTAAGGGATTGATTTAATTTAGGTAAGGGGGATTTACCGTTATGGATTTTACCAAAGTCGTCAATAAACGGCACTCGGTCCGGCAGTTTACCGACCAGGCCGTCGAGACAGATCTAATCAAAGAAATCGTCACCGTCGCCCAGCGGACACCTTCCTGGGTCAACTCGCAGCCCTGGCAAGTCTACTGTGCGCGGGGAACCGTCCTGCAACGGATTAAGAAAGCCTACCGCGAAGCTGACCAAACCGGACAGGCAAGTCAGCCTGACCTCCCGGTGATGAGCAGGGAAGAGTGGGCACCACGTACCCAGGCTAATATGAAACAGTGGCGGCATGATATCGTCCACCACTTTCCCAGTTTTGACGAGGCCCATACCGCAATGAGCACGGCAAGCAACAACCTATATGATTCGCCGGTGATTCTCTTTATAACAGTTCCCCAAGCATCCCCGGACTGGTCGATTTTTGACGCCGGGGCCTTTGCCCAAACCCTCATGCTGGCCGCTACCAACCGGGGACTGGGTTCAATTCCCACCTACAACAGTGCCCGCTTCCCCAAAATTCTCCGTCGCTTTCTAGGAATTCCCGATACCGAACGGGTGCTCGTAGGTATTTCTCTCGGTTATCCCGCAGATCAGCCGCTCAACCATTACCATTCGCAACGAGTACCGTTAAGCAACGTACTGCATTTTAACTAACTCTATTCAAGAGAGCGTGAGGAACCCAGCAGAATTAGCTTGCCAGCCGATTCTGCTGGGTTTTCTCTTATCTTTAACGGGGCTCTGCCGATTTCGGACGTCCAGTTTGCTTTCTTTGATTTATTCTTCCTTCACCCTTCAGCAAAGAGTATCATTAATGGCAAGGACTAAGGAGGAATCATTGTGATGAAAAAAGAAGCGCAAGTCGCAACTCTGGCGAAGCTAATTTCAATTAATAGCGTCAACGGTAACGAAGCACAGGTAGCTGACTTCATCGAGTCGCTATTTCAGCCTTACGGCAAGCGGGTCCAAATCGATCGGGTTCCCTTTGCGCCCGGCCGGGATAACCTGGTCGTAACCATCGGGGAAGGCGACCGGACGCTTGGTTTCTGTGGTCACGAAGACGTTGTTGCCACCGACAACCCCGACCAATGGACCAGCGATCCCTTTGTCGCCACCATCAGGAACGGACGCTTGTACGGGCGGGGGGCCAGCGACATGAAGAGCGGTCTCGCTGCAATGCTTGTCATGATGCTCGAGATGCTCGCTACTGATACCATCCCCGGCCGGATTCGGCTCTTCGCTACCGTTGGTGAAGAAACAGGGGAGTACGGAGCAGCCCAGCTCACCAAGGCTGGCTACGCCGATGACTTAGCCGGCCTTATTATCGGTGAGCCGACGAATGGCCTGAGTGAGGTTGGCTACACGGCCAAGGGAGTAATCGATTACAGCGTCACCGCAATTGGCAAGCAGGCCCACAGCTCCCAGCCAGAGAACGGCATCAACGCCGTCGATCAGTTGGTTGATTTTGCTAGTCAAGTTCGGCCATTGATGGCGTCCTTCAACCAGGTCAACCCCATCCTCGGCAAACTCACTCATGTGCAAAGTGTTTTTCAGGGGGGACAGCAAGTCAATAGTGTCCCGGCCAAGGCGGTTATCAAGGGGAATATCCGGACGATTCCCGAATACCCCAACCAGGTTATCTTTGACGCCTTAAACCAGCTGGTTGACCGGTTGAACCAGCAACCGCAGCACCAGCTCAAACTCCAGTTTTCCTACCCCGAAGAGGCCATGCCCGGTAGCAAGGACTCCGCCCTGGTCAAACTGATTAGCAAGGTCCATGAAAAACTATTGGCGAGCCCGGTCCGGCCGACAGGACAAACCAGCGCCAGCGATGGCTCCGAATTCTTGCATGCCAAGGGGAACTTCGACATTGCCCTGATTGGTCCGGGCAATGATAGCAAACACCAAACCGACGAATACGTGGATTTGACAGCCTTTTATCAAGCCAGCCGTTTCTACCAGCAATTAGCGCAGGACTTTTTTGCCTAGTTATTTTTACATTTGCAAATAGATACTTGAACATATGTAAAATTATGTTATGATAATGGTGTACTCAAATTAAGGAGCTGAACAACATGGAACTAAATAAGTACATTGATCACACCCTATTAAGCCCAGACGCAACTGAGGCGCAAGTTGACACCGTTATCAAGCAGGCCATTGATAACCACTTTCACACCGTCATGATTAACCCTTACTGGGTTGCTAAAACGCACCAGGCATTGGCGGGGACTGATGTTGTCACGGCAACCGTGATTGGCTTCCCCCTTGGCGCAACGACAACAGCGGCCAAAGTCTTTGAAACTAAGCAGGCCATCGCTGACGGGGTGGACGAAGTTGATATGGTAATGAATATCGGTGAGATGAAGGCTGGGCATTACACTCAGGTTGCCGATGATATCCAAGCGCTAGTCAAGGTCGGTCACGACGCTGGGAAAGTGGTCAAGGTGATCATTGAGACCGCTCTGCTTACCGATGACGAAATTACAAAGGCTTCTCAAATCGTGGCCGAAGCGGGAGCCGACTTTGTCAAGACCTCTACCGGCTTCTCCACCCGTGGCGCTTCTGTCCACGATGTTGAGTTAATGAGCGCAGCGGTTGCGGGAACCACCACCCAAGTTAAGGCCTCTGGTGGCATCCACTCCGCGGAAGAAGCAGAGGCGATGGTCAACGCCGGAGCGACCCGGCTCGGTGTTAGCCACAGTATGAAGGTTATCGGTAAGGAATAAGCAACTCCTTTCTTAACTTTTCCAATCTATAACGGGAGTGGGGCGACGAACTAGGCAAGCTCGTTTTGTCCCACTCCTTTAGATTCCTCTTCTTTGCTATAATAACTACAATAACCAATCCAGGGGAGCAAAATTAATGGATACCAAAAAGCAAATTAAACAAGCAGTTGAAATCAGCAAGCTGTACTACCTTGACGGGGCCACGCAGTCCCAAATTGCAAAACAGCTCAACCTGTCCCGCCCAACCATTTCGCGTGCTTTACAGTACGCCCGCGATACTAACATCGTCAAAATCCAGGTCACTGATCCTCTGCAAGACATCGCTGGTCTCCGTCAGCAGCTGATGAATAAGTTTAAGCTCAAAAACGTGCTGATTGCTACTCCAGCGGGGGAGGGGCAGGCAGCACTATTAGCTGCCCTAGGCAAGGCAACTGCGGACTATCTCCCCCAAGTCGTGACTGACAACGACGTCCTCGGAATTAGCTGGGGACAAACCCTCGACGCAGTGGCTAAACACCTTAGTATTAGTGAACGACAGGGGGTTCAAATTACCTACCTCAAGGGAACAGTCGCTAACTCGACCCATAACAATTATGTGGTTGAGGTTACCAAACGCTTCAACGAGTGTTTCCATACCCAAGCCCAAATTTTGCCGCTACCAGTCATCTTCGCCAACCAAAAGGTCAAAGAAATGGTCACCCAGGATCGTTTTATTGACAACGTCATCGCCACGATGATGAAAACCACGGTTGCAATCTTCACTGTCGGTACCACGGCCCCTGACGCAACCCTCTTTGAACTTGGCTACCTTAGCCCAGCCGAGGTGCAAAGTCTCCAGCAAACGGCAGTGGGGGATATTATCTCTCAGTTTGTTAACCAGCAGGGACAAATTGTCAACCAGGAGCTAACCGCCCGGACAATGGCTTTCCCAATCGACCGGCTGAGGGGTCTCCATGATTCCATCCTGGTCGCCGGGGGCGCCAAAAAGCTCCCCGCAATTCGGGCGGCCCTGGCAGGAAATTATGCTAACACCCTGGTTACTGACGTTGATGTCGCCCAGCAGCTGCTGGCGGAAGATTGAAATTTCTAGCCCTAGAATGCTTTAAAAGGGCCGCCAAGCCGGAAATCCGAACTTGACGGCCTTTTTTCATACCGCATTTGACATCACAGTTGATGCCTACTTAGCCAACGGTTCCTGCCGCACCGGGTAGTCACGACAGGTAAGTTCGAGCGAAAATGCCCGCCGACCTGGTTCCTCACCGTCAATTTGGCCGTACTGAGCCGGACGGACACGGTAGCTGAGCTGACTATCGCGAAAGACGTGGGCGGACGATGAGCTCGTGATCCGGCCGGAAGCAAAGGCCAGCATTGCCCCCAGCAGGGGAAGCCAGCCCCGTTTTTCTACTACTACCAGCTCCAACTGCCGCACGTCGATGCGCTGGTCCGGCGCCACACAGATTCCACCACCGATGTACGGGTGGTTGCTGGCGATGGCTAGGAATGCCCGTGGAAAAACCTTTTCCTTGCCCTGGCACGCTACCCGTAGTTCAAATGCCGGCTGAGTGAAGAGAACATGAACCGCCTTAAAAATATAAGAAAAGGTCCCGAGATGGTGGTGGTTCAACCACTCCTTGGCGCGCGAATGGTTCGTGGCATGGACGATGGCGGCGTCAAAACCAATGCCAAAGTTATTAAGGAAGATTCCCGCTTCCCCTGCGTTTAGGTCCCGATAACACCCCACGTTAATAGGGTGGGGTTGCCGATTATTTAAAATTTGCTGCAGGGCGACGAGGGGCTTCGTAGAAATCCGGTAACCGCGGGCAAAGTCGTTCCCGGTTCCGGCTGGGATATATGCAATCGGGCAAGACGGAGCTTCCGTCATTAGCAGGCCGCTAAACGCTTCATGGAGAGTCCCATCCCCGCCAATTACAACCAAGCAGTCGATAGCAGGGCGGTGCTGACCACACTGGGCCGCCAATTCGCGTGGGTGTCCCGGGTACTTGCTGAAAACGTACCGGTAGTCAATCTGCCGGCTTGCTAAGTAGTGATGAATTTTCTGCCAGACTGCCATCCCCTTACCACTGCCAGAATGAGGGTTAATCAAAAATAGGTACCGCACTTATTCATTACTCCGTTCCGTAAAAATCAATACTCCCATTATACCGCAAAATGAACGACTCCTTAATTGACAATGTCCGGCTTGCTCATAAATAGACAATAGTTATTAGTTGTAAGCGGTGCCATTTGTTTATATAATAACGGTAGTTTTTTACAGGAGGGGTGTCAATTTTGAATCATCATCGCAGAAAATGGAGTACGCTAGCTGCTGCGATTCTACTGGCAGGAAATCTCAGCATCGCGGTACCGGCATTCGCCGATCAGCTTCCCGCTAGCAATCAGCCAACTAGCAGCCAGACTGCCCAGGCGACTGCCAGGCAAAGCGGGCAGCAGGGGAACGCCGACCAGTCGCAAACCACTAATCCAGCTGAAACGGGACGGTTCGCCAACCAATCCGCCGGAGCACTCGCCCAGCAGGTTCGGGATGGCAAAATCAATGACCAGGACCTGATCAACGATACCTACCGTCAGATCGACCAGCAGAACCACCAGCTAAATAACGTCATCTACACAAATCCGGCCGATGCTAACCAGCAATTGCAAGACCTGCAAAAGGCGGGGCAAAAAGAGCAGCCTTTCTATGGGGTTCCGCTCCTCATCAAGGGAATTGGTCAGCCATACAAGGGCTATCCCAACACAAATGGCTTGCCTTACGAGCAGGGTGTCCAGTCACACTATACTAAAAATTTCGTCCAACGCTTAAAGGACCTCGGCTTTATTATTCTCGGACAGACTAACTATCCCGAACTAGGGTTGATCAACATCACTAACTCCAACCTCTATGGCCCCGCGCATAACCCGTGGAGTCTGGACCGCAATCCCGGCGGGTCCTCTGGTGGGGCAGCCGCAAGCGTTGCCGCGGGCATTGTTCCCATTGCGACCGGGAACGACGCCGGGGGCTCACTACGGATTCCTGCTTCCTGGTCGGGGGTAATCGGCCTCAAGCCAACCCAGGGGTTGATCATTGGCGATTCAACAACGCCATCCGTGGTCAACTTTGCGGAGACACGGGACATTAACGACACAGTGACCCTCTTAAAGGGCCTCTTAAATCCCCAACAGGCTGGAACATTAAAGTCCCTTCCCCAAGACTTACGCTCACTCAGGATTGCCTATTCCTTAGTTTCGCCAGTAGGCACCCCGGTTAGTCAGGACGCCCGGGCAGCGGTTCTCAATGCTGTCCAATTTCTGCGCACCCAGGGGTTCAATGTGGTCGAGCAGGACAGCCCCGTCGACGGCGTTAAGCTAATGCAGAATTACTACCTGGGAGCCCTTAGTGATGGCTCCGTCGCCAACTTTCTTTTCCAGCAAAAGTACCACCGCAACCTGACTGCCGAAGACGTCAAGGCGGGGCTAGTCAGCCCAATGACTTACGCGCTCTACGAAGCCAGCCGCAAAGCTCCCAAAAACGTGCGCCAGCAATACCAGGACGGTCTGGCTACGGTTCACCAGCAGATGGCTGCCTTTCATCAGCAGTACCCTATCTACTTAACTCCAACAACCGCTACGGCCGCCCCGCTGAACAGTGATCCAGCCTTCATGCCAGCAGACGTAGCTAAGCTGCTACAGATTAAGGACCTAAACTTCAAGGACCAAATGAATTTGATTTATGCGGCCTGGCTTCACGGTCTGAGCAAAACTCCCTTTACTCAGCTTGCCAATGTAGCAGGGGAGCCGGCGCTCAGTTTGCCAACCTACGTTAGTGCGGCGGGGTTGCCGCTCGGGATCCAGCTGGAGGGTGCCCCCGGCAGCGACCTGGTTCTCTTAGCGCTTGGAAAACTATTTGAGGACCACCAGCAGTTCCACTTTCTCAATGACTACCGGGCGCAAGTCCTACCGCCAAAGCAAGCCGCCAACCCGCAGGCAACAGCTCCGACCAAAGAAGCAGGGGCAACAGGCGGACAGCTGGCGAATAACCGCATGGTTGCGGGCAGCCGGCTAGCAAGCACAGGTAGTCACAAAACCAGGGAAGTTAGCGCTTTGCAACCAGGGCTCCCCCAAACCGGCAACCAGCAGTCAACCATCCTGGTTGTCCTGGGAATCGGCAGCTTGTTGACCCTATTGGCCGTTGATACTGAAACCCGCCACAAACAACGTTAATCTTTTGATCACCCCGTGCCCTCGGCAGCACGGGGCTTTTTTTCAACTAGTCGAAAAACTCCGGGGACAAATGTCCTCAAATATAGGGACTTAATGAACAAAAAACACAAATTTCGTGTATATTAAGGACAGGTGACATAGTCAATCGTAAGCGCTACCAATTATAATAATTACATAGAGTGAGGGTGATACTCTTGGATATTAAAGAAGTGTATACAGCAATCAACTCTGACCAACGCGTTCGCCAGCTAGTTAAAACGGCGCCGCTTAACATCATTGAGCGAATGCAGGTCAAGCATTTTGACAGCAAGCAATTTATCCTGCACCAGGGAGAGCAGTACCAGTCTACTTATCTACTGGTCAAGGGGCGGGTCAAGGTTTTCCTTAATTCGCCTAGTGGGAAGCAAGTCGTGTTGGATGTCTATGACGCGGGGATGTTTTTAGGCGAGCAGGAAGCGATTATCAACCGGCCATACAGTGCCTCAATTATTAACATTTCGCCAATTACGGTTCTCGCAATTCGCAATGCCGATTTCGTCGAATGGTCGCAAAGGGACCACCGCTTCGCCGACCAGCTGATTAGCAATCTTTCAGCGCAAATCTACCACTTGACCAAACGAATGGAACGCTACAGTATGCACTCCGCTTTGCAGCAAATCGGTCTCTTCCTTCTCAACTGTGCCGATGAACACATCCCGATTACCCGGGAACGAATCACCTATGAAGTGGATACTTCTTACCGGAATATCAACCGGGTGCTCAAGCGACTGGCCGACCTTGACGTTATTAGGATCGACCACGCCACCATCAAAATCACCGATTATCAAACCCTACGCAAAATCGTGGAAACGGAGGATTAGCTACCATGACAGAAGAACAACAACCACACACCCAGCTTACTACTGAAATCGGAACCGATAGTGCCATAATCGTTGGTGATCCCGCCCGGGTAGATACGGCAACCCAGCTATTGGATGACGTCCAGGGATGGGCTTTTAACCGGGAATACAAGTCCATCCTCGGGACATACAAAAACAAGCGCATTCTCGTGATGTCAACGGGAATTGGCGCCCCGTCTGCTGGGATCGGGGTTGAGGAGCTCCATAATGTCAACGTCAAGAAGGTCATCCGGGTTGGTTCGGCTGGAGCCATGCAGAGCGGTATTGGTCTGGGAGAACTGATTATCGGTGAGGGGGTCGTTCGCGATGACGGGCTCACTCAAAAATACGTCCCAGGAATTTACCCGGCAGTACCGGCATTCCGCTTAATGGCCCTGGCACATAAGTACGCCCCCCAGGCAGTCTACGGGATTATCCGTTCCCATGATGGTTTCTACATGGACGATAATGCTAAAAACGAGGCTTTCTGGTCAGATAAGGGAATCGTCGGCGCCGATATGGAATCCGGGGCCTTGATGACCATTGGCCGGCAGCGGGGGATGAAGACCCTGTCGATTCTAAACAACGTCGTCCTGTATGAGGGCGACCTGGCCGCCGGGGTCAACGACCTGGTCAACGGGGATGACCTGATGGCCAATGGGGAAGTCGCATCACTCAAGTTAGCGTTAGATATTTTAAGCGATCAGAGTCTGGAGGAGGAATAAACAATGACTAATACAAGTAACCACAGCTGGCTGTTTACCCAGCTATTCAGCAAATGGAAGAAGTTTGAAGTAATTTACGTCACGATTCTGCTATTACTGCAAGTTGGGGTCTACCTCATCGCCCCAGATAGCTGGATCGGAATGCTCTCCGGAGTCTTTGGTACCCTGGCCCTGGTTTACGGGATGAAGGGGCGGAAGGTCACCTTTATCTTCGGTTTTATCCAGTGTATTGCCATGACCTACGTTGCCTGGCAGAGTCACACCTGGGGAACTTTCGTGATGGACATCTTCTACGTCATTTCACAACCGATCGGCTGGTTTATGTGGGGACATGACGACGCTACCAAGCGGTTTAGCCCAAAGGTCCGGCGGTGGGTCTTCGCTGGGGTCGTAGTGGCTTACTTCATTGGCTGGTACTTCATCGGCTTGTTCAACGGTCAGCTGCCATACTTTGACTCCTTCAACCTGGTGGTTAGTTTCATTGCCCAGCTGCTCTACATCCTAAAGTACCAGGAAAACTGGTCCCTGTGGATTTGGGTCAACACTGCCAACATCATCTACTGGATTATCCTCGCGGTTCGTTTCCAAATGGGGGTTCACATTGGAACCTTCGGCGGCGACCTGTCACAAATTGCACTGCAAGCAGCCTTGCTGTTCAACTCCGTTTACGCTACCAAGGTCTGGGCAAGCGGTGAAGCGGATAACGAAGGGGGAACCACGAAGTAATGGATTATCAAAAATATAAACGGGTCTTGGGCATTGTCTTGGACTCTGTTGGCACCGGAGCCGCGGCGGACGCAGCTCAGTACGGTGACCTGGGAGCCGACACTCTCGGCCACGTCGGCGTGGCCTACCATGGCCAGCTACACTTGCCAAACCTCGCCCGGCTCGGTATCAGCAACCTCCGTGACCAGCCGATTTTGGGAATCGCACCAGCAAAGGCGCCCCTTGGTTACCAGGGGAAGATGGCCGAGATTTCCGCTGGCAAGGACAGTATGGACGGTCACTGGGAAATGATGGGCTTGCCGGTCAAACAGCCATTAGCAACTTTTCCGCAGGGTTTCCCAGCCGAGATTATCCGGAAGCTGGAAGAGTTTTCCGGCCGGCAGGTGATTGTTAACCGGCCTTACTCGGGGACGGACGTCATCCATGATTATGGCGAACAGCAGATGGATACCGGTGCACTGATTGTTTACACTTCCGGTGATTCGGTAATGCAGATTGCCGCCCACGAAGATGTCATTCCACTGGCTGAGCTATACCGGATTTGCCAGTATGCCCGTACCCTGTTGAACGGACCGGATAACATTGTTGGCCGGGTGATTGCCCGACCGTACATTGGCCCAGATAAGGACCACTTTACTCGCACTGCCAACCGGCGGGACTTTAGCCTCGAGCCGACTGGTGAAACAGCTATTGACAAGCTCCACCAAGCTGGCTGGGATACGATTGCAATCGGCAAAACGAACGATATTTTCTCGGGGCGGGGCTTCGGACAGGCTTTTCATAACGAGAACAACATGGACGGGATGGATCACGTCGACGAGGTAATGGGGCAGGACTTTACTGGCTTTTGCTTCACCAACCTGGTTGACTTTGACGCCATGTACGGCCACCGGCGAGATCCAATCGGTTTTGGTCAGGCCCTGATGGACTTTGACCAGCGACTGGGAACCGTGCTGGACCAGCTGCATGATGACGACCTGCTCGTGATCACCGCCGACCACGGCAACGACCCTGGCTTTACGGGAACGGATCACACACGGGAAAACGTCCCGTTACTCGTATACTCACCATCGATGCAAGGCCACGGGACACTTGGTACCCGGGCGACTTTTGCAGACTTTGGCGCCACGGTGCTGGAAAACTTCAACTTGCCGGCAGGACGGTATGGGAGCAGCTTCCTAAGCCAATTACAATAACGAACAGCCACCAACTCGCAGTGCGGGGGGGTGGCTGTTTTAGAGTTGGTGAAGGGCAACATAACCATGAGGGTGCGACCAGCTAAAGTAATGAAAGCTGCCCGTCACTGAAAGATTCGTCCATTTACTGAAAAGTGCACCTTTAATGTCCATAACGGTGTACAATAAGCCTGCTTGGGAACACTAGGGAGGTTTTGTTACTAAAGCACTTATTGTTTGGGAGAGAATAAACTCGGCACCAATTGTTAAAAGGACAACGGTGCCGAGTTTTTTTACTTATCTTTATTAACGGTAACATTCTGTTCCTGGTCGACATTGTAGCGGGCCAAGAGAATTTGCTGGTACTTATCTTCAATGACGCTGTTCAGGTCCTCGCCACTTTTGAGCTCCGGCTGGTCCTTCCTGATTTTCGCTAGCACGTCATCCGCAAAGGCAAATTCCGGTTGAACTTTCTGCTCGCCGTTTAGGACGGCCAGCGTTTCATCATAATCAAGGCTTTTCAGTTCCCAGCTAGAACGGTCAGCATCCGGCTGGTCTAACGTCCCGGGTTCCTGCTCATTACTCTGATAGTTTTCTTCTGCCATTTTCCTCTCCTCCATGTTAGTGCAAAACTTATTATAGCATGGTCAATGAGTAATTGCCGCGGTGTGCTGGCAATTTACACTAATTACGCATTGACAGTTTTTAACATATCAGGGTATAATTACCGCAGTTAGTGAAAAAACAAACATATGAAGGAGAATCGATTATGGCAAACAAAGTAGCATTAGTCACCGGTGCCGGTCAAGGAATTGGTGAAGCAATCGCCAAGCGGTTGGCTAAGGACGGCTTTTCAGTAGTGCTGGTTGCCCGGCACATGGACAAACTGCAGGAAGTCGCCGACGAAATTAAGAAGAACGGTGGGGAAGCCTTCCCAGTAACCGCTGATGTTTCCAAGCGTGAAGAAGTCTTCGCAGCAGTGCAAAAGGCTGTCGACCAGTACGGGGACTTCAATGTAATTGTTAACAACGCTGGGGTTGCCCCAACGACGCCGATTGATACCGTTACTAAGGACGACTTAGATTACGTTTACACAATCAACGTTTACGGGACCATCTGGGGAATCCAGGCCGCTCACGAGATGTTCAAGAAGCTCGGTCACCCAGGCAAGATTATCAACGCCACTTCCCAAGCCGGGGTGGTTGGTAACCCGAACCTGACTGTCTACTCCAGCTCTAAGTTTGCCATTCGGGGAATCACCCAGGTTGTTGCTCGTGAACTGGCTGAAGAAGGGACGACCGTGAACGCCTTTGCTCCGGGAATCGTTAAGACGCCAATGATGTACGACATTGCCCACAAGGTTGGTCAAAACGCCGGCAAGAGTGATGAATGGGGTATGCAGACCTTTGCTAAGGACATCGCCCTGAAGCGGCTCTCCGAACCAGAGGACGTTGCCAATGCCGTTGCCTTCCTGGCTGGTCCAGATTCCGATTACATCACCGGTCAAACTCTTGAAGTCGACGGTGGAATGCAGTTCCACTAGAATAATCATTCTAAAGTCCAGTGAGTTCTTGCTCAGCTGGGCTTTTTTCATGCCAAAAGCACCGACCGATGTAATTAACACGGCTAATGGAGACCGCCATCCGCAAAATCGTACCAGCTGGCTTAGATTACGCCGTTGATTCGGACCGCTAATCACAGACTTGCTGCATTCGTTGGGAACCGATGGGAAGCTATATTTAATCGGGATTGCCGGTAAACTGAACCTGACCGGGATGGACATCATGGGTGAATCCAAGCAGATTATCGGTCTGATTGAAGGTGACGCCATTCCCCAACTCTTCATCCCCAAACTCATCAAGTATTTTAAGAAAGGCAAGTTTCCTGTTGATAAACTGATGAAGTTCTACTCGTTCGATCAAGTCAACCAGGCCTTTGACGACTTCACCAGCGGCAAGGTCATCAAGCCGGTCATTACATTTAAATAAACTAGTAAAATCCCTGAACAGTGTTATTTTTGTCCAGGGATTTTATTTTTATTATGGATAATTAGCTAAACAGGGCAGACCTTAATTTAAAAATCAACCTGTCATTAAAATTATAGTTTTAGTGCGATTGATTTAAGAAAGCCCCCGGAAACAGCAATTTTGATCATTTTGATTGCCTTGCTGTTTAACCACAAATAACGTGTGTTAGCGTAACTTTTACAACTTCTTTGCCAGCAAAAAATCTGTTTGGCGATCCGTGCCCACCGTAAACGTGTGCTGGCCGACACGTTGAAAACCAAAATGTTGGTAAAAACCTTGGGCATTTAAATTATGTTCATAGACGCCAAGCCAGATTCGGTCACGATTTTGCTGCTGAGCGATTTCCAGCGCGTGCCGCATTAAGATGCCACCAATGTGCAGTTTTTGAAATTGCTGCCGGACGTAAATCCGCTGAATTTCCAATGCATTCTCAAATTGCTTTTCAGTCTGAGCTGCGTTCCAATTGACCTTTAAATATGCTGCTGGCTGGCCGTCAACCTTATAAAAGAATGTTTCTGAGTCCTGGTCCGTCAATTCACGTTTCAGCACCAACTGATTATAATTTTTATCTAAGAAAGCGTTTAAATCCTCTGCCGACTGTTCGTTAGCAAAGGTATCCGTAAACGTCTCCCGCATAATTGCTTCCAGCTGGGCTAAGTCCTGGGGACTGCTGGTAACTGCTCTAAAGTGGCCTTGAGCTTGTTTGGTCATAATTTCAGTCCTTTCTTTGCTTTAATTTTTCATTCTAATTCACTGCCAGTTGACTGTCAATTTAGCGAAAAAGCATCAACGCCCAGTATTCAACAAAGTAGCAAAGCAAATTCGCAACGGACCGGACATAATGCTAAAATAAGGATATTTGATTAAGTAAAGATGGGAAGTTGAACAATGAATTTCACGTTTACCCGCCGGCCGGTAAAACAGCTCTACCTCAAATACACGGTGATGTTTGCGTTCCTGGCGGTTTGTATCTTTGGCACGTACTTACTGACTGGGCATACTTTTATCCTCAGTAAGGACGCCCTCAACCAGCACCTGCCATTAATGGCAAACTACCGGGCAGCTTTAATCCACTTTTTCCACCATCCCGGGCAGTTTCAGTACTGGTCGTGGAAGATGGGGCTGGGGACCGATACTTTTCAGGTTTATTCCTACTATACAATCGGTGACGTTTTCGCCTACCTCGCCCTCCTCTTCCCGGCCGCTAAAATGACACTCGCCTACCAGGTAATCACGGTGATCCGTCTGTACTGTGTTGGCTTAGCCTTTGTCTACTTTGCCCAGCACTTCCGCTTTCGGGATAACGTTATTCTAGCGGGGGCGGCAACGTACATGGTAAATGCTTTTCTCCTGTACGCTTGCATTGCCCAGCCTTTCTTCACAACGCCATTTATCCTCTTCCCGTTGATCGTGGTTCAGCTAGAACGGGTCCTTCAGGGAAGAAGTGCCTGGCCACTGGTGGGGGTCTTTACCTGGATGCTGATCAGTAATTACTACTTTGCCTTCGTCCTGGGAATCGGCGCCGTGCTCTACCTGATCCTGCGCGTTGCTACCCATTACCGGACAAAGCTGAACTACTGGCAAACGCTTGCTAAACTTGCTTTTGCCACCATTAGCAGTATCCTGGTTTCCGCAGTCATGCTGGTTCCGGAACTGATTGCCGTCATGAACTCTACCCGGACTGGGTCGGAATTTGCGAACGGTCTAAAGGCCTACCCCCTCTACTACTACCTCTTTCTACCTAAGCAGCTGATTAATGGTGGACAGTGGTACTTCATGTATTGGACAGCCTTGGGGATCGTCTCCATCGGCTTTCTGGCCCTAATCTACATTTACAGCCGGCCCAAGCAGTACCCCCTTCTGACGATTAGTCTTGCCTTGGCACTAATCATGCTGCTCATCCCAGCTGTGGGGGCCTTCTTTAACGGGATGATGTCGGCTTCCAACCGCTGGACACTGTTAATTTACCTGCCACTAGCAATGACAGTCTGCATTCTCGTCCAGAACGCTCCCCAGCTGAGCCACCGCGACCTTTGGATCCTCAGCTGGGCCACCGGCGTTTACCTGCTGGTTCTAATCGTCACCTTCTTCTTTGAGAACAATGATGATATTTTCATGCCGGTTATTTTCCTGATTGTTTCATTGCTGACCCTGTGGATGATTGACCTGCACCGCCCGCAATCGCCTGACCGCTGGCTGCTCGGCTTAATCGTCCTTAACGCGGCTTTTAACGCGGTTTATTCCGCCTTCCCGTATAACGGAAACTTCACGAAAAATATGCTGAGCCGGGGTGAGTACCAGGCAATTACCGCCAACCGCTATGGCGGCCTCGACCAGGGACTAACGGGAAAGCCATTCTACCGGGTTTCAACCGTCAGTCAGAACCAAATCATCAATAGCAGCGGGAGTGCCGACGACCTTGGGCCAAACCTCGATAATGACCTTACGTCCGGGCTTAATAATATTGACTCCTATTACTCCCTGCAAAATAAGTACCTGGGCCAGTTCAACACCAGCTTGCAAAACAACCAGTACCAGGCGAACATCCCCATCCGCCAGGCCGATGATCGGAGCGTCATGAACAACTTCTTTGGTGTAAAGTACCTCTTCGTGCAGAGTAACGGCAAGAACGCAACGAAAGTCCCGGCCGGCTACTTCATGGATAAGGCCACGGACCCGGTTATCAACTATGATAGCGGTCAGCCCAATCCACGGGCCATCCAAAAGGGAAAGGAACCTTTTGTGCCGACCCAGACAATCCGCTACCAGAGCAAGCAGGCCTTTCCACTGCTTTACTGGCAAGGCGACTACATTAGCGCCAAGCGTTACCGTAGTCTTTCGCCAACCGCTAAAGAACGGGCGCTTGCGGCAGGAGTATTGGTGGACGGCTCGATCAAGGGGATGCGGCCGGCCAACCTTCACAACCAGGTTTACACCCTCAAGAGTGTTCTGGTGTCCAATCGGCTCAACCAGGTTAACCCCCACCAGCTCAAGTATACCGACAGTGATGAAACCTACCAGCTGCAATTCCCAGAACTGGAGAATAAGAAGTTTGCCAAGCGCTTCAAACAGACTGAATTACACATTGAATTCTCCAAAATTAAGTACACGCCGTTTAGCATGAAGGAACAGATCAAGTATGACCAGGAACACCTCCAGCAGATGGCGGTGAACCCGGGCAGCGTCATCAACCAGCGCTTCACTAAGTATCAATACTGGCGCTACCACGTGCTCAACGGCTCGCCGGATATCAGCTTTAAGTTAAACTACACAAGCAAGTTTGGCACTGCCAGCGTGGTCCAGGCAAAGCAAAACGTCCTCTCCCTCTTTAAGAAGGTCACCAATTCGACCTTAAACATTGGTTACTACCAGGGGGGCTTGCCGGAAACGCTGACCTTCCAACCATCTAAGCTTGGCACTTACCAGCTAGACTACAAGGTGGTGGCCGAAAAACTTGACAGTCATTATGACCAGCAAGTTCGGGCCATCCAGCAGCACGCCCTGACTAACCTCCAATTCAAGCGGAACCAGGTCAGCGGGACAATTACCACTCCGCGTTCCGGGATCCTGACTTCCTCGATCCCCTACTCTACTGGGTGGACAGTCAACGTTGACGGACACCGGGCGAAAACGGTTCGCACCAACCAAGCCTTTCTCGGTGTTTGGCTCCCCCAGGGCCACCACCGGATCACCTTTAACTATCAAACTCCGGGACTAACTACCGGGGCCAAAATTAGTTTGGTTGGTCTTATCTGGGTCGTCATTGCTGCCGGAGCTACTGTCATCTGGCATCATCGCCGGCAGTAGTGTCCTTACATTCCATCTTTAATAGGTATCGCTTTGTATCGGCGGTGCCTTTTTTATTAGGTCATTCCCTCAGATGTAAGCGCTTGCTATAATCTAGAGAGTGTAGATTTATCACTTTATCGAGAGGATGTCCAAGATATGCATAAGTTAAGAAAAATAACGATGGAAGCCGGCGCAGCAACGTTAATGACACTAAGCGTCCTTGGCTTCGGTGGGACAGCCACCGTTACGGCCGCCAAAACTGACCTCGGCAACCAGAACACCATGGCGGTTGCCTGGTACCAGACATCGGCAGAATGTAAAGCGCTCTACTTACAGGGGTACAACGTTGCCCGGCAAAATCTGAACCAAAGTTTAGCCCAGCCAAGCGACCAACCCCGTGCCATTATTTTAGATATTGATGAAACGGTGCTTGATAATTCACCCTACCAGGCTTACAACGCCCTCCACAATGGACAATTTCCTACGTACTGGAATACCTGGGTTAGCGCTGCGAAGGCCAAGCCCGTTCCTGGAGCAAAGGACTTTTTGGATTACGCAAACCAAAACGGCGTCCAAATCTACTACGTTAGTGACCGCACAACTGACCAGCTAAAGGCAACCAAGAAAAACCTCGTTGACCAGGGCCTGCCCCAGGCAACCAATGACCACATCATGCTCAAGGGTAAAAAAGACAAGACCAAGGAAAGTCGGCGGCAGGCCATCGAACGGCATAATAACGTCATTATGCTCTTTGGTGATAGTCTAACCGACTTTAATGATCCCCAGAGTGCTTCCGTCAAGGGACGCTATAATGATGTCTTAAAGAACACCAACCAGTTTGGTAGCAAGTACATCGTCCTCCCATGTCCAATGTATGGCGGCTGGGAAGCTGCCCTCTACGGGAATGATTACAGCATCAGTGATGCCAAAAAGAATCAGGCGCGCAAGTCCCACTTGACCTACTTTAACCCTAAGACCAACAAGGTTGAAAACAAGACCGTTACTGAACCATAAGTTGATTTCAAACCGCACTAGCAAGGATATTTCTACACGTTTAAGCAATTAAAACAACAAGCGAACATAAATAAACGGCCTGCCAGGGACAGTGGGACTGAACTTGGCTGGTCGTTAGTTTACATAATTTCATCATCGTAAATCAATTCCCGCAGAACAGAAATTTACAGAAAATCATAAAAAGTGCTTTACGAACACCGAATAGATTGGTAAAATAATAAACGTTGTCAAATGAGCAACGTATATTCGGGAAATAGCTCAGCTTGGTAGAGCACCTGGTTTGGGACCAGGGGGTCGCAGGTTCGAATCCTGTTTTCCCGACTACTCAAAGAGAGCTTGATAAAAGTCATTAACAACTTTTATCAAGCTCTCTTTTTTACCTACTATTGAATTAGCGGCCGGTAAACTTCAACCAACCACTGCTCAGCCCGGTCCCAATCGACCTGGCCCTGGTGCTCCCAGTCTACCGGACGGATTAGGGCATCAGCAACGTTAAACAAGCGTTGCCGCCCCTTTACAGCCACCGGCTCGATGTGGTAAGACAGCCCAGTTTGAAACGGGGAAAAGCGCCAGCCATAACTACCGTCGGGAAAGTGATAGATTCCCTCCAAGTTCATCACGCAGAGAGCATGCCCGGCAAGAAAACCAGGCTGACGTTTTGCACTAGCGCAAATCAGTAGCGGTCCACGGTAATTGGTTTGCCAGGTTCGGTATTCAACCAGCTTATCGCCCCAGGCTACTGCCGCTGCGTTTTCCGGGTGTAAGGAGAGAGCTTTCATCTACTTCTCCTTGTGGCTCCGCTTAACCAGCTGCATAATCAGATAATCACGGGCATCCTGTTCACTCATCTGGACGCCATTAATGGTAAGCGGCCCTTCCGCTAGTTGTTCGTCGTCTATCTTGTTCGTCAGGACCTTATCCGTTAGTTCGGGGGTCTGCCGATAGTAGCGATCCAGCAGTTCCGCGGTCGATAACTGCCGCAAAACTTCCGCGAAGGCCCGGTCTTTTTCAATACTCATCTTTTGTTCCTCCTTTTTGTACCACTCCTATTGTACACTTTTTCGCCAATTTCGTTTTATAATAAGTTTATGACTTTCTCAAGGAGTGGAAACATGGAAGCAGATAAATACCTAACCCTAATTCAGTCCGAACTGGCAAAGCTGCCGGACTACGTCAATGAATACTACCTTGGTACCAACCATGCCGTCACGACAACCTACCAGTACCTAACCGAAATCCGCCGTTTTTTTGACTGGCTTCGGGTAAGCGGCTTGACGGACGCCCAAGATAACACCGGTATTTCCACTAAGGCCCTGGAAAAACTTCGGCGAAACGATATCATGCTTTACATCGACCACCTCAAACATACCCAAAATGCACAGGGGCGGCTAAATTCGCCGACGTCCATCAACCGGTCAATCAACGCCCTCCGTTCCCTATTCAAATATTTAACGGTCACTGCCGATATCAATGACGGAGAACCTTACTTCTACCGCAACGTTATGCTGAAGATTGATTCCTTAAATGATACACAGACCCTGAACTACCGGGCCCATACCTTGTCTTCGCACATGTATCGGGGGCAAATGAAGTTTGACTTCATTAACTTTATCCAAAATGAGTACCCGCACAAGTGTGACAAGCGTGCTCTTCCCGCCTTTAAAGTCAACCGGGAACGGGACATTGCAATCATTGCCTTAATTTTAGGAACTGGGGTGCGGGTTTCCGAGGCGGCGAATGTTAACCTTGGCGACCTGAATATCAACCAGGGACTGCTCGACGTCGTGCGTAAGGGTGGGCAACGTGACTCGGTGCCGATTGCTCCTTGGTCGATCCAGTACGTTCAAGACTATCTGGCAATCCGTGCCCAGCGTTACCACGCATTAAAGAAAGATACAGCTTTCTTTTTGACAGTTTACCACGGCGAAACCCGGCGGATGACCGCCAATGCGATCGAACGGATGGTTAAAAAGTACTCAACCGCCTTCGGTCACCCCCTTACCCCCCACAAACTCCGTCACACCTTGGCTTCGGAGATGTACGAGGTTACCAAGGACCAGGTCTTGGTCGCCCAGCAACTGGGGCAGAAAGGAACATCGGCAACCGATCTCTACACTCACGTTGGTGTCACCCAACAGCGGGAAGCATTAGACGAAATTAGCAAAGAAAAGAAATAGTTAAGAGGCTGGGAATTGACCCAGCCTTTTAACTATTTTAAAGGTAAAATGCATCAACACAGTCACTGGCTGGCAAGCTAAGCGGGCCGTGGGTCAACGAATGTTTTATTTTATCCTACTCCCACTTAGTTTGCCGCTCAGACGTTTCCAGTTGATGACTTACCCATCGAAAATGATTTCAGAACGTCTGAGAGTTAATTTCCCAAATCTGGCCAGATTCACCACTAAAAAGCAATTAGTAAGACTCTTTTGATAAAAGAGTCTTACTATCACAGGTCGCAAATGCCGTTCTCATAGGCTTTTAAATGGGTGACATTTTGCGTGAGACTGTTGTATAATTTTATTGAAAAACAGGCTTACGTTAAATGACCTCTTTTAACGGCAAAAAAAGGAGACTTAGAGAAGTATGTTATACAATGCAGCACTTGTTCTTGAGGGTGGTGCCTTTCGTGGGCAATACACGGCCGGAATCGTCGACACCTTCCTCGCTCACCATATTGAGTTCCGGAGTGTCATCGGGGTATCTGCCGGCTCACTCAACGGCGTTAATTTCGTTGCTAAGCAGTACGGCCGGGCCGCCAGCATCAATATCAACTACCGGCATGATCGAAAGTACATTTCAATGGCCCGTGTTTTTAAGAAAAAGATTATCAACCTTGATTATCTCTTTGAGGACCATGGTTACTCCTGGCGTAATTTCGACGAACAGGCCTATAAGCGGTCATCATCCCACTTTACAGCCGTTGCCACGTCCCTTAATACCGGGAAGGCGGTCCTCTTTACCGACCCTACTGGTGATGAACTAAACCAGGCACTTAAAGCGTCTTCCTCAATGCCTTTCCTCTCGGATCCGCAAGAAACCAGCCAGGGACTGTGCCTCGACGGTGGCATTGCTGATTCGATTCCCTACGACATCGCCCAGCAGCAGGGCTTCGATAAAATCGTTGTCGTCCGCACCCGCGATGCCAAGTACCGGAAAAAGCCATCCAGTCGGGCAGTCCAGGAACTGTACCACCGTTTTTACAAGGAGTACCCCCAGTTTGCTGAAGCGGGGATTAACCGTCCCCTCGTCTACAACCGGCAAATCACCGAGCTTAACCGGCTGGCTAACGATGGCAAGATTTTTGATATTGTGCCGAAGAAGCCCATCAAAATCAAGCGGGTTGAGGGAAACGTCAGGAAGATTCGCAAACTCTATGAACGGGGAAAGAAGGAGTGTGAGGAATACCTTCCCCAGATGATTGCCTACCTCGAAAAGTAATCAAAGGATATGATATTATGTCAACTAAAAAGCGGGAATACATTCCGAAGAACAAGACCAACGGCCAGGTTAAGGGGCGACGGAAAATTTGGGTCGAGAACGTTAAATTTTTGACCCTCACGGAATATGAGCAGTTGCGTACCACCATCAAGGCGGCATCACGACCGGAACTGGTCAACCGCAACCTCCTGATGATCGCAATCGCCCTCAATAATGGCCTGCGGGCCTCAGACGTGGTCACCCTCCGTGTTGGGCACGTCCTCAATAAGACCAAGACCCGGGTGATTGAGCAGAAAACCGGGAAGGCCAAAACGCTTTTTTGGAATAATTGTCTGGCTGAAATCATTAACTATCTCAATGACCTGGACTACCATGACGAAAACGACTACCTCTTTCCTGGCAACCAGGATGGCCACTTTTCCGTCCATGGCTTCTACGAGATGCTTCAACGAATGGGACGCAAAACAGGCAACCCTCAGCTAGCCGCAAAATTGGGTACCCACTCCTTCCGCAAAACCTTTGGCCGTCAACTTTACAAGAAGGGCGTCAACGTTGAAATTATCTCCCAGCTCTTCAACCACTCCTCCGAGCGCAACACCCGTCACTACCTCGGGATTGAGCAGGAGGACCTTGATAAAGTAGTGCAGAACTTTAAATTTGAGTAGTAATTATTGTATCTGGAATTATGTAAACTAAAATAACGTTGCGAACTAAGATCTTGGTTTGCAACGTTATTTATTATTCCTTCACCTTAACTGCACTCCACGGTGATTCAAAACTGCCACTAATCCGCTAATGGTTAACTGCTTCCCCTTCGTCTAGTTTACGTTTTGCAAGAGATCACTAAGATATTCGAAATTATGTAAACTAGGCAAAGTACCCTGGTTAGTGTATAATTAAGTCAATTAAATAATGTAATTACATTAGGGGTGTCCGTTTACCGGACTGAGATACGGCCAGAGCCGTGGACTCTAGAACCTGTCAAGTTGATACTTGCGAAGGAAAATGTGCGTTTAAACCACCAGTGGTCAGGTTCAGTGTAACCTGACCACTTTTTTGTTAGGAGGAACTTTAATGGATAATCATCTAATTACGGCCGTTCGTCAGAACCACCCAATCACATTTACAGTTGCCAACACGGTTACCAGCGGGAAAGTTGCCGACGCCCTCAGCGCGATTGGCGCTTCCCCAATTATGTCGACAGCACCAGAAGAGGCTGCCGACCTGGTAGCAGCTGCCCACGCGGTCACTCTGAATATCGGTACACCGACGGCCGAACTCTGCAAAGAGCTTACTGCCGTAGCGGCCGCGGCTAACCGCCTCCACAAGCCCCTGGTCCTTGACCCCGTCGCCTGCGGGGCTACCGCCTTTCGTCAACAAATCAACCACGACCTGCTAACCAGTCACCAGTTCACGGTTATCCGGGGAAATGCGGGCGAAATTGCCAGCCTGGCCGGAGTTGACTGGGACGGTCACGGAATTGACGCGGGCTCCGGTGATGGCGACCTGGTCACCCTCGCCGAACGGTGTGCCAGCCGTTACCAGACCACGGTAGTCCTTTCCGGACCGGTCGATGTTATCACTAACGGCCAGGCAACGCGGCACAATGACCGCGGAACCGAGCGGCTCGCCACCAACGTTGGTTCTGGCGATATCCTTTCCAGCATCATCGCCGCCCTGCTCGGCCAGGGAGCAGATCCCGTGACCGCCGGCTGGCTCGGTTGCCGGCTCGTAACAACTGCTGGAAAGAACGCCACCAAGGGCACTAACGGGCTTGGCAGCTGGCAAGAACACTTCCTTGATGAACTGACGATGATTACCGACGAAGATTTAGCATAGAAAGGATGAGCAAGATGACTAATAATTTCCCCCAAGCACTGACCATTGCTGGAACCGATAGTGGTGGCGGGGCCGGGATTGCCGCTGACTTTAAGACCATGCAGGAGCGGGGAGTCTTCGCAACGATGGTGGTGGTGGCGGTGACCGCCCAAAACACCCTGGGAGTCCAGGACGCCCTGCCAATGCCGCCTAAGCTGATTGACGAGCAGTGTGCTTCACTGGCAGCCGACCTAAAAATCAGGGCTTGTAAGACCGGGATGCTGGCCGATCCAACCAGGGTCACGGCGGTGGTCAAGAACTTGCAAAAGTATGACTTTGGCCCCGTTACGGTTGATCCCGTAATGATTGCCAAGGGCGGCGCCAAGCTACTTAGCGATGACGCCATCGCCACCGTCCGTGACCAGCTCCTCCCCCTCGCCAGTCTCGTCACCCCCAACCTGCCTGAGGCCGAAGAACTGGCGGGAATGAAAATTCAAACGGAAGCTGACATGATTACGGTGGGAAAACTCCTCCAGGGAATGGGTGTCAAGAACGTCCTCGTCAAAGGGGGCCACTTTGCCAGCGCGGATGAAGCCAACGACTTTGTCCTGCTTGAAAACGGCCATAACTTTTGGCTGACCGCCAAGCGAATACCAACCCATAATACCCACGGCACCGGTGATACCATCTCTGCTTGCATTACTGCGGAGCTTGCCAAGGGAAAGTCAATGGAAGAGGCAATTCGAATTGGAAAAGTCTATGTGGAGGCCACAATCAAAGACGGGATCAATGTCGGCCATGGGCACGGCCCCCTCAACCACTGGGCCCAGATTGGCGGTGACCAGGATGAAATTTGAGCCAACCATGCTCCGGGCCTACCTGGTCGGCGGTAGCCAGGATACCCACCACGCCCCGGCAGAACTATTGACCAAGACGGAAGAAGCACTCCAGGCCGGGATAACAGCCTTCCAGTACCGGGAAAAGGGCTCTTCTAACCTTTCGGCCGACCAGCGGTTAAAGCTGGCTCAGCAACTCCGGGAACTAACCCGGCACTACCGGGTCCCCTTCTTCATCGATGACGACGAGGAACTGGCATTAGCGGTCGGCGCTGACGGGGTCCACGTCGGCCAAAAGGACCAGCGGATTGAGCAGGTTATCCAGCGGGCCCAAGGGAAATTGATGATTGGTTACTCCTGCAATCGGCCAGCGCAAATCGAAAAAGCCAACCAGCTGGCAGCCGTCGACTATATCGGTTCTGGCCCAGTCTTCCCCACCCAGTCAAAGGCAGACGCGGATCCGGCACTGGGCCTGAGCCGGCTGGCACTGCTCAACCGCCTCAGCGAGCAGCCGGTCGTTGCCATTGGCGGCATTACCGCTGACAACATTGCGGCAACCCTTGCCACCGGCGTTGCGGGCGCCGCGGTGATTTCTATGGTTTTCCAGAGTGACGACATTTCTCAGACCGTCCATCAGATGTTGACGGCTAGTTCTCAATCGTAACTGTCATTATGTCAACTAAGCCCAGAGGAAAAGGGCCGGTTCCGTTTATGGAACCGGCCCTTTAGCTTCCTGCCCACTCACGTAATTGGGGGGGGGAGAAGAGTGAGCAGTGAATTTAGGCTAAATTAGTTATCTTCCTTTTTCTTGAGGCCAAACATGCCGAGGGTAATCCCCATCAGGCCCAGGCCGACTAAGGCACTGGAATTTTCGTCCCCAGTTTGTGGCAACTGCTGGTCATTAGCCTGGTGTTGACCAGCGGCGTTATCGTTCGCCTGGCTACCGTCGTTTTCCAGACGCGTCCCATTATAGTAACCGCCGTTAGCCTGGCCGTTACCACCACGATTATTAAGCGTTGGAATCTTTTCAATTTCAACTTTGACGACCACCGGCTGACCATCGCCATTAAAGGTGATTTCAGTTAGGATAGTCTGACCCGGCACGAGTTCGTAACCCGCTGGAATCTGCGGCGTAAACGGAATCGTCTGATCGGTAACCCCCTGGATCGGTGTTTCGGCAATCGGGTTACCATTCGGGTCAACGTAGATAATCTTGCCACTCTGTGGGTTTGCCGTGTAGGTCACTTCTACTAGGCGGTCTGGCGTGCCTGCGGTAACGTTACTATCACCCTTGACCTTGACGGAGCCGTCAGGATCAACAGCCAAGTCAGTGTCAACGGACTCATCGCCGGTTTGAGCCTTGAAGAGCCGCAGTTCATCACTAGCAGCGTGGCTTCGGTGGGAGTGAGCCGTATAGCCCTGGATGGTCGGCACAACCACGTCAGCAAAGGACTGGGACTGTGGAGCGTCTGCGTCAGCGCTAGCTTCAGCCGCGGCCGGCTTCCAGTCACTGTAAGTAACATCCCCGGTAACCTCATCAATATCCGCCTGGCGAACGTAATCGACTTCTTGAGCCTTCGTCGTCACCTCGCCGGTCCGCGGATCAGTAATCCGTACTGTGAAGTGGACATTCTTAGCCAGTTCTTCTAGTTGCGGATAATCTCTGTCCTTGTCACCCGGTAGCGGTCCAGTTGGCTGATCATCCCCAGGTTTGACGATGTCATGCTTGTGCTGGACGGTAATAATAGTGTCCGGTGTGTGGTCACCAATAAACTTGATCTCACTTGGAGCTGGCTTTTCGCCTGTCACAACTTCCCAACCAGCTGGAACGGTGGAGTTCGTCTTGACAGTCTGGTCAGTCTTCCCGTTGACAGTATCCGTCTTGATGGTGTTACCATCCTTGTCCCGGTAAATGATGTTAGTCTGCTGGTCGTTTGCTGTGTAAGTGATCGTGACGGTGGTGTCGTTGGTCTGGCCAGTAACCGCTTGACTGGCAACTTTGCTTTCACTTGGCGTGTAGCCCGCAACGGCAGGAACGACAAATTCATCCCATTCTCCGGTCGTCCAATCACCATAAGTGACCTGGCCAGTAACCTCGTCGACCGTTGCCTGCCGGGTCAGGTAGACAGTTTGCGTTGTGGTTGTCTTGCCGGTATGAGGGTCAAGTACCTCAATGGTCCGGGTGATGGTTTTGTTCAAACTGTCAGAATCGACACCAGTTGGGTAGCCCTGACTAGGGTTGTCAGGTAATTTGTCCTGTGGCGTCTTCGGTTGGTCAGGGTTAACAACGACTTTGCCATGCTTGATGTGAACATAGGCCGTGGCAATCCCCTGGTCAGTAATCGTCATCTTCTTCGGCAGGTTCTGTCCATCTTCCTTAACCCAGCCAGCCGGGACATTGTCAGTATCAATGTCGATAGTTTGGTCCATGTGACCTGCCAAAGCCGTTGCCGATTGCTCGTGGCCCTGGTCGTCAATGTAGGAAACCTTGCCGGCGTAGTTATTTGGCGTGTAGGTGATTGTGATGGTAGAGTCACTATCACCCGGCTTAACGGTCAACGAATCAACACCTGATTGGCTCGGCGTATAACCTGGAACGACCGGAATATCAACCTTACTAAAGGTATGATTACCATCTTCAGACCACGGTTGATACTTAACCTCGCCGGTAACAGCATCTACGGTTACGTCCCGAGTAAAGGCAACAGTTTGCTTAATAGTTGACGTGCCCTTATATGGTTCCGTAACCCTGACTGTCCGGGTAACGGTACTGTTTAAGTCGTTTTGTTTTACACCACTAGGAAAATGCTTATCCTTAGTCCCTGGAATAAGCGCTCCAGGCTGCTTTGGTTGGTCATGGTCAACATGAACAGTGACATGTTCGACACTTATGATAGTATCAGGTGTCTTATCACCCGTAAAAGTAACTTTGCTGGGGATTGTCTGCCCAGGAATTAGTTTCCAACCATCGGGAACAGAGGAATCCGTATTAACCGTCTCATCGGTTTTACCGTTGACCATATCTTTTTTAATAATATTGCCATCTTTGTCTTCATAGACAATGTTAGTCGCTTGATTATCGGCGGCATAGTTAACCACAATATCAGCATTTGGGTTATCTGCAGTCACACTTTGACCAGCTAAAATATTATTCTTAACCTGGTCATCTGCCCGTTTTCCATTAACAATAACCGAATCAACGTGATAGCCCGGAATAATCGTTAACGTGAAATCTTCAAAACGATGTTCGCTACCCCAACCATTGGCGCTTTTTGTGAATTGATACGACTGATCAGCCGGGGTAGTGGTAGTTTTCCCATTTGGCATATTAACTGTTACATGCTGACTACCATTAACATGCAACTCAACATCATGGTAGGCAACTTTAGCATTGGAGTTCTTTTTTACGGGTGGCACTGGGTCATCGTAAGTTGGAATCACTGTTTGCACGATTGCCCACATACTTCCATTATTCCACTCATCTGGTGTCAACTTATTCAAACTGGCTGCAACATCCGGGCTTACCTGAGTATAAAACCGCAAAGTTACATGGTTTCCAGAAACGTTAAAAAGTCCTGAACCATACGTCCGTTTTCCATGTGGGTCATCGGTAACTGATTGATCCCAGTCACCGTCATTAAAATGGTTAGAGTATTCATTATTGCCATCAACAGCTACAGACGAACCCAACAATTGTTCAGCTTTACCATCAGAAAGCAACTCAACACTTTCAATGTTGACACCCGTTTGACTTTCTTTATCATTCCCATGGTTATTTAGCGATGCGGGAACAATATATGAATCTTTTAAGTTTAACGTAATTAATTGTCCGTTCTCATCATAAAAACGATAAGTAACATCAATTGACGTTCCGGCAAACTCTAACCCCTTAGTCAAATTATCATAAATAACGACACAATGTTTGCCGAAATGGCTATCCGTCAGACCGTCACGTTCTAGATTGGAAAACGAGACTACAACTTTACTAATCTTTCTCCCTTCGTAGTATGAATTTTGGAGATTGGTAAATGTAAATTCTCCCAGTTCCCTTTCAACCGCTGTACTATTACCATCCTTAAACACAATTTCATGATAATTTCCCTGACTTGGAAACGTCGGGTGCTTGTAATTAATGTCATTTCCGGTTTCAATCATCAAACGATTATCCGTCACGGTTCCGTTTACTACAACGTTAGGCTCATCACCAAAAATTAAATTCTGTTGAATGTCGTTTCCTGTTAAAGCCCCATCTTTTACAGGATAGCCTTTATCTTTAAGAGCCTGTTTATATGCTTCCAAGGCCTTATTGTACTCATCCTGACTTTGTGTATTGGCCTTTTGCTGCTCGTCAAATGCCTTCTTTACTTGTTCGTTTTGACCCTGATAGTCTAAGGCTGCTTGATTCTCGGCATCATTTGCGTTGGTACCATTAATCACCTTAGTCCCTGACTTTGTAACATTCACACCTGCTTCTTGGGCTAACTTAAGAGTGTCAGATAGGTGTTGTTTTGCGTTTTCATCCGTACTCTGTGCAGTTTCTGGATTTGCTTTCTCCCCGGTATTTGCCGTAGTGGTCGTTCCCTGGGCGGCCACCTGGCTGGCACTATTCGTCGCCGGCGTGGCGGTATCGGCATGGACGGTTGTCATGTTTATCCCCATAAATAACAAGCCGAGCAATACTGACGATACGCCAACCGTTAACTTCCGAATACCAAAGTGCGGCACCTGCTCCATTCCCTGTTGGAGCTTGTACCACTGATTATTTCTAGAAACCATTTCTAATCTTCCCTTCAAAAATTGTGAAACGTCAATAATTATATGGATTGACCATTTCCTAGTCAAATCAGTCAAATGCGTCTAGTTTCAGGGAACGTTCTGGACTTATCAGGTGAATGGGTTTACTCTCACCCAGATATTTTGACAATCGTGTTTATTTTATATTTTTCGTTATAATTTAACCGAACAAATATGGAAAATTTTTTCGTCCTTATCGAATCATTAGTAAAAAGCCCAAAACGGCTGTTCTCCCCGTCATTACGGGAAAAACAGCCGTTTCCATTCAATCAATATTTACTTTTTCAGTGGAAATGCTAGTTTGGTCACAATCCGGGCTGCAGTCGTTACATTTGGCCACCGACCTTGCTCACCCGTCACGATAATTGTCGCATTGAGCAATACGCACAATTCCGCAACCGACATCGTTGCCAAATAATCTGCAACTACCGCGCCATCTGGGCCCGCGCCTGACCAGCGGTAAAAATACCTATCAAGGTCATCACGGAACCGTTCAATTGACTCCATTAGCCTGATTCGTTCCGTCGCGGTCCGGCCTTGCTTGCGAAAATACTTACGGTTAAAGAGCGCCCGCACCTCCGGAAAAGATTTGATTATGTCCATTTCCAAAGCGTGGTAAAGGCGCAGGAGGAGCACAACCACCTCTTCTCGCTCCCGACTGTCCGTAACTTGTTGCAAATCCGGACTAGTCGCTAGGCTACTGGTTGTTTCCAAAATGCTTAATAGCAACCGCTTCTCTGCCAGGAGCGGGTTAATGTTCAACGAATTACGCAGTTCCTGATCAGCGACAACTTCAACCGTACACAGAACCTGTCCGTTAAAGACGTAGTTGATTGTCTGTTCATGCATCTTGATTTGCAGGCGATTGACCTGGCCAGCGGGAACGTGGCGTCTATTCCACGTGTTAAAGAACTCCGCCAACCGAGCCAGCAGTTCTCTATATTCCATTATGGAACCCCCGTTAATGTGACACCCGTGTCTCTTCTTTTATTATACCTTGTTGCTGCTTACTTAGACAAAAAAAGAGACTCGGGCTCGCACCCGCGTCTCTTCCGGTAGGCAATCACTCTACCACTATTTATGGTAGCAATAATTATGTGTTTTCTCAATAGGTAAATCGTTTTTGGAGGGCCTTACTTGTGCTGATAGCCAACGCCACCCCTAGGGCCAGCGGCAGCAACGCGGTATAGTCCAAGTGGCAAACTTCGAATAACATGAACATTGCCATCAAGGGTGCCTGCTGGGACGCCGCTAAAAAGCAGGCAGCACCGAGAACCGCCGTCTGGGCCAGGGTAATACCGGGAACCAGAGCGGTATAAACGACCCCGGCAAAGACCCCAATCACCGCTCCAGCAGCAATGGAAGGAGTTAGGATTCCACCATAGCCCCCGCACTTAATGGTCCCGAGGGTAATCACGACCTTCGCAACCAGCCCAAAGAGCAGGAGCAGTAACGCCTGACGGCTGGTATTCGCGTTCATCGCCAGCTGGGCCAGCCCCCGGCCATTCCCCATCACCTGGGGATAGAAGCTGGCAACGCCCCCGGCTAGCACCGCTAACAGGGGGAGCTGGACCAGGACGTTTTTCGTGACTGCCCGGTGCTTGCTTGCCAGCTTGACGCCCGCCTTAAAGAACGTTCCGGCAGTCCCATTGAGGATTCCCAAGACTATTACCAGGGGAAGGAGCTGGAGGCCGTAGTGCTGGCTCCCCACCAAGTAGTATGGTTCATAGCCCTTGACAATCGACCCAATCAAGGTCGCAATCACTGACATGGTCAGACTGACCGCCACTACTCGGGCGTTAACCTTCTTGTAGAGCAGTTCAATGCAAAAGACCGCTCCAGTAATCGGGGCGATATAGACCCCGGCGAACCCCGCTCCCGCCGCGGCAGCGATCAGTATCTTTTGGTCTTCGCGGTTTAAGTAAAGCCAGGGGTAGCGGTGAGTAGCCCGGGTCCACTTCTGCGCAATGGCCGCCCCGGCTTCCCGTGGCGCCAGTTCGCGTCCAATCGAATTTCCCGTTCCCACGAAGAAAATCTGGGTGCAGACGTGGACGAACGTTTTCCCTAACGGCATCGTCTTGCCGTCCAAAGCCTTCGTAATGCTAACCGGGTGGTACTTGCGCTGGAGGAAGTACCAAATAATGGCCGCGACGATTCCCCCCACTAAGACCGACAAGAACCGCCGCCCAGGCCCCGCGCTGATGTCAACCGGCACTAGATTGCTTTCCCGAAAGTGAAGGAAAACGTGCTCGGTCAAATCCAGCAGCACGCTTAGGAGAAGCGAGCTGGTACCGACAATCGTTCCTAAGATGATCGTGGTCACAGCCAGCCCCCAACCACTGCTTTTCTCTTCCATCCCTCTAATTACCACCTTTCTATCAATCGCTTATCATTTTATCATGCTTCGGCAAAATCCCAAGCCTTTTCGCCGGGCTACGGGAGAAATCTGGTAGAATAAGGACGAAGGAGAATTACAATGATAAATAGCAAACGACTACTAATTGGCGGCGGGGTCTGCTGGCTAGGCTTCTTGATCTTCATGCTTGCCTACTTGCACGGCCGTGCTTGGCTCAAAAGCTACGACACTTTCGGCTATCAACTCACCCAACCTGCCACCCCCGCCAAAACAGCATTCCTACGAGGGCTAACCACGTTAGGTGAACCAGCCGTCCTCGGTGGCGCTACGGTTGCCCTAATGCTTTATTTATGGTGGCGCCAGCGGATTAGTGATAGCATGTGGTACGGGGCGGTCAATTTTATTGGCGGCTTGCTGCTCTTTGCGGTCAAGCATACGGTCCTCCGTCCCCGGCCGTCCCACCAGCTGGTCAGCATTGGCGGTTACAGTTTCCCCAGCGGCCACACCTTTGGGATGACTGTCTTTGTCCTGACGGTGGTGGCCCTGCTCTGGCCACACCTCCAGCGCCGTTGGGAGCGCTGGCTATTAGCTTTACTAGCCGCCATAATCATTCTGGCAATCATGGATAGCCGGGTCTACTTACGGGTCCACTATGCTAGCGACGTCACCGCAGGCCTACTCTTGGCAGCCGGCTGGTTCATGCTCGCCACAGCACTACGACCGCACTTACACAAGTGGCTAATTGAACCAATCACAACCTACCCGGATTAGGTTTGCCGAACAGCAGTGAAACGGGTAGAATGATGTTTAGGCTAATTATAATAATGGAATGGGGTGAAATTGATGGAAAATTTCTTTCTGATTGCACTAACCGCGATTTTCCTGATTGAAAGCGTTGCTGAGGTCCGCTTATTCATGCAGGTTCGGGACATTTTTTACCGGTCCGGCCGGGCCCAACCGACGAAGCGGGTAGCAAGGATTATCAGAATTGAGAACCAATGGAGTTGGATCTCGTGGATTTTCCTGCTCCTCCTCTTCGTCCTGCCTGACGTGTACACGTTCCTCGTTATTTGTGTGATCACCCTGATTGAAACCTGGGTTGTCTACGAATTGCAAAATGCCCGGAACTATGCCGATAGTATTAACAAAAACGAATGAGAAAAAGCGGAACTTGGTCCGCCCTCTCAATAACTTTAAAATGAAAAAAGGGGTTGGAATTAATTTTCCAACCTCTTTTTCTCTTCCCTAATGCAGTGCCTCTGCTTCGCTTACCAAGTCGTGGCCCTCAACCAGACTCGTGTAGAAGTTCATGTAGGTCATATGCTTATACGGTGTAATCCAGATAAAGCCGATTCCGCAGGTCAGCCAGCCGAGAATATCCCAGCCAATAAAACTCAGGCGGAGAATGAAGAGGTCCAACTTATGACCGTCCATTAAGCGCCGGCTCAGGGTCACATAGTCAACGTAGCCGATGTGACCGCTTGCGTCGGCCTCCTGCAAGTCCTTATACAGGTAGTAGGTCTGTGAATAGGAGAAGCTCTTGATAATTCCCGGAATAAACAACAGCAAAGTCCACAAAAAGAGCAGGACCCACTGGATAACAAATAAAACAAAGACCGGAATAATGTACTTCCCGGTAAAAGCCTGAAAGGCCTTCTTAAACGGGGCGGTTGGGGCCAACTCGGTACGCAGCCAATCGATCAGTGCAAAGTCCACCCCGACTAACAGGTAGGTCGTGATCAAGCCACTGATAAAAGATTGCTGGATCGAGTAGTCATCGCCAAAGTCAAACGTAAAATCGCTCAGCGCTATCCCCGGGTGGAAATGGACGAAGTAGAAACCCAAGCTGGCTACTGCTCCACTCACTATCAGTCCAGTCAGCACTTGGAAAATCACCGGTACGATATTTAGTTTGATTGCCGTTCCCCAATTGCCAGCCAATAATGTCTGCGCGTTTGCTTTTAATTCCCGCCGTGTCTGCAACGTAACTCCCCCTTACAAACAACTACTTCTTACTTTCTTCGTCTTCCATATAGTTGACCATTTTTAAGAAATTGTCAACATCCAGACTGGCCCGGCCAATTAGGACCCCATCAATGTCGGGTTTGGCCATGAGCTCCTTAATGTTATCAGGATTGACGCTTCCCCCGTACAGGATCCGGATTTTATCGGCAATCTCATAAGTATAGTTGTCCGCGATGGTCCGGCGAATCGTCCGACAACCCTCTTCGGCCAGGGCCACGTTGGCGTGCTGACCGGCACCGACCGCCCAACTTGGTTCATAGGAAATCACGACGTTGCGAATTTGGTCGAGGGAAACCCCGCGCAAAACGCTCATCAGTTGCTGGAATACATAGTGAATCTCGCCATTGACTTCCTTTTGCACCATCGTCTCATCGGTACAGATAATCGGTGTGATTCCCATTTGTAAAGCCGCGTTGACCTTGCGGTTGACCGTTTCATTATCCTCACCGAATAACCGGCGGCGTTCGATGTGGCCCAGCATAACATAATCCGTCCCAAGATCTCGCAGTCCCCGGAGACTCAGCTCACCGGTAAAGGGGCCGCTGTACTCTGCCGCGGCATTCTGGGCGATAATCTTGAGGCCAGACTTACCGGCAGCCTGGGCCATGCTGTATAGGGCAAATGCCTGTGGCGCGATGCCGACTTCAACCTTTGCCGGATCAGGCAGCTGCCCCTTGATCTGGTTTACAAAGTCAACGGATTCCGCGACGTTTTTGTGCATCTTCCAGTTAGCAGCAATGAATGGTTTTCGCATGAGTCTTCCTCCATGTAAACGTTTTTAATAATTATTGCATATCTGGAGGAAAATTGCACACCTAGCTTTGCCAGTGGGTGCGCTTGAATTGGGCCCGACCGCCCTGCTCTTCGATTGCGTAGCGGAAGGGATTTTTCTTATAAAAATCCTGGTGGTAGTCCTCAGCAGGATAAAAGGGCTGGGCATCTTCGATTCGGGTTACAATTTGAGCATCACCGAACTCGCCACTAGCTTGCAGAGCCGTCCGCGACTTTTCGGCCACCGCTCGCTGTTCCGGACTATTGACGTAGATTACTGGTCGGTAGCTATCACCGCGGTCTTGGAACTGACCCAGTGCGTCGGTGGGATCGGTCTGGTGCCAATAAATAGTCACTAATTCATCGTAAGAAACCACATCCGGGTCGAAAGTGATTTTAACTGCCTCCGTATGACCGGTATTGCCGGCACAAACCTGCTCATAGGTCGGGTTGGCGAGGTGCCCACCCGTATACCCGGACACTACCGACTTGATACCGGGAAACGTATCGAAGGGTTCAACCATGCACCAGAAGCACCCACCCGCAAAAATCGCTGTATCTAAACTCATGTTAATCGTCCTCTCCGATTGTTTTAGTGGCCTCATTATACAATCTCAGCAGACGAAAACAGAGAAAACTGCTTGGAAGTAGGAAAGAGAGTGAGACAAGCACTGATTTATCAGCGTTTGAACTGCCAGCAGCTACTGTGTTGTTACATTTTTATCTTTAAAATAGCAAAGAGACTGAGTTTATTCCCAGTCTCCCAAGGTATTTACTCAATTTATTCTCCGCTGCTTACTTCACCAGTCGGTAGTCCTCATTGCTGTCGTCGTAATCGAATTCAAAGCGGCCGCGATCGGTTTCAACGTAGACCCGCTCATAGGTTGGCTGGTAGCCATGCTTGTTCAGTTTAACGGCAACCTGACCATCATTGGCAACCTCGACGTAGTATTCGTTGTACTCACCCTCCTGGTACTTGAAGTCCAAGCCGTTATCCTGGTAGTGCTTGTATGCACCACAGTCCCCGAACAGCCGGAAGGTCATGACCTTTTCTGGCTCGTCACTGATGTGCTTAACCTTGTTGCCCCATGGCAGGATCGTGTCCTTCTTAATGAAGAGCGGCAGTTTTTCCAATGGTGCATTGACCATAATCGTCTGCTGGCCAGAGTATTCGGCGTTATTCCAGAAGTCCAGCCACTTACCCGCTGGCAGGTAAACGAGCCGCTTATCAGCCCCCTGGTTGACGATTGGGGCAACCAAAATGCTCGTGCCAACCATGTACTCATCGTTAATCTGCCGCACTGCTGGGTCCTGGTCATAGTTCAAAACTAACGGCCGCATTACTGGCAGGCCAGATTCGGTTTCGTGCCGCAACTGGTCGTAGAGGAATGGGACGAAGCGGTAGCGTAAATTCAGGTAGTCGCGGTAAGTATCAAGCGTTTGCCGGTCAAAGGACCATGGTTCCTGGTAGCGGGTCCCCATCTCGGCGTGGTTCCGGAAGAGCGGCACGAAGAGGGATGCTTCCAGCCACCGGGTCAGCAATTCCGGTGTCGTGTCCTTTTGGAAGCCCCCGATGTCCGTCCCGGCAATCGCAAAGCCGCTCATCCCCAGGCTGTTCAACTGGGGAATCGCTAGTTGCAGGTGGGACCAAATCGACTGGTTGTCCCCGGTCCAAATGGTCGAGTACTTCTGCGTTCCGGCGTAGGCTGCCCGGGTGATGATGTATGGCCGCTTACCAGTGGCCGCCTTCATCCCTTCGTAGACCGCCTGTGCTTGAAGGTGACCAAAGACGTTGTGCATCCGGGTATGGGTAGTCTTCTGTTCACCATCATGGAAAATCAGGTCCGTCGGCAACTCGCCGTCAAAGGACGCTGGTTCGTCCATGTCATTCCAAACCCCACAGGCGCCCATGTCAGCGAAGAACTTGACGTGCTTAGCCCACCAGTTGCGAACCTCGGGCCGCCCAAAGTCAGGGAAGACCGCATCACCGGGCCAAACCCGCCCGACAAAGACGGTGCCATCAGGATTTTCGACGAAGTAGCCCTTTTCAATCCCTTCCTGGTAAATATCGTAGCCGTCCTTGTCCTGCTTAACACCGGCGTCGAGAATCGGCATTAACCGAATTCCCCGCTTCCTCATCTCGGCAACGAACTGCTTGGGATTCTTAAACTTAGTCGTGTCCCAGGTAAAGTCGCGGTAGCCCCGCATGTAATCGATATCGAGGTGGATGACGTCAATCGGCAGGTGGTACTTTTCAAAGCCGTCCGCAATTTTAGCGACCCGGTCATCACTGGTGCTGTAGCCCCAGCGAGACTGCTGATAACCCAGGACCCACTTCTGCGGCAGCGGCGTTACCCCCGTCAGGTAGGTATAGTTGGCGACAACGTCCTTTAGAGAGTGACCGCCCAGAACGTAGTAGTCCACGTTCCCGTCAGTGGCGGAGTAGTAATAGTAGTTTTCGCTCTCCTTGCCGAGGTCGAAGTGGCTCTTGTAAGTATTGTCAAAGAAGAGGCCATAAGGGTGACCGTTCTTTAGACCGTACATAACGGGGATGGACTTGTAAATGCCCTTGACCGACTCGTTGTGAACCTGGCCGAAGTCGACGTTCCAGTTATCATAGTCATAACCCCGCTTGTTTAAGAAGCCTGGCTTGTCGCCCAGTCCATAAAACTGCTCGTCCGGGCTCATTGACTTAATGACTTCGTAGTAGTGGTCGTTCGTCTTATCCAGCAGGTTAATATCGTGCCCCTCAGCAAGGACCGTCGATTGGTGTTCTTCATCGAGGTCGTTGGGCAGTGGTTGCCGCTGTCCCCGGTAGTCCATCACTAGCGGATTGCCGTCGCCATCGTAAAAGTCAACCTTGCAGTTGTCATAAGCCTTGACAATCAAACTGGGCGTGCGGAGTTCAATGTGATCGCCCTTGTCCTCCACGGTATAGCTAGTTTTATGGTGCTTGTCTCCTTCAATCGCATACGAATTAGTTGCACGTCCCCGGTTCATGAAGACCCGGATAATTTCGTTCGTGTAAACGTCTAATAACAGCTGACGGCCATCGGCGTACTCCAATGTTACCTTTGGTGCTGCGTTTTGATAGCCTGTTAAGCGATTTGTCATACTTTGTCTCTTCTTTCTACGATGATTATCCCATGCAATATTCTTCACACCACTAATGTACCACTTTCTGCAAACGTTTACAAATCTTATTTAGCCTAATTGTAAGCGTTTTCTTAGATGAGGAAAGACGATTATAATAAAAGAAAACGATTGGGGATGAAAGTCACGAAACCAACAATTAAAAACATCGCGCGGGCAGCCGGCGTTTCAACCGCCACTGTCTCCCGCGCCCTCGCTTACAAGAATAATTTAAAACCAGCGACCGCTAAGCGGATTCGGCAAATCGCCCAAGAAATGGGTTACCACAAGAACGTTGCTGCTTCCCAACTAGCCTCCAACATGACCAATACGATCGCCGTCATTATCAACTACACGCAGACGGACTTTTGGATCGGGATTCTCAACGGAATTCTCCACCGCGCCCGGGAGCTTAACCATCAGGTCATCACTTTTTACGCGGGTGACAATGATTCCCGCCGACTCACCCAGACCGTTAACGAGGCGCTCGAACACCAGGCAAACGGGATTTTAATGATTTCCGGCAAGATGGAACAGGAACAAGTCGAGATCCTCAGTACCGCCCACATGCCCTACCGCTTAATCTCGATTTACAATCCTGAGCACCCCGAGCACCGTTATGTTTCCTCTAACAACGTCGAAATTGGTGAGCAGGCAACGAACTACCTGATTAAACGGGGACACAGGCGAATCGGCCTCGTTGGCATTGACCACTACCTGACCGGCCAGCAGCGACTCTTTGGCTACCAACGCGCGATGACGGCGGCAGGGTTGCCAATCAATCCTCATTGGATCCACTATGGCGATTACAGCTATCAGGACGGGAAAAAGCTCTTTAGTGCCATTCAGGATGGCAGCGTGACCGCGGTCGTCGCCGGCAGCGACATGATTGGTGCCGGCTTACTCAAAGCCGCGACTCAGGCCGGCTGGCGGCTCCCGGAACAACTTTCGATCATTTCAATTGATGGGTCCGATACTTGTGAACTGACGACGCCAGAACTGACGACCGTTAGCCAGGATTTCTACCAGATGGGTATCACAAGCGTTGACAACCTGCTCCAGGATCAACCCTCGACCTTTATTCCCACCACCCTAATCGAACGAGACAGTGTTCAACCCTTACCCACGGAAAAGTAAGGCGCGTGAATGATAGATTCTTTCTTAGCAAAAAACAACCGTTCCAGATCAGCTTTTCAGCTGGTTTAGAACGGTTTTTCTGTATGCTTCATAAAAAAATTCGGTAGTCCAACCGATTAGGTCAACTACCGAATCTAATTATTCAGTTACTACTGTTCTTCCTGCTGTTCGGCCTTTTGAACGGTAACCCCTTCGTGAATCCGTGGAACCACCAGGGCACCAACTAACAGTGACAGACCGGCAATCAGCATCATCATCGTTTGGTTGTGACCAACCAACGGGAAGATGAAGAAGCTGCACAGTGATGCCAGAATTTGTGGGACACAGATTCCGACGTTGAAGAGCCCCAGGTAGGCCCCTTCGTTCTTCCCGTTCAGAGAAGAAGTCAACAGGGTAAATGGAATCGTGTTGATACTGAAGTTAGCAATCCCAAAGAGAATCATCGCGACCACCGACAAGGTCTTGGAAGTGATGAAGGCCATGCTGCCCAGGCCGAGGGCACCGAGTAACATTCCTACTACGTACCACTTTTTCCGGGCGTTGGCCTTGGCGTGCGCGTACAGCAAGCCCCAGACGATTCCGGCAATACTGTAAACGGCGGTCAAAATCCCGTACCAGTTCCCGGCAGCTTGGTAGCCGGCGGAACTAACATCGGTCGTACCCCAGATGTTCTTGGCAACGGTCCCGGTAGTGTAGGTCCAAACGTACATAATTGCAAACCAGGAGAATAATTGAACCAGGTTGATTTCCCAGAAGGACCGTGGTGCCTGCTTGACCAGCTTCCAGAGGCTGACCTTTTGGTGTACCTCTTCGACATTGATCCGGTGGTAACGAGCGTAGGTCTTGGGATCGTATTCCTTAACGTTGAAGACCGTCCAGAGACCGGTAATCAGCAGCACCGCAGCGGCACAGAGGTAGGCCCAGATAACCGTTTGTGGGACCACTCCCCGCTTCGCCGTGTTGGACATCCCAAATGCGGTGAAGACGAATGGCAAAATCGTGGCGAGAATCGCACCACCATTAGAGAAGACCTGTTGCCAGGACCAGGCGGCGTTCTTCTGCTTGTTGTTAACCATGTCCCCGACTAGCATCCGGAGGGGCTGCATACAAACGTTCGAGAACAGGTCCATGAAACAGATGGCAATTGCGGCGTAAGTCATTGCGGCCAGCGAGCCGTAACCGAAGCCAAAGGAGCCAGAGAATGGCAGCATGATCAGGACTAATGCCGCGATTGGCGTCCCAAAGAGCAGGTATGGCAGCCGCCGACCAAAGCGGTTCCACGTCCGGTCAGACATTTGCCCTAAAATTGGTTGGACGATCATCCCCATCAGCGGTGGGAAGATGAAGAAGAAGCCCAGACTGTTAGGGTTCGCCCCAATCGTCTGACAAATCCGGCTCATCTGTGAGCTTTGCAACGAGAACGCCATGTTAATGCCAAAGAAGGCGAAGGTGATGGAAAAGATTTGACTCTTCGTCAGGGCTGGCATCCCCGAGTCAAGATCGACCCGGTTATCTTCGTTTGTCTTTCTATCCATGATAATTACCTCTTCCCTTAATACTGGTAAACCTTAGCTTCGTACGGCCGGAGCACGTCACCGGCATCGTCGGCGTAATTGCTGATTAACAGTTTGGCGTCGCTTGGCACATCATAGTGACGGGTCAGCCCCTGGTCAGTGTAGTTTAAGATAACCAACAATGTGGTGTCAGCGTTTTGCCGCAGGTAAGCATAAACTTCCTGGTCATCTTCATTGCCATCTACCAAGCGGTAGCTCCCGTTAGTGATGACCGGCAGTTCATGCCGTAGCTGAATGAGCTTCTGGTAGTAGTAGAAAATTGAGTTTGGATCCGCCAGCGCCTGGTCAACGTTGATGTACTTGTACGCCGGGTTGACCTTTTCCCACGGGGTGCCAGTCGTAAAGCCAGCGTTAGCAGAGGCATCCCACTGCATTGGCGTCCGGGCGTTGTCCCGACTGTGCTTAGCAATGTACTTCATCATCGTCTTACCGTCCAGGAGGTGCTGGTCGTCGACGAGCTGGTGGTAGGCGTTGATTGATTCAAGGTCGACGTAATCGTCGAGCTTCGGGAAGGCCGCGTTGGTCATCCCAATTTCTTCCCCCTCGTAAATGTATGGGGTTCCCTGCTGGAAGTGGAGCATCGTCGCTAACATCTTAGCGGACTTAACCCGGTATTCTTCGGTGCTATCGTCACCAAAGCGGGAAACTACCCGTGGCTGGTCATGGTTGTTCCAATAAAGGGAGTTCCAGGCCTTGCCAGCAAGTTTTTCCTGCCACTTGGTGAAGTTAGCCCGCAGGTCACTCAGTTTAGTCTTCTGGTCGTACCACTTACCCAACGCCGGATTCGGGTTGCCATCCAGGCCCATGTGTTCAAACTGGAAGACCATGTTTAGTTCCTTGTTGTCCAGGTCCGCGTACTTCTCAGCGTCTTCTGGTGTAGCTCCCGGCGTTTCACCCACGGTAATCATCTTGTGCTTACTCATGACATTCTTGTTCATTTCCTGCAAGAACTCGTGAATCCGGTGGCCATTGGCGACGAGCGGTTCAACGTTGGCGTACTTCTCATCCGCCGCCTTTTTACCGTCTGGCAGGCCCTCCGGCTTAGAAATTAGGTTGATGACGTCCATCCGGAAACCATCGACCCCCTTGGCAGCCCACCAGTTCATCATGTCATAGACACTGTGACGAACGTCTGGGTTCTCCCAGTTCAAATCTGGTTGCTGGGTAGCAAATAAGTGAAGGTAGTACTGGTCAGAATCCTGGTCATACTGCCAGGCCGAACCGGAGAAGTACGAACCCCAGTTATTTGGTTCGTGACCATCCTTACCATCCCGCCAGATGTAGTAGTCACGGTACTTGTTGTCCTTCCCCTTCTTCGCTTCCTGGAACCAGTGGTGCTGGTCCGAAGTGTGGTTGACTACCAGGTCCATGACCAATTTCATTCCCCGCTGGTGGATGCCATCAATCAGCTCCTGAAAATCAGCCATGTCACCGAGGGTTGGATTAATCGCCTGATAATCACTAATGTCGTAGCCATTATCTACCTGGGGCGACTTGTAAATCGGGTTAAGCCAAATGACGTCGACACCCAGTTTTTGTAAGTAATCCAGCCGGTTGATAATCCCGCGCAGGTCACCAACCCCGTCACCGTTGCTATCCTGAAAACTCTTCGGGTAGATTTGATAAACAACTGAATTATTCCACCAATGTTTGTTCTCCATGAAATAACACCTTTCAATCCAATGATTTCACTGCAATCGTTTACATTGACTATCTTAGCACGTTTTTATTTATATGCAAGCGGTTACACGATAATGATATGAAAACGAGTACATTTTGATTGCTAAAAGACATTATTGGTGAAATGTGTTTATAATAGAGATAATTCCTTAAACTTAAAGAAGGTTCTGGTATGTTAATTAATTTGATTAGTATTCTCTTAATGGCCGGATTCATCTACGCCCTCGTGGCTAATTTTCGGCGGGGCAACTATGCCTACTCCTTCGTCATGTACGTCGGGGCCGTTATTTTCTATGCCAACTTTTACCACCGCCTAGCACACGGCTGGGCCTTCTGGGTCATGCTCCTAATGATCCTGCTTTCGGCTTCCCTGGCGATTCTGTTTGTCTACCGGGCAATCGAGTGCCAGGATAACCGCCACCATTATTGGGGTGCCGTCGCCCTCAGCGCCCTGACCCTGTTGCTGGCATTGTTATTTAGCTTGGTTCTCTAAACTACTAATAATTAAGAGCATTCGAAAAGCGCCTAAGACCGGCTAACAAGTCGATTTTAGGCGCTTAGCTATAATTTGGAAGCAGTTATCAGCAGTGCTAACGCTTATTACTGCCGGGCCTCATAAATCAAGTGCTTATTCATAAACTCTTCAATTCCGTAGCTACTGAGTTCACGACCATAGCCGGAATTCTTCACTCCGCCAAACGGAAGCTCCGGTAATGATGCCCAGCCGGCGTTGATCCAGCTCATCCCAGTTTCAATCTGAGCAGCTACTCGTTCAGCATGTTCATAGTTTTGGCTAAAGACCGTGTTTCCTAAACCATAACTGGAATTATTAGCCAGCTCAATTGCCTCTTCTTCGGACTTGACTTTGTACACTGATGCCACCGGTCCAAACATTTCGGTATCAAAGAGCGGGTTAGCTGGCGTAATGTCCGTTAAAATTGTTGGCATAAAGAACTGCCCAGCAAGTGCTACCGGCTGGTTCCCGTAGTAAACTTTGGCACCGTTGGCAACGGCTAAGTCAACTTGGCCTTGAAGTTTTTCCTTGGCTTTCTTTGAAGATAGTGGTGCCAAAGTTGTTGATGGATCGAGCGGGTCCCCCATCTTAACCTTAGAAAAGGCGTCCTTCATTATTTCTAAGAAGTGGTCGTAATCTTTTTCTAATACGATAAACCGCTTGGATGATGTACATACCTGCCCCGCATTATAGAGGCGCGCAGCCGGAGCAACCTTTTCAACAAGGTCCCAATCGGCATCGTCCAGAATGATAAAGGCATCGTTGCCACCCAGTTCCATCGTATTCTTCTTTAAGTTAGCCCCGGCTTCCTTAGCAACCGTTGCTCCACCCCGTTCAGAACCAGTTAAGCAGACTCCAGCAACCCGTTTATCCGCGATTGCCCGATTTACTTGGTCGTACGACAAGAAAAGGTTTGTTAAACTACCAGCAGGCGCCCCGGCTTCCTTAACAGCGTCCGCAAAGGCCTGCGCCGATGCCGGACAATTGGATGCGTCTTTTAGAATCATTGGGTTGCCAACGATAAAGTTTGGAATAAACACCCGAGCGATTTGGTAAAACGGAAAGTTCCATGGTTCGACCGCGACAAGCGTACCCAGGGACTGCTTGATTACTTTTGCCCGTCCGCTGGTCGTCGCAATTATCTCTGGTGCTAAAAACTGATCGGCATTCGCTACATAGTAATCACAGAAGGACGCACAAAGGTCCACTTCCCCTTCTGCCTCGCCGATTAACTTTCCCATGTCTCTCGTCATAATTGCTGCGTACTCTTCCCGCCGTTCACGGAGAAGCCGACCAAGGTTCAAGATCACCCGCTTGCGCTCTTCCAGCTTGTTATCCCTTCGCCATTCTAAGTACAACTGGTGGGCAGTTGCCAGCGTTTGCTCCAGCTCTTCATCGGTCGTATTTTCAAATGTTTGTTCAACTTCATTGGTATATGGATTAATTGTTTGATATGCCATAACGCTTCCTCCTTTTTACTAAGCGCTTACATTTTATAACTAACCCCTAGACCAATTCAACTAATCCACCTTTGATTTTCTTAAACACTATTCGCTAATTAAGTTCATCACATGGCGATAATTAGGCTATGACGGTCATTTCGTCCCGCTCACAATTTTCAGCTAGACCAATTTGTGAAGCTATTTTTTATCTTTGAAAGTCGTGTAAAAAACAAACCGGCTTCTAAAATTCCTCAATTCCAGGAATCTTAGAGCCGGTTATTTCTTTGCGTTCTCGGCAAATTTAGCAGTCGTGAGCCGTCCCCTGCTGGGTAGCTCCAGGGGTACCGCTGTAATCGATCACTTCCAGGTTGTCGGTTAAGATCCCCTTTCGACTGACCAGGGGCAGTGTGAAGAGGTGACGATTAAAACGAACCTCCATCTCCTCCTCAAACTGGGGAAGGGATTCGCCCTTAATTAAAATGGGGCCAACGTTGGAATCAATCTGCCGGTCATAGTCAGGCACGGCCAAGTCCTTGTCAACGAAGAGCAGCTGGTAGCCGCTGTCCAAGGAGCAGTTGCCAACCGCGGAAAAAGGACCGACCCCGTCATCGTAGTCCAGCAAAATCTTCTTTGCCGGGCTCAGGTACCGCTTAATTCGTTGTAAGGCGTCGTCAGTAAAGGTTACGTTCATTCTTGTCACCCTTTCTCGTAGTTTACACTTACTATTTTACAGACAGACGGAATAAAGTAAAATTTCCTGCTCAGCCCCGTTTGATCTAGGAAAACGATACACTAATTTTAATTTTACGGTTGACACCGCTTCCAGGAGTGAGTATATTATTTGGTGTAACGATAAACCAAAACGCTTTCATAAAAACTGAGGAGGAGATTGCATTGAACTACTTAATTGGTGTGGACGTTGGAACTACGAGCACGAAAGCCGTCCTCTATGACGAACACGCTCACGTGATCGACCAGTTTACCCAGGGCTACCCACTCTACCGGGACAGCAACGGGATGGCAGAGCAGGATCCGGAAAAAATGGTGGCCGCCGTTGAACAGGTCATCCACGATGCTGGCCAACAGATTGATTTCGCTAACGAAAAATTGTTAGCGGTTTCGTTCTCTAGTGCCAACCAGAGTTTAATTTTACTGGATGAACACTTCCAGCCCCAGTCCCGGGTAATCACCTGGGCGGATACCCGGGCCCGGAACGCCGCCGACCAATTAAAGCGGTCGCCGCTGGGAAAACAACTCTACGCTAAAACCGGGACGCCAATTCACCCGATGTCCCCCCTGACCAAGCTCCTGTGGCTCAAAGACACGGCACCAGAAAGGCTAGCTGCTGCCAGCTACTTTGGCGACATCAAGTCCTACCTCTTCTACCGCTTCTTTAACAGCTTCAAGGTTGACATCTCAATCGCCTCCTGCACGGGGATGATGAACATCAACAGCGGGGACTGGGACCCAACTGCCCTGGAACTGACGGGGGTTAAGAAGGACCAGCTACCGGAAATCGTCAACGGGACCACCCAGGCAAGCGGCCTGACGAACGAAGCCGTTGCCCAGATGGGCATTCCGGCGGAGACCCCGTTCGTTTACGGCGCCTTTGACGGGGCCCTTTCCAACCTTGGCGTCGGGGCCATCCAGCAGGACACGGTCGCCATCACCATCGGAACTTCTGCGGGGGTCCGGGTTATCACCGACCACCCAGTAATCGACCCCCAAGAGCGGCTCTTCTGCTATGCCGTCGATAACGGCCTCTGGGTAGTCGGCGGGCCGCTTAACAACGGTGGGGACGTCTACCAGTGGGCTGTTGAACACCTGGTGACCCCGAGTGCCGTTCAAAACGAGCAAACCGACCCGTTCACCCTCGCCAATCGGGTGATTGAGGGTGAACCAGCGGGGGCCAATGGGCTGATTTTCCTTCCATTTCTCGGGGGTGAACGGGCCCCACTCTGGGATGCCAACGCCCGGGGCTCCTTCTTTGGTCTTAATAACCTTCACACCCGGGCCGATATGCTCCGGGCCGTCATGGAAGGAATCTGCATGAACATTGCGACGGTCTACCAGGCAGTCTGCGATCTGGTCGGCCAGCCAAAGAGTGTGACCGCAACCGGCGGCTTTGCCCGGGCTGAAGTTTGGCGGCAGATGCTCGCCGACGTCCTTAACTGCCCGGTCAACATCCCTGAATCATTCGAGTCCGGCTGCCTCGGCGCCATCACGATGGCGATGAAGAGCCTGGGGATGGTTGACAGCCTGAGCGCGGTCCAGGACTTTATCGGTGAAGAGAAGTCTTACCAGCCGGTCCCGGAAACCGTCACTGTTTACCAAAAGTACCTGCCGCTCTTCCAACAGGTCGAGGGACTATTATCACCGGCCTACTCCACGATTGCAAAATTGCAGCGAAAATAACTAAAAGGAGAATGTTACTATGCCATTATTAATTGTTTTAATCGGCGTCATCCTGCTGATCTTCATGATTGTCAAGCTGAAGCTCAACACCTTCGTCGCCTTAGTTATCACTTCATTCATTGTTGCCCTGATGCTGGGCCTGCCACTGACTAAAATTCCAACAACAATTGAAACTGGGATCGGCGGCCAACTAGGGCACCTAGCAATTATCTTCGGTTTTGGGTCTATGCTGGGCCAGCTGGTTTCCGATGCCGGTGGTGGTTACCGGATTGCTACGACCCTGATCGACAAATTTGGGCGGCGCTGGATCCAAGTTGCCGTCATCCTGGCCTCCTTCATCATCGGTCTGGCCCTCTTCTTTGAAGTCGGCCTGGTCGTAGTGCTGCCAATTATCTTTATTATCGCCCGGGAACTGGATATGCCACTGATGTACCTGGGGATTCCGATGGCTGCCACTTTGAACGTCACCCACGCCTTCCTGCCACCGCACCCGGCACCAACTGCCATTTCTGATATTCTTGGCGCCAGCCTGGGGCACGTCCTCCTGCTCGGGATCATCGCCGCGATTCCAACCATCATCATTGCCGGGCCGGTCTTCAACTGGTTCCTCCACAAGGTCTACCCACAGGTTTACCGCAAGAACATCGATATTTCCGTTTTGGGCGACTACAAGGAATTCAAGCTCGACGAGACACCTAAGTTTGGCATTTCAGTTTTGACCGCCATGATGCCGGTAATCCTGATTGCCATCGCTACCATCTGCTCATTCATCTTCCCTAAGAGCAACCCGGTCAACGAATTCATCCAATTCGTCGGGGCTCCTGACCTGGCAATGCTGCTTTCATTAATTTTTGCCATCTTTACCATGGGTCTGCACCGGAACAAGACGATGAACCAGATTACCGACTCGATGGTTTTGTCCATCAAGCAAATTTCCGTTATGCTGCTGATTATCGGTGGTGGGGGTGCCTTCAAGCAGGTCCTGGTCGACGGGGGGATTTCCAAGTACATCTCCAGTCTGTTCGCCCAGACTAACATCTCACCAATCCTCGCCGCATGGCTGATTACCGCCCTGCTCCGGGTTTCCCTTGGTTCCTCGACCGTTGCCGCGATGACCGCGGCCGGTCTGGTGGCCCCAATGGCACACCAATTCGGTTCCAACTCCGCGATGGCTGCCCTGATGGTACTGAGTGTTGGTGCCGGTTCCGTCTTCTGTGACCACGTCAACGACGCCGGGTTCTGGATGATCAAGGAATACTTCGGCCTTTCCCTCAAGGAAACCCTGCTTTCCTGGTCAACTCTGACCTCCGTCCTGGCGATTGCCGGACTGGGTTCGGTCTACGCCATCTCACTGTTTGTTTAAGTTCAGCTAAAAAAGGCGTCACTAGCTAGTGACGCCTTTTTGCTGGTTTGTTATGCTTATACTATAACTACTTGTGTAAGGATGATAAAGTTTTATGAGCCAACGTGTAACCATCGGCGATGTTGCCAAGCAGGCCGGTGTTTCCGTAACCACAGTTTCCCGGATTATTAACGGTCACTACGAAAAGATGCGGCCGGCCACCAGAGAGCGGGTGGAAGCAGTCATTGACCAGCTGCACTTTGTCCCCACTGCTTCCGCCCAGCGCCTGCGCCAAGACCAGGGCCACGTTATCGGCGTCCTGGTTGGGGACATTGCTAACCACTTCTCCTCCTTGCTAGCGAAAGGGATTGACGATGTCCTCAAACAGGCTGGCTACGATATCCTCTTAGTAAATACCAACAATGACCAGGCAACCGAAAAGCGGGCGCTGCAAAGGCTCTACCAGCAGCAGGTCGACGGACTGATCATCCAGCCGGACGCCCGCCACTTTAAGCAGTTTGCGGGGATGGTCAAGCGTAAGGTTCCGTTGGTAATCGTCGACCGGGAAATTGACGACTTGCCCCTAGGTGTTGCCGCCATTACCAGCGCCAACCGGGACGCCTGTTTCCGGCTCGGCAAACACCTGGTCGAGCATGGCTATGATAATGTTTTGGCAATCAGCGCGCACTTTGCCGAGGCGTCGGGGCAAATTCCCCGCCTGGCTGGATTAGAGGCCGCCGCGACTGAGTACGGCTTAACCTTCCGCAACTTGGAAACACGGGGGCACGACCGCCGCTGGCTGGCGGACCACTTCACCCATGAGCTCGCCCAGCTACCCGGTAAGACAGCGGTGATTTCGTTAATGGGGCCGGTCCTGTTCGACCTCCTCGCGATTTTCCAGCAATACCACCTGACTTTCCCCGATGATTTTGGCCTAATTAGCTTTGATGACTGGGAATGGTCGCAGTTCGTAGCTAACGGTATCTACCTGCTCAAACAAGACATGGAGCTAATGGGCAACCTCGCCGCCCAGCGCCTTCTCCAGCAAATTGAGCAGCGCCGGGTAGACGGCTCCACCACCCTGCTCCCGGTCGAAATCGTCGACCGTCCCTCAATTTAAAAAATCGTGAGAGTGAGAAAAAACACCGAAAATCGGCAGGCAGCTGATTTTCGGTGTTTGTCTTTCGACGCGAAGCTAGCCTCTGGGAACCTCCGCAAGGATGGCTAGGTTGGTCAAATGCTGATTTATCAGCGTTTGAACTGCCAGCCAGCTACTGCGCTGAGGCATCATTATCTATAAGGTAACTAAGAGGTTGAGTTAATTCCTAGCCTCACGATTTTTATTTTACCAGTTAGTTCAAATTAGCCTTCGAAAGCGTCCGTCAATGGTGGAACCACTTGCTTCTTCCGGGAAACAACGCCTGGCAGGTTCATCCGGTGGTTGTCGCCCAGCTTGTGGTTGAAGGCCTGTTCAACCTTCTCTGTATCGTCACCGATGACCAGCAGTTCGGAATCACTGTTCAGGATGTTAGTAGCAATCAGGATGAAGACCTGGTAGCCGTTAGCGTCCATCAATTCACGCATCTTCTTTTCCAGGTCGGCTTGGCGCTTGAAAACGTCATCCAGTTCAACCGCGTTGACCTGGCCGATCCGCAGCTTGGTACCGCCCAGTTCAAAGGTCTTGGCGTCACCGTCAACGATGTCCGCGTCAGACTTGGCGTCAACGTCGGCCCCGGCCTTCAGCATTTCCACACCGTACTTCTCGTAGTCGTCAACCCCGGCAATCTTTGCCAGGTGTTCAACGGCTTCCCGGTCATGGTCAGTCGTCGTTGGTGAGTTTAAGAGCAGGGTGTCAGAAATGATTGCGGACAGCATCATTCCAGCCAGGTTCGCTGGAATATCAATGTGCTTTTCCTGGAACATTTCAGTCAGGATGGTTGACACACAGCCGTATGGCCGAAAGTTAGCCCACAGCGGTTGAGCAGTGTTAAAGTTGGCGATCCGGTGGTGGTCAACCAAGTGGGTAACAGTGAGCTTGTCAATGTCGCTAACACTTTGCTGTGGTTCGTTGTGGTCAACCAGCATTACCTTGTCAACTTCGTTTGCCGCAGTCTTGATAACCCGGGGTGCCTTCATGCCAAACTTGTTCAGGGCAAACTGGGTTTCCGCGTTTGGTTCACCCAGGGCAACGGCTTCCGTCTCGTATCCCAATTGATTTTGGAAGTATGAGTATGCCATGGCCGCAGTGATGGCATCAGTATCTGGCTTTTGGTGTCCAAAGACTAATTCTTTTTCCATAAAGTAATTCCTCCAATTTATCCCCCACCGGTCCAACACCCGGCGGCAGGATTATTCATTCACTATTCTATCATGATTCCGGTAATGGTGCGGGCAATTAGTGGATTATTTCTGCCCGGTGCCGGTGAAAGTAATCCCTCGCCACCGTCCACATGACCGCATGCTGCTGGTTAAAAAAGCGGGGTGGCTGCCCATCCAGCGGGAAGCGGGCCGTCCGTACCGTTTCCGTAGCCTTGACCGGGTAACTATTCTGCTCAAGTTCCCGGACTAGGTAGAAAGCATTGACGGGCTGCACCTGGTCCCCATTCGGGTAAGTATATAAGTCACCGTCCTGGAGTTTCAGGAGCTTCACCGGTGCCACCACTACCCCGGCGTCTTCTTTAAATTCCCGGACGACGGTCTGACCAAAGCTTTCGCCATAATCCATGTAGCCGCCGGGGAACCCCCAATCACCGGTGTCCGCCCGCTCCTGCAAGAGAATAGCACCATCTTTGTCAATCAAGGCTCCCGACGCACTGGTTAAAATCAAGGGCCGGTGGCCAACTAGGGCCCGCAAGTCTGCAATATACGCCATCAAGCATCCCTCCTAGGAATTATGATTCTGCCGCGCCTGGTCAAGGTAGGATTGCCAGTAGAGCTGGCAGCTGACCATCCACAACAGCTTATCCAGAGCGGCCTTCTCATCCGAGTCATCGGTTCCAATCGGGGCTAGGTCGGGGCGTAAGCCAAAGACATACTGGTAGTCTTCTTCCAGGCGGGCGCAAAAGTAGTCGTAGGCCGCGGCGAGGTCGTGGTTCCGTGCCTGGACTTGCAGTAAAAAGCGCAGGTCGTCAAAGGTAGCGACCCGCCGGCACGCCGCCATAAAAATCAAAGCAGCAAGTTGGTCCCGGTCATATTGCCGCTGGTGGGAATGACCAACAATCCCCCGCTTTACGTAACTGCTAACGGTCCCCGTGGAAATGTGCAGGGGTGCCAGGCCATCAAAGGTCTGGTTTAAATAGCGGGTTACCTGTTCTAAGTAGAGTCCTAGTCGTGGTAAATCGTCGTAGCGCGGCATAATCAGCTCCTGGGTCGCACTCCGCATTTGCCGTCTGATAATTCCCATCAAATCACCCCTCTAAATTCCGCGACTTTAATGTTAGTTCCGCAGGAGCGGCTCCTGCTCCCCTTCATGGAGGATATTGGTTTCTTTAACCCGGATTTTGACCGGCGTCCCTTGAGTTTCAGTATCAATTACAAAGGTGCCGTTCGACTTAATAGAACCAAGATGGTGGTCAGCAACCGCCACGTCTTGGAATTGTGGCCGATCAGTAATAACCTCAAAGGTCCCCGCAAAGTCAGCGTCATAGGCCAAAAAGTCCGCGATCTTGTGCGGGTGACTCTTGAGTCGGTGCAGGACCAGCTCGCCACGCCGGGCCCGGGCACCGACCGCAATCTCGTCAATCGGCATTTCCTTAAAGGCCCCACGCTGAGTAATTGAGGCGACCCGTTGACCATCCTTAACCAATACCAGGTCAGCCAAAGCATCGTCATCCTTTAAATTAATCGCTCGTACACCGGCCGTGCGCAGTCCCGTAACTGGGACGTCGGCTACATCAAAGCGGACCGCATACCCTTCCCGGCTGATCGCCAGGAGGGAGCGGTTTTCATCCGTCGGTTCGTAGTAGTCCACGCTGATTACCGTCGCATCCTTACTCTTGAGCTTCACCGCCATGCTGGCATGACTCTTGTAGCGAGAACCAGGCTGGTAGTCCTTGTAAGCAGACTGTTTAACCTGGCCGTCAGACGTCCCGAAAATAAAGGACCCTGGCAGGTCAAGTTTATCAAAGACCATCGCCTTGATAATTTCCTCGTTCTCCGCAAGGCCGATCGTCTGTGAAATATGCTCCCCGGTATCCTTCCAGCGAACGTCCGCTAGTTCGTGAACCGGCCGGTAAATCACGTGGCCCCGGTTCGTAAACATGAAGAGGTGGGCTAATGTATTGGTCTGGGTAATCAGCAGCGGGTAGTCGTCCTCCCGCAGGCCATCTTCGTCCAGTGAGGAGGCCTTAAAGGACCGGATACTGCTCCGCTTGATGTAGCCAGCATGGGAAACAAGCACCACCACGTCTTCGTTAGCCACCGTGACCTTGGTGTCGATTTCCAGTTTCTCAACCTGGTTCTCAATTTGGGTACGCCTTGGGTTGCCAAACTCCTTCTTGACCGCCTGCATTTCCCGGCGAACAACCTTTGACAATTCTTCATCGTCGCTCAGGATCAGCTGGTATTCGTCAATCAGGTCGGTCAGGTGCTGCTGTTCATCCTCCAGCTCCGTGACGTCGGTGTTGGTCAACCGGTACAGCTGCAGGGTTACGATTGCTTCGGCCTGGACATCGGTAAAGGCGTACTGGTCAATCAGGTTCTGCTTGGCGTCCTTCCGGTTCTTGCTGGCCCGGATAGTCTTAATGACCTGGTCGAGGATGGACAAGGCCTTGATTAACCCCTCGACAATATGAAGCCGACGCTGGGCCTTATCAAGGTTATAGCTGGTCCGCCGGCGGACGACTTCTTTTTGAAAGGCCAGGTAAGAGGTCAGAATGTGCTTCAAACCGACCCGCATTGGCCGCTGGTCATCAATTGCCACCATATTGAAGTTGTAGTTGATCTGCAGATCAGTGTTTTTCAAAAGGTAGTTTAAGATCCCGTTGGCATTAGTGTTCCGCTTGAGCTCAATTGCGATCCGCAAGCCGCTCCGGTCGGTTTCATCCCGCGCTTCAACGATTCCTTCCACCTTCTTGGCTAAGCGGAGGTCGTTAATCCGTTTAACCAGCTGGGCCTTGTTGACTTCGTACGGAATCTCCGTCACGTTAATCTGCTGGCGCCCGCCGCGCAGGGTTTCGATTTCTGTCTTGGCCCGGACAACGATCCGGCCGCGGCCGGTCTGGTAGGCTTTCTTGATGCCATCAGCCCCCTGCACAATCCCGCCGGTCGGGAAGTCGGGACCGGGGATAAACTCCATCAGCTTCTCTAAGCTAGCGTCAGGGTGCTTGATGAGGTAGATCAAGGCATCGAGTACCTCGCCCAGGTTGTGGGTCGGGATTTCGGTCGCATAACCAGCGGAAATCCCGGTTGCCCCGTTGACCAGCAGGTTGGGAATCCGGGCCGGCAAGACGGTCGGTTCCTTTTCGGTATCATCGAAGTTCAGGGTCATTTCGACCGTGTCCTTGTCAATATCCTGGAGCATCAGGCCGGCAATTTTGCTTAGCCGGGCCTCAGTATACCGCATTGCCGCGGCGGGGTCCCCATCCATCGAACCGTTATTACCGTGCATTTCTACCAGTGGTTCACGGAGCTTCCAATCCTGACTAAGGCGAACGAGGGCCTCATAAATCGAACTGTCCCCGTGGGGGTGAAAGTTCCCCATGACGTTACCGACGGACTTGGCGGACTTCCGAAAGCCCTTGTCATAGGTATTGCCATCCTTATTCATCGCGTATAGGATCCGCCGTTGAACCGGCTTGAGGCCATCACGGATATCTGGCAGGGCCCGTTCCTGAATGATGGATTTTGAATAACGGCCGAACCGCTCACCCATGAGCCGTTCAAGCGACATTGTTTCAATTTTTGCGTCTCTCACGAAACTGATTCCTTCCTCTCACTTATTGGTTAAGGTGCTTTTTGCTGGCAACTAACTCATCGGATTCCTGGTCATCACTCAGGGTAAATTGAACGTTTTCTTCAATCCACTCCCGCCGTGGTTCCACTTTATTCCCCATCAGGGTCGTCACCCGCCGTTCTGCCAGCTCAGCGTCTTCAATCCGTACCCGGATCAGCGTCCGCGTTTCCGGATTCATCGTTGTTTCCCAGAGCTGGTCGGCATTCATTTCCCCCAGCCCCTTAAACCGCTGCAACTGGGCCGTCTTGCCCATCCGTTTGGTCAGCTTAGTCAGTTCATCGTTGGTCCAGGCGTAGGTAATCTTCGTCTTCGCGCCCTTTCCCTGCTGGAGACGGTAGAGAGGTGGCAGGGCAATGTAGACCTTGCCCGCCTCGATCATCGGCCGCATATACTTGTAGAAGAAGGTCAGCAGGAGGATTTGAATGTGGGCCCCATCATCATCGGCATCGGTCATGATAATGATCTTGTCGTAGTTGGAGTCGTCAACGTCAAATTCGGATCCGGCACCGGCACCAACGGTATAGATGATTGTGTTCAGCTCCTCGTTTTTCAGCACGTCGTCGAGCTTCGCCTTTTCAGTGTTCAGCACCTTTCCACGAAGGGGCAGGATTGCCTGGTACTTCCGGTCACGGCCTTGCTTAGCCGACCCGCCGGCAGAATCCCCTTCGACCAGGAAGAGTTCATTCTTGTTAGCGTTCTTCGACTGGGCAGGGGTGAGCTTACCGGACAGGTTTCGTTCCTTCCGGCTCTTCCGCTTGCCACCCCGGGCCTGGTTGCGGGCCTTCCGCGCCGCCTCCCGGGCTTCCCGAGCTTTGAGTGCCTTTCTGATTAGCATCTGGGCGAAGTCGCCATTTTCCATCAAGGCATAGTTGAGCTGCTCGCTGACGATCGTATCGACGATTTTGCGAGCTTCCGGTGTTCCCAGCTTATCCTTGGTCTGGCCTTCAAACTGGAGGAGCCGTTCTGGAATGCGGACTGAGATGACCGCCGTCAGCCCCTCCCGGACGTCGCTACCCTCGAGGTTTTTATCGTTAGCCTTCAGGAGGCCAACCCGTTTGGCATACTCATTAAAGGTCTTGGTCCAGGCGCTGCGAAATCCTGCTTCGTGGGTCCCACCATCTGGCGTCCGCACATTGTTGACAAAGGAGAGTAGGTTTTCGGAATAACCGTCATTGTACTGGGCAGCGACTTCGACCTCGACCCCTTGATCCTTACCATCAAAGTAAAGGGTCTTGCCCAGGGTGTCTTTCCCCTCGTTGAGGTAGGAAACGAACTCCTGGATTCCGTCATTAAATTGGAAGACGTTTTCCTGCTCCTGGCCCGGACGCTTGTCAGTCAGGACAATCTTGATTCCCTTGAGCAGGAATGCCGATTCCCGCAGACGGTTTGCTAAAGTATTATAGTCGTAAGTTGTGGTTGTGAAAATGGCCGGATCCGGCTTAAAGGTTACAGTTGTCCCGCTATCCGCCCGGGTCTTGCCCAGCTTTTTCAGGGTCCCAACTGGTTGCCCACCATTCTTAAATTTTTCCTGGTAGCGAACATGGTCCCGCACAATCGTCAACGTTAAGTTGGTTGATAGGGCGTTCACTACCGAGGCCCCGACCCCGTGCAGACCACCAGAGGTCTTGTAGCCATCGGCCTGGCCAAACTTACCACCAGCATGAAGGACCGTCATGATAACTTCTGGCGTGGGTTTACCCGAGGCGTGCATCCCCACGGGCATCCCCCGACCATGGTCCTGAACCGTAATCGAATTGTCGGCCTCAATGGTCACGTTGATTTCGTCACCATAGCCAGAAAGAGCTTCATCCACCGCGTTATCGACGATTTCGTAAACTAAGTGGTGCAGCCCCCGGCTATCGGTCGAGCCGATATACATTCCCGGCCGCTTGCGAACGGCTTCCAGACCCTTCAAGACCTGGATTGATGATTCATCGTATTTTACTTTCTTCGTGGTCACAAAATGACCTCCCATATCGCGTTTTGAACAGATGTTCGATAGTTGAATTTTATCATGACTGCTAGTGCTTGGCAATCCTAGCCAGCAGCGCCGATAAATTGTTACAATATTGATAATAACTCAAATTAAAGCTATTTCGCAAACTCCAATCTCATTTTTAGTCTGAGAAACTACCGCCAGACTAGAATTCATGGTATCCTAATACTTTGACAAGCACATTATTGAGGTGAATTAAAGATGACGTTCGAAATATGGGGGATGATTATCATCGCCTACTTGCTCGGTTCTATCCCGTCAGGCTTATGGATCGGGCGTATTTTCTACCACAAGGACATTCGAAAGCTGGGAAGTGGCAACATCGGTACTACTAATACCTTCCGTACGCTAGGCCCGGCAGCTGGGACCGTCGTCCTCTTCATGGACGTCCTCAAGGGAACGCTGGCTGCCAGTCAGCCCTACCTGCTGGGGGTTAGCCACAGTGTCAACCCGCTGCTGATTGGGCTCTTCGCCTCACTCGGCCACACGGTTTCCATTTTCGACCACTTTCACGGCGGCAAAGCGGTGGCGACCAGCGCAGGGATCTTGCTGGCATATAACCCGCCGCTCTTTGGCATTGCCTGCCTGATTTTTATCGGCACCCTTCTCCTGTCGTCGATGGCGAGTGCTGCCAGCATCGTCGGGATCACCTCAATTTTCATCATTGCCCTTTGTGAGCGAGACCTGGTTCTCTCACTCGTCGCTGGTATTCTGACAGTTCTGGTAGTCTACCGGCACAAGGGAAATATTAAGCGAATCATCACCGGCAAAGAGTCGATGGTTCACTTTGGACTGGGGCATTACCTGCGAGAAAAGAACCGTGAGAAATAGAAGTTAGTGTTTGAACGCATAACTAACAGCAATTGGAAAAGGGAAGCAAAATCCAAACCAGATTTTGCTTCCCTTTTTTGTTGATTACTAGCTTGTTTAGAATGGCTTGATACTAAAGTGGTACTGCTTGCTTGCACCAGGTGCCAACCGCGACATCCCCTGCTTATGAAGAAGCAGGCCGTCTGCCGCGACGTTATCGGCAATTCCCCACCAGGGCTCGATGCAGGCAAAATTAGCCTTGGCCGGGTAGGCTGACCAAAGTCCCACGTATTGGGTTTCCTTAGTTGAAACGGTCACTCCATGATCCGTTGCCAAGTCGGTCAGCGTCGCCGCAAAGTCCATTCCCCCGGTCTTAAAAATAATTGCATCATGGGCAAACAACTGGTGGTCAAGATTGAAGCCGGTGGTCATGTCAATCAGTCGTGGGTGTCCAGAATCGTTATAGGGTCCCTCCAGGACAATCCGGGAATATTCCTCCGCCGGGCTAACCGTAAACTTAATATTATTAAAATCTCCGGTTGGTGTTAACGGCATATTAAAGCCGGGATGAGCCCCAATCGCGTAAATTAATGAACGGTCTGCCGGATTAATGACCTCATAGCTTACCTGGAGCTGGGCGGCAACTAATTGGTAGTGGACCCGTAAAATAAATTCAAAGGGAAAAACCTGCCGCGTCTCGTCATCAGAGCGCTGTTCCAGCACTACCTGATTATCATCTTGGTTAACCACCGCGAACTGCCGGTCCCGGGCAAAACCGTGCTGACCCTGGTGATAAGTTTGGTGGTCAAACTCATACTGGTCATCCTTCAACCGGCCAACGAACGGGAAAAGAATGGGCGCTTGCCGTCCCCAACTACGAGCATCTCCTTGCCAGAGGTATTCCAGCCCATTGTCCCGGCGTTTAATACTGTGCAGTTGGGCACCGAGTTCATTAATTTCAACCGCTAATAAGACGTCATTTTGCAGAGTAATCATCGTGTTTCTCCCTTTCATTGATAAACGTTTAACACCTAGTATATACAAACCCTTTCCCTTGCACAATAGCAGAATTACGAAGCGCTTTCAATTCTTTCAAAGTAAAAACCAGTAAAACTTTTATCGCCAAGTTTTACTGGTTTTACCTTATTTCTGAACGGCTTCTTCGTAATCACCGTTTGGACAAATAACCTGTTTGCCCCCCTTGACCTTCTTTTCAACTAAGAAGTGACCATCCTTAGGGCAATCACGGCCAATTGGGCGGTCCCAGGAAACAAAGTCACAGTCAGGATAGCGGGAGCACCCGTAGAAGACCCGGTTCTTCTTGGACTTCCGTTCCACGACCGTTCCCTGCTTGCAGACCGGGCAGGTCACCCCGGTATCCTTGACGATGGCCTTGGTATTACGGCAGTTAGGGAAGCGCGAGCAGGCGTAAAACTTACCGTACCGGCCCATTTTGACGACCATTGGCGCTCCACAAATATCACAATCGATGCCGGCAAGCTCATCCTTCATCTGAATCTTGGCAACCTGCTCTTCGGCATTATGGACTTCCTTAGAGAATGGCTGGTAGAAGCTGTCGACCACCTTAATCCAGTTTTGTTTTCCTTCTTCGACTTGGTCTAGTTCACCCTCGACGTCCGCCGTAAACTGGGCGTTAACGATGTCGGGGAACTGTTTTTCAATAATCTTATTGACAATTTCCCCCAGTTCCGTCGGTTCAAAGTGCCGGGATACGAGCCGAACATAGTACCGCCGCTGGATTGTGTCCAGGGTCGGTGCGTAAGTCGATGGCCGGCCGACCCCATTGCTTTCCAAGGTCTTGATGAGGGCCGCTTCTGTGTAACGAGCCGGTGGCTGGGTAAAGTGCTGGGCCGGATCATCACTGACCATTTGCACTTGGTCCCCCTCATTCAATTCGGGAAGAACGTTATCCTTATCATCGCCCCGCTTGTAGACCTTGGTAAAGCCTGGGAACTTGACCTTGGAACCATTAGCACGGAAGTCAACCCCATTCTGTTCCAGGTTGACGTTCATCGTATCAATTACTTCAGGGGTCATCTGACTGGCGACAAAGCGTGCCCAAATCAGGCTGTATAGCTTGTACTGGTCATTGGTCAGGTAGGGTTTCATTTTGGCTGGTGTTCGGTGAACCGAGGTTGGCCGAATTGCTTCGTGGGCGTCCTGAGCCCCTTCTGGCAATTTCCCTTTGACCGGCTTGACCGCCGCGTATTCACCACCATACTGCTCATGAATAAATTGCGAGGCCTCGTGCTTAGCAATCGAGGCAATTCGGGTGGAGTCCGTCCGCATATAGGTGATGAGGCCGACAGGGGCTCCCTGCTTAATGTCAATTCCTTCATAAAGCATCTGCGCAGCCATCATCGTCTTCCGGGTCCGGAAATTTAGCCGCCGGTTAGCGTCCTGCTGCATCGTTGACGTTGTGTACGGCGGTTGTGGTTGGCGCCGCCGTTCCTTCCGCGTGACCTTGGTAATAGCAAAGTCCTGCTTCTTATCGAGCTTGCTCAAGATCCGTTGAACATCCTCGTTATTACTGAGCTTGACCTTCTTATCATTTTCACCGTAGAAGGCAGCGGTAAACTTATCCCGGCCGTGCTTAAATTCGGCGTCAATCGTCCAGTACTCTTCGGGTTTGAAATTACGGATTTCATTTTCCCGTTGGATAATCAGGTTAAGGGCAACGGACTGCACCCGGCCGGCACTCAGTCCCTTCTTAACCTTCTTCCACAGGATTGGACTGATGGAATAACCCACTAACCGGTCCAGCACCCGCCGTGCCTGTTGGGCATCAACCAGGTCCATGTTAATAGTCCGCGGTTCCTTAAAAGCGTTCTTAACCGCATCCTTGGTAATTTCGTTAAAGGTTACCCGGTTCTTCTGGTCATCATCTAGTTTCAAAATATTGGAAACGTGCCAGGCAATTGCTTCCCCCTCCCGGTCGGGGTCAGATGCCAGGTAGACCGCCTTAGCGTTCTTCGCATCCTTACGCAACTCCTTAATGACGTCACCCTTCCCCCGGATGGAAATATAGTCAGGCTGGTAGTCGTGTTCAATATCGACCCCCATCCGGCTCTTCGGCAAGTCGCGAACGTGGCCTAGACTAGCAACGACCTTATAGGAGCGCCCCAAAAAGCGGCCGATCGTTTTAGCCTTCGACGGTGATTCGACAATTACAAGATTTTTCTTCACTTTTGAACGGCGCCGCGTCGTCTTCTTTTTCGTCGCGGTAGCCTTCGTTGTTTTTTTAGCGGTTTTGGTTGCCATAAACAGGCTCCTCACATTTAATATTTTTTCTTCATTAATACATATCTATTATTACATGGAACAGTACTCTGTCAAATGTAAAAATTGATTTTATGGTAATTTCATAATAAATGCAAGGTTCACGCTTAATCAAAGTAAGAACTCGTCCAAAATATCCTGAACCCGAAGAATCGGTTTGGCACCGGCCGCAATCAGCTCGTTACACCCCATTGACCGGCTAGTGTCGATTCGACCGGGAACCGCACAGACGGTCCTGTTTTCCTCCAGGGCTAAATTAGCGGTGATCAAACTCCCGCTGCGCTTCTTGGCCTCAATTACCAGCACGGTTGAGGCTAAGCCCGCAATAATCCTGTTGCGCTCTGGAAAATGGTAGGCCAGGGGCGGCTCGCCGCGACCATACTCGGAGAGAACTAAGCCACGCTGGGCCACTGTTTCCTGCAACTGCCGGTTTTCGGTGGGATATACCCGATCCAGGCCACAACCGACTACTCCAATGGTCGGGCCGTCATTGGCCAGGGCGAGCCGGTGACTCATCCCGTCAACCCCCTTGGCAAGGCCGCTTACAACAGTAACCTGCCGCTTGGCAAGCTGGGGAATCAGCCCCCGTAAGACCGTTTCCCCGTAATTAGACATGTCCCGGGTACCAACTACTGCCAAGAGTGGATTTTTGAGCAATTCCAAGCGCCCAGTATAAAACAAAACTAGGGGCGGACAGTAGGTCTCCCGCAGCTGGTCCGGGTAGTCATCATCCACAATCGTAATATAAGGAAAACGCTGGTTATACTCCACCGCCGCGGCAAGCTGGTCACTAGCCCAGTTGTTCAGCAGTGCCTCCTGCGAACTCGGACCAAGCTGAGTCCACTGCGCCAGTGCCTTGAGGTCGGTAAAGCAGTGGTGCTGGCTGGTGGCCTGCCACAAGCGGACCTTGCTGACCTGACCAATCCCGCGGCATAAATTTAACTGTAATAAGAATTTTCGAATCGACATCATAAAAAAGCCTCCTACCTAATAAGTACGAGACTTTCACTAATTTGCACTATAAATATTTCGGCACCGGGTTAAACGACCGCCGGTGAATTGGGCACGCCCCTAGGCGAGCAAGTCCGGCGAGGTGCTCCTTCGTCCCGTAGCCCATGTTTTCGGCAAAGCCATAACCGGGGTAGACCCGGTCATAATCCTTCATCAGATGATCCCGGTATTCCTTAGCGACAATACTGGCGGCCGCCACGCTGATACTTTTTTGGTCGCCCTTGATCAGGGTGGTTTGCGGGTAGTCAAACGGCAACGGAACCGCGTCGACGATCAGGTGGTCCGGCCGGTGGTTCAGATTACGCACCGCCCGCATCATCGCATCCTGGGTTGCCGCGTAGATGTTCAGCCGGTCGATCGTTTTCCGGTCGTTAACCGCAATGCTGACTTCCACGGCCTCATCGACGATCCTGAGATAGAGCTGCTCCCGTTCGTGGCGGGTCAGCTGCTTGGAGTCCGTTACCCCAATCAGGTCAAAATCAGGATCTAAAATTACCGCGCAGGTCACCACCGGGCCAGCAAGGGGACCGCGCCCCACTTCATCCATCCCTGCGACGTAACGGCAACCGCTCTGCCAGAGCTGCCGCTCGTAATTAAAGCGTTGCTGAAAGGCCTGACGCGCGGCTTCCTGGCGTTCTACCCGTCGCTGGTGCTGCCGTAGTGCCGCCTGCACTCCCTTTCGGTCATCGGCAGCCAGTTCGGCCAACCGGGGATCCGTCAAATTGTCAATTGTTGCCAGCAAGGCCCGGACTTCACTGACCGTCTGCTTACTCATTGATTCCCTCCGCGTTCAAATCGCTCGGAACTTCCATCGTGATGGGTCCCAGCTTGCCCTTGCGTAAATCAAAAATCAGCCGTTCACTGGCCCGGTCATAGTCGTCACGGAAACCAAGTTTGCTGGTAATCGTTAGCAAAAGGTCGGGATTGCCAACTGCCGGGTCTAAGTCCTGGTCAGTCAGGTGGTAACGCTTCTTCAACAACTCCGGCTGGTGTTCCCGCAGGTAGGCCAGTGCAAAGAGGGCCACGTCGTCCTTTGGATAGAGACTATCCTTGATGGCGCCGGAAAGAGCCAGCATCACCCCCTGCTTAGGACTGGCAAACTTGTGCCAGAGCACACCAGGCGTATCTAATAACTCAAGTTCCGCCGACGAACGCAGCCACTGCTGCCCGGTCGTCACGCCGGGGCGGTTGCCCGTCTGGGCGACGTTCTTCTTGACCAGGTGGTTGAGGAGGGTCGATTTACCAACATTCGGTACCCCAACACACATGGCCCGAATCGGCCGCTTTTTAAGCCCCTTGGCCGCTTCCTGCGCTAACTGGTCATGGAGAATCTCCTTGCTTTTATTGGTAACCAGTTTGCTGACGTTATGCTGCCGCGAATCAAGTGCCAAGAATGGCTGCCCCTTCGCCGTAAAGTATTGCTTCCATTCCGCCAGCCGGTCCGGATCTGCCAAGTCGGTCTTGGTCATAATTAGCAAACGGGGCTTATCGCCTGCTGCCAGGGCCACCTCGGGATTTTGGGACGAGTACGGGACCCGTGCATCCACCAGTTCAAAGACAATGTCAACCAACGGCATTTGTTCACGAATCTGCCGCAGAGCCTTAGCCATATGCCCTGGGAACCATTGAATCGTTGCCATAATTAACTCCCTCCTAATTCATCGCATCCAAATACCGCCGCCAAGCCGCGTCAAAAATTGTCATCGACGGCAGGTAATCCGCGTTTTCTTCCAGATACTGCGAAATTTCCTCAAAGTCCGTTGACTGCTTCAGAAAGGCCGAGTCTAAAAAGGCGTTATTGGCGAACTGCTCAATCTCGTCTGCACTGTTCGGATTGCGCTGCGTCATTAGGTAGCGGTAAAAACTTTCCTGGTTCATATAAAACTCTCCCTTCTTAATTAGTCGGAACCGTAATCAGGAACTTAAACCGTCCCTGGGCCATGTTAATTTCCTGAGCCGAATACTTTAGCGACCGTTTAGCACTATACTGGTTAAGATCCAATAAGATTGTCTTCTTCTTCGCGTCAATTTTTACCCATTTGGGAACATTATAGTTCTTCGCAATGTAGCCCATCACGATTTTAACAGGAATATTGAGCCGGCCAATTGACAATCCCTTAGCCCGCAACAAAACATTGCCGTTCTTTTGCCGCTCGGGAATAAAGTTGAGGGCAAAGCGAATCTTGGCTCCCAGAAACTTAGTGTCCCCGGCCAAGGTCGCATACTGCTGGCCGACAATAAAGGTGTACTTGACCTGCTGGCCCTTCAAGAAACGGTTTAGGTAGTTTGCCGCTAGCGCATTCACCTGATGACGATTGAGTTCAACCGTCATCGAGGTGTCGCCAATGTCAGCTTTGCGGGTTACTGCTGGGGTTGGTGCCGGCGCCGTCACCCGGTTGACAACGATTCCGGTTGCCAGCACAATCACCGCCAGCAAAACGATAAAGGCCCACTTCCACCGGTTCACTGGCCGGTTTGTCTTTACTGATCTTTTCTCCATAGTTTACCTCTTTACGTACTCCCAACTGTCGTGCCGCTGCATTGCCTGGAAAAGGCGGTCAGCCATCTGCTCGTAGCCGCGGTGGTTGGGATGAAAATTATCTTCGGTCGAAATGTACTGGTTTAAATTATGATCCTTATTCTTCATAATGTTAAGCAAACGCGCCTGGGTAACCTTCCCCTGGTTGGCCTGCTCTTCTTTCCGCACCAGTTGTTGACGCTGGGCCGCGGTCTTGTACTGTCCCCACGACATTAAATGATTAATGTCGACGAAGTAGGCCCGCTTATATCCCCGGGTCACCGCTGCCGTCGTTGTGTTCCACTTGGCGATGGAATCATTGATGGTATCCACATCCGGGAAGTAGGTATAAACAGGGTTATAGATACTCAGGACAAAAATCGGGGCCTGCGGGTTTTCCTTGCGGACCGCCTGGAGCAGTTTATTTAAACTTGCGGTATAGGTCTGCTGAGCGGCCGCAACGTCCTTGTCAATCGTCTGCGGTGAGTTTAGGACATTTTTCTCCAGATTCTGCAGCAAGTCGTTTCCCCCAACGGTCATGGTAATTACATCGGCCTGGCGGAGATCCTGCCGCATCGTTTTTTGTGCGTTTAGGCGCGCAAGGATTTGGTCAGACCGGTCCCCGCTAACGCCGTAGTTAGCCGTTTCAACGGTGGTTTGCCGGTAGTGGTGTTCAATTTTTTGCTTAATGATCCCGACATAACCGCCATTCTTCGTTTCGTCCCCCTGGCCGAAAGTCAACGAATCACCGACCGCCACCAGGTGAACATCCTTCTTTTGAACGTACACCGGCTCTGCTGACCGCTGCCCAGCCAGGTGGTTATAAAAATACCACCCGCCGCCAAGCACGGCCAGCAGGCATAGCAACAGTAATCCTAGCCACCATTTCCTCTTCACAGCATAATCCTCCTCTGAACAAGAAGAGACCGGGAACCACCCCAGTCTCTTTACTATTTTAAAACTAATAATGTTATCACGCAGTAGCTTGCCGCGCGGCACCAGGCCGGGACAGCAAGCCAAGCAAGCTGGTTTAACCCTGCGTCCTTGTCAATCTTAACCTATTCAGTATAGTACAGCAGGCAGCAAGCGCCCATCCCCGTATGGGTGGCAATAATCGGCACCGTCTCCCGAACAACTACTGGGATATTCGGGTAAAGTTCTTCGACCGCCGCCTTGAGCCGGTCAACTTCCTTGTCACCCTCTACATGGGAGATCCCAATCCGCACTGGTTTGGGCCCTTCCGCCATCTCCTTGAGAATCCGGTCCCATTCCTTGTGGATAGCCTTGGTCCCGCGGCCCTTCATAATGATATGGATTTGGCCACCGTAGACCTGAAGCATGATTTTAATATTCAGAATATTTGATAGGGCACCGGCAAACTTGCTAACCCGACCACCTGCTACCAGGTTATCGAGGTTGTCAATTGCCAGGTAGAGCTTTGACTTTGCCAGGACGTCCTTCATCTTGGCAATCGCGTCGTCAACACTGCCGCCGTCCTCCAGGACCTTGGCTGCGGCAACAATTTGAAAGGCCATCCCCTGGTCGGTCGTCTGTGAATCATAAACCGTGACCTTCGTCTTAGTCATCGTGGCTGCCTGCTCCGCCGCATGGACGGTCCCGCTAATCGACTCCATCATCGTTACGCAGAGGACTTCACTCCCGTCCGCGCCGAGCTTGTCAAAGGCGTCGACGAATTTCCCGATTGGCGGTTGGGACGTCTTGGGTAATGACTTAGCATTCTTCATCATTTCCGGGAACTGGTCATTAGTAATGGTCTCCCGTTCAACGTAAATCGTGTCGTCAATCATTACCGTTAGGGGAATAATCGTAATATCATACTTTTTAATTTCTTCTTCGGTTAAGCCTGCCGATGAATCACAGACAATTTTTACTTGAGACATGGAAAATTCGCTCCTCCTTGTCGGCCATTATGTGTTATAATTTTACCTAGTTTTGATAACTAGGTAATGGGTTTACAAAATCATTATAACGAAAAACGGTTATATTTAAATACCTAATTCAATTTTTTATAGTAATAGTATACCAAAAAGCCCTTTAGAATTCACCGCGGATTGGTACGAAAGGAGTAATAAAGTTGGCACAAACAAGCAAGACAGATACTAGAACACTCTTAATTGAAATTGGAAACGCAATTACTCACGGGATTGGCACCGCCCTGGCAATCGCTGGGTTAGTCTTTTTGATTATCAGAGCAGCTCATACTGGAAGTCCCATGCGGGTCGTGACCTTTACGGTTTACGGCAGTATCCTCATCCTGTTCTATCTCTCGTCGACACTCTTCCACGCCCTCGTCTTTACCAAGGCTAAGCACCTCTTCCAAATCTTTGACCACTGCATGATCTACATCCTAATTGCCGGCACCTACACCCCCTATTGTCTGGTTGCCATCAGGGGCTGGGAAGGCTGGACGATGTTTGGCATTATCTGGGCACTGGCCGTCCTGGGTGTCGTTTACAAAAGCATCTGGCTCAAACACAAGAGCAACTACTCGACCCTGATTTACGTCCTGATGGGCTGGCTGTGTGTCTTTACCTTCTTCCCCCTCTGGCACGCACTGGGGCCGGTCGGCTTTGGCCTCTTGCTAGCCGGCGGCATTACTTTTACCTTAGGGGCGTTGCTGTACAGTCGGCCAACCGCTTACACCCATTTTATCTGGCACTTCTTCGTTCTGGCCGGAACAGCACTGATGTACTTCTCAATTCTTTTTTACGTCTAACACCCATTTTTCAAACCAGCAGACGACCTGGCCAGCTTCTTCGACCGGTTCGCGGCTAACCCGGTGCCACTGATCATAATCGATCGGTGGCATTTTTGTATCGCCACCATAGTGACCATTGATCACCGTCCGGGTCAACACCGTCGCCTGGTCAAGCAGCTGAGCAAACACCTGCGCCCCGCCGATGACGCTCACCGTTTCCGCACCAGTCTGGGCTAGCCACTGCTTAAAATCAGCGGTCGTGGCAAACGACTGGACCCGCTCATCAGCAATCGGATGGTGAGTCAGAACGATATTCTCCCGCTGGGGCAGCGGCCGGCCAATTGACTCGTAGGTACGCCGGCCCATCACAACGGGATGACCGACCGTCTCCTTCTTGAAGTGACGCAAATCCGCGCTCACGTGCCAAGGAAGGTCATGGTCCTTGCCAATCCAGCCGTCGAGATCCTCCGCCCACACAAAGTTTACTTCTGTCATTTAAAACCTCCTAGACTGCTACCGGAGCCTTAATTGCGGCCTCGTGAGTGTAACCCTCCAACTTGATGTCTTCCATTTCGTACTGGTCAATCAGCTTCGGTTCTGCCGGCAGAATCAACCGTGGTGCCTCATGCGGCGTCCGGGAGAGCTGCTCCTTAATCTGGTCGAGGTGGTTCAGGTAAATGTGGGCATCCCCTAAGGTATGCACGAAGTCCCCCACCTGTAAACCGCACTGGTGGGCAATCATGTGGGTCAGGAGCGCGTAACTGGCAATGTTAAACGGAACTCCCAGGAAGATGTCAGCACTCCGCTGGTAGAGCTGACAGCTGAGCTTGCCATCGTTAACGTAAAATTGGAACATCGTGTGGCACGGTGGGAGAGCCATCGATGGCACGTCCTCTGGATTCCAAGTGGAAACAATCATCCGCCGTGAATCCGAGGTCGTCTTGATCTGGTGAATGACGTTAGCAATCTGGTCAATCGTTTCCCCATTGCTGGTCTTCCAGTGCCGCCACTGGCTACCGTAAACTAGGCCGAGGTCCCCGTACTTTTTCGCGAAGTCCGCGTCGTCAATGATCCGCTGGCAAAAAGCCTTCTTTTCTGCCAGGTACTGCTTCTTAAAGTCCTCATCGACCAACCAGCGGTGACCAAAGTCGGTCATGTCTGGGCCCTGGTACTCGTCACTTTCCACCCACTTCTTAAAAGCCCATTCGTCCCAGATATGGTTATGGTGCTGGAGGAGGAAACGGATGTTGGTGTCGCCTCGTAGGAACCACAAGAGTTCACTTTTGATTAAGCCAAACGGGACCTTCTTGGTCGTTAAAATCGGGAAGCCCTTTGCAAGGTCAAAGCGCATCTGGTAGCCAAAGACCGACCGGGTTCCCGTTCCCGTCCGGTCAGTTTTTTCATGACCGTTTTCCAAGACGTACCGGGCGAGGTCCAGGTATTGCTGTTCATTTTGATTTACTGCCACTTGTCTTACTCCTTTACTATTCCACGTAATTGCTCAAGTATTCCCAGCGGGCCGTCTTTTCATCGACTTCCTGCTGAACTTCATTTAATTCCTTTTGGAGAGCCGCTAGTTTCGGGTAGTCGTTAGCGGCCGCCGCCATTCCCTCTTCAATTTCCTGCTGCTTCTGGCTGAGGTCATCCAGGTCTTGGTTGATCTGCTTCCATTCGATTTCCTCGGCATAGGTCAACTTCGTCTTTTCGGCTGGCTGCTTTTGGGTGGATGCGGGACGGCTGGTCTTGGCTTTTTTGGCCTTAGGAGCATCCTGCTCACTTTCCTTAGCCTGCTGTTGCTGCTTCAGGTAGTCCGTGAAGTAACCCGTGTAGCGTTCGATGTTTCCCTGTCCATGGAAAATCAGCAGGTTATCCGCCACTTTATCAAGGAAGTAACGGTCGTGAGACACCGTGATGACCGTTCCTGCAAAGTGATCCAGGTAGTCCTCTAGCACCGTCAGCGTTCCAATATCCAGGTCGTTTGTCGGCTCGTCGAGGAGCAGGACGTTCGGTTGCTGCATTAAAATCTTGAGCAGGTACAACCGCCGCTTCTCACCACCAGATAGCTTTCGAATCAGCGTGCCGTGCATAAAGCGTGGGAAAAGGAAGCGTTCCAGGAGCTGGGTAACGCTGAGCTTGTTGCCATCCTTGTCCGTCACGCTATCAGCCACCTCGGTCAGGAAACTAATCATTCGCTGGTCATCATCGACCCCCTCGGTTTGCTGAGTATAGTAGCCTAACTTGACCGTTTCACCAATCTTAACGACCCCACTGTCTAATGGCAGCCGGTCAGCAATCACGTTCAGGAGACTAGTCTTGCCAGCCCCGTTTTCACCGGTAATCCCAATTCGGTCACCGGCTTGGACCAACCAGTTAAAGTCCTGAAGGATCTGGTGATCGCCCAGGGTAAGGTTGGCATCCTTAAACTCAATCACATCTTTTCCCAACCGTTGGGAGCCAAGGTTGATTGAGATGTCCTCATCGGTCTTGAGCTTGCCAATTTCCCCCTCCAGCTTGTGGAAGTGGTTAATCCGGCCCTTCTGCTTAGTTGAGCGGGCCTTGGCCCCTGTCCGCATCCAGGCCAGTTCCTTTTTATAGAGCTGCTGATTCTTGCGTTCAGTTTCCTTGGCAAGTTCAACCCGCTCGGCCTTTTTTTGTACAAAGTCCTGGTAATTGCCATCATACTGGTACAGTTTACCAAAGGAAAGTTCCCAAATATGGTTGGTGACCTGGTCCAGGAAGTAACGGTCATGGGTTACGACAACGACTGCTCCCTTGTAGCCCGCCAGGAAGTCCTGTAGCCAAACAACCGAATCAAGATCCAGGTGGTTGGTCGGTTCGTCTAACAGCAACAGGTCAGGTTGCTGAATTAAGACTTGCGCTAGGCCAACCCGCTTGAGCTGGCCTCCAGACAAGTCAGCGATTCGCTGGCTGGTGTCAGTGATTTTAAGCTGGGTTAAAATCGTCTTAATCCGGCTATCAGCCTCCCAGGCGTCCTCCTGGTCCATTCGTGCTTGCATCTTCGTGTAGCGGTCGCTGGCCTGCTGGTCCTCTGGATGGGCGCTAAAGTCAGCCAGGGCTTGCTCGTATGCCCGAATCGTCTTGAAAACCGGTTGTTCTCCATCAAAGACGGCTTCCATAATGGTTTTGCCTTCATCCAACCGGGGCTGTTGGCGGAGATAGCCAATCGAATAGTCGTTAGGCGTGGTAATCGTCCCGCTCTCGGCACTGGTTTCCCTTGCGATAGCGTTTAGCAGACTTGTTTTACCGCTCCCGTTAACCCCGATCAGACCAATCCGGTCGTTTTCATTAATAATGAAGTTTACGTGGTCAAAAAGGACTTTTTCACCGTAAGTACTGGTCAGCCCCTCTACCTTCATCGTTTGCATTTTATCAATCCTTCTTTGCTATCCTAAAATGGCGGCCCGTTGCAGCAGCTCAGCTTTGTCATTTGCCAGCCGACCATTAACAACGTCTTCCACCAGGGTGTTCAATACTTTTCCCAGGGCGGGGCCTGGTTTTAACCCGGCCTCCTGAATTAAAGTTCGGCCATCCACCGCCAGCTCCTTGGCCGTCTTGATTGGCAACTCATCGTACTGCTTTTTCAAACTAGCCGCTGCTTGCTGCCAGCCGTAAACTGCCGCAACCTGGTTAGCGTCGCTTAATGCCGGCCAACCAACCGTAAACATCAGGTCTGGAGTGACTTGTTTCTGGCGGAGAGCATTGACCGCTAAAATAATCTTTCCCACCTGACGGATGGTTTCATTCGATGTTTTCCACGTACGCAGGAACTTAGCCGCCTGCTTTCCACTCAAGCCCAGTTGAACAGCCAGCAATGCCCAGACTTGGTCGACATTTGTCAGGGCCCAGCCATTAGCATTCACTAGCAGGAGACTGAGTTGTTGGCGAGCAGCTTTCAGTCCTGGACAATATTGGTAAAGGCCCGTTTCCAGGAAGTCCTTTAACCCTGCGGGCGGGTTTTGGCCTAAAAACATTTTTTCCAGTTCTACCCGGATCCGCTCCACAGCGATCTTAGCTAGCAGGTGCGCATTGGCGTTAATGCCTTCCAAGGTTGGCCGGTCAATCACGAAGTCCAACTTGCTGGCGAAGCGGACCGCGCGCATCATGCGGAGGGCGTCTTCATGAAAACGTTCGTTGGGGTCACCCACCGCCCGGATCAGTCGGCGCTGCAAATCACCCAAGCCGTCAAAGAGGTCCACTACCTCGCCGTTTTCACGCAGGGCCAGGGCATTAATGGTAAAGTCCCGGCGTTGTAAGTCCTCAGCTAGGGAGCGCACGAAGGTGACATTGTCTGGTCGGCGGAAATCCTGGTAGCCAGACTCGGTCCGGAAGGTAGTGGTTTCATACCCAACCCCGTGGTCAAGAATCATCACCGTCCCGTGTTCGATTCCGGTATCAACCGTCCGTTTAAAAATTTGCTTAATTTCACTAGGGTAGGCACTCGTCGCAATGTCAATGTCATGAATCGGGTCACCGAGAATGGTGTCGCGAACACAGCCACCGACAAAATAGGCCTCAAACCCCGCCTGCTCGATTTTTTGCAGTACCGGACGGGCGGGTTCAAATATTGGTGGTAATTTTTTTATTATCATTTCATCAATCCCTTACCGTGAAATTTTGTAACAATCAGTATTGATTATAGCAAATCCCGGCTCATCATGCGAAAGTCTTTATTTAGCGGTTTGGTTTTTGTGTTATAGTTAAAGTAAATAATTTCTTGAAAGTGAGCTTCAACCATGGATTATCCCTACCAGCAAAATTTCCGCCGGTTCCTTGACCAGCAGGAGCTTTCCCCGCTGACCATCAAAACCTACGACACCAGCCTTACCAACCTCTTTAACTACTTGCGTGCGAACCGTCCCCAATTTGCCCAGCAACCGACACTCGACAACCTAACCGAAACGGATGTCCGCGCCTACCTTAACTACCTCCGGGACGACAAGCAGATCACCATGACGACTTACAACAAAATTCTTTCACAGCTGAACCGCTATTTTCGCTACCTCTTCACCCACCAACTGATCAGCGACTACCCCACCCTTACCCTGCACGGGCAGGCGGTGGCTCCCAACCAGCGTGTTGCTAGCAAGTGGTTAGCAAAGCTCGACCAGTTGTTAGCGGATGAGCACTTGCACTACTACACCCGGCTCACCCTGCTCCTGAGCAAGTATGGCTTCACGGTCGGTGAATTTCTCCAACCGGGATTTTACCAGGTCTTCGGTCAGCTACCACTGGCCACCCCCGCTGAGCAGCGCTTTCGTCGCCAGTTGCTGGACTATCTCGCTCCCCGGCAGCGGCTACAACACTCGTCCGACCTCTTTCTCAAGCAGCGGTTCAACCCCACGAATCCCCGGCTGAGTAACCCCGCCCTGCATAAGTTCCTCCACCAGGACGAGGAATACCTGGGGTTCAGCCTCGCCCCCAAGTACCTGCACCAAAGCTACATCCTGCTCTACCTGGCCGAACACCGCCGGGACAGTGACCAACAGCTTGAGGACGCCCTCCACCTTGATCCGGCCTCACTGCTCTACTACCAACGGCTTTTGATCAGCGCCGACCTCTAATTGACAGTAAGTTGGCAGTGTTTCCCTTTAAAAAGCCCAATGAGCTCCAGCGCTCGGTAAAGCCGAACTGGAGCTCATTGGGGTACTACACTATTTATTTTCTTATAGGGATGTTGCCTGCTCAGCTGAACCCTCTTTCCAAGACTATGAGGGAATGATGGGCGGTTTTAATACTCTTCGTATTCCGCTAATAAGTCCTGCATTTCAGCATCCGTTGGTTCTAGTTCCAGGTAGTGGCGCAAAGTCGGCAGGAGGTGCTCACGCTGTCCAGTTTCCTGATAGTAACCAACCAGTTCCTTGAGGAAAGTCGGGTTGTCAGCATAAGCAGGGGCCGCCGCCTGGTAATCCTTACCAGCCTGGGCAAATTCTTCGGTTCGCTGGTACGACCGGGCCAAGTTCCAGTATACCTGGGGGTCGACCTCGTCCTCTTCCGTTAGGGGAGCCAGCAAGGCAATATTTGCCTTGTCATCATGCTGGTGCAGGAGGAAGTTACTGTACTGCAAGGTAATCGTCAGGTTATCCGGATCCAGCTCGTGAGCCTTAGTCAGGTACTTTTTCATTAACTTAGCGTTTCCCAGGTGACTGACAATCGCGGCCGCCTGGGCATACAGTTGCTCATTATACTGGTCAACCGCCAGCCCTTCCTGGGCCACCTTCAAGGCCTGCTGGTACTTGTGCTGCTTGGTCAGCGCAGTGGCTAAGGCCGGGTAGGCAGACGCGTACTGGTCATCATCCTCAATCAGTTCGCTCAGTTCTTTTTCCGCGGCGTCTAACTGGCCGAGCGAGAGTTCCGTCAGTCCAGTTTGGAAGCGGATGTCGCTGGTCCGGTATTCCGGCTTAACCTGCTGCAGGTAACCAAGGGCCTGCTTAAATTGCCCGCTCTGGGCGTAACACATCCCTAAGCGTCCGGCGATGTCGACCTTGGCAAAGTCGGTATAGCCATGCTTGATCAGCTCAAAGTAGTAGCGAATCGCCTCGTCGTAATGACCAATCAGGAAGTAAAACTCACCAAGGGCAAACTCCACTGCTGGCTCGTCCGGTGCAATCCGGTAAGCCTCCTGCAACTTCTGTTCGGTCACCTCAAATTCTTCTTCCGTCTGGTACAGGTCGGCAGCGACCAGCAACGATTCTAAATAGGCGGGTGAATCCGGCTTGACCTGGGCAAGGTAGGAAAGGGCCTCATCGTTGTGGCCTTCGTCGATGGCAATCGTTGCCAGGTTGGTTCGCAACTCATCCTCGGCGGGGTATCTTTCTAACAGGGTCAGGTACACCCGCTGGGCCTGCTGAAGAAAGCCGAGACCGTAAAGCTCCTCCCCCAGACTGAAGAGCAGCTCATCATCGTCTTTTGCCAGGGCCTGGCGAAAACTTGACCGGGCGGCTTCTAGCTGACCCGCCTGGAGCTGGTCAAGCATTTGTTCTGAATAGGTCATTCATAGTCCCTCCTCATGTAATTACTTCCTTTACTATACCATGAGACAAAATAAAGCGAGAAGGAAAGACCCTTCTCGCTTTACCGTCTTTAGACTGTTAAATTACTTAACAGCATCCTTTAAAGCTTTACCAGGCTTGAATGCTGGTACCTTGCTTGCAGGAATTTGGATTTCTTGTCCAGTTTGTGGGTTACGGCCCTTCCGTGCAGCACGTTGACGTACTTCGAAGTTACCGAAGCCGATCAATTGAACCTTTTCCCCCTTGGCCAAAGATGCTTGAATTGAACTGAAGACAGCGTCAACAGCTGCAGTAGCATCCTTCTTGGTCAAGCCAGTTGCATTAGCAACATTGCTTACTAATTCTGCTTTGTTTGCCATTTGTTTTCACCTCCCACAAGTCAACACACAAGATGCTGACACTCAAATGTTAATTTTGAGTGGTCCAAAATTAACGAAATAATTACGAGGAGTTCGTATCATTTCATTGTTAAGGTTAGCATAGTGAAACCCTGCTGGCAAGCGGTTTTGGCAAGATTTCACCCGATTTTTAATCTTTTTTATTGTCGCTGCCGCTTGATGATATGAATCGGGGTCCCCGTAAAGTCAAAGGCCTGCCGAATTTGGTTTTCCAAGTACCGTTCGTAGGAGAAGTGCATCAGCTCTGGATCGTTAACAAAGACAACAAAGGTCGGTGGGGCCGTTGCCACCTGCGTCGCGTAAAAGATCCGCAGACGCTTGCCGTTTTGCGTTGGCGTCGGGTTGGCAGCAATCGCGTCCATAATAACGTTGTTCAAAACAGACGACTTGATCCGCCGTTCGTGGTGGGCATAAACCTCTTCAATCATTTCCGGCAGCTTGTTCAAGCGCTGCTTGGTCTTGGCAGATACAAAAATAATCGGCGCATAGGACAGGTACTGGAACTCGTGACGGATCAAGTTGGTAAAGTCGGTCATCGTCCGTTGGTCACGCTCTTCTAGCGTATCCCACTTGTTTACGACAATGATGACCCCACAACCAGCTTCGTGAGCGTAACCGGCGATGTGCTTATCAATCTCCCGGATTCCCTCCTCGGCGTTCAGCACGACCAGGACAACGTCACTCCCATCGATTGCCCGCATTGCCCGCATCAGGGCGTAGCGCTCAGTATTTTCGTAAATCTTGCCCTGCTTGCGAATTCCCGCGGTGTCAATCATGGTAAATTCCTGCCCGTCCTTAGCGACGAAGCGGGTATTGATGGCATCCCGGGTCGTCCCCGCCATGTTCGACACGATCACCCGGTTTTCACCAAGAATGCCGTTGACCAGGGACGACTTCCCAACGTTTGGGCGGCCAATCAAGCTAAAGCGAATGCTATCGTCATCCTCATTTGCAGCGTTCTCGGGGAAGTTATGGATTACCGCATCCAACAGGTCCCCGAGGCCAACACCATGCACACTGGAAACAGGATATGGTTCGCCCAGGCCAAGAGAGTAAAAGTCGTAAATATCATTTCGCCGTTCTGGATTATCGACCTTATTCACCGCCAGGACAACTGGCTTGTTGGAACGGTAAAGGATCCGTGCTACCTGCTCATCGGCATCGGTCACCCCGCTCTCAACGTCAACCACCAGCACAATGACGTCGGCCTCGTCAATGGCAATTTCTGCCTGTTGACGAATTTGGGTCAGCAGGGGCTGGTCTGACAACTCAATTCCTCCGGTATCAATCATGTTAAAGTTCTTGCCGAGCCATTCTCCATGTGCATATATCCGATCCCGGGTGACTCCCGGGGTATCTTCGACAATGGAGATTCGTTCACCAGCAATCCGGTTAAACAAGGTCGACTTCCCGACGTTCGGCCGACCGACAATTGCAACAACTGGATTAGTCATCTTTTCACCTTCCTTCAAAGAATAAAAAGGAAGTAACCACCAACGGCGCCACTTCCTCCTTAATAGTTAATTTTTAATTAGCGAAACTAGTTCCGCAGGTTCTTTAATTGGTCACCAATCAAGTCACCCATTGAGAAGCCACTTTCTTCTTCAGGGGCGTTGCTCATTGCAGAACGGTTGTTGTTCCGCCGAGAACGACGACGGCCACGGTAGTTTTCACCGTTGTCACTGTCTTCACCCTTTGGACGTTCTTCAAGAGCCTTCATGGAAAGGCCAAGACGTTGCCGTTCAGGGTCAACGTTTAAGACCTTCACTTGAACTTCTTGACCTGGCTTCAGCACGTCAGCTGGCGTAGCAATGTGCTTGTGGGAGATTTGGGAAATGTGAACCAAACCTTCAACACCAGGGAAGACTTCCACGAATGCACCGAAACTCGTCAGACGCTTAACAGTCCCAGTCAGGGTGCTGCCAGCAGGAGCCTTTTCTTCGATGTCATCCCATGGGCCAGGCAGAGTTTGCTTGATTGACAGTGAAATCCGTTCACGGTCAGGGTCAACACTCAATACCTTAACCTTTACGTCTTGACCAGCAGACAGAACGTCTGACGGCTTGTCAACGTGGTCGTAGGAAATTTCAGAAACGTGAACCAAACCATCAACGCCGCCAAGGTCAACAAAGGCACCGAAGTTAGTCATCCGGGCAACCTTACCTTCAACTACGTCACCTGGTTGTAATTCAGCAAAAATCTTTTCAGCAGCTTGTTCGTGTTCTGCCTTTACGATTTCCTTGTGGGAAAGGATCAGCCGGTTTTCACTTGGTTCGATTTCAATAATCTTGAATTCCAGTTCTTGACCCTTAAATTGGTTCAGGTCTTCAACGTAGTGATCAGTGATCATTGAAGCAGGAACAAAGCCACGTACTCCAGCATCAACAACTAAACCACCCTTAACTGCCTGGGTAACCTTAGCAGTGATGGTTTCACCATCATCAAACTTCTTCTGAATGTCATCCCATACCTTACGGGCTTCCAGACGACGGTGAGAAAGTAAGTAACTACCATTTTCCTTATCATTGCCAATCTTAGAGATGACAACTAAGTCTAATTCGTCACCTACTTTAACTGCATCATTGATGTCTTCAACTGGCTTGGTTGATAATTCCTTAGCAGGGACGACACCTTCAACCCCTGCATCTTTAATACCAACGATAGCTTGGCGATCATCATCGATTGCCAAAACTTCACCCTTGACAACATCGCCCACCTTTACAGTTTCGATGCTATCAAGCGCTTCTAACATATCGTTCTTGTTTTCGTTGTTTTCAGCCATTAAAAAAAATCCTCCTTGCAACAATCAACTCTGATGACTATTTTACTAGAAAACTTCACCCTTTTCCAGTGTTTAAGCCAATTCGTTGAGAGTTTTTTCAATAATCGTGCTAATCCGGTCAACAACTTCGTCGATCGTTAAGGAAGTCGTGTCAAGGCGGACCGCATCTGGCGCCTGAACGAGGGGTGAGACCTTCCGTGAAGAGTCCTTCTGATCCCGCAATTCAATTTCCTTTTGCAGCTCCTCCAGCGAAGCAGTTGCGATCCCCTTTGCCTTATTTTCGACGTACCGGCGGCGGGCCCGTTCATGAGCGGTCGCAACCATAAAAATCTTGACGGGAGCGTTTGGCAGAACCGTTGAACCAATGTCGCGGCCGTCCATGACAATCCCGCCTTCTTCGGCAATCTGCCGCTGCTGGTTAGTCATTTCTTCCCGGACTGCTGGAATGGCGGCAACTGCTGACACATTTTGGTCGATCCGCCCCTGACGAATAGCCGTCGTGACGTCGCGGCCGTTTAAGAAAACCCGCTGTTCAGGTTCACCCGGAGCAAAACTAATCTTAATTTCCCGGGCGAGTTGGCTTACCTGGGTCGAATCCGTCACCGCAATCCCCTGGTCAAGGGCTGCGAGCGTCACTACCCGGTACATTGCGCCAGTATCGCAGTAAACATAGTTAAAGCGTTTGGCAACAAGTTTGGCGACCGTCGACTTGCCGGCCGATGCTGGACCATCAATGGCCACTTGAATTCCTTTTTTCATAATAATGAACTTTCCACTCCCTAATGATTTACCGTACCCGGAGCTGTTGTCCAGGGTGGATCGGTGTATTGATTGAAATGTTGTTCAGCCGGGCCAGTTCTTGAGCTGTTAACCCGTTCTGAGCTGCAATTCGGTAAACACTTTGCCCCCGGCGCACAACCACGTACTGCCGGTTGGCAGCCGGTTCCCGGTTGCTGGAGGCCGCCTGACCAGCAGTTGATTGCCTAGTCGTCATTGCCTCCCGGGCAGCACTGTTAAACGAACTGCTAGTTTGGCTGGCGGCCCTTGAAGTGCTGCTAACCGACCGGTGACTGCTGGTTGAACTCACCCGATGAGTTGATTTTTTTTTACTACTCACCGCCGCAGTTTGCTCGGTCCGGGCCGGATGGTTAAACGACTGCTTATTGTTTAACCAGAAAATCAGTGGTGAAGCAGCAAGGACGATGATTAAGACCACTAAAACAGTGGTAATGGTCGAACTATGAGCCTCCTGCTTCCGCCGTTCCGTCCGCGATAGGTGGCCGGTGCTATCGACATCTTCATTATCAGTAAATTTCTTATCCCACAATTCATCGTTTTGGCGGCGGCTTTCTTCTCGCTTCTCACTCATAAGCTATGCCCCTCCCCTCTATTGAAAGTTAACATTTTGATTGTAGCGCACTAATTTGTCCCTTGTCTAGCTGGTAAAAACCGAAAAGGTAACTTTAGCTAAGATTTAATAAAGTCTGGAGGTGCTGATCCCAATTATCGTTAACCGTCTGACGGACCTGCTGCTGCCGGGGCGGCAAGAGCGACTGACTGCGCCAGTCGGGAACTTCACTGTCACAACACCGGTCCTGCTCAACCACCTGCTCGCCAAAGTAATTAAGCAGGAAGGCCCGGCGGCAGGAAGTGAGGCGCAGGTACCTTTGCACTTGTACTAACTGCCGATTGGTCTGGCGGTGCCGCTTTTTAAACGCCGCAACAATTTGGTCGGCGGTGTAGTGCTGGCGAAAGTAAAAGGTAAAGAGGTCGTGATTACTGCCCAAGGCTGACGGCGGCAACTGCCCCGCGTGAACTTTTTCCAGCAGGCCGAGCGGTGGCAGGTCGACGGTCGTTAGCTGCCGGGCCAGCAGGTCATCGCCAGGGCAGGTCAGCAAAACCGCGACGCTTTGCCGCCCATCACGACCAGCCCGGCCAATTTCCTGTACATAGTCAGCAAGGTTGGTCGGCTGGTGGTAGTGGATGATGAAGCGGATATCGTCCTTGTCTACCCCCATCCCAAAGGCGCTCGTGGCACAAATCAGCTGAAGGTCGTCAGCCATGAATTGCTGCTGAACACGAAAACGGTCGGCGGCAGGCATCCCCGCATGGTAGGCCGCCACAGCTAACCCACTTTGCTTTTGCAACCAGTCAGCGGTCGCCGTTGCAAGGCGGCGACTGGCGAAGTAAATGATCCCTGCTCCGGAGAGTTCTTTTACCAGTTGGAGCAGCCTGGCTGCCTTTTCATCCGGTGAAGCCAGCTCCTCAACTGCCAGGAAAATATTTGCCCGGTTGACTGACCGCCGGATAACCGTCACCTCGTCAGCTGTCAGCCCCATTTTAGCAATAATATCCGCCTGAACACGCGGGGTGGCCGTAGCAGTCAGCAGTAAAGTCGGTGGTGTCCCCAGTTCTTCCCTAAACCGGCGCAGCAACAGGTATTCCGGCCGAAAGTCTGGGCCCCACTGGGAAATGCAATGGGCCTCATCGATGGTCAGCATAGCAACATTGACCCGGCGCAGACAAGCAGCAACTGCCGGATTGGCTAGGATCTCCGGGGAGGCAAAGACAAATTTTGCCCGGTCCAGCTGGCTTAATTGCTGGTCCCGGGTTCGCCGATCCTGGCCGCTTAGCAGCAAGACCCGTTTCTCGCCACGGCGGTGGAGGCGATCGACTTGATCCTGCATTAGTGAAATCAACGGCGAAACGATTAAGACGATTCCGGGACGGAGGTAGGCTGGTAGCTGGTAAAGCAGCGATTTTCCTCCCCCAGTAGGCAGAATTGCCATGGTGTCTTGCCCCGCTAAAATCGCCTCAATCGTTGCCAACTGGCCGTCACGGAACTCTTGATAGCCAAAGTGATGCTGTAATGCTTGGTAAAGCCGGTCACGATTCATTTTGTGAATACTCCTTATAAATTTGGTACAGGCGAAAATAATAAAAGTCACTATTCTCATCGCCGCTCCAGCCCTGAAAACGCCAGTGGATCACATCACCGCGAAAGTGATGGTCTAAAAATTTCCGCTGCTTTGCTGGCAATAGTTGTGCCCAGTCAAGCTGCTGGGGCGTCAGGATCGCAGCTGTCAGGAGGTGTTCACGAACGGTTCCCAGTTTCAAACGCCGGCGCTCTGCGATCCTAACAAGCTCGAGCCCCTGGCGTGCTAGCTGGACGGTTGTCTGACAACTGCGCGAAATTGGTGCTGGCGCAATGAGCGGGCGCAACAGACTCGCCAGCGGGCCAGTCGTCCGCCGGGAAAAAGCAGTAACGGCTAACCACAGATCATGGTCAAGAACCAGGGCATCAGCCAGACTGAGCTGGAGGCGGTCAGCTAGCTGATTAAGCGTCCACCCAGCCTGGTCATGACCAATCAAGCGGTTGACCAGTGCCGCCGCCAAGCGTTGGTCTTCATTAGCCAAGGCACCAGCAAGGAGGTGCAGCTCTGCATATACTTCCTGCACAAACTGGGCTGATTTAAAGTGCCGAAACCAGCCCCGCACCGCTTCCTGGTCCGTAAATGGAACGGCGAGGGGTGCATAGTAGCGGTTGTGGTATGCAAGCTCGGAAGCCACTTGAAACCCCAACAGGAGGCGTCGCTGAACTGTCTGCGTATTGGCAAGCCAGTACCAAGGATAAAAGTGAGGCTGGTAAGGTGACGGTTGGCTTTCCTCATAGCTAACCCCGGCCGCCGTCAGTTTTATTTCGTCAGCACCGACGCGTTCAAGCAGGCCCGCCCCGATCAACACTGCAACTTCCTGGTCAAATTGCGCCCGGCTGAGACGGCGCCGCGCACCAAGCCAGGTTAAAATCCCGTAATGCTGGGCCCAGAAAAGGGTCGCTACCGTCTGCCGATTAGCCAGGACGTTCTCAATCACCCGTTCTCGCCGCGGCTGGTGGTAGCTGCATAAGCGCAGTAGGTATGTATTCATCACCACATTCCCCTCCCCTTTAAATAATACGGTAAAAGTGGTCGTTTTCATGTAATTCGGGCAAAAAGTTTACCCGATCGGTAATCAGGCTCATGGTGCTGACGCACGGTTGCTAACCTGCAACGGCCCTGTCCCAAAATTACTTTACCACAAAAAAGAAAGAAGACTCCACCTACACTTCCCGTGCAAGTGAAGTCTTACTATCCTGACAGTAATTATTCCATCCGGTGGCGCTGCAGCCACTGCCGTAGATGAGCAGCGATTAAGATAAAGACAATCGACAGCAGCAAGCCCTTGACAATGTTAAACGGCAACACCCCCAGGGCCACTAGCTGGGCTACCGGCAGTGAAGACTGCCAGTGCCAAACCGCCATGTAGAGCGGTGTGATCACCCAAAGGTTCAGTAGAGACATCACTACGGTCAGCACCAGCGTTGCCAGTGGAATGGCCGTCAGCGCCTGCCGCTTAAAGGACCATCCCTGGTGCCGCCAGACATAGTAAAACGGGAATAACAACGCTAATGACGAAATGAAGTCACTGCCAACCCCAATCAGGTCACCGATTGCAAAACCATTGACCATCGCGTGCAGAAAACACTTGATAAAGGCCACCACGACCCCCGCCAACGGTCCGTAGAGGTAACCGCCCAGTAGCACCGGAATGTCGGAAAAATCGATTTTAAGGTATGAAGCAACCGGAATGATGGGAAACTCAAACATCATTAGGATAAACGCTAAGGCACCCAAACAAGCGATGCCAACCATCCGTTGAATACGCTGATGTGATACTGTCATAAATCAACAACCTCCATTGAGATTGCCTTCGTTGGCCCTTCCACAAAGAAAAGGCGCTGTCAACTGCTTACAGTCAACAACGCATTACTTTATAGAAATCTTCTCTATACCAGACTTTACTGTCGGCACTGGACTTACACCAGATTCAACCGTTCACACGGGTTGCGGGCTGTAACCGCCGGTCGGGAATTGCACCCTGCCTTGAAGACGAATCAGTTCATATTGTACGTTTTCATTGTAGCGAGAATTCCGCGCCGTGTCAACGCTGATGGCTTCTAGCAACCACGCCTTGCTTCGCGGATATTCGCCTTTTTCATCCGTTTTACCATCCTTGCTCCGTTTTAAAACTAGAGCAAAACCGGTTCCCTGTCTCTCACCTGCTGGGGTCCCTGTCCTGCCTAATAGCTTACAAGCGGTTCAACCGTTTGACTTCTTCAGGGCGCAATTCCCGATAGTCCCCTGGCTGAACTCCCTGGAGGTTCAGGAAGCCATAGCTCTCACGGTGAAGTTTAATCACCGGGTGACCGACTGCCGCCAGCATCCGTTTAACCTGGTGGTAGTGCCCCTCATGGATCGTTAGCTGCACGATACTCGTTTTCTTCTCCCGGTCGGTGCCCTTCAGCCGGGTCTTGGCCGGCTTCGTTCGCCGGCCATCAACTTTGACCCCCGTCCGCAATTGCTTCAAGTCATCATTACTGATAAGTCCCTTGACCTTAGCGACGTAAGTCTTATCGACCGCGAACTTAGGGTGCATCATCTTGTTTGCTAAAGTACCGTCATTAGTCAGCAACAAGAGACCGGTCGTGTCATAATCCAGACGACCAACGGGATAAATCCGCTCTTCAATTTCGTCCTCCCGGAGGATATCAACAACCGTCCGGCGGCCCTTTTCGTCATGCGCACTCGAAATCACGCCCCGCGGTTTGTTCAACAGATAGTAAACCTGCTTTTCCCGGTGAAGCGGGATCCCGTCAACTTCAATTTTATCCTTAGCGGTGACCTTCGTTCCTAAGGTGGTAACCGTCTGTCCATTAACTTGGACATGTCCGGTCGCAATCAACTTTTCCGACGCCCGCCGGGACGCCACGCCGGCCTCCGCCATCACTTTTTGTAAACGTTCCATTACTCATCCTCCTCATGCCGTTCCCGTGACTGCAACGCCGTCAGGAACAAGTCCCCACTCAGCGCACCGTCATCAGCGTCCGCCTGTTCTGGCAGTGCCGGTAATTCATCGAGCGTGGTCAGGCCAAAATAGTTCAAGAAATTATCGGTCGTGACGTACAAAAACGGCCGCCCGGGGGCATCTAACCGGCCCTTCGTGTCAATCAGCCCCCGTACCATCAACTTCTGAATTCCTCCCGAGCTTTGCACCCCGCGGATGCTATCGATTTCTAACCGCGTAATCGGCTGGCGGTAGGCAATGATAGCAAGGGTCTCCAGCAGGGCAGTAGTAAGCGGCACCGTCAATGGCACCTCAAAGAAGTGCTTGATCACCGGCGCCAAGGCTTGTTTGGTCGCCAGGCGGTAGGTATCGGCACTTTGAAGGAGAATCAGTGCCGAGTCCTGATCCTGCGCGTACTTGGCTTGGAGAGCAGCCAGCATTTCACGCAGGGCCGGCTTCATAAAACCAGTAATTTTAGCAAGATCGCCCAGGGTGATACCCTCATCCCCACTAATAAATAACAGGCCCTCCACTTGGGCCAGGTTACTTGCTTGTATCTTCGTCATCAATTCGCGTTCCCTTCACTAAAATAATCGGGCCAAACAGTTCCGCCTGCTGCACCGCAATCCGTTGGTGCTTGCTTAATTCCAAGACTGCAATAAAAGTCGTCACTAACTGGTCACGGCTGCGATCACCAGCAAACAGGGCGGTAAACTGGACCGGCCCGGCCTTCACCTGCTTGACCACCGCAGCCATTCTTTCGGCCACACTAACCTTTTCGGTTGCAACCGTTTCAACCAGCGGCTGGGCTAGCCGGTGTTTTTTTAATACTTCCACAAAGGCCGCCTGAAGCTGGTCGACCGTCACCCCTGGTTCCACGTGGGCGCTAATCAGCTCCCGGGGAACGTGCATGGCGGGACGGGTGTACTCCTGCTGGCGCAAATTTTCTTTATCCTTTAACTGGTCTGCTGCTTTCTTGTACCGCTGGTATTCCAGCAGTTGCTCAACCAGCTCTTCCCGTGGATCCGGCAGCTCCTCAGCCTCTTCATCCGGTTCGCTCGGTTGTGGTAAGAGCAACTGGCTTTTGATGTTCATCAAAGTCGCCGCCATCACGAAATAATCACCAGCAATCTCCAGCTGGTGAGCCTGTTGCTGGTGCAAAAAATCTAGGTACTGACTAGTAATGCGGGCAATCTGAATATCATAAATATCCATCTTATTTTCCCGAATAAGGTGCAGGAGCAAGTCCAGTGGACCCTCGAAATCGGCAATTTTAATTGTTGGCTGGTATGGATGTTCCGTAACTGGTTTAGTGCTCATTAAACTGCTCCCAATTGGTAATTAGCGACTGGTTCTTGAGGGTTCCCATTAACCGTTTCCCCGGATACTGGTCCTGGAGAGCGGTCAAAAGGGCAAAGACGTTCTTGCCAGACCGCTCACTCGGGGTAAACGAAAGCTGCCGTAAAAGCAGGTAATCGGTCCCCTCCTCCACAATCGCGATTGCAATGAAGTGGTTATCCTCGGCATCCTTCCACAGGTAAACGGGGTAGCCCGCAGTTAACGCCCCCGTCAGTTCATCCGTAAACCGGCCGTAATTTCGCAGGTCGGGGACCAGGGACAACAAGCCCATCGCAATTTTTTCATAATCCTTTCGGTACCGTACTAGCACGCTTCTTCACTCCTCAAATTTTCGGTTGGTGCTGGCGGTAGTCAGCGCTTAATTCCTGAACCGTCATTTTTAAGTAGGGTTTAATTGCCCGCAGCTCGCTATAACCAAGCATTTCTTGAATCAGCCGGCCATCAGCCCCGCTCCGCAAGAGGTGGACGGCAAAAGAATAGCGTAGCGTCCGGGGAGTCACGGCTTTTTCAATCCCCGCTTGCCGGACCAGGGTGCGAAGATTCTTCCAGACACCCTGACGCGTTAACTGGTGGCCATGGGCGTTGACAAAGACCGCTTGTTCACCCTCCGCCACTAACAGCGGGCGGACAGCGGCTAGGTACTGTTTTAATTCCTGAACTGCCTGGTCACTAATCGGTACCAGCCGTTCCCGCCGGCCCCCGCTGCCGAGCCGAATCATCTTAATATCAAGGTGTAAATCCGTGACCAGCAGGTCGACTAATTCACTGACCCGCATTCCGGTGGTCGCTAAGACCGCAAGGAGCGCCCGGTCACGCTTTCCGAGGGCGTGCGCCTGGTCGGGGGCCGCTAGCAGCTGCTTGATTTCCGGTTCGGTCAGAATCTCTGGCGGCAGCTTCTCAGTTAATTGCTGGTTATCGACCAGCTCCATGGGGTTAAACCGCAGCTGCTGGTGACGGACCAAGTAGCGGTAAAACTGGCGCAGAGCGGATAGCTGACGGTTAATAGTCGCCGGTGACCGGCCCCGTTTTTTCTGCTCAGCGATTAACGCTAACAGCTGGTATTGATCTACCGCCGACCACTTCCCGACACCCTGTGCTTGTAAGAAGGCCGCCGCTTGGTCCAGGTCCCGCCGGTAGCTCATGAGCGTATTAGCCGACCGCCCCTGACTCCCCTTTAAGTAGGCCAGGTATTTATCAACAAGTTCCTCCATGCCGACTACTCTTCTTTCTTGAGCAGGAGCAGCTGGCCATTTGTTTCTTCAACCAGGCCAGCCTTCAGCAGGTGTCCCACGGCCCGCTTAAACTGGCCCTTGCTGATGCCGAAAACCTGCCGGATTACCTGCGGGTCGGTCTTATCCGTATACGGCAACCGCTGGTTTAAGTCATGCTTTAACATGGTTAAAATCATCGCCGCATCTTCCCCAATCGCCTGGTAGGCCCGGGGCTTCAAGGAAAGGTTCAGGCTGCCGTGTGACGACAAGCCAATCACCCGGGCTTTGACCCGTTGACCGAGACGGGGTTCCTGGTCACGCTCACTGGGGTGGATAAAGCCCAGCTGGTAATCATCGGTAAGCACGTGGGTACCATTCAGCTTCAGGCGGTAGACGGTCGCCATCACGTCCCGGTTCATTGCTCTTTTTGACGGGGCATTTGAGATGGTTTGGTAAATCTGGTCATCCGCTAACTGGCCCCAGATACGGTCCTTATCGTCCACCCGCAGCGCCATCAGTAGACGGTCACCTGGTTGGGGCCAGAGGTGCTTTAACTCCGGCAGGTCATCTAATGACACCACGATGTCCTTGTTTGGCAAACCGATGTCTACAAAGACCCCTAAATCTCGACGAACGCTGACCACCGTCCCGTAATCATAGTGGTCAACTTGGACGGTGGGAATGTGCTGACAGGTCATTTGCAGTTGGTGATCTTCGTTCTCGTACACAAAGCCCTGGACCTGACCACCAATATGGAGCTGCTGGGGACTTTCTGCCTTTGGCAAGCGATAAGTCTGCCCGTTCCGGTCCGGCTGAACAAAGTAGTCCTGGTCATTTTCGTCAATCATCACCGCTGAAACAACTTTTCCTAATGCTGAATTCATATTTTACCCCATCTTCCTTTTAAATCCTTCTTATTATTTTACACGGCTGAAAATGGTTTGACCAGCACTACTAAAAAAGAGCCAGACAAACGTCTAGCCCTTTTTGCGATCAATGCTAATTTTAATTAGTCGATCGTCTTAACACGCATCATGTTGGTTGCACCTGGAACACCCAAAGGAACACCAGCAACGATGATGATCTTGTCGCCCTTCTTAGCAAAGCCAAGTTCAACCGCCTTCTTAGCTGCCAGGTCGAACATCTTATCAGTGTTCTTCATTTCGTCAACAACGTATGGTTGAACACCCCAGTTGATCATCAGGCCGCGTTCTACCCGTTCGTTTGGCGTCAAGGCAACGATGTCAGCGTTTGGACGGTACTTAGAGATCATCTTAGCAGTGTAGCCTGAAGCAGTGTAGGCAACAATGGTGTGGATGTCCATGTCCTTAGCAGCGTTGGCAACAGCAGAACCGATCGTTTCAGTAACGTCGGACTTGTCCCAATCGAAGGTTTCAGTACCGAATTCCCAGAGGTGGTTTTCAGCCTTGATGTCAATGGCGTTCATCATGGCAACTGATTCTACTGGGTAGTCACCGTTGGCACTTTCACCAGAAAGCATCGTGGCGTCAGTACCATCAAAGACGGCGTTAGCAACGTCAGATACTTCGGCACGAGTTGGCCGTGGGTTTTCTTGCATGGAGTCCAGCATTTGGGTAGCGGTGATAACTGGCTTGCCCAGTTCGTTACAACGCTTGATCATGTGCTTCTGAACGATTGGCACATTTTCAGCTGGAATTTCAACCCCCATGTCACCACGAGGAACCATCAGACCATCAGAAACTTCGATGATGGATTCGAAGTTGTCGATCCCTTCTTGAGATTCGATCTTTGGGAAGATTTGAACGTCTTCCATGTTCTTTTCCTTGAGGAGTTCACGAATGTCTTGAACATCCTGTGGCTTCCGAACGAAGGATGCAGAGATGAAGTTGATCTTGTTGTCCAGACCGAAGCGAATGTCGCTGCTGTCCTTTTCAGTAATACCTGGCAGGTTGATGGAAACACCAGGAGCGTTAACACCCTTCCGTGAGCCGAGGACACCGTGGTTCAGGACCTTGCAGACCAATTCACGGTTAGCGTCATCCTTTTCTTCGATTTGCATGTCAATCAGACCATCATCGAAGAGGACGTGGCCACCAACATGAGTGTCATCGTACAGGCCTGGGTAGGTAACAGCAATCTTGTCATGAGTACCTTCAATAGAAGCATCCATTGAAATCCGTACTTCATCACCAATGTTGTATTCGATCTTACCTTCCTTTTGAACAGTAGTCCGAATTTCAGCACCCTTAGTATCAAGCATGATACCAACGTGCTTGCCGGTGATTTCTTCCGCCTTCTTAACGTTTTGCATCCGACCCAGGTGTTCTGGGTGGTCACCGTGTGAGAAGTTGAAGCGGAAAACGTTCGCACCCGCTTGAATCAACTTAACGATTGTATCGACATCAGTACTTGCAGGACCAAGGGTACTTACAATCTTGGTTTTCTTCATAAATGAATCTCTCCTTTTGCATTTATGCATCAACTGCGGTCTGCCATTTGCATCCCTCATTTGCACACTTGTATAATAGCACTTTTCAAAATAGGTGTCTTTATTTTTTGTTCAAAAGTTCGCAAGAAAACGCTGTCATCAGGAAATTGTTTTTATTTCTCATCACCCTCTAATTTTTCAGTGATTGAAGGACAACGTTATCTGCCCCCAGAAGTTCGGCAAGTCCCTGCCGGGTGGCGGGAGCAGAATTCATCCACCGGCTGCTAGGTTCCAGCAGCTTCGTATCAGTATGCGGATAATACAATAGCACTGGGACGGGACCCCGGTGCTGCTGCATAAAGCGGTGCAGCGCCTGCCGAAGTGCCGGCGTGTCATTTTTTGCGGTAACCCTCAGGACCCAGCGAGCAGCCGGAATCAGCTGCTTCTGGAGATCCTTAGCATCCTGAACCTGCTGGGCAACCACCTGGAGGCCGTGCCCCGCCCGTTCTTCGGTCTTGCCCGTAATTACGAGGATCTGGTTCCGCTCTAACAATTCTTGGAACTGTTGGTATTGTTGTGGAAACACGGTCACGTCCAGGAGGCCGCTCTCGTCCGAGCCGGATATAAAGGCCATCGGGCGGTGATCCTTCTTCGTGTGGATTACCTTGACCCGGTTAATAAATAGGATCAGGGTTACCCGCTGGTTTGGACGCAGGTCAGCTACCCGTCCGGCCCGCAAACGACTGGCAAGCTGGCGGTACTGACTGACCGGATGCCCGGACAGGTAGACGCCTAGGAGTTCATTTTCTTTGGCCAGCCGGGTCGTCAGCGGGTATTCCTGCCGGTGACTGATTGAAGACTGGAGGCTTGGATCACCGGAGAGGCCCGGCAAGGTCGCCAGTAATTCGATCCCCGATAGGAGGTTAGGCAAGCTCTCTATCATTTCCGCCCGGTTGTAACCGAGGCCATCAAGGGCCCCCGCATAAATCAGCGGAGTAAGCACCTCCTCTTTTTGCCACTTGTCTGGCAAGCGGTGAATGAGGTCCCGAATATCCTTGAAAGAACCGTTACTGTCCCGTTCCTGCAGCAAATCCGCAATAAAGTCCCGGCGAACCCCCTTGATGGCGGTTAAACCAAAGTAAATTTGCTGGTCATGAACCGTAAACTGGGCCCGGCTAAGGTTGATGCGGGGGCCATTGATTTTAACACCCATCCGCTGCGCGTTGGTAACGTGCTGGCGAAGTTTGGTGATGTTCCCCTCCGCATTAAGCAGTGCCGTATAGAACTCTGTCGGGTAGTGACACTTGAGGTAGGCCATTTCAAAGGCCATCTTAGAATAGGCAACGGCGTGGGAGCGGTTGAACCCATAATTGGCAAACTGGTCAATGTAGTCAAACACCTGACTGGCTAAGGCTGACTGGTAGCCCTTTGCCCGGGCCCCGGCCATAAACTTAGCCCGCATGTTATCCATGGTCTGCTTTTTCTTCTTACTCATTGCCCGCCGCAGCAAATCGGCTTCCCCCAGAGTAAAGCCCGCCATGGCTGACGCCAGTTGCATAACCTGTTCCTGGTAAACTAGGATTCCGTAGGTGGGCGCAAGAATTGGCGCTAGGGATTGATCCGGTAGCCGCACCGGCTCCTGCCCCTGCTTCCGGGCGATGAAGTGGCTGATGTTTTCCAACGGACCAGGGCGGTAGAGGGCGTTGACTGCCACAATATCTTCAAAGTGGTCGGGATGCAAGGCGGTCAAAACATTCCGAATCCCAGCTGATTCAAATTGGAACACCCCGTCAGTCTGCCCGCGCTGGAACAGCTGCAGGGTGGCCGGGTCGGCCAGGCTGACCCGCTCCAGGCTAAACTGGGGCTCCTGTTGGCGAATCATCCGGAGCGTATTGTCCATGATCGACAGGTTGCGTAAGCCCAGAAAATCCATTTTCAGCAGGCCCAGTGCTTCCACCGTGTCCTTTGGAAACTGCGTCATTAAGAGTCCCTCACTCCCCGCCTGCAACGGAACAATCTCGTGCAGGGGAGCAGCCGACAGGACGATCCCGGCCGCATGGGTTGAGTAGTGCCGGGGCAACCCCTCCAACTGCCGAGCCACTTGAAAGAGCTGCCGGAGTTTTGGCTGGTCATTGAGGAGGTTCTTCAAACGCTGCGACTCCGCGAGGGCCTGGTCAAGGGTAAACGATCCGCCCCGCGGCAGTGCATCCAGCAGGGTTGTTGTCTCAAATTTTGTCAGCTTGAAAACCCGGCTGACATCCCGGAGAACCTGTTTAGCAGCGAGGGTCCCAAAAGTAATGATCTGCGCCACCCGCTCATGCCCGTACTTCCTATGAACGTATGCCAGGACTTCCTCCCGGCGGTTGTCGGGAATATCCAAGTCGATATCAGGCATCTGCGCCCGCTCTGGGTTAAGGAAACGTTCGAATAGCAACTGGTACTCCAGCGGGTCGACTTCGGTAATCGCGAGGGCATAGGCCACCAGAGAACCGGCTGCCGAGCCCCGGCCCGGATCGGTTGTGATCTTTGTCCGGTGGGCAAAATTCATTACGTCCCAGACAATCAGGAAGTAATCATCGAACCCCATCCGGTGAATAATCGCCAGCTCATGGTCTAAGCGTTGCCGATAAGCTGTCGCCGAATAGCCAGCCGCTAGCGGTCGCTTTTTTAGTCCGGCAAGACATAGTTGACGGAGGTAATCAACCGCCGTTTCCCCGTGGGGGGTCTGATAATGCGGCAGGACTGGGGCCTGAAACTTTAATTCAACGTTGCACTGGTCAGCAATGACCGCTGTATTATCAACGGCAGCGGCTAGACCGAGCTGATGGTAGGCAGCTTCCACCTGCTGACGTACCGGCAGATAGTTATCCCCCGTGGCGGTTGCCTGGGCGTCCAGGTCAGTCAGCTGGGCCCCCTGACCAATCGCCTGGAGGGTCTTCGTGGCAAAAAGGTCGGTCGCGTTCAAATAGTCAACTGGCGTCGTGGCGACAATGGGGACACCCGCCTCCTGGGCAAAACGCTGGAGGGAGGAGCGTTCAACTTCATCCAATTGCAAGTTGATCCCGAGATAGAGATTGCGGCCAACGGTTTGCTGCAGGGAAGTCAGCCAGCCGGTCCCCTGGCGGATCAAATTCAGCACCGCCAGCTGGACTGGCAGGATTACGACTACTTCCTTCAGTAATCCTGCCAGTTCCGTGAACGTTATTGTCTTCCCGCGCTCTGCGGTCTGCTGGCGTGTCGAAATGTCCATTAGGTTGCGGTAACCCTGCTCATTTTTCGCCAGCAAAGTCATCTTGAGCTGACTCCCCGCAAGCTCGTCCAGGGCCACTGTGATTTCTAATCCTAACAGCGGCTTAATTCCTGCCTGTCGGGCAGTATTATAAAAATCGACAGCCCCATATAATATATTTTGATCAGTCAAGGCCAGGGCGGTGTACCCCCGCTGTTTGGCCGCCTTAACCAGGTCCGGAATCCGAGTCGGACTCTGGAGTAAGCTATAACTGCTGTGCACCTCTAATGGTACATAATTCACGTTTGGCCGCCCCCTTTCTTTCAAATTATAACAAAAGATTCCTGGCGTGATGACTTTTTACCCCTGCCTTTCGCGTTCAGTTGTGCTAAAATGTTTATTATACAGAGGGGATGAAACTAATGAATCTGCTATCTAAAAACATTGTTGCTGCAATCTGGGGACTAATTCTGGCCGAGGTATTAGCCTACATTACCTCCCAGTTGGAAGGAATGACTCCCGACTATACGGCAGTTGCCGTCATTGGTGCCGTCATGGCCTTGATTGCGGTTAATGCTGTCAACGCTATTACCGGCAAGGCCGATCCGGCTAAACAGGAAAAGTAATTTTAATAATTTGAGTTCAAAAACGCCAGACTGAAAATTTTCGGTCTGGCGTTTTTATATTATTGTCGACTGTTCAGCCGAATAATCTCAAGCAAGACATCAACCGCTCGTTCCATCGTTTGGAGGGAAACATATTCAAAGCGGGAGTGCATATTTTCGCCACCAGCAAAGAGGTTCGGGGTCGGCAAACCTAGGTAGGAAATCGTCGACCCGTCCGTTCCCCCACGAACAGGATAGATATTGGGCGTAATCCCCAGGTTTTCCATCGCCTGCTTAGCTAGTTCAACCACTTCCATGTGTCCCTTTAAGGCATCCTTGAGGTTGTAATACTGATCATATAGCTTCATGCTGATACAGTCGGCACCCAATTCGGTGTTCAAACCAGTTACGATTCGTTTCAGGAGGTGCTTGCGTTCCTCAAAACTTTGCCGGTCATGATCGCGAATAATGTAGGTCATCGTGGCATGGTCAACCGTACCGGTAAACTTATATAGGTGGAAGAACCCTTCCCGTCCTGCCGTCCGCTCGGCCCGTTCATGGGCAGGCAGGCTATTATGGAGGTCAATGGCAACCTGGATGGCATTGACCATCGTCCCCTTCGCAACCGCCGTGTGAACATCCTTGCCTTCGATTTCAATCTCCGCCTGCGCCGCGTTAAAGGTTTCGTACTCCAGCTCACCAAGCGGCCCACCGTCAACGGTGTAGGCAATATCAGCCCCAAAGTCCGCAACGTCAAAGTGATCAGCACCGGTTCCGATTTCTTCATCCGGCCCCAGGCCAATCCTGATCTCGCCATGCTTAACTTCTGGATGGGCCACTAAGTACGCCGCCAGTGTAATAATTTCCGCAACTCCTGACTTATCATCCGCCCCCAGGAGAGTTGACCCGTCAGTTGTAATCAGGGTGTTTCCCTGGTAATTCCGGAGCGCCGGAAACTCGTCAACCGTCAACTGGTACTTGCCATCCCCGTCGAGTTGAATCGGCGAATGGCCGTCGTAGTTCTCGACAATTTGCGGATTAACGTTGTGGGCATTAAAATCCGCCGTATCGACATGGGCAATCAGTCCCAGTACCGGCACCTGATAATCCAGGTTGCTTGGAATTGTCGCCATCAGGTACGAACTTTGCTGGTTAATGTGCACGTTTGCCAGGCCTAACCCCTCCAGCTCCCTTGCCAGCTCTTTTAAAAACGCGGTTTCCTTAGGGTCAGACGGAACCGTCGTCGCCGCCGGGTTGGAACGGGTTTCGGTTTTGACATATTTTAAGAAACGGTCTAGTAAACCTTCGTACTGTTCATTTGCCATTATTGATTTTCCTTTCCATCAACTACAAAAGTAAAAGGATCCGTGTTGAGCTGGTTTTCGACAATCTCAAAATCCCAGCCGTCGTTCTCCGCTTGCCAGCTTCTAAAAAGCTCCGCCAGCTGGTATTCACAAACCGCCTCAATATGGTGGCCCGGATCCACCACGGTCAGGTGGTTGGCAAGCATATCATGGGCGAAGTGGTAACTAACATCCCCAGTCACGTAAACATCCGCGCCCATTCGAACGGCGTCGGCGTAAAAGTCCTGACCGGCACCGCCGAGAACAGCTACCCGGTGAATTTCTTTCCGGCCATCATCAGGGTGGTTAATCAAGCGCAGGCCCGCCACGCCAAATAACCGGCGGCAGTAATCAGCAAACTCCCGGGGTGTCATTTGACCGTTGAAGTTACCAATCCGTCCCATCCCAACGGGAGCGCCAGTGATGGGGTCCGTTCCCGCTGGAACCAATGGCTGGCAGTTAGTCAAACCCAGTTTGGCGGCAAGCCAGTCATTCATCCCCCCATTGGCGGTGTCAAGGTTGGTATGGGCAGCATAAACCGTAATGTGATGAGCAAGCAAGTCGGCATACATCTGATTCTGCGGATTTCTGGTATCCAAATTCTGCGCTGGATGAAACATCACCGGGTGGTGGGCAAAAATAAAATCAACCTGCTGGTCAATTGCCTCGGCGACGGTCTCGGGCCGGACATCTAAGCTGGTCATTAACCGCCGCAGGGGCTGGTCCGGGTCCCCGACTTGTAAGCCAACGTGATCCCATTTCTCAGCCAGCTGGGGGCTGGCAAACCGTTCAAAACGTTGAATTAACGTCGTCCCATTAATCATCCGCAAGCGCCTCCTTAACAATTGCAATTGCCGCTTTTAACTGTTCCATCTTCGCCACTGGGGGCTGTTTTGCCGCTGCAATTTGTTTTAGCACCGCTATCTGCCGTTGAATATAATCCTGCCACTTTTCCGCAAAGATGGGGCCCTTTTTCTCCAACAGCAGTGGGCCAAACTGCAACTCGTAATCGCTATACCGGAACGGAACTGGTGACGGCTCGGCAACGATAATTTCATAAATATGCCCGTCTTCTTTGACTAAGCGTTCTGCCATAATTTGGTAGCGGTGAGCTTGCAGCCAGGCGCGCAGGCGCGGTTCGCCAACGTTGGGTTGGAGAATCAAGCGCTGAACGCCGGCCAGCTGTTTTTGCCCCCGTTCCAAGATATCGGCGATCAGCGTCCCGCCCATCCCCGCTATTACCACGGTATCAATGTGGTCGCCTGGGTGAATTGCGGCGAGACCATTTGCCAAACGGGGGATAACCTGTCCACCGAGGCCACTTTGCTGAATCTCATTTGCCATGTTCTGGTACGGCCCCGCGACAACTTCACCCGCTACTGCTTGGTCGATTTTCCCAGCTAACGCTAGGGCTGCCGGCAGGTAGGCGTGATCCGACCCAATATCCGCGAGTCGCGCTCCCTGGGGAACAAATGAAGCGACCACCGCCAGCCGTTTTGAAAGGTGTTGCGCATCCACGTTTATCATTCTTCCTTTATCAGTTATTCAGGAATAATTATACCAAAAAAGCAGGGAGCCTGAGGAATTTCCCCGTTCTCCCTGGAATCATTTCTTATTCAGCAATTTTTTCAACAAAACTTGCAATCCGCTTTAAGCATTCCTGAATATCAGCTTCAGAGGACGCGTAGGATAAGCGAATGTAGCCTTCGCCACCGGCGCCAAAGGCACTCCCCGGGGTCACCCCAACTTTTGCCTGGCTGGCCAGATCCCGGGCAAATTGTTCATCGTCTTTGCCAAAGGCCGCTGGAATCTTAGCAAAGATGTAAAAGGCTCCTTCTGGCGTGGCCATTTCAAAGCCTAACTTGGAAAGCCCCGCGATGACCATGTCCCGGCGTTTCTCATAGGATTGGCGGAAAGCGAGCGGGTCATCAAGACCGTTGACCAATGCTTCCGTGGCCGCGGCCTGGGTGCTGTCAGTAACGGTGGTTACCAGGTAACAGTGCATCTTCAAAATGCTCTTCATGATTTTAGCTGGCCCGGCGATGTAGCCCAGCCGGTAACCGGTCATTGCGTGAGACTTCGAGAGTCCGGAAATCAGCAGGGTCCGTTCAGGAATCATGCTGGCAATCGAGGCGTGCTCTACCCCATAGACCAACTCACTGTAAATTTCGTCCGCAATGGCATAAAGGTGGTGAGCGGCAATGACTTTAGCCAGCCCAGCGAGCACGTCTGCGGGGTATTCCCGCCCGGTCGGGTTGCTTGGATAGTTGAGGAGGACCGCTTTAACCCCAGTCCCTTCCTGTTCTAAGACCTCTTCCAGCCGTTCCGGCGTCAGAACGAAGCCATCGGCAGACGTGTCAACTTGGACTGCCGTAGCCCCGGTCATGGCAATTAACGGAAAGTAGAGTGCAAAGGCCGGGGTAGGAACAATCACCTTATCCCCAGTGTTCAAGAGGCTAAACAGGGTTGCGTCGAGCGCCTCAGTGGCCCCCACCGTCACTACTACTTCACTAGCGGGATCATATTCGACCTGACGGGTCTGCTTAATATAATCGCTGATTGCCGCTAACAGCTCCGGCTTCCCGGCCTGTGGTGCGTAGTGCGAATCATCATTTTGAATACTCTTGATTGCCGCCCGCTTGACGTGTTCCGGTGTGTTAAAATCCGGTTCACCCACGGTCAGCTTAATAATTCCCGGAATCCGTGAAACTTCCTTATCGAAAGCACGAATCCCAGATGGTTTTAAGGCGTCCAGCTTATGGCTAATAGTTCCGTATAAATCCGTTGATAATTCAGGCATACTGCAACTCCCTCTCTGTCTCTAAGCAATAACAACTTTACTTAAATAATTTTATTATTCGAATAAATTTTCGTCAAGAAGTTTTTAATAATTCGTTAATTTGATTTTAATTATTGCAAAAAAGCACGCTAAATTGTTAAAAATTTAACGTGCTTAGGGAAATAATCCGTATTTAGTTTAGTAGGGACTACTCTAAGAAGTCCTTTAGCTGCTTAGAACGAGATGGGTGACGCAGCTTCCGCAAAGCCTTCGCTTCAATTTGCCGAATCCGTTCCCGGGTAACACCGAAGACCTTCCCAACTTCTTCCAGGGTCCGGGTCCGCCCGTCGTCGAGACCAAAGCGTAGCCGCAGGACATTTTCTTCCCGGTCGGTCAGAGTGTCCAGGACATTTTCCAACTGCTTCTTCATCATTTCGTAAGCCGCGTGGTCAGCCGGACTCGTCGCATCCTGGTCCTCAATAAAGTCGCCCAGGTGGGAGTCATCCTCTTCGCCAATCGGCGTTTCCAGCGAAACTGGTTCCTGGGCAATCTTGAGGATGTTACGAACCTTTTCCGTTGGCATGTCCATCTCTGCCCCGATTTCCTCTGGCAATGGTTCCCGACCGAGGTCCTGCAGGAGCTGCCGCTGAATCCGGATCAGCTTGTTAATCGTTTCCACCATGTGAACCGGAATCCGAATCGTCCGCGCCTGGTCGGCAATCGCCCGGGTAATCGCCTGCCGGATCCACCAGGTAGCGTAAGTGGAAAACTTAAAGCCCCGCCGGTAGTCGAACTTCTCGACGGCCTTCATCAGCCCCATGTTTCCTTCCTGGATCAGGTCTAGGAACTGCATTCCCCGACCGACGTACCGCTTGGCAATGGAGACCACCAGCCGCAGGTTTGCTTCTGCCAGCTGTTGCTTAGCGACCTCATCCCCCTGCTCAATCCGGAGGGCGAGCTTAACTTCCTCATCAGCCGTCAGCAGGTTGACCCGACCAATCTCCTTGAGGTACATCCGAACGGGGTCGTTAATCTTGACACCGGTCGGTGCGGACGTATCCTTCATCGCATTTTGGGAAAGTTTTTCGGTTGCCTTCAATGCCCGTGGATCAGGGTCACCATTGGCATCAACCACACTGATCCCGGCGTCTTCAACGTTTTGGAGGAGGTTATCAATGCCATCCGCATTCAGTTCGTACGGCTTGGCAAGTTTGTCCGTCAGCACATCGTATTGGATTTCCTTTTGCTTTTTGTACTGGCGAATCAATTTACCAACAGCAGTATCGTATTCTTGTTGGTCAAAATCTTCGCTATTGGAAATAACAAGGTCTTTCTTCTTACTCTTTGCCATATTAATTAGTCTCCTCTGCTTTATACTGTTGCTGTTCTTTTAACAAATCCACCAATTTAACCGTCAATTTCATTACCAGTTCAGTATTGTTCAAAGTATTGGCTTCCCGCAGCTGCTTTTGAACCTGATTAATTTGATCATCCAGTGGCGTCTGCCGGGTGATGATGTGCATGCAGTCATCAATAACTGGCATTTGCACGGCCGGATTGACCCGCAGCTGCTCAATCTGGCTCAGTGTTGTCCGCAGTTCATCCTCATTCAGGTAATTAAGGAAGTCTGCTACCGAGTAATCGCCATGCTCAGTAAAATAACTAGCCGCCAGCAGGTACAGGGTTTGGTAGCGCTCATGAACAAAGTGGAAGCCAGCGGTTGCCGTTACGTGCGCCCAAACCTCCTGACTATGCAGCATATAGTACAGGAGCATCTGTTCTGCCAACTCTGCCCGGCTGATCTTTACCTGCGGCCGGGACTCAACAACCGCAGCTGGGGACTGGCTAGTCAGCTGATTTCGCTGGCCGGGAGCTGGCCGCGGCTGACGAATTCCAGTTTGCGCCCGCACCTGGGCTAGTTGACTTTGCAACGCGGCCTTATCAAGAGAAAATTCCTGGGCCAGTTTGCTCAGGTACAAATCCTCTTCCAGCGGGGTCGGCACCGTCGCAATCACTTTCAGGACCTGGTTTAAATAGTCCATTCGTTCGCCCTGCTGGTCCAGATTGCGTCCCTGCCGCAAAAAGCGCAGGTAAAAGTCAACCGTCGTTTCCTCCTGGCTAGCCAGGTACTGCCGAAACTTCTCCGGCCCAAAGCGTTGAACATACTCGTCCGGGTCAATCCCAGCTGGCAGTTGGACTACCCGTACCTGGAGGTTCCCAGTCTGCTGACTTTCCACCAACTTGATGGCCCGGTCAATCGCATTTTGCCCCGCACTGTCACCGTCATAACAAATGTCTAACTGGGTAGTCGTCCGGTGGATCGTCCCCACCTGTTCTTCGGTAAAACTGGTTCCCATCGAGGCCACACCGCCCTGAACCCCAGCACCAAAAGCTGAAATAACGTCCATGAACCCTTCAAACAGGTACAGCTTTCCGTCTTGGCGGGCCGCCTTGCGCGCCACATCCAGATTAAAGAGCGTCCGCCGCTTGTTAAAGATTGGTGTTTCCGGGCTATTGAGGTACTTGGGCAGGTCGGTGTTAACCGTACTGAGCAGGCGCCCAGAAAAGGCAATCACTTGACCACGACGGTTCTTGATCGGGTACATCACCCGGTTGGCAAAACGGTCGTGGAGCTGGCCTTCACGGTCCTCAGTGAATAAGCCGGACTTGCGCAAGAGCTGGTAATCCAGCTTTTCCTTGTCGCAATATGCTTTTAACACCTGCTGTTCCGGCGCGAACCCCAGCTGAAATTGATCAATCAGCTCCCGGGAAACACCCCGGCGAGTCAAATAGTGCAACCCAGCCTCTCCCGCGGGGGTACCTACCAGGATATAGTGGTATAGTTCCGCCGCCTTCTGGTGGAGCTGGATCAACTGCCCGGTTTCACTATCGACTGGAGCTGCTGGATGGTTGCTCGACTGAACATATTGCTCAGGCAAGCTAATTCCGGCATCCTTAGCAACTGCTGCCACTGCCTCCACAAAGTTAATGTGCTGGTAGTCCATCAAGAACTGGAAAACATTGCCGCTCCGGCCGCAACCAAAACAATGATAATACTGCTTCTCCGCGTTAACCGAAAACGACGGGGTCTGCTCATTGTGAAATGGACAGAGCCCGGTAAAGTTTTTGCCGGCCTTTTTTAGTTGAACATAACGGCCAATTACGTCAACAATATCAACTGAATTACGCACCTCATCGATTACCGCCCGCGGTATTCTTGCCATTGAACCACCCCATTTAGTTAACCTGTGAACAGTAACGAAAGGCCGCAACCCAACGGAATGCGACCCTCCTTTACTTATCTAGCCATAATTCACTTAATATATATGATACCACAAGGCAGCTGGAAAACAATCAAAAAGCACTACTTAACGATTAAATCATTCAAGTTTCCCATGACCCGGGCAAGCCGCGCGATGATTGCCAACTGGGCTAACCGGTTGTTCCGCACGGCCTCGTTCTTATCCATAATCATGTTTTCATCGAAGTATTCGGTGATCACTGGCGCTAATTGGCGCAGTTCAGCAAAGTTTTCCGCTACGGTCCGGTTAGCGGCACCAGCAGCAACCTCATTTACCGCCGTGTACAGTTTCTTTTCAGAAGGGTTCTCAAAGAGGCTCGGGTCAACCTGGGCAGCCAAGTCCTGGTGGCCCTTCTTGCTAATCCGCAATACCCGTGTCAGGGCCTCGACCGCATCCTTAAAGTCGGCGTCTTCCTTGTGCTCGTCGATTGCCGCCGCGGCTTCAAAGACCGTTTCAATGTCGTCGTTTTCCGTATCGGTAACGGCATCAATAATATCATGCCGCAAGCGACGACCGCTAAAGAACTGCTTAAGCCGGTCCAGGAAGAAGGTCCGCACGGCGGGCGCATTCTTCGTCAAATCAAAGTCGATTGCAACGTCGGAGTCGGCAAAGGCCTTAATGAGGACTGGCTGAATTCCCAGCAGGGAAAGGTGCCAACCACGGTCGTTGATAATCCGGACAATTCCAAATGCTTGCCGCCGCAATGCATAGGGGTCATTAGAACCGGATGGGATCATGTCTACGGCAAAGAAGCTGAGAATGCTATCCAGCTTGTCCGCAATTGCCAGGATGGCCCCCAGCTTAGTAGCTGGCAAGTCACCTTCCGCGGAGATTGGCATGTAGTGTTCCCGGATAGCCGCAGCGACATCGTCCTTTTCACCAAAGAGCTTGGCGTAAATTTCGCCCATTACTCCCTGCAATTCCGCAAACTCACCGACCATCTGAGTCGTCAGGTCAAACTTGTAAATGTGGGCAGCCCGGTCAAGGTCCGCTAACTCGGCAGCGGACAAGTTCAGGCGCTTCCCAAGTAACTGGGCGATTACTGCAACCCGCTGCATCTTATCGTACATCGAACTAATCTTATCGTGGAAGCTAACCTTCTTGAGGCGGTCAACGTACTGGTCAATCGTCAGCTTTTGGTCCTCTTCATAGAAGAACTTAGCATCTTCCAGTCGCGGAACCAGGACCCGTTCATTCCCCTTGATGATATTCTCCAGGTATTCCTTATTGCCGTTGCGGACAGCAATGAAGTTTGGCAAGAGCTTGCCCTGGTGGTCACGCAGGTAGAAGAAGCGCTGGTTATCCTTCATTGAAGTAATTAGCACTTCATCCGGCAGCACCAGGTACTTCTTATCAAAGGATCCGGCAAACGCCGTCGGCCATTCTACCAGGTTAGTAACCTCTTCTAATAGGTCGGGGTCTTTATCGATTACCCAATCATGCTCTTCCACAATGGCGTCAATTTGGTCACTGATGACCTTCTTGCGCCGCAGTGGGTCCACAATCACGAACTCCTTTTCCAATTCCGCTTCGTAGTCCTCAGCAGTTGCTAATTCAATATCATGCCCCAGAAAACGGTGACCACGGGTAGTTCGACCGGCGGCAACGTCTAGGATGCTGAAGGGAACTACTTGGTCGTTCAGGAGTGAAACCAGCCAGCGAATCGGCCGGATGAACTGCAGGTTATTGTACCCCCACTTCATCAGGGTAGGGAAATTCATCGCGGTGATGACGTTTGGGAGGCCCGTCAGCACTTCAGCGACCGGCTTCCCGGCAATGTGCTTTTCAACAAAGACGTATTCTTCGCCCTTAACTTCCCTAAACTCAATATCATCGACCGTTGCTCCCTGTCCCCGGGTAAAACCGATGGCGGCCTTAGTCCAATTTCCATCGCTATCCTGGGCGATTTTCTTGGCTGGCCCCTTGACGGTCTCGTCAACGTCCGGCTGCTTATCAGCTAAGCCCCGAATCAGCAGGGCTAACCGCCGGGGGGTTGCGAACTCTTGAATCTCGTCAAAGCTGATTCGTTCTTCCTGGAGGTAGTCAGCCACCCGCTGGTGCAACTGCTTGATACTTGGTGTTACCACGTGGGCCGGCATTTCCTCGACCCCGACTTCGAGTAAGTATGAATTTGCCATGTTACTTGTCCCCCTTCTTAGCCTTCTTGGCCGCCTGCTTAGCTGCCCGTTCTTTCGCCTTTTCTGCCTTCTTGGTATATTCCGCTAATGTTTTCTGCCGAAGCTGTTCATCATGAATCAGTGGGAAGCCCCGCTTCCGCCGTTCTTCAACAAAGGCCTTTGCGATTGACTTCGCCATAATCCGGATCCGGTGCAGGTAGCCGGCCCGTTCCGTAACCGACACGGCTCCCCGGGCATCAAGCAGGTTAAAGGTATGGCTGCACTTTAATACGTAGTCGTAAGCCGGGTGGACCAGACCAAGCTTAATCAGGCGCTTTGCTTCCCGTTCATAGTCGTTAAAGGCTGCCAAAAGCATGTCCTGGTTACTCTCTTCGAAGGCATACTTGGAGTGTTCATATTCCGGTTCCTTGAAGATATCACCATAAAGAACCCCATCGGCCCATTCCAAGTCGTAAACGGAATCTACGTTTTGGATATATTCAGCCAAGCGCTCCAAACCGTAGGTAACTTCGGATGCTACTGGGCTCATCGGCAGTTCACCGACCACTTGGAAGTAGGTGAACTGGGTAATTTCCATTCCGTCCAGCCAGATTTCCCAACCAACACCGGCACACCCCATTGATGGGTTTTCCCAGTTGTCTTCGACGAAGCGGATATCGTGTTCCAAGGGGTCAATCCCCAGTTCCTTGAGGCTTCCCAGGTACAAGTCCTGAATGTTGTCCGGTGAAGGCTTCATGATTACCTGGAATTGGTGGTGCTGGTACAAGCGGTTCGGGTTTTCGCCGTACCGTCCATCGGCAGGCCGCCGGGATGGTTCCACGTAGGCAGCGTTCCATGGTTCAGGACCGATTGCCCGTAAAAAGGTGTAAGGGCTCATGGTCCCAGCACCCTTTTCATTGTCATAAGCCTGCATCAGCATACAGCCCTGCTTAGCCCAATATTGCTCGAGCGTGAAGATGATTTCTTGAACAGTTAGCTTCTTTGTCGTCATCTGAATACTTCCCTTCATAAATAAAAAATCCCCGTAGTTACGGAATCCGTAACCACAGGGACGAAATTAATTCGCGGTTCCACCCTGCTTTTTTGCACTTCTGCAAAACAGCTTAGTTCAATTGGCTGCTGGAGGGCCACCCAATGACTATCCTCACGAGGCTCACACTTTCCCCCGTTCGCTGGGCAGGACCGGTCATTGCTCTTCTCCGTCATCGCCGGACTTATTCAATTAAGTGTTACCAATAAACACGTTTTATAATAGAAAACTTTTCCGGGCTTGTCAATCACCCGCAGTTAAATTCCCCATTTTTTGCTCCAGGCGGTGCATCTGCTGGATAAAACGCTTGCTCTTCAGACGCAGTCCCACCTGGTCATCATAAATGGTATCAAGGACGGTCTGGAGGCGCAGCTTAGTAACCGGGTTGATTTTGATATTATTGACCCGCTGCAGGTTAAGCTGGGCAAACTGTTGCAGGTAGTACACGGTTCGCCGGTCCAAGTGAAAGCGGCGGGGGTCAAGGTGCCAGTGACGGTTGCACAGCATCCCCCCATACTGCTCCGAAAAGTCCAACGGCCGGTCTGCCCGTCCGCAGATTACGCAACGGTCCCAGGTTGGCGCCACCCCGAAAACAGTAAGCAACTGCGTCTCAATAACGTTGGTTACCACCTGCTCGTCCTGCCCCCGGTCGATAAGGGCCAGGGCAGCCGCCACCTGGTCAAACCAGCCGCCCAGTGGCTGCCCGTCCGTGAAGGCGTGGTCAACCAAGGCCAGAATATAAGTAGCATAGGCGTTCCTGCTTAAATCCCCGGCAATGTGCTGGTACTGGTGGGTCTCACTTGCGGTATTGATAAAGCTAAGGCCGTGATCATCCAGCGAACCAATATAGCTGCCATGAGTAAACGGCAGGATGTCACTGGCTAGCCGAAAGCCGCGTTTCTTGGCGTCCCGAACGTAGAACATTGCGGGTCCAATCCGGTCCGTCAAAATTTTGATTAGGAGGTCACGTTCGCGGTAGTCACGCCGGTAGATGATAATTCCCCGAAAGTCTGTTGTTTCCCGGGCCACGCGATCGCTCCTTTCTCAGCAGTTAATAGTCCTTATTCCGGTAGCCATAGTCTTTGAGCATGGCAGATTTATCCCGCCACTTCGGAACAACTTTGACCCATAATTGCAGGAATACCCGGTCACCAAGGAGTCGTTCAATATCTTGGCGGGCCAGTGTCCCAATTTTCTTGAGCATCTGTCCCTTTTTCCCAATGATAATCCCCTTTTGTCCGGGCCGTTCCACCACGATGTTCGCCGAAATGTGAACGTGCTCTGCATCTTCCCGCTGAATTGAGGTGACGTCCACTGCAACGGAGTGCGGAACTTCATCCCGGGTCAACATGAAGACCTTTTCCCGAATCATCTCAGCAATAACAAAGCGTTCAGGGTGGTCGGAAATTTGGTCAGCTGGGTAGTACTGCGGACCGTTCGGCAAACCGGCTACCAGTTCATTAATTAATTCATTGACGTTATTCCCCTGCAGGGCCGATACCGGAATAATCCCCTTAAATGGCAACGACCCCTTATACTGATCCACAATTCCTGGCAGGTCGTTAGGGTGAACCTGGTCAATCTTATTGACAACCAGATAAATGGGCTGTTGGACCTGTTTGAGGCGCTCGATAATAAAGTTGTCACCGGGCCCCCGCTTTTCGGTCGCGCTCACCACGTATACAATGGCGTCGACTTCATCGAGGGCCGACAACGTGGAGCGTTCCATAAAGTCCCCCAGCTTCGTTGCCGGCTTATGAACCCCAGGAGTATCAATAAAGATGATCTGCGCATCCTTACTCGTGTAGATCCCCTGGATCTTATTCCGGGTCGTCTGAGCAACGTTGCTCATGATGGCCACCTTTTGGCCCACGATATAGTTTAGCAGGGTTGACTTCCCAACGTTGGGCCGGCCAATCAGGGCAACAAAACCTGATTTATAGTTTGGATTATCCATTTTTACTCCTATCTTACTAAGTCTACCAGGTGGGGCCCAAAGATAATCAGCCCCACCACTACCGCGAAACAGGCCGCTAGCAGGACCCCGCCCGCAGCCACGTCCTTGGCTTTCTTAACATCTACATTATACTGGTGGTTAACCATGACGTCCGTCACAGCCTCCGTAACCGTGTTTAAAAATTCAGCAGCAAACACCAGAAAAATCACCAGGAGCAACCATAGCCAGTCATTGCTGCCGATCCGAAACCACCACCCCAATAGCAGGGCCACTACCGCCGCTAGCACATGAAAACGCATATTCCGCTCTTCGCGCACCATTGCAACGATCCCAGCAGTTGCATGGGCCATTGCCTGGTATAGATGGTGGTTCTTGCCAACCTGGTGCTTATCTTTGGAGTCCATATTCATCTAAGATCTCCCGTTGCAGGTCAAACATCCGCTGCTCATCGGCTTGCTTTTCATGATCGTAACCGTTCAGGTGAAGGAAACCATGGACAACTAAAAAGCCCAGTTCCCGGTCGACGGAATGACCAAGGAATTTGGCTTGTTCTTCGACCTTATCAATCGAGACGAAGAGGTCGCCCAGGTTCTCCGGAAGCTCGGCTGCCAGCTCAGGATCCATGATAATCGGCGTCTCATCGCCTCTTTCTTCGGCCGCAAAGCTCAAGACATCCGTCGCCCGATCTACGCCACGGTACTGCTGGTTGAGCTTGCGAATTGCCGGATTAGTCATCATCGTTACCGACATTTCAGTACTGTCTTTTAAGGATAGTTGGCGGGCCGCAAATTGCAAAACATCCCGCACCAGGGCGAGCTGGGCTGGGCTTACCTGTCCGTCAGTTTCATCGTATATCGTCAGGTCCACTACTCTTCCTCCTTCACTTGTTTGCGCGTCGTCTGCTCCTCATAGGCGGTGATAATCCGGGCAACTACCGGGTGCCGAACTACGTCTTCCGCCCCGAAGCGGACAAACTGAATCGACTGAATGTCCTTGAGAATCCGTTGGGCACTGACCAGGCCACTCCGCACCCCATGCTTCAAGTCAATCTGGGAAATATCCCCATTGATCACCATCTTGGAGCCAAAACCAAGCCGGGTCAAAAACATCTTCATTTGGGCGTTGGTAGTGTTTTGGGCTTCATCTAAGATCACAAAGGCCCCGTCCAGCGTCCGACCCCGCATATAAGCCAGGGGAGCAATTTCAATAATCCCCCGCTCCATCAGACGTTGGGTGTGGTCAGTCCCTAAAATCGCGTTCAGCGCGTCATAAATAGGCCGCAGGTAGGGGTCCACCTTTTCTTGCAGGTCACCAGGCAAGAACCCCAGGCTTTCTCCCGCTTCCACTGCCGGCCGGGTCACGATAATCCGTTCGACCTCTCCCCGTTTAAGGGCGGCTACCGCCATCGCAACGGCCAGGTAAGTTTTCCCAGTTCCGGCAGGACCAATCCCAAAGGTGATATCGTTGTGTTTAATGGCATTGACATATTGGCGCTGGCCAAAATTCTTCACCCGGATTGCTTGACCTTTCCGGTCCTTAATAATGGTTTCACTATACAGGTCCGCAAAATACTCCAACGTTCCCCGGTGAGCCATCTTCATTGCGCTTACGATGTCAGTGCTATGGAGGTGAATCCCCTGTTGAAGAAGACCAACCAGGGCATGAAAGACGTCGATCGTTAATTTGACGTCCTCCTCCCGGCCACGAACCTGTAAGTCGCTGCCAAAGGGATTGACCGTAACGTCCATCCCCTGTTCAAAGAGACTGACAAACTTGTCTTGGGGGCCGAGAATGCCAACTTCTACTTCTGGTTGGTCAATTTGAAAAACTTGTTCGTATTCTTGTGTGTTTTCTGCCAAACTACACTATTCTCCTTTATTAAATTTAATTCGTTCTTTTACCAAGTTGATTATATCATAGCTTTCCGTTGACATAACAGCAAAAAGGAGGCTGGGAATCAACCCCATCCTCCTTGTTTTTCAGGTGCCGGTGTTATGCGCAGTAGCTAGCTGGCAGGTCAAACATCATCATTTGCCCACACAGGCTAGCCGCGCGTCGATGAGAAAGGAATCACCAAGCCAATCCTTCCCCTTTTTTAACTATTGTTGCAAAATTTCTTGAGCTGCTTTAATCTGCTGGCGAACCTGGGCAAAGCCGGTCCCACCAACTGAGTTCCGCCGTTCGACCGCCACCGTTGGTTTGAGGACGGTATAAACGTCTTCTTCGACCCGCGAATCGATCTGTTGGAACTCCGCCAGCGGAATATCAGCCAGGTCGGTACCGGTCTTTAAGCCCTTCAAGACCAGTTCCCCCACGATCTCATGGGCGCGCCGGAAGGGAATCCCCTTGGTTGCCAAGTAATCAGCTAATTCGGTCGCGTTGGAAAAATCGTGGTGGGTCGCCTGGGCCATTTTCTCCTTGTTGACCTGGAGGGTCGCAATCATCCCGGTCATTACCTTTAAGGACGGGAGGATTGTCTTGACAGCATCAAAGACCCCCTCCTTATCCTCCTGCATGTCCTTGTTGTAGGCTAGTGGCAACCCCTTCATCACCGTCAGCAGGCCGGTCAGGCTGCCAAAGACCCGGCCGCTTTTCCCCCGGATCAATTCTGCCATGTCGGGGTTCTTTTTCTGCGGCATAATTGAACTGCCGGTCGAGTACGCATCAGCCAGCTCAAGATAGCCGAACTCATAGCTGCACCAGTAAATTAATTCCTCGCACAACCGCGACAGGTGAACCATCAAAATGCTGGCGTTACTCAGAAATTCTAGCGCAAAGTCCCGGTCGCTGACCGCATCCAGGGAATTTGCATACGGCGCACTAAAGCCCAGCAGGTGCGCCGTCATTTCTCGGTCGATTGGGAAGGTCGTCCCGGCCAGTGCAGCGGCTCCCAGCGGTGATAGGTCGGTATGCTGCTGGTTGAACTGAAACCGTTCGACGTCCCGCTGAAACATTTGGAAGTAAGCCATCAGGTAGTGACCATATGAAATTGGCTGGGCGTGCTGCATATGGGTGTAACCGGGCATAACGGTTTCCACGTTCTGCTCCGCCTGCTTAACCAGGGCGGCCTGTAAATCCTTGAGCGCGCCAATCACCTGGGGTAGCCGCTCCTTGACGTACAGGTGGAAGTCGGTAGCCACCTGGTCATTCCTGCTCCGGCCGGTATGCAATTTTCCCGCAACGGGTCCAATCTTCGCCGTCAAAAGCGCTTCAATGTTCATATGAATATCTTCATTTTCTACGTCAAAGGGGAGGCCGTGATCGGCTAGTTCAGCTGCCAGTTCTTGCAGTCCGGCAATAATTTGATCAGCGTCCTGGGGCGTTAAAATTTGGGTTGCCTTGAGCATCTTGACGTGGGCCAGTGAACCCATAATATCCTCCTTAGCCATTTCCTGGTCAAAGGAAATCGAGGCCCCAAATTGGTCGACTAACTGGTCACCAGCCTCTTCAAACCGGCCACCCCACATCTTTTTAATGGGCATCGGCCGACGCTCCCTTCTTTGCCTGGGCCTTTTCCTGGACCTGGGCATAAACCTTGTCAGGCAGCTCCCAAAGTTTGATAAAGCCGGTAGCGGCTTCCTGGTCAAATTCATCAGCGGACGTGTAGGTCGCCAGGTTCTTGTCATAAAGCGAGTTGGCTGACTTCCGCCCCTCACAGATGACGTTGCCCTTAAAGAGCTTGACCCGTACAACCCCGTTGACAACCTTTTGCGTTTCCTCCAAGAAGGCAACTAGGGCCTTCATCAGCGGTGAATACCAGAGTCCATTATAAATCAGCTCGTTCATCTTTAGTTCCACGGTCGGCTTGAAATGAGCGACTTCCCGCTCCTGGGTCAGGTCTTCCATATCCTTGTGTGCGGCCAGCAACACGGTAGCAGCAGGGCACTCATAAATTTCCCGCGACTTAATTCCGACGAGCCGGTTTTCCACGTGATCAATCCGCCCAATGCCGTTCTCACCAGCAACCTTGTCGAGCTTCATAATCAGTTGGTCCAATGGCAATTCTTCACCATCAAGCGCGGTTGGAACCCCTTCTTTAAAGGTGATTTCCATCACCGTTGGCTGGTCAGGTGTTTCTTCGATTGGAGTAGTCCGCTCGTAAGCATCTTCTGGCGCAGCGACCCACGGGTCTTCCAAGATTCCGCATTCATTGGCCCGTCCCCATAAGTTCTGGTCAATTGAGTACGGACTCGCCTTAGTAATCGGTACCGGGATGTTGTTATCCTTAGCGTACTGGATTTCCTCTTCCCGCGACCAGTGCCAGTCCCGGATAGGGTCCTCAATCTTCATCTCGGGAGCCAGGGCGTGAATCCCCGCTTCAAACCGGACCTGGTCATTTCCCTTCCCGGTACAACCATGAGCGATTGCCGTTGCTCCGTACTCCTTCGCTACCCCGACCAACTTTTGCACAATCAGCGGCCGGGAAAGCGCGGAAACTAATGGATATTTTTGCTCATACATTGCATGAACTTGCAGAGCGGGTAAAACAAATTGTTCGGCAAAGTCACGTTTAGCGTCAATCACCACCGACTTCCACGCACCGATTGCGGCGGCCTTTTGCTGAATCGCATCCAGGTCTAATCCTTCACCAACGTCAATACAGCAGGCAATCACATCGTAGCCCTTATTCATCAGCCACGCAATTGCAACTGAGGTGTCCAGGCCCCCTGAGTAAGCTAACACAATCTTTTCCTTTGCCATAACAATCGTCTCCATTCATAATTTTGTATATTTATTAATTGAGACCAATATACACTGAACATGAATATATATCAAGAGTTTTTTACTAAAAAGTTTTATTTATGCGTAATTTCCCATTATTTTTGTATAAAAATCAATTAAGCAGCGTTTAGCCGCCTGGCTATTTTATACCTAAAGGAACTCCACTTTGGAAAGTGGCCAATAATCAAAGTGCAGTACACAAACGGACCTCCAGTGCTCGATAAAGCCGAACTCTGGAGGCCCGTTTATACTTTCTAACGACTTGTTGCGTGTCAATAATTTCCACGTTAGGAGCGTTTAAAAATTATTCTAATTTCCATTACTGATTAGTTTTGGAAATGCAGCACTTGCTCCGTTTGCAATGGGAACAGCGCTAACTCCTGGCGATTCAGATCTGTGTGGTGCAACTGAACCGCATTAATTTGGTTATTCTGGTAGGTTGTGTAATAGAAAGTCCCGGTTGATAAATTAATCCCATCCGAGTAGATGGTGGCTTCAAACTTTCCGGGTACCACTTCGTCTAACCCTTCCTGCTGCTCAACGGCGTGCAGGCAATGGAAATAGTTAGTAACGTTCTCCAGCTCGTTTTTGCCTGTTGGAGCGTGGTGCAGGGTAAAAACTTCCTTAACGAACCGGCTCGCGGAGTCCATCCCGCCTGGCAGCATATGGGAGCCAAGGCCCCGACTATATGCCGCCAGGTTCACGTCCGGTGCCAGCTGGTTGGGTGGAGTTGTTGGGGATATTCCCTGATAATTAGCCAGGTTAGTCAGCTGGCCAGGAAATTCTGGATTATTAGTCAAAACATTGACCGGATTATCATAGACGTGCAGGCCGGTAACCGTTGATTCAACCACAATGGACTTTCCAGACCGATCAGCAATCAGCCAGTGCAGTGGTGACAGTTGCAACTGGTCAGAGAAGTTGATGTTGACGAGGTTGAGCTTCTTTAAGAGCTCCCTGGCTTCGGCAACATTCTTACACTGTCCCAGGATGTACGGGATAAGTTCAAAGGGTGAAACGTTGTCCTTGCCCTCTTCCAACGGGAAGTAGTGGGCCGGTCCGTCGAAGTTCAGGCCGGCCATCCCCAGTCCCTCTTCGTTGGCCCCATCAAAGTATAATGGATAGTTATCCTTCACCAGGGCCATCCCAATGATCGCATAGTGGTGACCCATTGACGGCACCCGCCGAAAGTTGAATTGGTAGTTCCGCGGCGTCACCACTACTTCCTGACCAAACGAAACTTCTAAGTCCAGATTTCGCCCAAAGTAGTGGTCACCCGCATTGTATAAAATTGAAGTGCACATTTTAATTCCCCCTTTGGCGGCCAGAAGACAGGTTAGTTGCTGCTCAAGGCTGCCTTGACGGCCTGGTTAACCACCTTGCCATCCGCCTGTCCCTTAACCTTTGGCATGACAGCGCCCATAACCTTACCAAAATCCTTCATGCTTGAAGCGCCAACCGCCGCAATGGTTTCCTGAACAATCTTATTCACATCGTCAGCGGACAGCTGCTTTGGCAGGTACTTTTCTACCACCGTCAATTCATGGTTAGTCTTATCAACCAGGTCCTGGCGGCCCGCTTTCTCAAATTCAGCTAAGGATTCCTTCCGCTGCTTGTATTCCCGAGACATTACTGCCACTTCTTCGTCGGGTGTTAAGTCATGCCCGGCTTCAATCTGAGCGTTCTGGACAGCTGCTTTAAGCATCCGAACCACCGCCAGGGTTTCCTTATCCCGACTCTTCATTGCACTAACCATGTCACTCGTTAAATCCTGTAATAAGCTCATTCTATCCATCTCCTATAATACTGAACAAAAAAGCCCCCACCGGGAAAGGTAGGAGCATTCGTTTTTAGTAACGACGACCACGCTTGTTCTTGCGCTTCCGTGCCGCTTCAGATTTCAACTTGCGTTTTACACTTGGCTTTTCGTAGAATTCCCGCTTCCGGTATTCCTGCAATGTTCCATTGCGCGAAACTGAACGTTTAAAGCGTCGAAGAGCGTCGTCTAAAGATTCATTCTTACGAACGACTGTTTTTGACATGTTGATTCCCTCCCTCCGAGCTTAAAGTTACGTAACAAGGCCATCGCAGCCTTTCACTACAAAAAATATTGTACCTAATAAGCCGGTTAGTGTCAATGTTTCTTTTCAGAGATTTCCTAATTTGGAGAACGGTCAGCCTGCTTTTGCCACTACTTTTAATGAAGAAACAAAACCAACCGTCAGATTGATGATACTTTTAAGATGAATATTTATACTAATTTTGAGAAAAGTATTGCATAAATAGTTATAAGGGTGTATATTCATTTACAGTTATTATTTGAGAATACTAATTGAAAAGGAGTAATTGATTTATGAAGCACTTGAAACCATTGCTAATGCTAGTCATCCTCTGTGTTTCACTGGTCATCGCCCCCCTGAACGCATTCGCCGCTGCCACCAGCTCGAGTAGCAGTGCGAGCTCCGATGCGACCAACTCAGCGGCTACTGATGACTCGGTACAGCGGATTAAGCAGAAGGGGACCCTGGTCGTCGGGACCAGTGCTGACTACCCGCCATACGAATTTACTACCAAGAAGAACGGCAAAACCGAATACGTTGGTTTTGAAATGGACGTTGCCAAGCAGTTTGCTAAGGATCTCGGCGTTAAGCTCGTGATCAAGAACATGGACTTCGACTCCCTCCTGGTTGCGTTGGAATCTCATAAGGTCGACACCGTCATTGCCGGGATGAACATCACCCCTGAACGGAAAAAGAGCGTTGACTTCTCTGACCCCTACTACGCAGGTCACAAGTTCTTCCTAATCAACAAGTCTGACAAGAACAAGTACAAGTCAACCAAGGACTTCGCTGGTAAGAAAGTCGGGGCCCAAAACGGAGCGATGGACTACAACCTGGTGAAGGAAAACGTCCCGAACGTTCAGGAAAAGGGACTCGCTAAGATTCCTTCACTGGTCTTAGCCCTCCAGTCGCATAAGGTTGAAGGGGTCCTGATGGACGAAGCAACCGCGAAGGCTTACGCTAACAACAATTCCAACCTGATGGCGATTAACTCCCACATCAAGATTCAGTCTGGTGGAATTGCAATGGCCTTCCCAAAGGGTGATAAGTCCCTTGAAGCGGCTGCTAATCAAACCGTGGCTAAGATTAATAAGGAAGACTTGATTAACAAGAAGTGGATTCCACAAGCCGCTAAGTACATGAAGTCTTACAAGAAGGCTAACACCGTGGCTAGCTACTGGACCTTCTTCGCTAAGGGGGTTGAATACACGCTGATCATCACCGTGATCTCCGTAATCTTCGGTTTCCTGCTCGGGACCCTCTTCGCACTGATGCGGTTGTCCCAGAGCAAGCTCCTCCACGGAATTGCCATCTGCTACATCGAATTTATTCGGGGAACACCAATGCTGGTTCAGATCATGTTCGTCTACTTCGGAATTGGGGCCATTATCCAGTCGATGCCAGCCCTCGTTGCCGGGATCATCGCCGTATCCGTCAACTCCGGAGCCTACGTCGCCGAGGTTATCCGTTCCGGAATCCAATCCCTGCCGGTCGGCCAGACTGAGGCGGCCCGGAGCCTGGGGATGACGAAGAAGCAGACCTTCCGCTTCATCGTCCTGCCACAAGCCCTGCGCAATATCTGGCCAGCCCTGGGGAATGAGTTCATCACCCTGTTAAAGGACAGTTCACTGGTTTCCACGATTGGGGTCGGCGAATTAATGTACCAGACCCAGTTGGTCCAAGCAGATACCTACAAGGGGGTTCTGCCACTGTTCATTACCATGATGATCTACTTTATCCTGACCTTTACGTTGACGAGAATCCTGAACTACTTCGAAGGGAGAATGCAACATGCCCACTAAAATGATTGAAATCCAACACCTGAAAAAAGAATTCAACGGCACTGAAGTCCTCAAAGATATTTCGGAAGAAGTCGATCAAGGACAGGTAATCTGCGTAATCGGACCGTCCGGGGCCGGAAAAAGTACCTTCTTACGGTGCCTGAACGTCCTCGAAAAGCCAACCGCCGGCAAGGTTCTCTTCGAAGGAAAAGACCTTACCCACATTTCAGACCAGGAACTCGATGAGCTGCGGGAAAAAATGGGGATGGTCTTCCAAGGCTTCAACCTTTTTCCAAACATGACCGTAATCGACAACATCAAGATTGCCCCGATCAAGGTCAAAGGAATTAGCGAAGAAGAAGCAACCAAGACGGCCAAGGAACTGCTCACAAAGGTTGGCCTGGCTGACAAAGCCGATGTCTACCCGGACAGCCTTTCTGGTGGTCAAAAGCAGCGGGTAGCGATTGCCCGGTCCCTGGCTATGGACCCAGAAGTGATGCTCTTTGACGAACCAACCAGTGCCCTTGACCCAGAGATGGTCGACGAAGTGCTGAACGTTATGCAGGAGCTGGCCGATTCGGGGATGACAATGGTGGTCGTGACCCACGAAATGGGCTTTGCCAAGGAAGTGGCCGACCAGATTTGGTTCATGGCAGACGGCTACATTCAAGAAACCGGTGCTCCCGAGGAATTCTTCAGCCACCCGACTAGTGACCGGGCCAAGGAATTCTTGAAGAAAGTTTTGAAATAAGTCTAGAGATATGAAGAGGCTGGGAATTGACTCAGCCTCTTTGCTACTTTAAAGATAAAAATGCCTCAGCGCGGTAGCTGGCTGGCAGTTCAAACGCTGATAAATCAGCATTTGACCAACCTAGCCATCCTTGCGGAGGTTCGAAGACAAACGCCCAAAATCAGCGTCAGCCGATTTTAGGCGTTTTTTCTCACTCTCTTTTCGTTGTGGTTAAGAAATGCGCGATGGCTACAATTGCAGTTCGCCAACTGAATACAGAACCGCGTCACCGGACAGGAGGATGCGGTCGCCAGCCTCTTCACAATAGAGGATCCCGGTCCGCGGCGAAGCCTGAAAGGCAGCAATCGTCTTCTTGCCCAGCTGGTGCGACCAGTACGGGGCAATCTGGCAGTGGGCACTCCCAGTGACCGGGTCTTCGAGGACGGCCAGTTTGGGCGCAAAGCAACGGGATATGCAGTCGTACTGCGGGTCATCGCTGGCAGCCGTAATGTTTTGGAGGAGACCCGGCAGCTTGGCGAGGTGGTCAGCGTCCGGGTGATAGTTCCGGACAGCGTCGGCAGTTGGCAATACACAGAGGAGATCTCGGTCAAGGTAGGCGGCGACTGGTTTGACGCCGAAGACCGCAGTCATCTCAGGCGTTACCGGGACTTCTTTGAGCTTGTAGCTCGGAAAACTCATTTGATAGTGGTCACCTACTGCACTGACGGTCAGCTCCCCGCTCTTGGTTATAAAATGGATTATCGAGCTCTGGTGGTGGCAGTAGTTCAATACGACAAAGCCACTAGCTAGGGTCGCGTGGCCGCACAAATCGATTTCCCCGCCCGGCGTAAACCAGCGCAAGCGGTAGCGGTCTTCACCATCTGGCACTAGGTAAGCCGTTTCGGATAAGCGGTTTTCACGGGCGATATTTTGCATCACTTGGTCAGCTGGGAATTCGTCCATCAGGCAAACGGCTGCTGGGTTTCCTGCAAAGAGCCGGTCGGTAAAGGCATCGACATGGTAAATTTTCATTGTCCTCTCCTCCTTCTTAGAAACATGGTTAGACCATTATAGTATTGCTAGTTTTAGCACATCTCCAAGAATAAAGACAACAAATCCGGCAATCAAAACATAGTTAATTATACGTCGCCATTTTGCACTCAAATCAGTAGTATTCATACAGGAAACCAAAATTAGAATGCAACCGATTAAGTTAATCATCGTCGCCGTAGACTTCCAACTAATAAAAAGTCCACCGACAACCAACACCACTCCCAATAAAGTATAAGTCAAGTTTTGAGCATCACGACTCATTAGCTATCACTTCCTCTCTTCTTAGCATCATGCTTTTCCTGGTCAGCGTAGTAGAGCTTGAAGAAGACGTTCATCGGCAGGAGAAGCGCACCGAACGTCAGGCTTTCGCGCCGGGTCAGCTGGCGACGCGACTTTACTGCTTTAGTCATCAAGGTCACTCTCTTTAATAAACACGCCGGCCGCCGTCGTCTTGCCATGACGGCTGGAAATTTCTTGATAAGCCTTCTCCATGGCAGCATGGTGGTCAACGCCGACAAGTTTGGAGAAAATCAACAAAGCAATCTGAAGATCACCAATACTGTCGACAAGCTTAGCCCGCTTCTGTTTATTATAGGCGGAGGACAATTCACCGAGTTCCTCAGCCATCTTCATAAACTCCACCCGCGGGTCCGCTTCATCAATCCGCCGTTCATGCGCCCATTCCATGATTTTGGCATTCAGTTCTTCGTAGGTCATCACAGTCATCCCTTTTTGTCTGTATTGTAAATGATGGCTTACTGCTATTGCAATCCCCTTATACTAATACGGCCCCATAACTAGAGATTTGTATCTGGTCATGGGGGTCCGTCTACTTATTTGGAAAAACTCTTAATCGAGGCCATGATTAGGTCAATGAACTTCTCACGGTCAACGCCAAGGAGAACTTCCGTATTCTTCGGCTTATCGGTCAGCGTGTAGTAATCGCAAACCGTTTCACCCCGGGTCAGCTCGCCCTGTGTTTCAACATCGACGTTCATCTTATCGGACTTAAACATGGTTGGGTCAATCAGCCAGGCAATCGTACATGGATCATGCAGTGGTGCGCCCTTAAAGCCCCACTTTGGGTTTTCATGGTACTGTTCAAAGAAGTTAAGCAAGCCATAAAAGGCTTTCCCGACCGGGTTGGCAATTTCACCAATCTGCTCAATCTCTTCTTTCATAATCTGTGCTTGGTGGGTTACGTTTAATGGCGCCATCACCAGTGGAATGCCAAAGTTCATCACGATTTTCGCGGCCTCGGGGTCAACGAAGATGTTGAATTCCACCGACGGCCGCCAGTTGCCGAGACCCATGGCCCCACCCATGAAGACGATTTGGTCAATCTTTTCCCTAGCGAGGTCCGGGTAAACCCGGAAGAATAAAGCGGCATTCGTCATTGGACCAGTCACGACTAGGGTTACTTTTTCGTTACTTTCCCGCAGAACCTTTGCAATCAGGTCAATGGCGGGTATTGTTTGAACTTGAAAGTCTGGGTCAGGCAGGTTGGCACCATCCAATCCGGTTTTTCCGTGAACTTCGGGAGCAGTTTCCAATGGCTTTACCAGTGGCGTTTGGTTTCCCTGTGCAACGGGAATGTCCTCCCGATGCAGCAAAGTGAGCATCCGCATGGCATTATTGAGCGTCTTGTCTGGCGTCTGGTTCCCCGCCGAGGTCGTCACCGCCAGTAAGTCAATCTTCGGGGATGCGACCGCCATTGTTAGTGCCAAGGCATCATCATGTCCCGGGTCACAATCCAGAATAATCTTTTTACTCATTCGTAATCGCTGTCCTTTCTTTATGTACAACGGTAATAAACTTATATATTAATAATATCATAATAGCGCTTTCAGAATCAGCCACATCTTTGGCATAGCAATAAAGAAAAGTTAAAGAGAGAGAAACGTAAATCCCAACCAGTCCATATAAAAAGGCCATCACCCGCAAGCGAGTGATGGCCTTCTTTCATATATCAGTCTTGTTTAATCATCCAGCTTAGAATCAACATCTTCGCCGAATTCAATCTTCAGATCGTCAAGCTGTTGCTGGCTGACCTTGCCGGGAGCGGCGGTCAGTGGTTCGACGGCCTTGGAGTTCTTCGGGAATGGGATGACGTCCCGGATGTTGTCGGCTTCCGCCAGCAGCATTACCCAGCGGTCCAGCCCAAAGGCCAGTCCACCCTCAGGCGGCATCCCCATCGTCAACGCCTTCAGCAGGAAGCCGAACCGCGCCTCGGCCCGTTCCTTGGTGTAGCCCAATGCCTTCAGGACCTTTTCCTGAACCTTTGGATCGTGGATACGGATGGAACCGCCACCGATTTCCTGACCGTTCAGGATGATGTCGTAACTCTGGGCGTGGGCCTTGTGAGGGTCTTCGCCGTCTTCCAAGTAGTGCAGGTCTTCTTCATTCAGCATCGTGAATGGGTGGTGGGCCGCAATCCACTTACCAAAACCTTCGTCGTATTCAAACATTGGCCAGTTAACAACCCAGAGATAATTCCATTGTCCTGGCTTAATCATGTCGAGTTCCTCAGCAATTGCCCGCCGGAGGTAACCCAGTGAATCCGCAACGACGTGGAAGCTAGCGGCAACGAAGAGGATCAGGTCGCCGTCCTTGGCACCCATCTCGGCGTTAATCTGGTCAGCCTTGTCGTTTAAGAACTTAGCAACCGGACCATTGTAACCGTCTGCGGTAACCTTAACCCAGGCCAGTCCCTTGGCACCATAACGCTTGATGTAGTCTTCCTTCTTGGAAATATCCTTCCGGGAGTACTTGTCAGCGCCACCCGGTACACAGATGGCCCGCACGAAGCCGCCGTTTGCGACCGTTCCGGAGAAGACCTTAAAGTCACTGTCCTTGACGATGGCGGACAGGTCGTGAATCAGCATGCCAAAGCGGGTATCTGGCTTATCAGAACCGTACTTATCCATGGCTTCCTGCCATTCCATCCGCGGGAACGGCGTCTTGACGTCGATCCCCTTAACTTCCTTCATGACCCGCTTGATCAGGCCCTCGGTGACCGTCTGGATGTCTTCTGGCGTGGCAAAGCTCATTTCGGTATCAATCTGCGTAAATTCTGGTTGCCGGTCCCCCCGCAGGTCTTCGTCCCGGAAACAGCGAGCCAGCTGATAGTACTTGTCTACGCCGGCCGCCATCAGCAACTGCTTAAACAGTTGTGGTGACTGTGGCAGAGCGTAGAAGTGGCCTGGGTATACCCGGGAAGGCACGATGTAATCCCGCGCCCCTTCCGGCGTTGACCGGGTCAGGTCTGGTGTCTCAACGTCCAGGAAGCCTTCACCGTCGTAATAGTTGTGGACAATCGAGGCCACCTTACTCCGCAGCTTGAGGTTCTTCATCATCTCTGGCCGCCGCAAGTCCAGGTAGCGGTATTTCATCCGCAGGTCTTCACTAGCATCGACGTTATCAGTGATGTCAAACGGCGTCGTCTCAGACTTAGCCAGCACCTTGATATCATCAACGGCAACTTCAACCTTCCCGGTCTTCATGTCCGGGTTAATTTCCTTTTCGGCCCGCAATTGAACCTTCCCGTGCACTTCCAGCACGTATTGGTTCCGCACGGCGTTCGCCACCTTAAATACTTCTGGATTTTCCTTTTCGTTAAAGACCAGTTGAACGATGCCTTCCCGGTCCCAGAGGTCGATAAAGATCAAGCCCCCGAGGTTCCGGCGCTTCGCTACCCAGCCCTTTAAGACGACTTCTTGGCCGACTTGCTGTTCATTAGTGTCTCCAGCGTAATTTGTCCGCTTCATGCTTCCACTTCTCCTTCTGCTCATAACCAAATAAAAAAGCACCCCTGAACAAAACAAGGGTGCTCATGCACGGTACCACCTTGGTATCAAACTCAACGATAACATCAGTTTCCTGACGGGACAACTGTCCAGCCTAAAAGGGTCAATCGGACCTTCGTCTGGCGGGCTCCCACTATCCCCGCTCGCTGACCTCCTACCGGTACCGAGCATTCTTTTATTTACGGCTACGAATATTTAATTACAGTCCTAACTGTACTCGCCAGCCGCCGGAAAGTCAATACTTGATTGCCACCTTGCATTTTCCACCGACTATCCTAGAATTAAAGTAAACTTTACGCAAGGGAGCGGGATCAAATGAGTAGAAATCACCAGTGGTTTAGCCAGTTGCCAATCAAAAACATTAATAGTTACCAGCCGGTCAGCGGCGGCGACATCAACGAAGCCTATCAGATTACTGCCGATGGGAAGAGGTATTTCATCAAGGTCCAGCCTAACCACCCAGCCGACTACTTCCGTCACGAAATCAACGGACTCAAGGCGCTGGGCCAGGCCGTCAATACCCCGACCCCACTCCACAACGGGGTCATCAACGGGGATGCCTACCTGGTCTTAAACTGGCTCGACGAAAGCACCGGCAGCCAGGCCGACCTGGGCCGCGCGGTGGCACGGCTGCACCAGCAGACCAACGACCAGTTTGGCTTTATCGATAACCACCAGACCAAGGCCCTGGTGAAGGACAACTCCTGGAATAATTCTTGGACCGATTTCTACGTTAACCAGCGGCTCCTGCCAGAAGTTAAGGTCGCCGCGGATCGCGGCCGCTGGAATCGCTGGCGGGAAGACCACTTCCAGCAGATGGTTAAGCAGTTCCAACAATACTACCATGGCCGGGATATAAAGGCCCGCCTCCTCCACGGGGACCTCTGGGCCGGCAACTTCATGTTTGCCGGCGACCACGAGCCCTACCTGATCGATCCGGACGCGGTTTACGGCGACCGGGAATTCGACCTGGCGATGACTACTGTCTTTGGTGGCTTTGACGAGGACTTCTACCACGCTTACAACGCGGCCTACCCGTTCACCCCGGGTATCAATGACCGCCTGCCCTGGTACCGGTTCTACTACCTCTGCATGCACCTAGTTCTCTTCGGTGAAAGCTACGGACCCGCGGTTGACCGGATTTTGAGCCAATACTGACTTAAAAGGAACTGCGATATAAACCCTATTACTTAGATAAACATTAACAGCGCAGTACACAAACGGCCTCCAGTGCTCGGGCAAAGCCGAACACTGGAGGCCTGTTTGTGCTTGCGGGGGTGGGGCGACGAACTAGACAAGCTAGTTCTGTCCCACTCCCTTTTTCGCACTTACTTTTCATAAATAATGGTAACTGGGCCGTCGTTTTCCAGGTCGACCTGCATGTCAGCACCAAAATGGCCGGTCTCTACATGCACGCCAGTAGCCGCTAGTTTCGCATTAAAGCGGTCATAGAGTGGCGCCGCAATTTCGGGCTTAGCCGCGTCGGTAAAGCCGGGGCGGTTACCGTGGCGCGTATCCGCATAGAGGGTAAACTGCGAAACGGAAAGAATTTCCCCGTCGACATCCTTGAGGCCCCGGTTCATCTTGCCGTTTTCATCCTCAAAGACCCGGAGGTTAACAATCTTGTGAACCAGGTAGTCAAGTTCCGCATCCCCATCGTTAGGCGCAAAACCGACCAGTAACATATAACCCTTGCCGATCTTGCCGACGACCTCACCGGCAATCGAAACCTGGGCATGACTGACCTTCTGTAATACTACTCGCATTAGGGCACCTCCTACTGAATTACCCGCTTAACCACGTAAACGTCGCGGATGTTCTTCAGGGCATCCATGATTAATTGCAGTTGCTGCAGGTTCCGCACACCAATCGTCAAACTGATGGTGACCATCTTGTTATGGTCAACCTTCCCGTTAACCGAGTTCAGGTACTTAGTACTGTTGTTAATCGACCGCAGAACATCATTCAACATCCCGTTGCGGTTATAGCCCTGGACCTCAATATCCGCATTGTAGTTGGTCTTATCGCCGTCTGGGTTAGCCCAGTAAACACTGACGATTCGCTGACCACTCTTTTGGGCCGCCCGAATGTTTGGACAGTCTGCCCGGTGGACGGAAACTCCACGGCCCTTAGTGATGTAGCCGGTAATGGCATCACCGGGAACCGGGTTGCAGCAATGACTGAGCCGAACCAGCAGGTTACCGACCCCTTCAACGACAATACCCTCGCTGGAAGCCTTGGCTTGCTTCTGCTTTTCCCGCTCATCCGGTTTCTGCAGGGTCTGGTGGTCTTCTAGCAGGGCCTTCTCGGCAGCCTCCTGCCGGTCGCTTTCCGCCTTGGCCCGGATATCAGCCGTGAAGCGGTTGCGGACACCGACCGGCGGCAAGTCACCGAAACCGAGCGCCGCAAACATATCATCAGCAGAGTGGTAGTGCAGCTGTTCAGCCACCGCCGCACACTTGTCATCGGCCATTAATTCTGCTGGAGAGTAACCGGCCTCCCGCAGCTCATTTTCAATCATGTGCCGTCCCTGCTCAATGTTTTCTTCCCGGTCGTGAGCCCTAAAGAAAGACCGGATCTTGTTGCGGGCCCGCCGCGTCGAAACCAGTTCGAGCCAGTCGCGACTCGGGCCAGCCGAGGAAGAAGAGGTCAAAATATCGACAATGTCCCCGTTCTTGATTTCATAGTCGAGGGGAACAATCCGGCCATTAACCTTGGCACCGGTGGTATGGTTACCAACTTCCGTGTGAATCTGGTAGGCCATGTCGAGCGGGCCCGCGCCCTTCGGCATTTCAATCACGTCACCCTTAGGCGTAAAGGCGTAGACCTTGTCGGTGAAGATGTCGCTCTGGATACCCTGCATGAACTCGTCAGTGCCCTGACTTTCACTCCGCATCTCCAGGATTTCCTTAACCACGTTCAGTTTTTGACTATCGCGAGTCTGTTGGACGCCGTCGGTCTTTCCTTCCTTGTAGGCCCAGTGAGCGGCCACCCCAAACTCGGCCACCTGGTGCATGTGGTGGGTCCGAATCTGGACTTCCAGTGGCCGCCCCTCGGGACCAATGATGGTGGTGTGGAGGGACTGGTAGCCATTTGCCTTTGGCATGGCAATGTAGTCCTTAAACCGTCCCGGCATTGGTTTCCAGTTGGTGTGGATAGCACCGAGGGCCGCATAGCAATCCTTGATTGTGTCCACCACAATCCGGATCGCCAGCAGGTCATAAATCTGACTGAACTGCTTGTGCTGGGTCACCATCTTGCGATAAATCGAGTAAATATGCTTCGGCCGCCCATAGATCTCCACGTTCGGACCGAGGTCAAGGTCGCTGATGGCCTTCTTGATTAACTTGATTGACCGGTTGATTGAGTCAACCCGCTGATCCCGCCGGGAGTTCATTAGGTGGACGATTCGGTAGTATTGCTGTGGATTAAGGTAGCGGAGGGACAAGTCCTCCAATTCCCACTTAATCGTGCTAATTCCTAGCCTGTCGGCAATGGGAGCATAAATTTCCAGCGTTTCATTAGAGATCCGGCGTTGCTTGTCAGGACGCAGGTGTTTCAGCGTCCGCATATTGTGCAGGCGATCCGCCAGCTTCACAATCATCACCCGAATATCCTTAGACATTGCTAGTAGGAGCTTCCGGTGAGTCGCCGCCATCTGTTCCTTGTTGGACTTGTACTGGATCTTTCCTAACTTGGTATCGCCATCGACAATCATCGCAATGGTGGGTCCAAAGAGTTCCTTAATGTCGTCCAGGGTCGCCCCCGTATCCTCAACAATATCATGCAGGTAGCCAGCCGCGACAGTTTCTGGATCCATTTGAAGATTTGCTAAAATCCCCGCTACCTGGATGGGATGAATAATGTACGGCTCACCCGACTTGCGCCGCTGGTCGTGGTGACAAACCTCGGCAAAACGATAGGCCTTTTCCACCAGGGCAACGTGCTCGGCATTCATGTAGGAAGATACCATCTTTTGGACATCTTCATGGGTTAATTCTCTTATCTCTGACATCAAACAGCCCCCTTCCGACTAATTCTGTTTACGAAGCGAACAAGAAAGGTACACGATTGCTAGATAGGCCGCCGCAAAGTACATGGTATACCGTGGCAAAAAAAGGAAGGCCGCAACTAAAAACAAACCCGGAAAAACCAACAGTGTCCACCAGCGGCCTGTGTGCCGATAAAGGTAGCCGCCCAACCAAACGCTGTAACAGCAGTTAATGACTATCAAGAACAAGCCAACCCACATTGCCCTAGTTAGCGGCAGTTTAACAGCGATTAACGGCAATAAAATACCGAATAAGATGGCCGTTCCCCACAAGTAAATATTAAACTTCTTTGTCAAATTCATTTTCTCAACACCTTGCAGTCTGGGATGCTTCACGCCCCCAGATATTTTTTCAATTGTAACACCAATTATTTTTTAGCGGCAGCCAATTCGCAAACGTATGACACCGCGGAGAGGAAATACAGGGGTGCCGTCTCAGTCCGTAAAATTCGGGGACCCAACCCCACCGGGACTACCCCGACGGCCTGCATCCGTTCCACTTCACCTGTTGTCAAACCACCCTCGGGGCCGAAAATAGCAACGACTTGCTCCCCGGCGGTTAGTTTGGTCAGTACTTGAGCGAGGGCGCTGGTTTCGCCCTGCTTGGCTGACTCCTCCCAGGCTACCAACCGTATTGGAGCAGGATTGGCTGCCAACGCGGCCGTTAAGTTCTCATAGTAGGCCACTCGTGGTTGATAGTTACGGTGGGACTGTTCAGCGGCCCCATCGGCAATTTTTTGCAGGCGGGCCAATTTACGCTCCCGCTTGTTAGCTGCCCAGTGACTGATTGAACGTTCAGACTCAAAAAAGGCAATCGTGGTCGCACCCAGCTCCGTCGCCTTTTGCACGATCCACTCTGGCTTTTCCTTCGTTTTAGGGAGGCCACAGAGGAGGGTCACCTCCACCGGCAGCTCACTGTTCCCTGGCAACTGCTTGACCAGTTTAACCGTGGTCGCTGGCTGAATTGTCGCAACTTCTGCTAAGTAAGCCCGATGGTCAGCGAGAACCAGTTCTACCTGTTCGCCCGGTTGGGCACGCAGAACCGTTGTCAGGTGGTGAGCGACATCCCGGGGAAGGGTCAGGACATCATTGCTCGGCTCAGCAGCAAGGAAATAACGTTGCATTATGCTTCCTCCTCCGTCGGCTTGTGGGCAATGATACCATGCCAATCTTTCATTTTAGTTTCACTATCAATAATAAAGCCCTGCTCATTTAATTTCTTGCGAATCAGGGCGGCCTTATCATCAATGATTCCGGAAGTCAGAAAGAGACCGCCGGGCTTGAGATTTTCGTAAGCCTGAGGAATCAGTGGCACGATGATTTCAGCCAAAATATTAGCAACAATGATGTCCACCTGCGTGTGAATACCATCCAGGAGGCTATTAACGCCGATCTTCACATCACTGGCGACCGGGTTCAGGGCCAGGTTCTTTTTTGCCGACTCAACCGCCACGTCATCGACATCGTAAGCGGCCACCTGGTCAGCGCCCAGCTGCTTGGCGGCAATGCTAAGAACGCCAGACCCGGTTCCAACATCAATCAAGGATTCACCGCCCCTGATAACCTGTTCCAGTGCCTGGAGCATCAGCCGGGTCGTCGGGTGGGTCCCCGTTCCAAATGCCATTCCCGGATCGAGGTACAGTAGCTTTTCACTCTCCTGCTCAGGGGTGTAGTCCTCCCACTGCGGAACAATGGTCAATTCGTTGGTCACCCGCAACGGGTGGTAGTACTTTTGCCAGACCGTTGCCCATTCCTCGTTATTGACCATCGCCGCAGTAACCTTATTTGCCCCCGGGTTTAGCCCATACTCTTTGAGTTTAGCTACTTTGCTCGTAATGGTCGGGACGATTTCAGGGACAAAGGTCTTTTCCGGGAAGTACCCCGTGACCGCGGCCCCTTGCTTCCGATGGGGAATCTCCTCTGGATCAATAATCTCGCCGTAACGACCATACTTTCCCGGTTGGAGGTGGGCAAAGTCGGCGGCGTCATCTATCTGCACTCCCTGGGCCCCCTCACTTGTCAAGATGTAGCTAACCGCCTCAACGGCCTCACTTGAAGTAATTACCGTTACCGCTGTCCAATCCATTCTTGTTCCTCCTTAAAATTAACAAAAATCGTGACCACTAAAAGCACTGGTCACGATTTCCTACTGTCCTATTCGTCATCATCATTGTCCCGCTTCTTCTTTTCCTTTTCCATGTGATGCTTCAGGTAGTCGATTAAATCCGACTCCGTTAGAAAAATTCGCGGGTGGTGCTGGTGGTGAAGACGCACGTCAATTTCATTAATCTTTAACCGACCAGTCCAAGTATGGGAGTAACGAATGATTACCCGGTTATTTAACCGATGCTTGCCAAAGCGGAAAACATAAACGTGCTGGGGGGTCATCATCGGCCGAATGTATTCACGTTTATACATCAAGTCGTTATCACGCATAAACTGCTTCGTTCGATTTAGAATGGTAATCACCTCCTCCCCAAAGAATTCATTAGGCCCACAATTAGCCTTACCTTAATAGATATTACTATTTTAGCACATGTTGCAGTTCTTCCATAGCCAAATCTCTACAGATTATCACTGGCATTATTACTGGCAATGATTTTTTGACCTATTTATAGATTTTATACCTAGGAATGCTATAATATTTACGAGATCTAATCTCGAAATTTTACAAGAGACAAGATGAAAGGGAGACTGTATATTTATGTCAAAGAATCATCAAAAAGTTGTCCTCGTTGGTGACGGGGCCGTTGGTTCAAGCTACGCCTTTGCAATGGCACAACAAGGAATCGCGGAAGAATTCGCAATTGTGGACATCATTAAGAAGCGGACTGAAGGGGACGCTTTGGACTTAGAAGATGCCACTGCCTTTACTGCCCCAAAGAGTATTTACTCCGCTGACTACGACACTTGCAAGGATGCCGACCTGGTTGTTATTACTGCCGGTGCTCCACAAAAGCCTGGCGAAACTCGTCTGCAATTAGTTGACAAGAACTTGAAGATTATCAAGTCCGTAGTTGAACCAATTGTTAAGTCTGGTTTTGACGGTGTCTTCCTGGTTGCTGCTAACCCAGTTGACATCTTAACTTACGCCGTTCAAAAGTTCTCTGGCTTCCCGAAGAACAAGGTTGTTGGTTCCGGTACTTCTCTGGACTCCGCTCGTCTGCGGGTTGCCCTTGCTAAGAAGTTCCATGTTGACCCACGTGATGTTTCAGCTAACATCATGGCAGAACACGGTGACTCCGAATTTGCTGCCTTCTCCAGTGCGACTATCGGTGGCAAGCCATTACTGGACATGGCTAAGGAACAAGGTGTTTCTGAAGATGACCTGCTGAAGATTGAAGATGACGTCCGGAACAAGGCTTACGAAATCATCAACCGGAAGGGCGCAACCTTCTACGGTGTTGCTACTGCCTTGATGCGGATTTCACGGGCAATCCTGCGGGATGAAAATTCTGTTCTGCCAGTTGGTGCACCACTGAATGGTGAATATGGTTTAAAGGACATTTACATCGGTACTCCTGCCGTAGTCAACGCTTCTGGGATTGAACGCGTTATTGAAGTGCCACTGAATGACCGTGAAAAGAAGGCTATGACTGACTCTGCAGCAGCATTAGCCGAAGTTGCTAAAAACGGTTTAGCTAAGCTGGAAGGCAATAACTAATTCCCGCCGTTAAGCAACGATGAGGTTAGGGTTAACCCCCTAGCCTCTTTTTTATTGTTTCCGTTTTCCAAGTAAGCTAAGATAACTATAGGAAGTAACAATGTTTTTTAAGGAGGCTATTTAATGTCAAAAATTGAACAATTACAAGCAAGCCTTGTTGATCAGCAGCTTGATGCTGCTTACATTAGTGACCCAATGACAATTGGTTACTTAACGGGCTTTTATGAGGACCCAATCGAGCGGGTCATGGCACTGGTTGTCTTTGCCGATGCGGAACCATTCCTCTTCACTCCAGCACTGGAAGTCGAGGCGGCCAAAGGTGCCGGTTGGACGCAACCGGTCTACGGCTACCTCGACCACGAAAATCCCTACGAATTAATTGCCGACCACGTAAAAAAGCACGCCGGCACACCAATCAACTGGGGAATCGAAGAAAGCCACTTAACCGTTGAACGGCTCCTCGGCCTCCAGCAAGTCCTGCCAGCAGCAAAGTTTTCGACCAACCTAACCCCAACCATCGAGAAAATGAGGTTGATCAAATCAGCCGATGAAATTGCTAAGCTGAACGAGGCCGGTAAGTGGGCTGATTTTATGCTGGAGGAAGGGTTCAAGAACCTCCAGCTGGGCCGCAGCGAACAGGAAGTCGCTGCCAACTTGGAATACGCATTGAAGCAGCATGGCATTATGCACACTAGCTTTGACACCCTTGTTCAGGCCGGCGCCCATGCTGCAGAACCACACGGCGCTACTTCGCAAAATCAAATTGAAAACAATGAACTGGTCCTGTTCGACCTTGGCTGTGTCGTTGATGGCTACTGCAGTGATGTTTCCCGGACAGTCGCCATCGGGGAGCTCAATGAGAAGCAAAAGGATATTTATCAGGTCTGCCTGGAAGCACAGTTGGCCGCACAGGAGGCAGCTAAACCAGGGATAACTGCCGAAGAACTGGATTCAATTGCTCGAAAGATCATCAGCAAGGCCGGCTACGGTGACTACTTTATCCACCGCTTAGGCCATGGGCTCGGTATGAGCGACCACGAATTCCCTTCAATCATGGAAGGCAACTCGCTAGTTCTCCAACCCGGAATGTGCTTCTCCATTGAACCAGGAATCTATATTCCAGGGGTTGCCGGTGTCCGAATTGAAGACTGCGTTCATATTACCGAGGATGGCTGCGAACCATTCACCCACATTAGCAAGGAGCTAAAAACTTTCCACCTTTAAACCGCCAAAGACCCAGGAGCCGTTAAATGAAGTGCCTCATAATTGTTAGACAAAA
>NZ_AZGE01000010.1 GCF_001434465.1 Limosilactobacillus oris DSM 4864
CTCATCAGTACTTCTTGACGAAGAGCCATATTATCTCAGGTCAATTGCGATGTCCACTTCGCCATTAACCAGGCGCCTCACAATCCGGTGAGTTAACGCGCCCCACTGTCAAAATGTCAATGGTAGCCATTTGGGTTGCTACCAGACCTCTCGACTCATCGCAAAGTCCATTATACCAAATCAACCGGAATTAACAAGCACTATGCCCGATTCTCGGCAACGGCTGCCAGGTGCTCCGCCATCCATTCCTGTGCCCGTTCCACTAGGGCTGTAATGCTGCCGCCCTGGTCGGTATCATTTGCCAGCTCATCAATGCGCAGTCCTGATTTATTAACGTCGGCGCTTTCCATGACCATATACAAGTTGACCGGGTATTCCGGCTCCTGATCCAGTAGCTTCCCATCTAAACGCTCTGCTTCCCCCATTGGGACGTTGATGAGGTTCGCCTCTAAGCGGACACTTACTGGATCGCCCTTTTTCATCTTAACGTCGAGATTATACTGGCCGAGATACCCCTTATCAAACTGGTCAAGCATAAACTGGATGGCCGCCTTTAGCGTCGTTTTTTGCTGGGCCTGGGCCGCTGTCTTCGCAACCGTTTCCTTTACGACCCGGTCACCCGTTACCTGTCCTAAATAATCGGCTACCGTCATCTTCATTTTTTCGCTTGCTCCTCCATTTTCTTAATCCGTGCCTGCGTGTATTCCGCCCGCTGCTTAATGCCATAGTAAATTCCCGCACAGCCCAAGAGAATCCCAATAATGCTGAGCCCTTGTACCAGAACCCCCGTTACTGTCATCCGGGAATCAATCGTTTGAAAGGTGGCTAAACTGGCAATCGCAAAGTAGAGGTTCACGAGAATGGTCGCATAGCCGCAAAAGCGCATCTTCAATAGGGCCAGACCGTTAACGATAACTGCCAGGATAATGAATACTAGCAGCCGCCCCCAAACTTCCGGGTCAGCCAAGGATTGCCCGTGTTGGAGAAACATAATGGCATCCAGTACCAGGGCGAACACCGCTGCTACCGACGTCACAACTATCACTTTATCAGAATTCTTCATCTCATTACCAACCTTCATTTAAAAACAAAAAGGAGTGCTTGCTGCACCCCGTTACGCAAATTCCGCGGGGCTGGATGAGTTTCACATAACTCACCCGCTTACACTCCCATTCTACTAAATTAATTGGGAAAGCTCAATTAGGCCAGCAAATCAGCAATCTCTGCCGTTGGAATTCCCGTAATGTACTGGGCAGTCCCGGCCTTTTCTAGCGCCGCCGCGATTGCATCCCGGTCATACTTGACCCCCTTGAGCTGGTCGGCCAGCTGCGTAACGTCCTGCGGGCCGAAGAAGTCACCGAAGAATTTCACGTTCTTGATGACGCCATCCTTAACATCCAGCCGGGCATCAATCGTTCCCATGTCAAAGTGCTTCCGGCGTTTCGTTGTAAATTCAGGATTCTTGCCATAAACCCAGTCCCAGTTGTTGTAGTATTGCTCGTAGATCTTATCAATTTCCTTTTGATCCTCAGGAGTAACTACATACTGCTTATCCTTGATTTCTTCAAGGCTGTCGACATTAAACAGCCCCTTTAGGAGGTCGTCACGGAACGTTGGCACATCAATATCCTGATATTCCTTTGCCAGGTACGGACGAAGGTTCGTTACCCGAGACCGCACCGACTTGATTCCCTTGGAGGCAATCTTATCCTGGGCTACGTGAAGGGCATCCGCAACAACGCTCAGGTCCACGTTCAACATCAGTGTCCCATGCGAGAAGATCTTGCCGTTCTTGGAGTACATTGCGTTACCAGAAAACTTCTTCCCATCAACCAAAATGTCGTTCCGGCCACTCACTTCGGCGGTCGTTGCCCCCATCTTGTGCAAGACATCCACGATTGGCTGGGTAAAGGATTTAAAGTCACCAAACTCTTCACTATCGCTCGGCACCACAAAACTAAAGCAGAGGTTTCCCAAATCCTGGTAAACGGCCCCGCCACCAGATAGCCGCCGGGTCACCCGAATATTGTGCTCCTTAACGTAGTCCTGGTTGATCTCTTCCGCCGTGTTCTGGTTACGGCCGACGATAATGCACGGTTCTTCATAGTAAAAAAGTACCAGTGGTTCCTGACCAAAATCCTTCTCGTTCATCAGATACTGTTCAGTCGCCAAGTTCATCCCGATATTGTGGGAAGTCATTGAAACATAACGCATTGTCCTACTCCTAACTTGTGAAAATCATAACAAAATTAGACTAAAACCTAAAATATGTCTTTTAAGTTTCTATGATTAGTTTATTCCTATCTGCAAGCGTTTTCAAATAATAAGTAAGAATAAGCTGAAAAAAAGCGGCGAAAAACCGTATAATAAGGGTAAAGCAAGAGCATGACGCTGCTTTCGCAACCCGCGGTGCTCTTCATCACGCTAACCACTTCCCACTGCAGTAAAGGAGTTTTTAATATGGCAGACAATTCGCAATACCAGAATATCCTGGTCGCTGTCGACGGTTCGAAGGCAACTGCCGGGGTCCTAGAGGCTGGCATCAAGGCCGCCCTCCGTAATAACGCCCACCTAGATATTTTAACGATCACCCAGGTCGACCAGCTCACTGATGGTTACAGTGATGCTGGTCCTTCTGATGACCAAACTTATAGCGCGGTTCACGCCACCCGCGGGCGGATGGATGACCTCAAGCAGAAGGCGCAAAACGCCGGGGTGACCGACGTCAGCATCCATATCCGGTTCGGCAATCCCAAGCGGGTCATCGCACGGGAATTCCCCGCCGATCACCATTCCGATTTGATTGTAATTGGCGCCTCGGGGCTTTCTGGCGTAGAACGGTTGATGATTGGTTCCGTCACCAATTACGTTAGCCGGACGGCCCACTGCGATGTCCTCGTCGTCCGGGCCACGGAAGGCTTCCAAAAGTAGAACGATGACTAAGCAGATTATTGGGGGCCTGGTTGCCCACGTAGATGCGGGAAAAACTACCCTGACAGAGGCATTACTCTACCAGGCTGGTCAGCTGCGGCAGCTCGGGCGCGTGGACAAGGGAAGTTCCTTCCTCGATCCCGACCAGCTGGAAAAGCAACGCGGGATCACGATTTTTACCCACCAGACCGCCCTCGACTACCAGAAGCTCCACCTAACCCTCCTCGATACCCCGGGCCATATCGACTTTGCGGCCCAGACAGAGCAGGTCCTGCAGGTGCTTGATTATGCAGTCCTCGTTATTTCCGCCACCGACGGACTTCAAGGCTCCACGCGCACCCTCTGGGACCTGTTAGCGCAATACCACGTGCCAACCTTTATTTTTATTAATAAGACCGATAGTGTCGGCGCCGATGTCCCAGCAGTTATCAAACAGCTACAAAGCTCATTGTCAGCAGCCTGTGTTGACTTTACAGGTAAAACACCAACTACCGGCGCTACCGCCGAAGCAATCGCCATGCAAGATGATGCAGTCCTCGAAAGCTACCTGGCTAACGATTGCCTGACGGAGCAGCAGGTGCAAAGCCTGATCCAGCAGCGCAAACTTTTTCCGTGTTATGCCGGCTCCGCGTTAAAACTTACCGGCATCCAAGAACTGCTCGACGGTTTAGCACAGTGGACGGTCGAAACTCCTTCTACTGGTGACCAATTTGCTGCCCGGGTATTCAAAATTTCTCATGATGACCGCGGTAACAGGCTCAGTTGGGTGCGTGTCCTCAGCGGACAGCTGGTTGCCAAAAGGGAAGTCCTCCCCGGTGAGAAAGCCGACCAACTGCGGGTTTACAACGGCAGTAAGTTTTCTATCCAGCAATCGATTCCGGCCGGCGGCGTCTGTGCCATTACCGGCCTAACTTCCTCGTATCCCGGCCAGGGACTGGGTCAGGCCACAACCGCACCTCAGCCCCGGCTGCAACCTGTACTCTCCTACGCGATCAAAATCGACAATGATAATCCGCGGCCATACCTCGCGGCCCTGCGCGAACTAGCCGACGAGGAGCCCCAACTCAAGGTCGAGTGGCTGAGCGAGCTCCAAGAGGCACGTGTTCAGCTGATGGGAACCGTTCAAAAAGAGGTTCTTGAACAGCTGCTAGCCCAACGGTACGGTCTCCAAGTTCAGTTTACTAACGGGCAGATTCTCCATCGCGAAACGATTGATCGCCCTGTGGAAGGAGTCGGACACTTTGAGCCGCTCCGGCACTATGCCGAAGTCCACCTGCGCTTAGAGCCTGCTCCCCGCGGAAGCGGGCTCACCTTCACCAGCCACTGCCGCGAAGAGGTCCTAAGTCACAACTGGCAGCAACAGGTCATGGCCAGCCTGGGCGCCAAGGAACACCGCGGCGTCCTCATTGGGGCTCCCCTCACCGACGTTCAAATCACTCTGGTCGGCGGTAAGGGGAGCATCGTCCACTCCGTCGGCGGCGACTTTCGCGAGGCCACCTGGCGGGCTGTCCGCCAGGGTTTGATGGAGTTACGAGCTCAGAAGTGGTGCGTCCTCTTAGAACCCTGGTACCACTATCGTTTAACCGTCCCCCAGGAGGAAGTTGGGCGCGCAATCAATGACCTGCAGCAGATGGGCGCTGATTTTAAGCTTACGGAGAGTGGTGCCGGTCCGCTGACTACCATCACCGGCAGTGGCCCCGTCGCCACAATGCGTGATTACGCCATTACCGTTCGTAATTATAACCGTGGTCAAGGTCAGCTGGAGTGTGTCGTTGACGGCTACCGTCCGTGCCACAACGCTGCCGAGGTTATTACCGACCACCAATATGATCCGGTAGCGGACCTCCCCAATACACCAGATTCGGTTTTCTGCGCTCACGGTGCCGGCTACCCGGTCAAATGGGATCAGGTTCCTGCCATGGCCCACTTCCCATACCAAAAATAAAGGCGCTTAGTCCAGTGGAAATTGCCACAGGGCTAAGCGCCTTACTCTATTCTACTTTTCCTCAAGTTGGAGGAGCAGGCCATATAGAGCCCCTAACAAGTTGGCCTCGTTGCCAAACTTGGCAGCTTGAATATCGGGCATCGCAATGTCGTCTTGCAAACGACGGTCACTCTCCTGGAGCAGCTTAAACTGGTGACGGATCTCACTGACAACTACCGGCTGAGCACTGATTCCACCACCAATTAAAATCCGCTCAAGGTCAACAACGGCTTGAACATTGATTAGCAGAACTGCCACCCGCCGGCAAAAGGCAGTAAAAATCTCCCAGGCTGCCGGAGTATGCCGGTTAATTTCTACAAATGCCCGGCGGCCATCCCTGGAATCTGGCAAGCCACAAGCTGCCGCCACCGCTGCAATCATTTTGACCGCCGACGTACTGGCCCCAACCGTCGCCTCGTGGGGGTCCAAGTGGTCATGGTTGTTGACAATTGCACTGATTTCCCCTGCCCGAAAATGAGGCCCGGCCAGGAGCTGACCATTAATCATCAGACCCCCGCCAACCGAAGTCCCCAGGGTGACAACCGCTCCGTTAGCCACCGTCGTCAGGTTGCCTAGCCACATCTCCGCTAGGGTGGCGCAGTTGGCATCGTTGCCAACGTAGACCGGCAGTCCGGTTAACCGGCGCACATACTCTGCCAGGTTAAATTCGCCCATAAAACCAAGCGCCCCCGTAAACTCCACCTGCCCCGTAGTCGGGTTGACGATTCCAGGGACACTCACGCACACAGCATGAACATCCTGACTAGCGTGAATAAGCTGGGCAAGCGCCGCTAAAAAATCGTCCGCTCGCTGGGGCGTTGGCAACTGGTCCGTCGCAATAATATTGCCGGAATGATCGATCCGGGCACTTTTGATGGCCGTTCCTCCAATATCGATACTTAAATAGTAACGTTGCACTTGCTCACTCTCCCCTCGCGTTATTTACCTGCATTATACCGCTGGTACTGCCGGACGGCCAAACCAATAGCTGTCCCGACAAGCGCAAAGGGCAGCCAGGCAAAACCCGTAGCAAAAAGTGGCAGGTGCTGCTCTGCCCAACCGGTCAGTAGGCGGCTAACCGTCCATCCCTTCAAGGCTGGCGGTACATTAGCAACCAGGGCAAATAAAGCGGGAATTATCGTCAGTCCCAGTGCCCACCGGTACACCACCGGAGCCCGGCCAAATAATGGCGAAGCAAGGGCTACGCAAATCAAAACGATTGCTAAGGGGTACAGGAACATCAGTACCGGCGTCGACCAGGTTACAATCTGGTCCAAGCCAAGGTTGGCGATTAAAAAGGATAGCAGACAATTCAAGCGCAAAAAAGTCTTATATGAAATCTGGGGGAAGCGCTGGTGGAAGTCCTGGGAGAAAGCAATTACCAGCCCCATCGCCGTCGTCAGACAGGTCACTGTGGCCAGCGTCAGCAGAAGCACGTTGCCGAACGTCCCCAGGTAGTAATGAGCCACCTGGTTAAGGGTCGTCCCCCCGTTGGTCGCTAATGCAAACTGGTTCCTGCTGGTGGTCCCGAGATAAATCAGCCCCAAGTAGAGGACGCCAATCCCCAGAATGCCGATAAAGCCCCCCTTGGCCGTTGCTAGCGAGCGGGCCCGGTTGTCGAAGCCCATTTGCTGGACGGCCGCGACGACGGTTACCCCAAAGATCAGCATCGCCAGAGCGTCCATGGTGTTATAGCCCTGTAAAAAGCCATTCGCAAGGGGTTGCGTTAAATAGTCGCTTGTGGGGTGCGGAGTGGATAGTTTACCCATTGGCCGGGAAAAGGCCAGGAGGAACACCACCAGGAGCATCACCAGAAAGGCCGGGTTCAGGACCTTGCCAATAATCTCCGTCACCCTTCCGGACTTTACCGAAAAAAAGTAGGCCACCAGAAAAAAGGCTCCGGTAAACAAGGCTAAACCCAGCGACTGCATCTTCGCCGGCAGTGCCGGAGCAATACCAATCGCGTAGGGAACGGTAGCCGTCCGGGGGGTGGCACAAAGCGGACCAATGGTGGCGTGAACCATTATCAGGAAGACCAGAGCAAACCAGTCACCGACCGGCCGGGCAAGGTCAAACAAGCCCCGGCTCCGGGTTACACTAAGCGCCAGGAGTGCTAGTAATGGCAGGAGGACCCCGGAACTAATAAAACCGGCCGCTGCCGGCCCCCAGTTGGCTCCCGCCAGTTGGCCCAGGTGAACCGGAAAGACCAGGTTTCCAGCCCCGAACAACATTCCAAAAACGAGTGAGCCAATCACCAGGTAGGTCCGGCCCCGTTGCCAGCGTATGTTCATCATCAATTCTCTCCTCGTCAATAATCCTATAAATTATACCGGGAATGCGAAAAAAGAGAGTGAGACAGAACTAGCTTAACTAGTTCGTCGTCCCACCTCCGTAAGGATGGCTAGGTTGGTCAAATGCTGATAAATCAGCGTTTGAACTGCCAGCCATCTACTGCGCTGTTGCATTTTTAACTTTAAAACAGTAAAGAGACTGAGTTAATTCCCAGTCTCCTTTATTTATTAAGTGTTTAATTAGCAATCAGGAGTTGATTACTTGAGACCCTTCCAAGTCCAGTTAGTAACTTCTGGCAAGTCCTTACCTTCTGAACGAATGTAGTGGTTGTGCTTGTTGATCATGTTGTCCATCTTGGCAACGAAAGCAGCAGCCTTTTGTTCGTAGCCAGGTACGTTTTGGATAGCGTCCTTAGCCAAGTGGAACCGGTCCAGTTCGTTCAATACACGCATGTCGAATGGAGTGGTGATGTCACCATTTTCTTCGTATGAGTGGATGTGAACGTTGCGGTTAGCACGGTCGAAGAACAGGGCTTGGATCATGTCACGGAAACCGTGCCATGCGAAGATTACTGGCTTGTCAGTAGTGAAGTATTGGTTGAATTCTGCATCAGTCAATCCTTCAGGGTTCTTGTCAGTGTTCATCAGCTTCATGATTTCCACGATGTTGATGTAACGAATCTTCAATTCTGGGAAGTTGTCGTGCAGAATGTCGATTGCGGCAAGAGCTTCTTCAGTAGGTTCAGTACCAGCTGAAGCAAAAACAACGTCAGGTTCGCTACCTTGGTCAGTAGAAGCCCAGTCGATGTAGCCAAGACCGTTGTCAACCAATTCAGTAGCTTCGTCAATGGAGAACCATTGTGCACGTGGGTGCTTGGAAGTTACGAAGATGTTGATGCATTCTTGGTCGTTGAATGCCTTGTTGGATACAGCCATCAGGGAGTTAGTATCTGCTGGCAGGTATTCCTTAACAAGGTCTGGACGTTCCTTTTCGAACATGTGAGTCAACAGACCTGGATCTTGGTGAGTGTAACCGTTGTGGTCTTGTTGGAAGACAGTTGAAGTATCAACGAAGTTCAATGCTGGGTATTGCTTACGCCAGTAAAGATCCTTAGCCTTCCGTAACCACTTCATGTGTTGAGTCAGCATGGAGTCAACAACCCGACCGAATGCTTCGTAAGTTGCGAAGAATCCGTGACGACCAGTCAGAGTGTAACCTTCAAGGAAACCTTCTGCTTGGTGTTCGGACAGTTGAGAATCAATCATCCGACCTTGTGGTGCAACGTCTTCATCGTTTGGTTCGTGAACTTCTTCCATCCATTGACGCTTTTGGTTGTCAAGGATAGCGTACAGACGGTTAGACTTAGATTCGTCAGGACCGAAGCCACGGAAAGTATCTGGGTTCAGTTCTGCCATCTTGCTGAGGTACTTACCCCATTCCAGCATGTCCTGCTTAACAACAGTACCGTGGTTTTGAACGTCAACGGCAAAGTCACGGTAGTTAGGCAAGATCAGCGGCTTAGGATCCTTACCACCGTTAGTGATTGGGTTCATTGCCATCCGCTTGTCACCGTCAGGAGTGTTTTGTTCAACTAAGTCAACTGGGTGACCATTTTCGTCGAACAGTTCTTCTGGCTTGTATGACTTCATCCAGTCAACCAGCATGTCCTTGTGTTCCATATCATCTTGTGATACCGGAATAGGAATCTGGTGAGCACGGAATGAGTTTTCGATTGGGTTACCGTCAAGATCCTTCTTCGGACCAGTCCAACCCTTAGGTGCACGGAAGATGATCATTGGCCATTGTGGCAGTGATTCATCGTTGTTTTCACGAGCGTTCTTTTGGATAGCCTTGATGTCTTCGATGGCCTTGTCCATCGTCTTAGCCATTTGTTCGTGAACATCCATGTGGTCCTTGTAACCGTCGAATTCACCTTCACGGTCAGCTTCCTTGTAAGCGGAAACGAAGTATGGCTTCCAGCCCATACCTTCGAAGTACTTAGTCAGTTCTTCGTCGCTCATCCGGGAAAGGATAGTAGGGTTAGAAATCTTGAAACCGTTAACCTGGATGATTGGCAATACCGCACCATCCTTGATTGGGTTGATGAACTTGTCTGAGAACCATGATGCCATCAATGGACCAGTTTCAGCTTCACCATCACCGATTTCAACAGCAGCGATAACGTCTGGGTTATCTAAGATTGCACCAACACCGTGGGAAAGTGAGTAACCAAGTTCCCCACCTTCGTGGATTGAACCTGGAGTTTCAGGTGCGGCGTGTGATGCAGTACCACCTGGGAATGAGAAGTGCTTGAACAGCTTAGCCATTCCCTTAGTGTCCTGAGTAAATTCAGGGTAAATTTCAGTGTATGAACCATCCAAGTATGAGTTGTTAACCATAACTTGGCCACCGTGACCGGAACCTTCGATGTAGAACATGTCAAGGTCGTACTTCTTGATAACCCGGTTCAAGTGGGCGTAAATGAAGTTTTGTGGAACAATCGTACCCCAGTGACCAATTGGCTTTGGCTTAACGTCTTCTGGCTTCAATGGTTGACGTAACAGTGGGTCACCCATTAAGAACAAAGTACCTACTGAAAGGTAGTTTGCAGCACGCCAGTAAGCATCAACACTTTCCAAGTATTGCTTGGAATCGTAATCTACTGCCATTCTAATAAACACTCCTTCTGAATAAATCAAATACGTTCGTGCTTCTAACAACTAACGTAAATCATTCAATTTACATCCTTAATGATAAACGCTTTTTATTTAAAGTCAACCTTTTTGAAAATTGATACGGTCCAATTATCAAATTTTAATCTTTTTTAGCCGTTCTTTAACTTCTGCTTATTGATAACAACCGGCTAAAAGCGCACCATAGCAGTCCCTAAACCCTACACTGCGGTCAGGGGTGTATACTAAAAAATGTAATATTAGCTAAAGATGGGAGCAAGGAGCAATTGGTAGAGTTAAATAGCCTGAACCGCGCGGATATCGGTGATTTTGAAAAACTTATGGCGGTAACGACGGTGATGACCCAGTCCGTCATCACCTTCCTCCTGCCGGCCACTCACGCAATCGGTCAGCAGTTCTTCCTAGGCGGAATCTATGAACTCATTAAGTTCAGCGCCCCCGCTTTCATCTTTGGAATCGTGTACTCAACCGTCCGCACCCATCCGGATACCCACCTCCGCGATTACCCGCGCTTTATGCTCAACCGCTGGCACATCCTATTTATACCGTCAATTTTATGGACGACTGTTTACCTGCTGGTGCTGCCACAGTTGCAGCAGCACCAGCACTACCACAACTGGGCGAGCTTTGCCTGGCAGTTCATTAACGGAAACGCGGCACCCCACCTGTGGTACAACGTGATGATGCTGCAATTTATCATCATCATGCCCCTCTTTTGGTGGCTCGCCCGCCTAGTTCGCCACCGGCCGGCCCGTGGCTGCTTGCTCTTTTTGCTGGCCCTGCTCTTTGAAATCTGCTGGCACCTACTATATGAGCGGGTCGTTTTTCATGGCTATCAGGCCCAGCACTGGTACCTGCTTGACCGGGTCTTCCCAAGCTTCATCATTTTTGCCGTTTGTGGAGTTCTCACGCACGTATTTGCAACAGAGCTACGCCCATTTATGGCTCGGCACTGGCTGGCCCAACTGGTCCTCTGGCTACTCTTCTTATATATCGTTACTGCCAACTTCTTTCGTTACGGCTATCCGGTTCGCTTGACTAACGCCCCCTATTACCTGCCGTCAATGATTTTTTATAATCTCTCCACAATCGGCCTGATTGCCACCCTGCTCGGCCACCTGCAAAAGTTCCGCAACCAGTGGCTGCCCTTCATCCATTGGGTTGCGCTCTATGCCCACCGCGCCTTTCTTGGTCATCTTTTCTGGCTATACTGGCTCTGGCAAGCCAGCCGGCGGTTCTTGCCGTGGCTGCCGCTTGAGTTGACCCTCCCCCTGCTGGTCGTTCTTACCATAACCTGTTCCTTCGCCTTTGCCTACGGTGCCCACCGGACCTGGTCGGAAATCAAGCGCGCCTGTGGACACCGCCAAATCAAAAACGGCTGAGAGCACGCTCCCAACCGCTGTTAGCCTTCCTGGTCCAGGTTGATAAAAGTACTATACCGCATATAACGGTAGTGAATCCGCATACTAGAAACCTCAAATGGGGTTCCGTCGTCAAGGAAAAAGACCCCATCCATTACCGCAACCGGCTCCGTTGGTTTCAACTCCAACAGTTTTTGGTCGTCGGCCGTCGATGGTGACACGCTGATGGTCGTAAAGGACTTGGTAACCCGTTTGCCCTTGGTATCCTCTAAGTAGTTGAAAATCGAACTATTAACCACGGCTGGGGAAAGGGTCGGCACAATCTTAATCGGGATAAAGCCGGTCTCAATCATAAAGGGCTGGTCGTCAATCAAGCGCAGTCGTTTAATCTGGTAAACAAAGTCGGTATTGCTGAGAAAAAGCTCTTCCTGGATGTCCGCGTTGGCCGGGACAACCTGGTAGTCAAGCAGCTGGATGCTCTGCTTCTTACCGTCCAGCTGGAAACTGTCGGTAATCCCGAGATTACTGCCTTCATAGTGGAAGAGGGATTGGTTTTTGAGGTAGAGGGGGTTAATGAAGGTCCCCGACCCCCGTTTTTTGAAGATAATCCCCTGCTGGGCCAGGATGCCGAGCGCGCGTTTGATGGAGCTCCGGCTTACCCCATAGGTTTCACTCAGGCTCCGTTCGTCAGGCAGGCGCATCCCCGCATACTGATTTTTCAAGATTTTTTGTTTTATATCGCGCATTACAGAGCGGTATACTAAATCTGCCATGTTTTTATTAGCTCCTCAGATTTATTTCCTGTGCTGTTATATTCATTACTAGTATAACAGACCTATTTTTAATTGGGACCTTTTTATAAAAGATTGGTCCGTTCCATTATTTTGAAAGGAATCTTATTATGAGTAAAAAGAACAAAAAAAGCAAATTAAAAAAGACCCAGGTCGAACAAATCCTCGATAAAAACAAGATTGCCTACCAGCAAGCTGAGTTCCCTACCCACCAGGATGGGGACGTTCGCACAATGACGGTGGATCACACCGGGATTGATGAACATACCATCTATAAGACCCTGGTCCTGACTGGGAACGCCACCGGCCCGCTCGTCGGAGTCATCCCCGTTGATACCCACCTCGATGAAAAAAAGCTGGCGAAGGTTTCCGGCAACAAAAAGGTCAGCATGGTCCCGTTGAAGAACCTGCTCAAGACCACCGGTTACGTCCACGGGGCCAACACCCCGGTCGGAATTTACGAAAAGTTCCAATACCCGATCTTTATTGACCAGTCAGCCCGGGAGCAGGGGACCATCTACGTTTCATCCGGCAAAATCGGCCGGTCAGTACAGCTCAATGCTGAAGACCTTGCCCAGCTTGTCCACGCAGAATTCGCCGACTTGCAGCAGGCCCATTTCAACGGTTAGTTACGGGGAGTAATGTTTGACCAGCTCATTGGTAAACCTTAAAATAATAGTATAGGAAACGCTTTTGTTCATCAGGTTTGTAGAAAGGTCTGAATACGTAATGAAGAAAAACTTATCTGCTTGTACTACCGTTCTTGTTGGTAAAAATGCCAGCATCGACGGGTCGACGATGGCTGCCCGTAATGACGACACCTTTGGCCCACTGAACCCAATGCGGCTGGTTGTCTACCCGGCCTACCGCAACCACCCTAACCAGGTCAAGGCTTACCTCAACCACTGTGTCGTCGACCGTCCAGCTGATGGCTACAGCTACCAGGGGACGCCGAACGTCGATTACAAGAACCAGGGGATTTTTGACGAAAGCGGCTTTAACTCCCAAAATGTCGGCATGAGCGCAACTGAAAGTGTTTATGCCAACGAGCGGGTCCTTTCGTTTGACCCCCTGAACACCGAATCCGGAATTAACGAAGACCTCATCGTTGCCACCACCCTTCCCTTCATCAACAGTGCTAAAGAAGGGGTTAGCTACCTGGGCGGTCTGATCAAAAAGTACGGTTCTGCTGAGGGAAATGGGGTCATCTTCAGTGACAAAAACGATATTTGGTACATGGAAATCGTCACCGGGCACCACTGGGTTGCCCAGCGGATTCCAGATGATGCCTACGCCGTCACCGGAAACCGGGTTGCCATCCAGCAGGTCGACTTTAGCGACCCTGACAACTTTATGTGGTCGGAGGGAATTCAGGAGTTCGTCGAACAGCACCACCTGAACCCGGACAAGCACGGCTGGAATTTCCGCCATATTTTCGGTACCGCTAACTTCTTCGACCAGCACTACAACACTCCCCGTCAGTGGTACGGGCACAAAATTCTGAACCCGACAGTTGAGATGGACCCACTGGACTTTGACCTGCCGTTCATCATGCGGAGCGACCGGAAGCTGACCCTGGAAGACGTCGAACAGGTATTGAGCAGCCACTACCAAGGCACCCCTTACGACCCACTGGGCAAGGGGACGGACGAAGAAAAGCACCTCTTCCGGCCAATCTCGTTGAACCGGACCCAAAACTCCCACGTCCTGCAAGTTCGCAACGACCTGCCTGAAGCAGCCTCGACCATTATGTGGATGTGCTTCGGAGTACCAACCTTTACCCCATACGTTCCGTTCTTCGGTCAGGCCCAGGACATGGACAAAAGCTACCGGGAAACCCCAATGGAACTGAATATGGACCTCAAGAGCGCCTACTGGATGTACCGCGCCCTGTCGATGATCGTAGAGTCTCACCACGCTGAGTTTGCTCAACAGGATCTCGACTACCTCAAGGACTGCCGGGAATACCTTTATCGGTGGGTCAACACCGTCGCCCCACAAGTTGCTGGTAAGGACAACAGTGAGGTCAGCGCCTTCCTGAGTGCCGAAAGCCACAAGATGGTTGCAGAACTAGCCAAGCGGACCAAGGACCTGATGGCGAAGTTGATTATGCACGGCCTGGAGCTTTCCAAGCTGACCTTCATTATGGATAAGAACCTTTAATTTCATCCATATCCAAAAAAACTCCCCCTCGTTGAACAACGAGAGGGAGTTTTTTCATATCATCAATAGGCAACAACTGACTAATACCACGGCTAATAAAAGTGCACCCAAACACCGGTAACGCAACTGGTGCTTCCTGGCTAACCCGTACTGGTACTGCAGCCGGTACCGCTGCAGGGCGGCTAGTACGCCGGTAGTCAGCTCGGCGACGAGGATGCTAACGGCCACGCAGGCACCAACGGCTCCCGTCGATTCACCATTCCACCGCCAGACCAACAGCGGTACCCCTAAAACCAGGCAAAATAATCCTGCCGCAAGCTGACACCCTAGGATCATCTGGTAGCCAGCACTCAGCCGGGCCGGTACCGGAGCCAGTAAACGGTCGCGGTTACGCCACTGACAGTAAAGCAGGACGCCAAGGGCCACCGCATTTGCCAGCACGACCTGCCGCGCGGCGCTCCCGAACGGCTCCAAGACCGGTGGAAAGATAATTGCCGTCAGCAACAAGGCGGCTGGCATCAGCCATAGCGATAGGCGGTCACGGTTACTGGCGGGCGTTGTCCAGGACCAGCGTTGCCAGAGATAGATCCCCAGCCCCGCCTGACCACAGTTCAGGAGCAGAAAGACGGACTGCCAGCCAGCTAGTTTATCTGGTAGGAGAATCGCGCGCGGCTGGCCCCAGGCAAGAACGGTCGAACAGCTCAGCACCAATGCATAGGCAAGAATCGCCCAATTGTCACGCAGCTGATTAACGGTCGGCCGTTGGTATAAGATTACTAGATTATAAATATTGGCGAGGATCACAACCGCCGACAAGAGCAAGACGGACTCTTGAACATCATCCCCAGTTGCCAGCGGCCGGCCCAGTGCGTGGGCCACACTGACCATGACCAGCCAACTCACCGTCCAGGCTAACGGCAGCTGTGGCGCTAATATCAGCGGTCGCCTTGTACTTTGCTTTTCCAACTGCTTGCTCACTTCTTATTTTTCTTTTTAAATACCTGGTAGTACTCATCTACCAGGTCAAGGATGGCCCGCGCGAGTTTCCGATAGTCAGCCTTCTCAAGGTTCGCCAACGAAACCCGGACGTTTCCCTTTTCCGCGCCAAACGCCGTCGCATCCATTACCACGGCCCCAAATTCAGTTGCCAGCCGGTAAGTAAAGTCCAAGTAGTTGTAGTTGTCCTTGAAGTACTGGCAGAATTTCTTTCCGTGCCGTTGGCGCATGAGGTCAAAGATGTCGACCAGGGTGTAATAGCGGGTGTTTTCTGGTGTCTCATCGGGCTGGATGCCAAGGCCATGCCAAAATTCATGGTAACGGGCCGCGACAACTTCCCGTGACAATTGGACATACGGGCTTAGCCCCGCATTCTTGAGGTTCGAGAGGGCAAACATGTCCATCATTACCTGTTGGGGCGATGAGAGACCCGCAGTGTGGTAAAGGCCGATTGCCCAGCTATCAGCAACCATCCGGTCAATGAATTTCATCTTGTGGGGATCGGGCACCACGATTGAGTACCGGCGCTCATCTAATTCCTTTAGGCGGCAGTTTTGCAGGTTTTCTTGGATGATCCGGTCACAGACATTCTGGTGGTGCATGCAGACCACACCGAGTCGCTGCCCGGTCGCGCCATACAGTTTCGAGAATGAGTACACCAGGATGGTGTGGTGGGGCGCCACTGCGAAAATCGACTGGTAGCTTGGCGAAAAGGTTCCGTACACATCGTCAGTGATGATTACCAAGTCGGGGTTTGCCTTAATAACTTCCTTAAACTTTGCCAGCCGTTCCGGCGTGAATGCCCGGGCCGTCGGGTTGGTCGGGTTGACCGCGAAGAAGGCCTTGACCCGTGGATCCTTGAGCTGTTCAAATTGTTCATCAGTCATCTGCCAGTTATTCTCGCGTTTGGTCGTGACCGTCTTGATCCGCAGGTTGTATTCGCTCAGTTCCGGGATTTGCAGGTACGGGGTAAAGATGGACGAATTAACAACGACCGTATCGCCGGGATACAGTACGTGGGCGTAATGCAGTTCCTGGAAAATATAGACCATCGCTGCCGTGCCGCCCTCCGTTGGGAAAATATCAACATCCTGTGCCATTTGAACATCCTTGAAGCAGACCTTCTGCAGGTACTGTTGCAGGACCTTTTCAGTGTAGGTCAAGCAGCGGGGCGGGTAAGGATAGTGATCGCCAAGGGCACCGTCAACCAGTTCGTAGACGAAGGCATCCTTATCCTTAATTGCCAGCTGGCTGATTGCCGCGTCAATCACCGTCCGTAGGAAAATATCCCGCCGCGAGGATTTCAGAGCAATCATCAGGCGCTGGTAAATGCCCTCCTTTTGAACATCACCAGCCATCCCCCGCGGGTCAAAATAGGTCCGTTCCGCTTCGGTGACCCCAAACTCTAACAGGCGGGAATAGGCCAGCCGGGCTGTCGTGGCAATCCAGTTTGGGTTCCCCCGGCCGCCATTGACGACCTCGTTGCCCCGCAGGTTATGCTGAGCATACTTGTTAAAAATCGCTGCTACTTCAAAGTTAGAAAGCTGGTCGAGGTTGCTGACCTGCGAGTCGTCGACCTGGTTAAAAATATTTATATCTGCCGTCATTGTTCTATCCCTCCGCTCACAAACTATGATTCCCATCTCCAAACGCCTTCATTATAACAAAGCTCCCCGTTTTTTATCACCCCAGTTAAAATCTGCTATGATAGTAGCAGTAATCACAGTATGTAAAGGAGTCTTATCCATGTTTCAGCCCCAACTCGGTTTAAAAGGCAGCAGCAGCCGTGAACAGATTGACGACCGTCTGCGCTACCAGCCACAAGTCTACGAATTTTTCACCGCTGCAAATGACTTTACACCGGCGGGTTACCAGCACCTTCGGGAGGCAATCCAGTACGTCCAATCTCGGGGCGTCCGTCACATCGTCCTCCACCACCCAATGAGCTTTGGCGAGTACCATGCCGATGTCGTGGCGCCCGAAAAGGATTATCCAGAATTGTACCGTTTCATTGAGGAAACGACTACGCAGCTGCTCCGCCTCGCTGATGACTTGGACGTCCAAGTGCTGGTTCACGGTGGCTACGCTGGCCCAACCGTCGAATACATGGTGGCACTGTACCCGTCCGTCCAAGCAGCCCGGGACGCTGTTTACCAGCGGCTGGACCGCTTTGCCCGGGCAGGCGGTGACCACATTATGTTTGAAAACTCGATTGCACCAGTATTTGCGTACGGTGACCCCGCTCAGGAAGACGAAATCCTGGCCCACCATTACCGGCTGGCGTTTGATACTTCCCATTGCTTTATCGAGCTGCATGGGGACAATCAGGGCCTGCAAGCATCACTTAGTCACCTGGCACCCGCCGTTGTTCACTACCACCTCGTCGATTCTCTGGGGCAAACGCACGATAGCTTGACGCTGGGGACCGGCAAAATTGACTGGGCTGGCGTCCTCCCCCGGATGAATCCCCAGGCAAGCAGCATCTATGAAATCAACCTGCATGACCAGGGCGACTGCCAAGAACAGCTTGCCAGCCATGCCTACCTAAGCCGCCTAGCCGCCCAGCTGACCAAGCAGGAGGACTGCTAATGAAAAAGTACGTCAACCGTCAGCACGTTTCCCTAGCGCTGGCGCTCTTCGCCCTCTACCTGGCAATCGTGTTTTGGCCCCACTTTGCTAAATGGTGTACGACGATTTTTGCGGCCATGACACCCCTCCTCATTGGCGCCGTGATTGCCTACATTGTCAACCTGCTTTTACGCAAGTATGAACAGCTTTACCGCCGGCTATTCAAGGGCCCCCGGGCAAAGAAATTCCAGCGTCTCTGGGGAATCGTTCTCTCCTACCTATCGATTTTCTTGATTTTAGCCATCGTCATCCGGCTGGTCATCCCCGAGCTGATCAGCTGCGTTCAGCTACTAATTAACAACCACAGCAAGGTGATTACAAGGTTTATTACGGCCTTCGAACACAACAGCAACCTCCAGGAAGTCTTCAAGCAATTTGACGTCCGGCACCTGAGCTGGTCCAAAGCCGAGAAGGTCCTTTCCTACGGTTTCAGCGGCACCGTGAAAGCCCTTATGTCTACCGCCTCGTCAGTCGTTTCCGTGGCGACCACCTCCATCGTGGCCTTTTTCTTCTCCATTTACCTGCTGATTTATAAGGAAATGCTGGCCCGCCAGTGTACCCGCCTGATTGACGCTTACCTGGGCAAAATCAAACGGCCGCTGATGTACGTCATCAGGACTTTTGACAATTGTTACAGCAACTACATTGCCGGGCAGTGCAAGGACGCTGCTATCTTAGGAATCGCCTGTTTTATCGGTATGTCCATTCTCCAGATGCCATACGCGACAATGATTGGGGTCGTGACCGCCATCGGTGCACTTATTCCAATCATCGGGGCCATTTTAGGCGCCAGTATCGGGGTCGTGCTCATCTTTGCCGTCTCGCCACTGAAAGCCGGTATCTTTCTTATCTTTATCATCGTCCTGCAGCAGCTGGACAACCGGATAACCTATCCGCTGGTGGTCGGCAAGAGCATTGGCTTGCCAAGTGTCTGGGTCTTTGCCGCGGTCATTATCGGTGGCAGTATTTCCGGAATTCTTGGCATGATGCTGACGGTTCCCCTCTTCGCTGCCCTTTACCAAATCATCGCTACCGATGTCGGCAAGCGAGAGCGCCCCGGGCAAGAGTAGGCGATCAACTTTACTGCGTATAACAAACGGCTTCTGTAATGCGGAAAAGCGCATTGCAGAAGCCGTTATTTTATTCCTAATCAACCTGCGTAACGGATTGTTGCTGGTGCAGCTCCCGCAGCAGGTGAGTAGCCTTTAACTGGGTCAGCACTGCATCAATGGCGTAGATCTCCAGTTGCTGGCTCGGCTGGTAGTTAGCGAGCGGCTGCAGAGGCTCGCCAGCCAGCTTGGCGTTGAGGATATCGACAAATTGGTCGTACGCTTTTTGTGGATAGGCAGCGACCGTTACTTCGGCAATTCCCGCCCGAATCTCCTCAATTGAAAAGCTCGTCTTGAACAGCCCAATCAGTAAAAGGTCAACTAGTTGATTCACCGCGTACTTCTTCTTTACCGGTGCCTGAATCACTTTTTTCTTAACGTAATTATTGACCATTGACTTCGTCAGCGGTTCCACACCAATTGCTGACAACTGGTCATTGACAATCGTTACCACCTGATCGATGTACAGGCCAAGCGTCGGTAGTTCCTTCCAGCGGGGAAAACGCGTCTGGGCAAGTTTCCCCGTCCAATCCTGATAGCTTTGCTGAATCATCCTAGTCATCCTCCTTTGCGGAAATTCCAATCGACTGGTTGCGGTAGCGGTCGGTCAGCAGTGCCTGCTCAATCACGCCTGCTAAGGTCTCCTCACTGACGCCCTTACCAGTGACCGCCTGCCCCTCGGACGTGATTACCGCGGGACTAGCCGTAGCCGTCAGCGGCAGGGAGCGAATCACCGTATACGGCAGTTCTAGCTCGTCAATCATCTTAATTGCGTACTGGTGAGCCCAGAGGTATTCCTGCGCTCCCTTGTCATACCACCGCTGCACCTGTTCTGGCGTCGCATCATCTGCCGTGCCGACCATTGACAGCATAACAATCTTTTGGGGAGTAAACACCGCCCGGTCGATTTGCGCAGCCAGCGCTTGCACTTCCTCATCTACTGGAGCATTGATCTCTGGGAGCCAGCATAACTGGTCCCCCTGCTGAAAACTCACTTTGAGACTGCTTACCGCCACCGCATCGTACATCTTTTTCATGATCAGCTGGCTAAGCCGGTCATGCCGGCGACTGACAATTATCGTGCGCCCCATTTGACCACCCCTCTGCTAATAAGCCATTAGTTCATCGTCTACCGTGGCGTCCTCGATCCGGACGTCGGTGATGGTGTTTTGTTCCAGCAGTGGCAACAGGGCCTGGATATTACCGGTATACAGGAACCGGGTTTGGTTTTCTGCCTCGCCGAGCATATGGGCCCCCATCTTCATCGCCACGTCAATTGGCAGCCCCGTCCCCGTTACGGTTACCGTGCAGTCGACTCCATCACTCGGATTAATATCACGAGCAGACGTCAACCGACTGCCGCTGAAATAATAAATCGTCTGGGCAAACCGCATCATGGTCGAAACGTCATTGCTGGAAAAGAGCACTATGGAGTTGGTCTTCTGAGCATAGTCCCTCACCAGGTTGCCAATCGTCTGCCGTGCCGGCGCGGGCAGCTGATCGAGGGCATCACCAAGGAAGACGACCGGGCGCCGCAACGCTAACATAATGATCACCCGCAATTCGACCTGCTGGCTGGCCGTTAACGCCGCCACCTTATCGTCATGCTTGATTCCCAACGGTGATAGCATCGGCAGTGTTTGTTCAACCGGCAGGGCATCTTTCAGGTGGCGACTGGCATGATGGATGGCCCGCTCAACTGTTTTGCCCTTTAGGACCAACCGGGCAAACGAGACCACCGCTTGTTCGGGGTGGCGCTTTAGCTGTGACAGGTCGTTGCCGTTAATTTGGACGGATCCCTCAATCATTTTTCCTTGATTCATCAGCAGTTGTTCTAAGGCCGCTACCGGTGCCGTGCTATTGCTGCACAGCGCCACCATCTGCGGTGACATCAGGCCCAGTGATACTTCTTCCAGTTCGTCTCCCGACTTTGCTTCAAAGGTCAGGTTATTCAACACAACACTGCTCACTATCCATTCCCCCGTTAAAGATCTTATGATTTAGTATTAATTTTAGCATTTTACCCGGAAAGATGGTTTATTATTCAACTTATTTCATCCTAAAAAATAATAACTTCACGGAAAAATTGACATTCGCGCAAAAGAATATTACAAGTTACCGCTTTTTTAGCGTATAATTAAACCTGCGAGAATATCAAAGTAGAAAGAAGAGTTCTAATGGCCAAAATGAATATCCTATACATATCGCTTGAAGGGAATACGCGCTCCTTTGTAAAACGATTGACTGCCTTTGCCAAGCAGCAAAACATGATTAACCAGGCTAATCCTGAAATCAACGCCAAGGAAATCGGGCCTCAGGACGCCCCTGCCAGTGAGAGCAAACCATTTTTCGTCTTTGTTCCTACCTACCTAACCGGGGGCAACGGGATTGATTCCGGCTATACCGAAATCATGACCACGGCACTGGGTGAGTACATTGAGGACGGTAATAACGCTCGTTACTGCATCGGCGTGGTTGGTAGCGGCAATAAGAATTTCAACGAGCAATACTGCTTGACTGCACGTAAGTATGCCAAGATCTTTAACGCACCGTTCCTAGATAATTATGAATTACGGGGAACTGACGCGGACGTGGAACGGATTTACGGCACCCTTACCAAAGAATGGGCAAAAAACGGTATTAGCGAAGAATAGTCGCCACGTAAAGAGAGTGAGAAAAAACGCCCCAAATCGGCTAGCAAGCTGATTTGGGGCGTTTGTCTTCGAACCTCCACAAGGATGGCTATGACGCGCAGCTAGCCTATTTGGGGTTGGTCAAATGCTGATTTATCAGCGTTTGAACTGCCAGCCAGCTACTGCGCTGAGGCATTACTAACTTTAAAATATTAAAGAGGTTGAGTTAATCCCCAGCCTCTTGGCTATTTTAAACAGCAATGACGAAAATGGGACCACGAGCTAGCCAAGCTAGTTCATGGTCCCCTCTCTTTAATTCATAATTATTCCACACCAACCAGCTCATTGCCCGCGCAAATCAGCCAGGTAATCCCGTAGCGGTCCACCACCTGGCCCATCATACCGCCCAGCATCCAGTTGCCAAACGGAACCGTGACCCGTTGTTCGTCAGAATCTGCTAACTGCGTAAAGAGCTGCTGGGCGCCACCCTTATCGTCACCGAAATTCAGCACAATAGAAATCAGTGTCGAAGTCTGCGGGTTGCCCATCGTCGCGTCCGCGCAGATAATCCTTTGCCCCGCAATGGAAAACTCTCCGTAGAGGGTGGTTGCCGTCAAGTCGTCAGTGGTCAGGCCGATGTTTTCAGCCTGCTTTTCGCTCAGTGGCTGGTGGTGCACAATCTGTGCCCCAAAGTTCTGGACGTAATAGTCCATTGCCTCCTTGGCGTTTTCAAAAGTTAAGTACGGGTAGATTTTTGCCGTCATATTTTTCCTCCGTATAAATCTTCGCTATTGATTATATGGTTAGAAGCGGTTGCCGTCAAATTTTGCTCGGGATCACGGCCAAGATTGTCCTAGTTAGTAAAAGGTTTTAGTGTGGTATAATGATATTTAGCTATTTTAAATTACGAAAGGACGAATCTTGTGGAAAAAGTTAAAAAACATAGTCCGCTGCTCATCTTAGGCCTTCTCTTGCTTGGCGTTTGTATGCGGATGCCGATCACTTCTATCCCATCCGTCATCAAAGAAATTGCCCAGACCTTCAACGTGGCGCCAACCAGCCTCGGAATCCTAACAACCATCCCACTGCTCTGCTTTGGCTTGTTGTCATCCGTCGTTTCAGCGACCGCCCAGCGAATTGGGAACGAATTGACCATCGCCATCGCCATGGTCTTGATGTTTATCGGGTCCTATCTCCGGATCATCAGTTTCCCGCTGTTAATGGTTGGGACAATCCTGGTGGGGGTCGCCATTACGTGTATCAACGTTTTGCTGCCAGCAATCATCACGGATAAGTTTCCGGAACGAATCGGCAGTATTACAGGAATGTATAACACTGCGATGACCCTGTTTGCGGCTATCGGGGCTTACGCCATTACGCCAATCACCCACCAGAGCAGCTGGCAGACCGCGGTCATCCTTATTAGTTTGATTGCCTTAATTAGTGCGATTGTTTGGCTGCCAAACCTCAAGTACAACGAACACGCCACGGCTGGCCAGCAAGCCGACAAGGGAACCAACATGTGGAAAGAAGTCAACGCCTGGTGGCTACTGCTGTTCTTCGGCTTTCAGTGCTTCGTCTTTTACAGTGTTGTAGCCTGGCTGCCCACAATCGCGATGAGCGCGGGACTTAGCAGTGATCAGGCCAGTTTGATCGCCGGACTGCTTCAGTTGTTTGCCTTACCATTTGCCTTTGCGGTTCCCGTAATCGCGGCGAAAATGACCAACCGGCAACCAATTATGTTGGCAGCCGGGGTGTCCGCAATGGTCGGCACAGTCATGATGTTCTTCCCGGTCAACTCCTTTGCCTACTTCTGCGTTGTCGCCTTGCTGCTCGGTGCGGGCTCAACGACCACGTTTGTACTAGCAATGACCTTGTTTGGCCTCAAGACGAAGAGCTCTGCCGACACCCGGAACCTTTCCGGGATGGTTCAATCAATCGGCTACTTAATCGCAGCCCTCGGGCCAGTCATCGTCGGCAACCTAAATGCACAGACGCACAACTGGTTTGCTAGCGTCGCGGTCATCTTAGTGGCAGCATTTCTCTTCACCCTTTTTGGAATGCTCGCCGAACGTCACCAGTATATTTAACTGAAAACAGCGCAACGGTAACTTTGTAAACTACCGCTGCGCTGTTTTCAATTTAATAGAGGTTGCGGGGGTGGGGCTCCCCCTTAATCTCGTGCTTGACGTGGTTCAACATATCATCAACCATCTCGACCACGTGGGGGTCATCTAAAAAGTAGTAGACCTTGGTCCCCTCCCGGCGTCGCCCTACTAGCTGGTAACGATACAATATTCCGAGCTGCTTTGACACGACGGGCTGGGACATTGGCAGGCAGTCAACGATTGTTGAAACTGCTAGCTCCTGGTCCTGGTGGCGAAGAAAATACAGGATTTCTATCCGGTTGCTATTGCTCAACACCTTATAAATCTTTGCCGCCTCATCAATCAAATCATGTACGGAAGCCAAACATGCTCCCCTCCTTTTTCTAAAAATGCTAGTTAAATTATAGCAAAGCTACTAAATGGGAAACGAGACCACTATCATAAAAGACATACAGCCCAACACCAATGTAGATGATCTTCATTAGTATTTCGCCGTAATTTGTTAATGTCTTCTCGACTAGCGGCACCGTGCCAATTCCCTTTACTAGCAATACTGCCGCCACCGAGAGCAACACAATAAATAGGGCCGCGAGGGTGAACGCCTGGAGTGACAACTTAGTCAGGACCGGCAAGAAGATTGCCAGGTTGCAACCTGCACATACTGCTAAGTAGGTCATTAGGGTTGCCAAAATCGGCGAATGCTGGCTCTGGTCATGGGCTTCATCATCATTGTCATGAACCGCCATATAAATTGGCAAAATCCCCAAAGTTCCTAATACCCATTCCGGCAAAAACAAGGCTAGGGCCTGGCCAATAAAATAGCTAGCACTCATCAGCAAGACGACGCCAAGCGTATAGCCAACTGCAACATCCCAAACTCGGTAGCGCCGCAACAGGAAAAGCATAATCAGAAAAAAGTCCAGGTTGACTGCAATAAACGTTAGCGATAATAACCAGTAATTCATTACTAACACTCCAATATATCAATTTTTACATATTGTTTATATAACAGTTCTGGCATATTAGCAAGATACCCAACTACCATTTTGTATAGCTCATTTGCAACCCTTTGCAAAAAAACTTTTGCTCTAGACCATTTCCAAGCGTTTGACAACCGAAAGCTCATCTGAAGCCCCCTAACCACAATGGGCCATTTCCGCCCCAGCGCGGAAATAATTCCATTTATAGTGCAGACTTTAGCACGAGAGTATATAATTGGGAATGGTAAAAAATTTCTGTAATTTCAGAAGGAGTGAACATTTTGGCTACAGAAAATAAAGCTGTTATTACACTATTTGGTGCTACCGGTGACCTCGCTAAGCGGAAGCTCTACACTGCGCTTTTCAAGCTCTACCAAAAGGGCTACTTAGCAGACCACTTTGCCCTCCTCGGGACTTCCCGTCACGACTACAGTGATGAAGAATTCCAAGAACTTGTTCGCAACTCAATTAAGGACGTGGAAGAAAGCCGTGACGGTGAAGCCGCTGACTTCTCCAAGCATTTCTTCTACAAGGCCCACGACGTTACGAAGCCAGAACACTACACGATCTTAAAGGAACGGATCGAAGAGCTGGATAAGCAATTCGGTACGGAAGGCAACCGCCTCTTCTACATGTCGATGGCTCCCCAATTCTTTGGTACCATCGCCATGAACCTGAAAAAGCAGGGGCTCCTTTCCGACGACGGCTTCAACCGGCTGGTAATTGAAAAGCCATTCGGTCGCGACTTCGATTCCGCCAAGAAGCTGAACGACGCACTGTCCCAGACCTTTGACGAAAACCAGATTTTCCGGATCGACCACTACCTGGGTAAGGAAATGGTGCAAAACATCCAAGCACTGCGCTTTGGTAACACCATTATTGAATCCCTGTGGAACAACCGTTACATCGACAACATCCAGGTTACCCTGAGTGAAAAGCTGGGTGTCGAAGAGCGGGCCGGTTACTATGACCAATCTGGTGCCCTGCGTGACATGGTACAAAACCACATTATGCAAATCGTTGCCCAGTTGGCAATGGAACAACCAGTTTCCTTTACTGACACCGATGTCCGGGTTGAAAAGATCAAGGCATTGCGGAGTCTCCGTGTCTACACGCCATCTGAAGCTGCGGCCAACTTTGTTCGTGGTCAATACGATGCTGGTGACGGCACTGAAGCATACCGTTCTGCTGACGGGGTTGACCCAGAATCTGGTACTGAAACTTTCGTTGCTGCTAAGCTGTTGTTTGACAACTATCGCTGGTCTGGTGTGCCATTCTACGTTCGGACTGGTAAGAAGCTGGCCGACAAGTTTACCCGGATTGACGTGGTCTTCAAGAAGCCATTAATTGACATCTTCGCTGACCCACGGAACGAAAGCGACCAGTCACTGAACTCCAACGTTTTGACGATCTTTGTTGAACCAAAGTCTGGCTTCGCAATGCAATTAAACGCTAAGCGGGCTGGTCAAGGCTTCACTACCCAGCCGGTCGACCTCAAGTACCTGCAAAGCGACTCCGACAAGAAGGAATCCCCAGAACCATACGAGCGTCTCTTCCACGACGCCCTGGAAGGCAACCACACCAACTTTGCTTCATGGGCTGAAATTGCCTACGCCTGGAAGTTTGTTGACGTTATCCGCAAGCTCTGGGACATCGAGAAGCCACAATTCCCGAACTACACTCCAGGCTCAATGGGTCCGGCAGCTTCCGACGAACTGTTGGCTCGTGATGGCCGCAAGTGGGTTTACCGCCTCAACCACTAATAATAATTTAACCAAGCGTTTTAAGCTTCGGCTTAAAACGCTTTTTTGTTATGTAAATCGGTTGCACAGTTTAATTTTTTTGCTATAATGGACATTGTGAAAATTATTACATGTATTTTCTATGAGGAGAGTGACTTTAATGTCAGAGAATAAAGCACAAATCGGTGTTGTCGGTTTAGCTGTTATGGGTAAGAACCTTGCATTGAACATTGAAAGTCGCGGCTTCACGGTTGGCGTATACAACCGTCACCGCAACCGGACAGATGAAATGATGAAGGACCACAGCGACAAGAAGCTGGTTCCTAGTTACACGATTAAGGACTTCGTTGACTCACTGGAAAAACCACGGCGGATCCTGCTGATGGTTAAGGCTGGGAAGCCAACTGACGCTGTCATTGATGAATTACTCCCTCTGCTTGACAAGGGTGACGTTCTGATCGACGGTGGGAACACTAACTTCCACGACACCATGGAACGGAACGCTAAGCTGGACAAGTCCGGGATTAACTTTATCGGCATGGGTGTTTCCGGTGGTGAACTGGGTGCCCTCCACGGTCCTGCCCTGATGCCAGGTGGTCAAAAGGAAGCATACGACTTAGTTGCTCCTATTTTGACTCAGATTGCTGCCAAGGCTGAAGAAGACGGCAAGCCATGTGTTGCCTACATCGGCCCTAACGGTGCTGGTCATTACGTCAAGATGGTTCACAACGGTATCGAATACGGTGACGAAGAATTAATTGACGAAAGCTACAACATCATGCGGAATGTTTTGAAGATGCCTGTTGACGACATCGCCAAGACCTTTGCTGAATGGAACAAGGGTGAATTATCAAGCTACCTCGTTGACATCACTGCTGACATCCTGACTCGTAAGGATGACCTGGGTGACGACAAGAGCAAGCCAATCGTTGACATGATCCTTGACCGTGGTGCCAACAAGGGTACTGGTAAGTGGTCATCAATGACTGCCCTTGACGGTGGTGCTCCACAATCAGTTATCACCGAAGCCGTTTACGCTCGTTACATTTCCATGATGAAGGACGAACGGGTTGCCGCAAGCAAGGTATTGCCTGAAGTAACCGACTCCATCTCCATCGATGACAAGAAGGAAATGATTGAAAAGGTTCGTCAAGCCCTCTACTTCGGTAAGGTTATGTCATACGCCCAAGGATTCGAACAAATGCGGATCGACTCCGACCGTTACGGCTGGAACCTGAAGATGGGTGAATTGGCACAGATTTGGCGTGCAGGATGCATCATTCGTGCACAGTTCCTGCAAAACATCACTGATGCCTTCGACAAGAACCCTGACCTGAAGAACCTGCTCCTTGACGACTACTTCAAGGACATTGCTAAGAAGTACCAAAAGGCTATCCGGGACGTTGTTGCCCTGGCCGTTAAGGCTGGTATCCCAGTACCATCAATGAGTGCTGCCATCAGCTACTACGACTCCTACCGGGCTGAAGTGCTTCCTGCAAACCTGCTGCAAGCACAACGGGACTACTTCGGTGCTCACACTTATGAACGTGTTGACCGCCCAGGTAACTACCACTACAGCTGGTACGAAGAACAATAATTATTTTAATTAAACCTTTCTTGAGAGCGTGAAGGACAAACGGCCTGCATGCCCTTGAATCATAAAGGCGCCAGCAATCGGCTTTTCCCTGATTGCTGGCGCCTTTTTAGATTCCGCTTTTGAACTTCGGCAATGTCATCTGTGGTTCAGGTCCAATTAGCTGCTTTGCTGAAGTTCCCTCCGGACTCCTACTTCCCGCACGGGTCTGCACTTACTAAAAGTTTACTTACTCGCAGCTGCTGGCAGAACATCCGTAACTGACTTTGTCCAGCGTATTCCATGTTATTAGACTAACGAGGTAAAATAGTGAATAACCATCGTAAAATTTTACTAAAAAATCATTGACAACTTTATTGAAAGCGCTTAACATGATGGTTGTAAGCAATTATTTATTTTTGTTAGAAAAGAGGAGTCAAGAATGGATAAGCAAGAGCCACATATGGTCCGCTCACGTCTCGCATATTCTCTTGGGGCGTTCGGACATGACGCTTTCTTTGCATTACTATCAACGTACTTCATGATGTACGTTACTGGTCACCTGTTTACTTCAAGTGACAAGGGATTTGACAACCGGATGGTCGGTTACGTTACCGCCATCATCATGATTTTACGGATTGTCGAATTGTTAATCGACCCGTTGATTGGGAACGCAATCGACCGGACCAACACTAAATGGGGTAAGTTTAAGCCGTGGGTTGTCGGCGGTGGTGTTATTTCAGCCGTCCTGCTGGCCGCTTTATTCACGCCCCTTGGCGGACTGAACGTCTCCAGTCCTTACCTGTACCTGGTTGTCTTTGCCATTATCTACATCATTATGGATATCTTCTACTCATTCAATGATGTTGGTTTTTGGTCAATGATTCCCGCAATGTCCTTCGATTCACACGAACGGGATAAGATCGCTACCTTTGCCCGGGTTGGTTCAACCATCGGTGGGCAAATCATTGGGTTTGTCATCATGCCAATGGTTCTGTTCTTCTCCATTAACCAAAATGGCGGAACCGGTGATGACCGTGGATGGTTTATCTTTGCCGTAATCGTTGCTGCCATTTCTGCAATCACGGCCATCGGCGTCGGGATGTTTACCCACGAACAAAAGTCGCTGTTGCGGGAAAACAAGGAACAAACGAAGCTCAAGGATATCCTGCACATCCTGGTTAAGAACGACCAACTGCTGGCCATTGCGATGTCCTACCTGTTCTTCACCACTGGTCAGACTTTGCTGAACAGTTTCGAACTGTACTACTTCACTTACGTTCTCGGTAACTCCAAGGCCTTCTCTATCCTGGGTGGTTTGAACACGGTTGTCGGTGTGATTTCCGTCTTCGCCTTCCCACTGTTCTCAGGAAAGATCGGTCGGCACAAGCTCTTCTACGGTGCCGCTACGATCGAAGTTATCGGTGCCTTGATCTTCGCCTTTGCCGGCAAGTCATTAGCACTGGTTCTCCTTGGTGCCGAATTATTCTTCATCCCGCAACCAATTATCTTCCTGGTTGTCCTGATGACGATTACCGACTCTGTTGAATACGGTCAGCTGAAATTAGGGCACCGGGACGAATCCCTGACCCTGTCAATTCGGCCGCTGCTGGATAAGTTCGGTGGTGCCGTTGCCAACGGGGTTGTTGGGATGGCTACCGTTGCCGCTGGGATGACCGGTGGTGCCACTGCCGCTACCATTACTGCTCACGGCGTTAGCGTCTTCAAGATTTACATGTTCTTGATTCCAATTGCCTTAATCATCGTTGGGATTATCATCTTCGCCATCAAGGTTAAACTGGATGAAAGTTCCCACGCCAAGATCGTGGCTGAGTTGGAACAAACCTGGGGCAAGCAATTTAAGGGTGGCGAAGCTGCTGCAGATACTGCAATTGAAGAGCCTGCTCCACAACCACAACCAGGTGAAACTGACATTCCAGCACCAGTTGCCGGTGAAGTTGTCAACCTGAAGGACGTCAGCGATCCTGCCTTTGCTGAAGGCAAGATGGGCGAAGGCTTTGCAATCAAGCCAACCGATGGTAAGGTTTATGCACCATTCGCCGGAACAGTGCGGGCAACCTTCTCTACTCGGCACGCCGTTGGGCTGGTTTCCGACAACGGAATTGCCCTCCTCATCCACATTGGGATCGATACCGTTAAACTCCATGGAACCGGCTTTGTGACCTACTTCAACAAGGGACAACACGTTGAAAAGGGGCAAGAGCTGATGGAATTCTGGGACCCAACCATTAAGAAGGCAGGCCTGGACGACACGGTCATTGTCACAGTTACTAACAGTGAAAGTTTCAACCTCGATATGCTAGTTAAAGCTGGTACGAAGGTAACCACGAAGGATAACGTCCTAAAGGTTACCAAGAAAGATTCCGCTAATAACTAGGCTGTTTAATGGAATAACAGGACTGTAATAGGTCCTCTTACTAAACAAAAAGGGACTCCAGTGCTCGTAAAACCGAACGCTGGAGTCCTTTAGTATTCTCTAAACGTATTGACGCCTCCACTTAATAATTAATCTGCGACTGTTCTTCCCGGTAGTCGCCGAAATAAGCATGGTAGAGCTGGCCGCTTAATGACCGCAATTGGGAATAGGAAAGATTATTGGCAAATAGCATAATTGTCTGCTTAGTGCGGTAATTACAGTACAGTGTACAGGAATAACCGCTGAGGTAGCCATTTGCGTGCAGGTACGGCGGCTCAATATAAGTACCACCAAAGTATGTTTCCTTCCCGGCCGGCCCGTGCTTGGCGATAAAGCGCCGCAACAAGTGCGGCTGTTCTAAGAATGCCCGATGATAAAAGCGCCAGTAATCCTGGGGTGTACAGAAAACATCACCGGCACCAAGTTCCTTTGACATTGCTGTTTGCAGCTGTCCCCAATCATCCCCTGAACGAGTTACCTGCCCGGGACGCACCTGCTGGTATGACTTTACCTGCATCCCGGCAGGGCGTAAAATCTGCTGGTTTAGAAAGCCACGGTAGGACCGCCGGCTAGCTGTCCGTATTATCATTGCAAGAATGCTAAAATCAATATCCGCATAGTTCCAAGTGAAGTGACCGCTGGAACGGTAGTGGCGAAGGAGGTAGTGTTCCTGCTCCTTTTCGCCCCCGAGCGGACGGTTTAAGGGCGGTTCTTGGTTGGTAAGCCCGCTGGTATGCATCATTAGCCGCTGGATACTAATCTGGTGTCCGTGGGGGATTGACGGCCAATAGCGGCTCAGCGGTGTCGCCAGCGAAAGTTTTCCCTGCTCAACTAAGCGTTCAATGGCAATTCCCGTCATTAATTTTTGAAAAGACGCAATGGGAAACAGCCGGTCCGCCTTGACAACCAGTCGCGGATCATCGGACGTCTGGTTGCTAATAACCCGGGGATTGTGCACGTGACCGTCGATTAGTACAATCCCGTTTACCTTATTTTCCCGAAGGACCTGCTGAATATCGGCAACCTGCTGCTGGCCGGCCGCCGCCTTGACCGGCATTGGGGTTATGAGCACACTAGTAACCATGATTAGCATTAAGATTATTCGCCATCGTCCTCGCATCATTCTCCCCTTCTCAGTTTTAAAAAGAAGAACAGGTTGGGTCATAAGCCCTCTCACTTAGATAAAATACGAACGGCGCAGTACGCAAATGGGTTCCAGTGCTCGGCAAAGCCGAACTCTGAAACCCTATTTGCGCTTTCTAAAGACTAGCTGCGCGTCGACGGGGGCTCGAAAACGAAGTCGCTTCCGACTTCTGTCTCGCTCCCTGTTACTGTTTTTCGATTAACTTAACGCTATTGGTCAACGGCAGTCCGAACGACCAGTACGTCCACGGGAGCGTTCCGCTTTACGTACGAGGTTACGGAACCCATCACAGCCCGTTGCATCCGTGATAAACCACTGGCACCAATCATAATCATGTCGTTGTGGTGATCATGAATAAAGTCAAAGGAGATAATCGTCTTCGGATTGCCCAGCCGAATGTGGATGTCCATGTTGTCAAAGTCATTCTTCTCCTTAGCTTCTTTCAAGAGCTTGCTAAGGTATTCCTTGGACTTGTCAACCAGCTGGTATGCAATGCTCCCGTCTGACATCCCTGCAAAGTTATAGGCCATTGCCCGAGTGTCGATGACGTTTAGGACATCAACGTGAGCACCATTGCGCTTAGCAACAAAAATTGCCCGCTCTAAAGCCAATTCAGATTCTTTAGAACCATCAACCGGCACTAAAATGTTTTGGTATTCTTGATCCATATGCTTGAGCCTCCAATGCAGCTTCTTGTATTGTCTATCTTTATTGTACCATTAAATCGTTGTCAGTAGTAAGCATTCATGCGATGTAGCTAAATTTATCACAATTGACATTGACCAGGAAATCGCCTACAATTCAGTCAACACATTAAGCCACTATGAGAAAATATACATTAGGCTCTAATGAGATAAAACGAGGTTTACCAGATGGATAAGATTGATCGTAAAATTATTAATTCATTACAAAAAAATGCCCGTGCTTCCTTAAAGGACTTGTCAAAGGAATGTTTCATTTCATCGCCGGCAATTGCTGCCCGCATTAATAAACTCGAAAAATCAGGAATTATTAATGGCTACCATTCCTCAATCGACATCGAAAAAATCGGCTTTCACGTACGGGCTTTTATTCAGGTCCAGCTGGAACCACGGCAAAAGGATGAATTCTACCCCTATGTACAGAGCATTCCCAATGTGGTGGAGTGCAACTGTGTAACCGGAGACTATTCGGAAATCATGGAGGTCATTTTCCCTTCTACGACTGATTTGGATAACTTTATTAATACTATCCAGCAGCGCTTTGGCAAAACCAGCACCCAAATCGTTTTCAGCACCAGCGTCCAGCACCGTGGGATTACGTTGGATGATGATGAGGCGTAATTTTTACAAACAATAAAAAATCCGGGACCGTCTTCTACAGTCCTGGATTTTTAGTTTGGCTTCAATTATTTCCCGTAATTATCTAAATAGTGGTTATATTGTTCCCGGTTCAATGATTTTTCTGATTCACCAATTACCAGGGTGGCAATTGAGTTCCCCACCACGTTAACTGCCGTCCGGCCCATGTCAACGAAACGATCAATCCCGGCGATAAAGGTTAGACCGGCCATCGGAACCCCGATTGTCGAAACACTGGCAAGCAGGACCACAAAGGACGCGCCGGGCACCCCAGCCATTCCCTTACTGGTAATCATTAATACCACTAAGAGCGTAATTTGATGCGCAAGCGTCAGGTGTAAACCGTATGCTTGTGCGAGGAAGATTGCCGCCAGTGATTGGTAAATCGCAGAGCCATCAAGGTTAAAGGTATACCCAGTAGGGATAACAAAGGAGGTAACCCCCTTTTCAACCCCCATCTCATGGGTCTTTTTCATCAGCCGTGGCAACGTTACTTCAGAACTAGCAGTTGTAAAGGCTAAGATGATTTCGTCCCAGATAACCCGCATCGTCTTCCAATAACGCAGGTGGAAGAGGTGGGCCGTAATCCCTAAAACAACAACGATGAAAATAATCATTGTCACGTAGGCAATTAAAATGAAGTAACCCAGCGGCAGGAGCGCACTGATCCCCATCTCCGCAATGGTCATCCCAATTAGTCCAAAGACACCAATGGGTGCAAACTTCATCACCCAGTTAGTGACCTTGAACATAACCTCAGAAACCCCGTTCAAAACATCAATCAGAATTTTGGCTTTTTCACCGACGGCCGCAATCCCCAGCCCAAAGAGTACTGAGAATAGGATCACCGGCATCATGTCACCATCAGACATCGACTTAAAGATGTTTGTTGGAATAATTGAAAGAATCAAAGGCCAAAAGCCGCTGTCGTGAGCGGCATGCTTAGCAGTCGACATGTACTGCGAAATGTCCGTTGCGTGAAGATCATGAATATTGATAAAAGACCCTGGATGGGTAAGGTTCGCCATCCCGATCCCCAGTAGCAGGGCAATGGTGGTCAAGACTTCAAAATAGATTAACGTCTTGGCACCAATCCGTCCCAGCTTTTTAATGTCACCAATGTTGGCAATCCCGACGGTCAGACAGGAGACCACAATCGGCATGACAATCATTTGAATCAGCCGAATAAAGATGGTCCCCAGGCTTTGCATTACCGTAATGGCACCCTTATTTTGGTAAAAAATTACCCCACAGACAATCCCTAATACTAAACCAATCATTATTTGCCAGCCCATACTCAGCCGGCCAAAGCGATAGCGTTTCACTTTTCATCCTTCTCTCCCTGTTAATGTCACTAACTACTTTAGCACATCCATTCACGGTTTTCACGTGCTGATTTAATAAAAAGTGAACTTTAAAATGATTCTTAGTCATAGTCATTCACTATTTATAAATACGAGATTTTAAAATTTGGCTAGTAAAGTTCTGCTTTCATCAAAAAAGATGGTGCATCCTTTGTTTTAATGTACAGTTTTTATTAGTATGGCAGGGATTAATACTTGCTATTGTTTGTTTAAACATTTAATACCAATGGTCAATATTGCTCTGCAAAAAAGATTTATCTTTTTTATCTGTTAGCGGTTATTCACTATTTAAAAATAACAGTCTTCTAGCCACAAATGGTTTTTAACTAAAAAAGAACCCAGCCAGGGCGCTGAAACTGGGTTCAATCTAATTAATTCTTACTCACCCAATTCAATTTTGTATAACCGGACAACCTTCTCTTGAGGAAAATGAACAGTCAAAAGGTCATTCGCGCACACATACTTAGTTAGCCGGTCATCCTTCGGAAATAGCTGAGTAACCTCGTTTACTTTGCCATAGTGGGATAAATCAATCGTTTTTTCTACTGTTTCCCCCTTACCATGCCAGACGGCTAGGTACATCTCTTTCTTGTTACGTAATCCATAACTAAACCATTCATCATCCAACTGACTAAGCCCCGTTGGCCATACTGGCGTCATCGCAGGGATTTTTTCCCGATACTGCTTATAAGTTGCAATTCCTTCTTTAACCAGTTCTAAGCGATGCCCCTTGACTTCATTCAGAAGGCCACTTTGGTGAATGCGAACTAACAGTGCATTCACCATATTAAAGATCACTTCTTCGTCATCCCCATCTCTTAATGGGTACGACCAAATAGCACACTGCTCGGGGCTACAACAGAAGCGCCTACCGCTGCAATATTACCATTCCGGAGATAGTCTGTCTGATCACTCATCGATTGAATACTATGCCGTTGGAGCATTGCATAGTCATGGCGCATGCCACCACTACCGCAATTTTCAATTACCAAGTCAGGGTAACGTTTAAAGACACTATCCAGCCACTTGAGATAAGCACGATTATGCTTGAGCAGGCCGTCACCGTCACTATCTGAATTCAGGTCAGTCCCAATACCAGTGGTAATATTATAATCCATCTTAATGTAGCCAACTCCATACTGTTTTACCAACCGGTCCACTACCTGATCAGCATATTTACGCACGGCAGGGTTAGTAAAGTCTAAGTGGTAACGGTCCGTATCAATAACCCGTTTACCATGGCGCATAAAGAACCAATCATCGGGCAATCTGTCCGCCAACGGGCACTTTATCCCCATTACTTCAATTTCCAGCCATAATCCAGGGACCATCCCTTTACTCCGGATATAGTCTATAACTTCCTCAATTCCATTGGGGAAGCGTTCAGTCGACGGCTGCCACTCGCCAACACTGTCCCACCAGTAGCCAGAAGCGTACCAACCACAGTCAACCACATAGTATTCACAGCCGGCCTGGGCTGCTGCATCAATCAGCGGCTTTTCCTTTGCTGTCGTGGGATCTCCAGACAAGCCATTCATGTAATCGTTAAAAATAACTGGCAGTTGCTGATCGTCTTGGTTGGGGCGCCGGATTTGTCGGCGGTAGGTCGTCATCGCGGCTAGAGCATCTTCAAAATCCCCTTGTAATTGACCAAACGCAGCTGACACAGTTGTAAATGTTTCACCTGGTGTTAAATTCTTCCACCAGTGATTATCATATTCTTCAGGGCCGGAAAGGCGAATTGCGAGTTGATTACCAGCACCAATATCTGTCAGTTCATAATGCCAGGCACCATTGTTCTCAATTTGCCAGATTGCACTTTGTCCAGTCACACTATTCGTTAAAATTCCGTTTGGTGAATACTCCGAGCAAGACCAGGAAGAGTTGTTGGTGATGCTAATGCGCTTTGACGAAGCCTGCCCTTTTTCACCGTCTACCCAGTAATCAAGGCCAGCATCTTTTAATGAACCTGCTTTCCACTGAGCTTCAGCCGTCCAATCGTTATTGGCAATGTAAATAGTATTATGTTCTGCATAATTACCATCCAAGTCACTGGCTTGGTTAATCCCTGTTAAGGCAAACGAAGACACATATTCAATTCCCAGGTTCCCATTGCCAATATTTTCTAATGTTACCCAGCTCCGGATTATCGGAGTGTTATTAAATAAACGGTAATGGTTCGTCACCAGAAGCGTTTCCGGGATATTCTTTTGAATAACTTCAAGGGTCTTACCGTTCTTGCTCTCAATTACTCGATGAGAAACATAGTGCAAGCTGCTCCCAGGCTCAGTACCAACAAAGCCCACGCCCTTATGGTGAATGTTTTCGCCAGTTACCTGCACCTCCGTTAGGACCATCTGCTGTTTATCATTGAAACTAGCTGTTGTGAGATCATTACTTCCTAGTTGTGTCAATGCAACCTGACCACCAGTCAACACTTCAAAGTTCAATCTGGTAGCTGGCGTATTAATCGAAAATTCAGTCATCTTGTCATCCTCTTTTTTCGTCGTTGTAGTAGAAAAGGTGTGGTTTTACTACCTTCACTTCACCCCAATTGCTTTCGTTGCTATGATAAAGACAATAATTATTAATGGAGGTCAATTGTATGAACAACAAACCCAAACCGGGCAACTTACTATTCTTTCTTGCCCTCATCATTATTGTCGATATTATCTTCATCCTGCTTTCCCGGATGAATTGAGGCTGGAAATTAACTCAGTCTCTTTACTGTTTTAAAGATATAAATGCAGCTACGCATCGACGGAGGTGGGATAGAGCTAGCCAAGCTAGTTCTGTCCCACCCCTTTATTCTCGTGTCTTTGCCAACTCGTCCGTAATGTTCTTTTCCATATTCTCGTATCTCTGATAGATTAAGGCTGGAATAATCGCCAAAGCGTACATCAAGATGGTGACCCAATTAAACGAAATATTAATCCCAAGCAAGGCATGAGCAGTCTGCGTATGATTAGCAACGTAGCCAAAGGCAGACATAATTCCACCATTAAGGGCACCGGCCAGTCCCATCCCCATGGACATACAAAATGCTGAACCCACAGTCGTCAGAATTCCGGCAGCATTTACCCCGTTTTTCCATTCACCATAATCCACAGCTGAGCCCAGCATGGCAAAAGGCATCGAACAGGCAATTCCGGAACCAATGTTAGCAATCACCCAACCGATGATCGCGCCAACAACGCTTAGGTGAGCAAACATGATATTAAATTGGCCAATCACGGCCCCGGCTAATCCCAGCGCCCAAATATGGCTTTTCGACATGTACTTATTAAGCAAGGGAATCGAAATAATCCCAACCACCTGAATAATTGCAATAGAATTAAAGAACGTTACTAACCCCTTGCTGTGGAAGTAGTAGGTAAAGTAATAGACCAGCGACTGTTGCCGTCCCTGCTGGGCAATCCAAAATAGGAAATTACCGATAACAATTAGGAACCACGGCCAATTCTTATTCATCGCATGAATACTCTTCCGCAACGTTACCCGCTGACTGTTAGGAACAACGACCCGTTCGCGGATATGACTAAATGAGAAGAGTGTCCCGCAAACATTCAAAATAGCGAAAATCACGATGAAAATCCGGAACCCTTTAACATCGTTGCCACCGCCAAAAAAAGCAACCAGCGGCAAAGTTAAGGAGTTAACAATGAAGACCCCCAGCTGGGAACCAACCATCCGCCAGGAATTTAGCTTGACCCGCTGGGCAGGTGATGAGGTAATCAGAGTTAGGATCGTGGTAATGGGAGCGTTAATACCCAAATACAGAACCCCATAAATCATATATACTACACCGCAGTAGATCGCCTTAGCGGCTGGACTAAGACTCGGCGCCCAGAATAGTAAAATAGCACTGGCAGCATATGGAAAAGCCAACCACAAAAAGTAGGGCCGGGCTTTCCCATATTTAGAATGGGTCATATCAATCAGTGTTCCCCATACAGGAGCACCAACAGCATCAACCACCCGGGCCAGTAATAAAATTACCCCGGTTGCCGCGGCAGAAACCGCCGCCACATCTGTAAAGAAATACATCAGGTAACTATTAACCACCGTTGCCAATAGCTGTCCTGAAAAATCCAAATTAGCGTAGCTTAGTTTTTCCAGCGCGCCAACCTTTTCCCGCGTGGACCCCCACGGATACTTCACCTTTTTCTTAGCCATTATTCATTCCTCCTATGAGCAGAGCTAATAATTTCAACGTTTAAATTGTAATCGGTTTCAACAGCTTTCAAAAATGGTTAATTAGGCATTATCAGTGTCTATTTACTACTTTGCATTGAACAATTAGTGTGAATTTCTTACTATGAAAGTAAATTAGGAGGGATTCTTATGCAGGTGACCTATTTTGACATTAGCCAGCCGATTGTTGCGGTTAACCAAGGCTTTTTTACCGCAGACGAAAACTGGCAACACAAGCGGATTTACCAAAATGAAGCCTGGGAAATTATTATTCTCGTTACTGGCAAACTTTTTCTCCAGGTTAACCAACAGCGGTTTACCCTGGACGCTAATCAAGTCCTCCTTGTTCCTGCCCATGCTGTCGTCGTAGGCTTTCAAAAGTCACCTGCCCTTACACAGTATTACTGGTTCCACTTTTTCCCAACTCCCCAAGGAATTGAGCAAACGGAGTATCAAGAAGGTCAAGAGACTCTTGGTGGACAAATCCCGCTTCCCGCACAATTCAGTCTTCCAGAAATCAAAAAGTCTTTTGTATTGGCTAATCAGGTCCTTGACATCGCAAGTAATCAACATTATCCACACATCACCGTAGATTACCTTCTTACCAGTCTCCTCATCGAACTGGCTCACGAGTTCATCGAATCTTCGCAGTCCCGCACCGGCGATCAGATGGAAAACATCAAGGGATGGATTCGTTCCAACCTCAATAGTTCGTTAACGGTTAGTCAGGTTGCCCAACATTTTGAATTTAATCCTAACTACCTAGAACGCATCTTCAAAGCCGCAACTGGTCAAACCATTATCCAGTTCATCAACCAGCTTAAAATGGCGCGGGCGCAAGAACTATTGCTCAAAACTAACTTTCCCATTAAGCAAATTGCTAGTGAAGCCCATTTTAATGACGATAAGCACTTCATGAAGCTATTTAAAAAGAAGTTCCAACTCACCCCATCTGAGTTTCGCCGAAGCTATTCCCATAAATTTCAGGATTCTTCTAGTTTTGATCCTCAACAGCTATTGTCCAGAGATACTGATATTAACTACTTGCAGCGCTTTAAAAACGACCACTAAACCAAGCGGCCCCCTAGCAGGAAAACATTCATTCCTGCTAGGGGGCCGCTTATTATTTCAATACTCCAGTTTCTTTACCCCTGCTTCCACATATATTTCTGGAAAATATTCACCAGTCCCATCAGCATTAATCCCGCCGTCAAAAGGTAATCGCTCCAATCATTATTAACAATGACCATGGCTGCAAGCAGCGCGATTACCACCCCGCAGCAGAGCTTATTAAGCCAGGTAGCCTTTTGGTCTGGCCGGTGATTCTTGCGGTTAAACAGCTTCTTATTCATCCCCAGGAAGAACGGCTGAATATACCATCCATAAAAAATAACAATACAGAAAGTAATTACAAATCCCCAGATACAAAACTGCGTGACCGGTGATTCATAATTTAGTTCATCCGTTATTAGGAAAAACAATCCATATAGGATGAAAAACAACCCCTTAAATACACTAAAGGCATTGTATGCTTTTCCCTGCTCCAAATAATTTTTGAGCTGCGCATCCCCCTTGAGTAAGGAATCAAGCGAAACTTGGTACACTTCACTCAGCTTAACTAACATGCTCAAATCCGGATAGCTCTTCCCCTGTTCCCAATTTGAAATTGTCTGCCGGGTCACAAAAAGTTGGCTAGCGACGTCGGCTTGGGTCAACCCCAGCTGTTGTCGCTGTTGCTTAATTTGCGTGCTAAAATCCATCGATAATTCTCCCTTTTGCTTGATAATGTTGAATAGATTATATTAAAGTGCGGCCATTGATGACAAGCAAAGATGCTTTGCATTACTGGTATATCAACATTCAGGAAGTTTTTTAAAACCATTCACATTTATCGGCAAACACCAAAAAGCGCTGAACAGCGGAGCGTTATGCTCTGCTATTCAGCGCTTTCTAATTTAAAATCCGTGTATTTTCCCGGTAGTTTGCCCTCACTTAGTCGTCTGCCGTTTAATTAGGTGGGTGCCGACAACCGTCTTACACGGGTCGGCATCTGGTCGCCGCAAGCGTTTAATCATCATTTCCACGGCTGCGTGGGCCATCTCATCGGTTGCCACGTGGACAGCCGACATGCTTGGGTAAACGTACTTCACTAAAGCAGTATCGTTGAAACTAATTAGGGCCAGCCGTTGGGGAACCGCGATTTTGGCTTCCTGGACGGCTTTCAGTGCCCCCACTGCCATCGGATCATTAGCGATAAAAATCCCGTGGGGTAAGCGGTCGCCAAGGCGGTCAATCGCCTGTTTCATTGCCTGATAGCCAGACATCGAGGTGTAGTCGCCGGCTAACATAAATTCTTCGTGAAACAGGCCCCGTTGGCGGAGGTCACTCTCAAAGTAGAAGCGGCGCAGGTCCGGCACGATTTCGTTATCCGTCGTCGTTTCCGTCCCCGCCAGCATCCCAATGTCTTTGATTCCCTCATTGAGGAATTCGCCAATCACCGAGCGCACGGCATTTTCAAAATCAGGCACTAAGCAGTCATAGCCAGCCGCTAGACTGTCATAGTCGACAAAGACGATGTTCTTCGTAACCAGCCGCAGTTTTTCGACCTGCGAATTGCTAAATTTACCGATGGCGATAATCCCCGTCACGTCCTGGGGAATATCTTCCATGTTGTTCTGGTAAATCGGCACCGTCTGCAGGCCCCGCTGCTGGGCTGACCGCTCAATTTCCATCCGGATTGCCATGTAGTAGAGATCATCGAGTTCCTGGGTTAGCGAATACCACTGGATTACGGCAATCTTTTGGACCTGGTTGCTTTGCGGCCGCTTGTGCTTGGTGTAGTTAAACTGTTCCGCGGTTTCAATCACCCGTTGCCGCGTCTTTTCGTTTACTGAAAGGGTCGTGTCATTATTAAGGATCCGCGATACCGTAGCGATTGATACCCCTGCTTTATTCGCAATGTCTCGTAACGTTACTGCCATCCTTAACTACTCCTTTCAGTTACTCCTTACAGTTGGTTTACAAAGCGTTCCCAACCAGCCTGACCAGCCGCGTCGTCCTTGAAAACCCCGGCGTTTTCCAGAACATTAGCGAAGATATTGGCTAGTTCCTGCTCCAGCACTTCATCAACGTTGTCCCTGGTGATTTCCAGACGGTCCTGTACTTCCTTGGCCCACGGCAGGTGGCTGTCCGCAATCTTATTTTCCTGGCCCAGCCAGAACTTCTTAACTTCCGCCAATTCGTCTTTGAGACGAGCTGGCAGGATGGCCCGCCCCATAACTTCGATCAAGCCGATATTTTCCTTCTTGATGTGCCACAATTTTTCGTGTGGGTGGAAAATGCCCAGTGGGTACTGGTCGTTCGTGTTGTTGTCCCGCAAAACGAGGTCAAGAACATAGCTATCACCGTCGCGGTGCATGATCGGCGTCACGGTGTGGTGGCGGGTGTCACCATCGAAAGCCTTGATGTTCAAACTTTCGTCGCTGTAATGGTCCCAAACGTCAATGATGTGGGTCCCTAGGTCAATCAACTGGGTCGCGTCGGCACTGGTCAGCCGAATATCGCTCATCGGCCAGTTAACAATCCCCGCTTTGACTGCTGGGTAATCTTCAAAGTGCAATTCTTTCTTGATTGTCGCTTTCATCATCGGGAAGACGTGCCGACCACCCTGGTAGTGTTCATGGGCCAGCATGGAACCGCCGACGATTGGCAAGTCCGCGTTGCTGCCGACGAAGTAAGCGGGCAGCGTGTTTTCGATTTCAACCAAGTTAACCAGGGTCTGCCGGTTGATCTTCATCGGTTCGTGCTCGCCGTACAGGAAGATGCAGTGTTCATTGAAGTAGGCGTATGGAGAATACTGGAAGCCCCACTGCTTGCCGCCAATCATCATCCGGATAATCCGGTGGTTACTCCGGGCCGCTTGACCTAGCCGGCCTTTGTAACCCTCATTTTCCATGCAGAGCGCACACTGCGGGTACTTCTTCTTGGTGTCATGGGCCGCCGCCGCAATCGCCTTGGGGTCCTTTTCCGGCTTGGACAGGTTAATCGTAATCTCTAAGTTACCATACTTAGTAGGCTTATCAAAGACCACGTTTTTCTTGATAGCCGCAACCTTAACGTAGTCGTTGCTGGTACACAGCTTGTAGAACCAGTCCGTCGCCGTTTCCGGTGACTGCTGGTACTTTTCCCAAAAAGTACTGTTGACAACTGACGGCCGCGGGGTCATTAAGTCATAAAGCTGGTCATTGAGAATTTCGCGGGCGGTTTGGCCGTCTTCAATTTGCCCGTGTTTAACGGCCAGGTCAACTAGTTGTGCCACTAATGGCTGGTCATCCTGGGCTTCACCATCTTCGTCGCCGACCAGGGCCCGAATCTTGTTCAGTACGTAAATCCGGTCCAGCGGTTCGTAGGCTCCGCTGGCAATTACCTTATCAGCATACTCTTCCATTAACTTCATTTTCTCATTCTCCTTGCAAATGGCATTAATTACAGCTTGTGCGGGCCGTCAACAACTTCGGCATCATAGAAGCTAGCATCGTAGCCGATCTTGTCCCGGTAAATTTTGCCGACGTTCTTCTTAAAGTCTTCGGCTGCGGACTTCTTCACGATGGCAATCGCACTGCCGGCGAACCCACCGCCGACCATCCGGGCACCCAGGCAGCCAGGTTGTTCCCAAGCACTTTCGGCCAGAGTATCCAGTTCCTTCCCAGTGACTTCGTAGTCGTACTTCAGGGAAACGTGAGAAGCGTTGATCAGGCGGCCAAGCTCTTCCAGGTCGCCCTTTTCCATCGCGTCGATGGCCCGCTTAGTCCGTTCGTTTTCACTGACCGCGTGCCGGGCCCGGCGAATTAAGGTGTCATCGTTAATCAAGTAGGTGTATTGATCGAAGGTTTCCGGATCAATTTCACCAAGTTTGCTAATATCCAGTTTCTTGCTGAGACGCTTGACTGCTTCCTGACATTCTTCCACCCGCTCGTTGTACTTGGAGCCAGCCAGGGAGTGGGTCTTATTGGTGCTCATAATCAGGATTTCGTAGTCGCCCAGTTCTAGGGGCAGGTACTTGTATTCCAAGGTGTTGCAGTCCAGGAAGATGGCGTTATCCTTCTTCCCCATCCCGACGGCAAACTGGTCCATGATTCCGGAGTTCAGGCCGACAAAGTCATTTTCGGTCTTCTGGCCCAGCTTAACCAGTTCGACCTCATCAATGTCCAGGTTGAATTCATCTTTCAAAATGTTTCCCATCAGCATTTCAATAGAAGCCGATGATGACAGGCCAGAACCGTATGGCAGGTAGCCGTGGATGTACAGGTTGAAGCCGTGGTCAATGTTGTAGTTGCGCTCCTTGAGGTACACCAGCATCCCCTTGAAGTAGTTGACCCACTTTTCATCAGCAGCTGCCTGTGGCTGGTCATCGTTAATGTCAAAGGTAATAATCTTGCTGTTTTCTTCCTTGGCGGAGTTAGCAGAGTAAACCGCCACCGTACTGTCTTCCCGCGGTCCGTAAACACCATAGGTCCCAATACTGATGGCACACGGAAAGACGTGTCCGCCGTTATAGTCAGTATGCTCACCGATCACATTGATCCGACCAGGTGAGAAGAAAACATCCTTGCCGTTTTCGTTAAATACCGCCTTGTATTCGTCAAGAAACTGTTGCTTATCCATCACGATAACCTCCATTGTCCAAATAAACTACATAGTAAATTTTTACTAAATATATTTTAGTATCATTTACCCGGTTCGTCAATAAGCGCTTTCATTTTCGCTAAATAAATATAGTAAGCGCTTTCTAAAATATGACACAGCAAACAATGTTAAAATGGAAAAAAACGAGCAAAGAGGGGTCCCGTATGACGCAGTATTCGCCAAAACAATTACTCCCGCTAGCCCAGCGAACCGGCCGGTGGGTGGTTAAAACTATCAAGGGCCAGGCAACACTATACACCACTAACTTGGGCAGCACTATCCGCTTCAATATTACCGGAGCGCTTTCCTTTGACCTGCAAACAGTCAACAACGGGCACCCCGGTTTCCCCCACCAGGTCTATGCGTGGCGCTATGACCAGCAGCCCTGGCAACGTTTCCAGGTACAAGGTCCCTCAATCAGCTTACAGCTGCCGGACCGCCACCGCCACCTGGTTGAAATCATGACAGCGGGGAACAGCGACTTTGATGAGGTTTGGACGGGCCAGGAGGGTTTTGCCATTAACGGCATTGCTGTTAACGGCGGGCAGCTAACACCAGCCACAAAACGACCCCTGGTTGATTTTATCGGTGATTCGATTACCGCTGGCTGCTGGGTAATGGGTAAGCACGCCGCAGTCGATTACCGGCCGGAAAGCAACTATGTCGGCATTGCCAGTGACCAGTTAGCAATTGACGGCGTCCGCATCGCCTACTCCGCCGCTGGCGTTCTCCGGCCCGGTACCGGCGGCGTCCCAACCGCGAAGGACTTCCTGGGGGCAATTGACAACGTCACCCCTTGGAAAGCTAACCAGCCCCGGGTGGTAGTAGTGAACTTAGGGGTTAATGACCGCCGCTTTGCCAGCGACCAGTTCACCCGCGCTTACGACCAGTTTCTAGGGCAAGTTGCAACCACTTTTCCGGGTAGCAAAGTCCTGGTCCTAACGCCATTTAGTCAGACGTTTCAAAACCAAATCAGCCAGCTGGCCGCGCACCACCAATTCCAACTGGTGAATACCACCGGCTGGTGTCAGGACTTCACTGATGGGCTCCACCCCAACCAGAACGGCTCTTCGACCGCAGCTTACCACCTTGTCCCGGTACTAAAAGCAGCACTAGCTGAATCAAGGAGGATACACCCATGACACAACAACGATTACTTCCGATTAAGCATGGTTATAACTTTCGCGACCTTGGCGGCTACCAAACCAGCGATGGGCATACCGTTAAGTGGCACCGTCTGATTCGCTCCGGCGCCCTTAACAACCTTGACGAACAAGATCAGGAAGCCCTCGCGGCAATCCCAGTTACCGTTGACATTGATTTGCGGTCGAAGCCAGAAATCACCGCCGCCCCTGACCGGGTGCCCCGAACCGCCAAGTACTACCACCTCCCTGTCTTCAGTATCGACGTTACCAATGCCTCTCGCAGTGACGAGGAAGTCGCCCGAGAAATGCAGGAAGTAGGTAATGGCTACCGGCATATGCAGTTGGAATACCGTAACATGGTACAGTTAGCCAGCGCCCAGCAAGCCTACCAAGAGCTGTTTCAGCTAGTATTAAGCAATCAATCCGGGGCAACCCTCTTCCACTGCACGGCAGGGAAGGACCGGACCGGTTTTGGCGCCTACCTGCTTTTGACCGCCCTTGGTGTTCCACGTGAAACCATCCTCCAAGATTACCTGCTGACAAACGATGTCACCGCCGCTTTTCGGCGCCGGTGGGTTGCCCAGCTGCGGGCCAGTACCGCTGAGCTGGGTAATCGGGACGCCGTTATCAAGAACCGCAGTGATATGATGGCAGTCTTTCCTGGTTACCTGACCGCAGCCATTGAAACTGTTAACCGCTTGGCTGGCAGCCCGACACAGTACCTGACCGACTGCCTGGAGCTGACCCGCGGTGACTTAGCAGACTTGCGGCGTTTATATTTAGACTAGGAAAGGTTATAATGATGAACATAAGGAGGATGTGCGTATGCAAGTTTCAGTTCCATTGGAAAACGGCTTACTAGCGGATGAATACGGCAAATATGCTCCGGCCAGCGCAATACTAGCGGACCATCCCATCAAGTCGTTCCCCATCAGTATTAGCGATGCCCCCGCGGCTACCAAGTCATTTGCCCTTGTCTTTGTCGACTTTGACTCCACACCGGTCTGCGGTTTTACCTGGATTCACTGGCTAGCAGCTAACATTCCAGCAACAATGACAACTATTCCGGCCAATGCCAGCCGCAAGTTAGCCGACCAGTTTGTTCAAGGAAAAAACAGTAACGCCGGTCGCCTTGTCAACGGTGATCCCCGGATCAGCAGCGGCTACGTAGGGCCCCAGCCGCCTGACAAGGTCCATGACTACACCCTGACCGTGTACGCCCTCGATACGGACCTGCCCCTCGCTGATGGATACTGGCTAAACGACTTTATTCATCAAAGTGCAGGCCACGTACTGGCAAAAGCTAAAGCAACCTTACCGAGCCGCGCCTAAAGGAAGTGATAACAGATGGAAACAAGAATCTTTTTTAATCCTGGCGACTCAATCGCCAACATCCATGACTACAACGAAGCCGTCCGTAAAGGACAGATTTTTAAGCGGGAACGCCAGAGCGATGATTTAGTTATCGCCAAGGGCCCCGACGATGAAGAATACGCCATTTTCTACGCTAAGGACGCCTTACCGGCTGACCACCAAAAGTCGCAGCCATATGACGTCAAGGATAAGCTGTAATAATATAAGAAACGCTCCCCAATTAACTGAAAATTGGAGAGCGTTTCTTTTAATGTTTGAACTAGCAAAGAATTACTTTGCTCATCGGATTGAACGGCATCACTAAGCAATCACGTGGTGTCGTGAGTAGGCAATGTAAATGACCCCACCGAAAACCAACCAAGCAATGTAGGCCAACCAGGCTTCTTTCGAAATTGTTATTAGCAGGGCTATACAAATCGTCATTGCCAACAGCGGAACTACCTTCCCACCCGGCACAACAAACGGCCTTGCTAAGTGCGGATACTGTTTCCTTAGCAAAATCACCATCAGGGAAACCAGAAAAAACACTATCAGCGAACCAACATTCGCTATTAATGCCAAGTAATGAAGGTCAAATTCTCCGGCAAGGGTAGCCGCTAAGCAGCCGTTTAACAGGATGGCCCGGTTAGGACTACCACTGCGCTCATTGAGTTTCGACCAAGAAGCTGGTAGGAACCCGCCCCGGCTCATTGCCTTCATAATATTTGAGCCCGCATAGATAAAGGCGTAAACAACCGCAATGATTCCTAAAATAGCTCCTGCTGAAACAACTTGAGCAACCAGCTTATGCCCACGAGTAATCAAAACATAGGACATCGCCTCTGAGACGGCCAGCTTGGGATATTTAACTACGCCCGTCATTATCAACCCCACGATTATATACAGTGTGGTCGAGATTACTAGCGAGTAAACGATTGCTCGCGGGATAGAGTGTTGGACATCCTGGGCGTCTTCTGCCGATGTTGCTAGCGCGTCAAAGCCGAGGAAGGAGAAAAAGACTGCTCCTGCACCAGTCATTACTCCTTGGGCACCGTATGGGAAATATGGCCGCCAATTAACTGGATTCACATCCCGGATACTAACCACAATGAAGAGTAATATCACAATTAATTTGACACAGACCAGGCAGTCGTTAACAAACTTGCTCTGCCCAGTTCCCTGCATTAAGAGCAACGTAATCAGCAGCACCATTATCACTGCTGGTAAGTTGACCAGCCCACCGTTGCCCGCTGGTACGAGGAGGCTACTTGGCAGGTGAACATTCAGTTCATATAGGAAGGACTTAACATAGCCCGTCCACCCGTTAGCCACGGTCGCGGTTGTCGCGACATAGACCCCCAGCAAGGTCCAGCCAGTAAAGAAGGCAGGCAGCCGGCCAATTGAAACCCAAGTATAGATATACGCCCCACCAGAATTCGGGATACTCGTTGTTAATTCCGCGTAGCACAAGCCAATCAAACAACTGGCCGTCGCGGCAATCAAGAAGGAGAGGGTCACGGCCGGGCCAGCATCCTGGGCAGCCACAATCCCTGTTAATACTAGGATTCCTGTCCCAATAATCGCCCCGACACCTAAAATCGTTAGATCAAACAGGCCGAGGGTTCGATCTTTTTCAGCCTTTGCTGCATTTTGCAGAACCAGGCTTGGCTCAATTCGGTGGCTACCCAATTAAATCATCCAGGGGAGTATATGTTAACTTCAGGCTATCGGCCACCGCCCTAGAAGTTAGGTTCCCATCATAAGTGTTGACGCCAGTTGCGATTTCGTGGTCACTTTTAGCAGCCGCCGCGATTCCCAGGTTGGCAATTTTCAGTGCTGGGCCGGTCGTCGCGCTGGTCAGTGCTTCTGTCGCAGTCTTTGGTACTGCTCCCGGAATGTTAGCAACCGTATAGTGAATTACCCCGTGCGAGACGTAAACCGGGTCGTCGTGGGTGGTAGCATGAGTAGTTGTTTCAAAGATCCCGCCCTGGTCGATTGGCACATCGACGATCACTGAACCATCTTCCATCTTGTCAATCGTTTCCGTCGTCACCAGGGTTGGCGCCTTCGCACCAGGAATCAAAACGGCACCGATTGCCAGGTCAGCTTTTTCAACCGCCGCTGCGATATTATGTGGTGTCGACATCAAGGTCTGAACTTTACCGTCAAAAAGATTATCAATGTATTCTAGCCGGGATGCATTGATGTCTAAAATGGTTACCTGGGCCCCCAGCCCCACTGCAATCTTCGCAGCATTGAAGCCAACGGTCCCCGCACCAATCACGGTTACTTTTCCCCGGGCTACTCCGGTCGTTCCAGCCAGCAAACGTCCCTTCCCGCCATGGGGTTCTTCTAAGAAGTGAATTCCGACCTGGACCGACATCCGGCCAGCGATTTCACTCATTGGTGCTAACAGCGGCAGACCACCGTTGCGCCCGACCATCGTTTCATAGGCAACCCCCACTACGCCTTTTTCTAGCATTGCCGCCGTTAACTGCGGGTCAGCAGCTAAATGAAGGTAAGTATAGATAATCATTCCGGGACGGAAGTAGTGATATTCTGCTTCTAGCGGTTCCTTGACCTTGATTACCATCTCGGCCTGCCATGCTTCATCAGCTGAGCCAATTTGGGCTCCTACCGCGGTGTAATCTGCATCAGTAAAGCCGCTGCCAGTCCCAGCTTTATGCTCCACAATTACTTCGTGGCCAGCAGAAATCAGACTGGCGACCATGCTTGGTGTAGCACCGACACGTTCTTCTTGGTTCTTGATTTCCTTTGGAATACCGATTAACATAACTAAGATGCTCCTTTCATTTGGCGCCTCCCTTATGCTCATATTTAAAATAATATAATTATCGTAATTTCACAAGCCCCGTTTTTGTGAAGAACTAATATAAAAGCATTTCCCTACCTATTTAAATGTGTGACAGCACTTATTTCACAAACTAATGTCTTGTGAATTTTCAGGCGGTTACTGCGAGCTATTTTGCGCTTGTCATTCATTCACTAACAGGACAATTAACCACACTTCGTCTTAAAATATAACAGTTCTACCAAACTAATTCTTTATCAACAACCAGAGCGCAGACCAGCTACCGCACCCTGTTACACTTTTACCTTTAAAATAGCAAAGAGAGGCTGTGAAGTGAACCCCCATAGTTGGACGAA
>NZ_AZGE01000011.1 GCF_001434465.1 Limosilactobacillus oris DSM 4864
CTTTCGTCCAACTATGGGGGTTCACTTCATTAAGGTGGCTTGCTTTTTAGTAATGCTAATATCATGCAATCTCATCATTCGCAGGCGATCCCTTGTTAGCCAAACTGTCAATAAAACGAATAGAATTAAGCAGGATTCAGGCAGGCGGCGACCTTTATGAAATATGAACTCGACTTGATAGACGCCCGAAACGAAGGGATGGAAAAGGACCAGCCCACCAGCAAGCAAAAAATATCAAACTCACTGCTAAGCTATTATACAATCTAGGAATTACTAAATCTGCAATCTTAGCGATGCCTATCAGCTGTTGTCTCCTGACTCGAACTTATAAGGTATTTGCTTAGGGTAGTTTCAATAACCGTTAAAAAGCAACCAGGATAGGTTGTTAAAAGGCCCCGACGCAATAATTACGCCGGAGCCTTTTAGTTTCGTTTTATAGTTTTCGCAAATCTGACCAATAGTCAATGCAATCGTTGTTCCCGTATTCATCAGAGCTATAACGATCAATTATTTGCAACTTGTCCCCCTGTGCAAGAGCACGTTGGATCTTAGCATCGGGCTTAAAGTTTACGTTAAATCCTGAGTTTGCACTTTCATATACATCAGGATAAATCTTAGCAATATCAGGGCGACTCACTTGATTAGCGACCTTGACCCGGGTAATCTCCCTTCCCTGAGTCGCATCAAATAAAATGACATAGTGGTATGGTCGACCAACAATCTGATCACTAATATGCCAACCACTAGCTTGAATGCTACCATCCGGCTTCAAGGATAACGAATCAAGATAACCAGTATTCTGTTGGAATGACTGTGCTGCAAAGAAATGATGAACGAAAGTTCCTTCACCAGACTGTTTATCATTCGTATACCGAGCAATCACTTGTAATTGGTGACCATTCTTCAAAGCTGATGTCAGAGCAGCATTATCTTTGATATTAAACGCCACGTCAAAACCACTCTGAGATGCACCATAAATATTCGGATTATCAGCAGCAACATCTGCTCGTGCGCGGCCATTAGTAACTTGCTGACGCCCAATTTCACGACCAGTGGTTGCATCAAGCAAAATAACATACATTGCTTGCGCACCAGCACTCCGACTATCCGCATACCAACCAGTTGCCCGAACCGTATCGCCATCAATTCTAAATGATTCTAAGCGTTGGTTACTCTGGTTATTATAAAAATTCTTGGACTGCTTAAACCAATAATCAGTAATATTTCCTTCACCAGTTTCAGAGTCACAATAGCGAGCCAGAACTCGTAATGAGTGGCCCTCTAACAGTGCCTTCTGTAGTCCACCATACTTAGCAATGTCAAAATCCGCAACAAAGCCAGCATTATTACTATTAATAACGTTTGGATAAAGCTTAGCAATATCAGGTCGACTTTCAGTTGATGCATTAACTCGTGCAACTTCCTTACCTGTTTGATCATCAATCAATAAAATTAGCTGGTTAGGTTCCACTAACGATTTATCAGCAGCATGCCAACCGCTTACCCGGAGGTGACCATTGTAGAGGCTAAAGTCATCAACAGCAGCAATATTATTGTTAAATGCCCGTGGAGTAAACCAGTAATCAATGTTTCCACCACCATTGGGATCACTGTACCGACTGATTACCTGAACAGAGTCACCATTCATGATTGCCGCTCTTAGCTTATCATTCATGTTAAAAGAGACATTAAAACCTGAATTGCCACTATTATAAACGTTGGCAAAAGCTCTCCCAACATCAGCACGACTAACATTATTAACGGTCTGACGGGCAATCTCTTTCCCGGTTGTTGAATCCAATAAAATCAACTCATGCTTACCACGACCGATTGCTTGATTAGAAGCATGCCAACCTACAATTGTCACGCCACCGTTCGTAACCTGAAATCTATCTATGTTAGCGATGTTAGTATTAAAAGCAACACTGTTGAAATTGTGGTCATTATAATTACTATTACCATCATTCGAACTAGTATAGCGAATTAAAACTTTAATATGGTGACCATTAGCGATTGTATTTGCAAGGTTACCATTTAAGGCAAAGCTAGCGTTGAAACCCGAATCGCCAGCACCATAAATGCCATTATAAGCCTTCGCCACATCTGGACGACTCACGGCACTAACTTGCTGACGTACCAACTCGTTACCAGTATCTTGGTCAAATTAAAATTATAAAACGATTGGCCTTCCCCTGATTATTATTATCGGCAAACCAACCGGCAACATCGAGGGTGTTGTTATTGGCGTTAATACTAAAGTTATCCAAGTTCGCCGCGCTAGTCGTCTGATGGCCGGCGTAGTTAGCAAACATCCCAAAGTCAATGGAGGCATCAATATTAGTACCATTCCAGTTGTCAGTATACTGCCAAGCACCGTAGCCCCGACTCTGGACGGTATTACGGTAGTTCCCATAGGCAGCCACCCAGGTCCGTGCTCGCCCAACGGTGGAACTAACGTTATACTGCTGGTCATAGTACCAGCCAGTGTAGACCCCGTGGTTATTGAAGCCCAACGAACTCAGCGTTTGCCAGAAGACATTCAAATTATTGACAATCCCCGCGTATTGTGTCTGAGGAACGCTTTCGACATCCGCAATCATCAGCGTATCATTCCCCAACCCAACCACACGGGCCATCCGGGCAAAGAGCTGGGCCTCTGCCTGAGCCTGTGCAGCAGTCGTGAAGCGGACAAAGTGGTAAGCCGAAACCGTCATCCCCGCCGCCTGGGCCCGGGAAACCTGCTGCTGAGCGTAACCATTGGTCCAGCCGGTACTTTCCGACAGCTTGACAACAACATTGTTGATTCCCTGGTTGTGGTACTGGCGGAACGTTTCTTCGGAAATGTTCGGCTGGTAGGCCGAGATGTCTAACGTGTCCGCAGTGGATAAATTGTTGGTTGCCGCGTAGGCCGCCGTCGTCACGGCATTAGCATTAACCGGTGCGGCACTCGCTTGCTGAACGTTCAGGGTCGTCGTTGCAGCAGCGGTCGTTTTGTCATTAGCCGCTGTGCCGCTGGTTTGTGTACCAGCCGTAACGGTGCTTTCCAGCATCGCGTTAGTCGTCGAATCAGTAGCATCGGCCGGAGTTGCAACTTGACTAGCCACCGCACTGACCTGGCTCGTCGTAGTAGCTGGCGTGGCATCATCGGCCTGTCCATTAACCGTACCAAACGCCATTACCCCAAAGGCGACTGCTGCACAGCACCATAGTTTTCCACTCTTGTACAATTTAAACCGTTTCTTGGCTTCCATCTTAACTTTCTTCCTTAACACTTTCTTATTCTGCATAAGAAAAATTATAAGGCTTTAAAAAGTAAAAATCCCGTTTGCAACGGGATTGTAAATATCTGTAACAGACAATTAATCAACTTGTTTCAGAAAACTTTGCAGGGCTTCCTGCCAACTGATTGGTGTAAAGCCGGTGGCCTTGACCTTATCCAAACTCATGATGGAATGCCGGGGCCGGTATGCCTTTTGCGGATACTCTTCCGAGGTTACCGCTGCCACCTCTACCGGCTGGTCTTTCAAAATCTCACTGGCAAACTCATACCAAGAGCAGGAGCCATCATTGGATAACTGGTACAGGCCGAATGGAATCTGGTGTTGAACCGCGTAAAGCATAAACTCCGCCAGGGTCCGGGTCCAAGTTGGCCGGCCAACCTGATCCGCAACGACGGTCAGCCGGTCATGGTCCTTTGCCAGCCGCAACATTGTGTAGACAAAGTTTTTACCATACTGACCGAAGACCCAGGAAGTTCGAATGATGTAGTACTTATCCATGATCTGTTCTACCAGCTGTTCGCCCGCCAGCTTGGCCTTACCGTACTCGTTCTTCGGGTTGGTTGGCGCATCAACCTGGTATTCACCTTCATTGGTCCCGTCGAAAACGTAGTCGGTACTGATATACACCAGAGTGGCACCCGCCTGTTGAGCGGCTTCGGCAACGTTCTTGGTACCGGCCTCGTTGACCGCCCAGTTCAAGTCTTTCTTTTCGTCTTCGGCTGGATCCACGGCGGTAAAGGCAGCACAGTGGAAGACGATTTCCGGCTGCTCCGTATTAAAGCGGGCGTCAACGGTAGCCTTATCGGTAATATCCATCGACTGGGAGTCAAAGGCACTGTACTCAATTCCCTGCTCATCCAATAAGTGGCGGAGTTCGGTCCCCAGTTGCCCGTTAGCCCCAGTAATTAAAATTTTAGACATAGGTTCTCCCTTCCGAAAAAAGAGGCTGCTGGTTCAACCCACAGTCTCTTTTTTCAATCCAAAGATAACGTGCTCGCCCCCCTGTCGAGGACTGGCTCGCACTTCCATTTTTACTTCAAAGCCGCCTTGGCCTTCAGTGGCTGCCACCAGTCTTCGTTGTCCTTGTACCAGTCAATCGTCTTCACGATTCCAGTATCAAAGGTGTATTCTGGCTTCCAGCCCAGTTCAGTTTCAATCTTCGTCGGGTCGATGGCGTAGCGCTTATCGTGGCCCAACCGGTCCTTGACGTACTTGATGTGGTCTTCGGAAATTCCCAGGTTATCCACGATCAGGTGAACGATCTCGTTGTTGGTCCGTTCGTTGTGGCCACCAACGTTGTAAATTTCACCCGGCTTACCATCACGGAGGACCAGGTCAATCGCTTGGCAGTGGTCGGAAACGTAGAGCCAGTCACGGATATTCTTACCATTCCCGTAGATTGGCAGGTCCTTGCCTTCCATCCCGTTAGAAGTCATCAGCGGAATCAGCTTTTCAGGGAATTGGTATGGCCCGTAGTTGTTGGAGCAACGGGTGATGTTAACGTTCAGACCGTAAGTCTCGTAGTAGGCCCGAACCATCATGTCAGCAGAGGCCTTGCTTGCGGAGTACGGTGAGTTTGGTTGCAGTGGCGATTCCTCGGTGAAGTAGCCGGTGGCTCCTAGGGTCCCGTAAACTTCGTCGGTGGAAACCTGCAGGAACTTCTCAACCCCCTCGCGCTTTGCCACGTCCAAGAGGGCCAGGGTCCCCTGGACATTGGTTTCCACGAAGACTTCGGGGTGGAGGATTGACCGGTCAACGTGCGATTCGGCCGCGAAGTTGACGATGTGGTCGATGTTGAATTCGTGCACCAGGTGGGTAACAAGCTCCCGGTTGACGATGTTCCCCTTAACAAAGTGGTAGTGTGGGTTGTCCTTAACGTCGTCCAGGTTGTGGATGTTCCCCGCATAGGTTAAGAGATCAAGGTTGATCAGGTTGTCATCCGGGTGCTTTTCCAGCATGTAGTGAATAAAGTTAGAACCGATAAAGCCGGCCCCACCAGTAACTAAAATATTCATGTTTACTTGTCCTCCCCGTAAGTGAAGTTAATTTCGGCGTCCTTGAATGATGGGTGGTGCTGATCCTTTTCGGAGAGAATCAGGTGGTCAACCGGCATTGGCCACTTGATGTCCAAGTCAGGGTCATCAAAGGCGATCCCGCGGTCGGCTTCCGGTGCGTAGTAGCCATCAACCTTGTAGGCCACGTTGACGTTAGGCGTCAGGGTAACGAAACCGTGTGCGAAGCCTTTAGGCACTAGGAGTTGACGATGGTTGTATTCACTCAGGATGAAGCCTTCCCACTTGCCATAAGCTGGTGAGCCCTTCCGAATATCAACGATAACGTCGTAAATCGCCCCGGTAACGGCCCGCAGCAACTTAGTTTGGGAGTACGGTGCCAACTGGTAGTGCATCCCCCGCAGGACTCCTGGTTCCACGGACAGTGACTGGTTGTCCTGGGTAAATTCAACGTTGATGCCAGCTTCTTCAAACTTATTCTTCGTGTAGGTTTCGGTAAAGAAGCCCCGGTGGTCACCGAAGACGTCGGTTTCCACAATCTTGGCATCAGGCAATGACGTATCAATAACTTTCAATGACATTAATTACTCGCTCCTTAATCTTCCTTAGCCAGCCGTAAGAGGTATTGGCCATAATCATTCTTCTTTAGCGGTTGAGCCAGCTTAACCAGCTGGTCCTTGTCGATGTAGCCCATCCGGTAGGCAATTTCTTCGAGGGCCGCGACCTTGAGATTCTGCCGCCGTTCAATCGTAGCAATAAAGTTGGCCGCTTCCAGCATGGAATCATGGGTCCCGGTGTCTAACCAGGCATAGCCCCGCCCCATCAGCTTGACGTCGAGCTTACCCCGGCGCAGGTATTCCTTATTGACGTCGGTAATCTCGAGCTCGCCCCGGGCAGACGGCTGAATGTGCTTGGCAATATCAACTACGTCGTTATCGTAGAAGTATAGGCCGGTAACCGCATAGTTGCTCTTTGGGTGGGCCGGTTTTTCTTCGATTGATAACGCGTGCATCTGATCATCGAAGTCTACGACACCAAACCGTTCCGGGTCGTTGACGTGGTAGCCAAAGACGGTTGCCCCGTCGGTCTTCTTCGCCGCCGACTGAACCAGGTCGGATAATCCGGCCCCGTAGTAGATGTTGTCGCCTAAGATCAGGCAGACGCTGTCGTCACCAATGAAATCTTCACCAAGGATGAAGGCCTCAGCCAGTCCGTTTGGTTTTTCTTGAACCTTGTAGGAAAAGTGCAATCCCAATTCTGAGCCATCGCCCAGTAGGTTCTTGAACAGTGGCATAAATTCCGGAGTAGAAATCACCAGGATGTCGCGAATCCCCGCCAACATCAGGGTTGACAAGGGGTAGTACACCATTGGCTTATCATAAACTGGAATCAGCTGCTTTGAAATTCCCCGGGTAATCGGGTACAGGCGGGTCCCCGACCCACCAGCTAAAATAATTCCTTTCATAATGGCCTCCTTAAAATGCCAAAATCCATGTTTAATTTTAGCACACTTGGGCACTTGAAATGATTAAAACTAGCTAAAAAACATGAAAGGAGCCATGACGTTTACTCAAATCTAGCCATGGAAAAAACAAAAGGCCAGGATTACTCCCAGCCAAATTTAGTTATTTAATTGTAACGTTGAGAATTGTAACGTTGAGTGGTTCAAACCAGTAATCAATGTGATTACCCTCACCGCTAGCAGAATCACTGTAACGAGAAATCACTTGCAAGCGATGACCGCTAAGCGATGAATCCACTGGTAAGCTGACCTTAAAGCCGGATTGACCTGCATTATAGACAGCAAACGCATTGGCGACATCCGGACGGGCAACGTTTTCTACCAATTGCCGTTCCACTTCTTTACCGGTAGTCCAATCATACAAAATGATAAAGTGATATGGCTTATTAAGCCCTTGATCAGTAGCATGCCAGCCGGCAAGATCAAGCTGATTATTCTTCACTGCTACTTGGTCTAGACTAGCCAAGTTTTGATTAAAAGTTTGCGGTGCAAACCAATAATCAACAACGTTACCATTTCCGGCCGGGTCATCCGTGTAACGAGAAATGACCTGAATCTGATCACCGACCATTCCAGCCGTTAGCGGAACATTAATATCGAAGCCGGATTGGCCCGCATTGTAAATATTAGAATAAGCACGAGTGATATCTGTCCGTGCCTTATTTTCAACCCGGTAACGAGTAATTTCTTTTCCTTTACTCTTATCAAACACAATAATGTAATGGTACTTCTTACCCACACTCTGGTCAGAAGCATGCCAACCTGAGATGTGTACTTGGTTCCCGCTTACCTTAAAGTTTTCCAAGTAAGCCCGGTTCTGGTTGAACGTCTTAGGAGCAAACCAGTAATCAACTGCATTTCCATTTCCGGCTGGATCATCCGTGTACCGGGAAATTACTTGAATTTGATCGCCAGCCAATGCTGAACTAAACTTCAATTTCAAACTAAAACCTGAGTTAGCAGCATTATAAAGACCTGGGAATGCCCGTGCAACATCGTTTCGTGTCACACTGTTTACTAGGTAGCGCCCCAATTCAGTCTGCTTTGAGCCATCAAAGATGATGATATAGTGATACTTCTTACCTAAACTGTTATCAGCAGCGTGCCAACCAGAAATATTAATATTTCCGGTTGTCGCATCTAATGACATATTGTCAAGAGCGGCCATATTAGCGTTCAGCGACACGGAATTAAATGACAGATCTTTGCCGCCATTAGGGTCACCCTTGGCATCATTAGTATAACGGGATACGACTTTGATATTTCTACCAGCAAAAGTGCTAGTATACGGAATAGTTATATCAAAGCCGCTCCAACCAGCTGCACCAGTATTAGAATACAGATTCTGAATATCCTGTCGATAGGTTTTAGAAACATCTTGTCGGTATAATTCCTGATCTGTATTCCCGTCAAGTAATATAATAAAGTGATGCATATTACTATTAGATGCACTAGCAACGTGCCAGCCAGAAATATGGAGCTGGTCTCCACGTACTGACAAGTCATCAACATGGCCAGTATTGGTATCAAAGGCTTCTTGGTCCCAAGCAGTCAAGCCGTAGCGTTCAATCACAGAGTTCAGAGTAGTCGTGTAACTCGGGTCGGTTGCGTAACCGTCGGCCCGAATTAAGTAGGTCACATCGCGGTAGTTAGTCTTCCACAGCAAGTTGTGGTAACGGCTATTGGCAACCAGGAAGTAACCGTGGTCCTGAACGGACTGGGAGTTGTTGTCATAGGCTCGGAAAGCGTCGTTGATGATGACGCTCTGCCCACCGTAAACTTCCCGCGTTGGCAGGGTGACGCTATGGCCATTGTAGGAACCCTTGATTCCAAACAGGTTGTGGTATTGGGAAGCCAAACTGGATTGCCCCCAACCACTTTCGATGATCGCTTGGGCAGCAGTCAAGGAAGGTAAGACCCCGTACTGTTTCCAGGTAGAGATAGCACCGTCATGAATTGAATCTAAAAAGGCCTTTTGGGCGGCGGTCAAACCTGCCGTGTTGAGGCTGGCTGCACCACTACCACCATTGGCAGCATTCACCGGTTCAGCAGTAACATTGTATTGGCTAGTAGAATAGCCGGGATTCGTCTCCACAACCGGCTTGTTTGCGGCTGCCTGGACTGCACTGTTATCAAGGCTAACGGCTCCGTCATCATTACTGTTATTGGTAGTTTGGTTCGCAGCTACCGCACTTTGCGTGTAGACCTGGGCGGACGCTACACTTTGATTTTGGCTCGTACTTACATTTAAGATCTGAGAATTATTGTTTTGCGTATTTGCGTCAGTAGTAGCCACTACCTGGGCATTTGCATCGGCAGACTGGCTGCTATCGGCTTGGGCGTCAGCCTGGAAGAACAACAGAGACGCACCAAAGGTAAATAAAACAGGTAATACGATTTTTACTCGTGATTGTTTCTTGTTTTTCATTGTTTAAAACTTTTCCCTCAAATCTTAAAAACTAATAATCTAACTTAAACACCATTGACTATGGTACCATTGCAAAATTACAGCGAAGTTACAGTAAGTTTATAAAAGGACAAAAGGGTGAAATAAAAACGGTAATCATCAACTATGTTTAATAGTCGATGATTACCGTTTTATAATCTCCCAATTAGTAAACTTAAATCCCTAATGAGCTAGGCAAAGACCCGCCGGATTCCGGCAATTACATTCCGTTGACCGTTCAAGATCGGCTGAACCATAACCGATGGCGGCCAACTTTCGATTACCGTGTTTGGATCAAGCAGGATGGCAACGTGCCAAATCGTCCGCGTCCCTGGTTCGTAGTAGAAGACCAGGTCGCCCCGCTGACGGTCGTTCCAGCCAACATTGGCAAAGTGTGGATCCGCAAAGAGGTTCCGTGAGTTCCACTCGTTGCCCGGGTAGCCGTGGTGGGTCGAACTTGCGGAAGTCGGGTTGATTCCCGCCGCGTATAGCGCCTGCATAACTAAACCAGAACAGTCAACACCCCAGGCCGGCGCAGAAGAACAACCAGCCCACCATGGCTTGCCTAAGTATTGGTAAGCCGCGTTAATCATTGCTTCAATGTGGGCCTGCCGACCAGCCGCCGGGTTCGTCACCTGGAGCGGTTGAACGTAACTGTCAATCCCGTACCAGAGGTCATCAGAGTAGCCTAGCGCCCGCCAAGTTGGCAGGTCAACCCAGCCAGTTGCTGGCAGGCCGTGGCTCCGTTGAATATTCATGATGGCATAGGCATCTGACATCGTGTATTGGTTATGGATATTAGCGGTCCCTAACCGGCTCTTGATGAACCAAGTCTTGACCCCTTCGTAGCCAGGGCCGATATTGTGACCAACTTCGGACTGGTTAGCCTGAATCTGCTTGTAGTTAATCTGGTACATCCAGGACGGATTCTGGTAGGCATTTAGGTAACGATTATCCAGCCATAACTGACTGGTAGAACCTTCGCCATCAGCTTGGTTGCTGTAACGACTGATGATCCCGAAGCAATCGTGCATGATACTTGGATCAACGACAAAACTAGTGTTAAACCGCGCTTGGCGAGCATTTAGGTAACTTCCTTGACTAGATGCCAAGTCAGGGCTGGCAATATTCGTAACTTCGTGCCGTGCAACTTCACGATTCTTAGAATAATCCCATAACAGAATAACATGGTGGGGCTGACCAACCACTGAATCTGCCACGTGCCAACCAGACGCAGAAATAGTCGTACCGTTTTGACTAAGACTATCAAGCCAGCCGTTTTGCTGGTTCAGACTAATTTGATTATTAAACCAGTAATCAGATGTGGCAGTACCATAATTATCATTATTGGAGTTGCTGTAACGACTAATGATAATAAAAGTATGATTCAACATTTCCGGGGTAATATCAAAAGTCGTGCTGAACCGTGTTTGTCCTGCGTTGGCAATATCAGTAATTTTTGCAATATCAGGACTTGCAGTTACTGGAACTAGCTGGTGGGCGACCTCATGATTAGCCGTCTTATCAAAGAGGATGATGTAGTGACCTGGCATGTATACCGAGGCGTCATCGGCGTGCCAACCGCTAACGTTAATCTTACGGTTAGCTGCATCAAGGTTAAACCGCTCTAGATAAGCCTTTTGCTTAACCGCAAAGTTGATTGTTTGGTTGCTAAACCAATAGTCTGACGTGGCTGTCCCGTACTTCTCGCTATCAGAATTACTATAACGACTGATAACTTCCAGCTCATGACCAACCATCTCTGGAGTAATATCAAAACTCGTATTGAAGCGGGCCTTATCAGAATTTGTAATATGGGTGGCCTTCATAATATCTGGACTAATCGTCACGGGCACTAACTTATGGGTGATTTCACGACCGGTAGTCTTATCGAAGAGGATGATGTAGTGACCTGGCATATATACCGAAGCGTCATCAGCATGCCAACCACTGACATAAACCTTATTGGCCGCCTTATCAATCCGAAAGTTCTCCAAGTATGCTTGCTGTTTAACCGGGAAGTTAACCGTTTGGTTGCTAAACCAGTAATCGGACGTCGCAGTACCATAACCCTCATCATTAGAATTACTGTACCGGCTGATCACTAATAAGTCGTGACCAACCATTTCGGAAACAATATCGAACGAAACATTGAACCGGCATTGTCCTGCATTAGCGATGTTTCTGTAAGCAGTATGAGCAATATCAGTGCTGGCCACTGTTGCTACCTGCTTATGAGCAATTTCGTGATTAGTAGTTTTATCAAACAAAATAATGAAATGTCCCGGCATATAGATAGACGCATCATCGGCATGCCAACCGGAAATATTTACCTTACCTGCTGCTCGGTCAATCGTAAAGTTGTCCAAATGGGCAGCCTGGTTGACACTGAAGTTTAGCAATTCGTTATTAAACTGGTAATCAGAATGGTGGCCGTAATCATCTTCACTAGTAGAATCACTATACCGACTAATGACCATCAATTGGTGACCAACCATTTCAGGCGTAATATCGAAACTCGTATTAAAGCGTGACTGTCCAGCGTTTGCAATTCCGGCTTGATACTTAGCAATATCCGGGCTAGCAACAGTTTTCACAATTTGATGGGCCAGTTCTTTCCCCGTCGTCTTATCGTACAGAGTAATAAAGTGGGTCGGCATCAACGCACTGGCGTCATCTGCGTGCCAGCCACTGATAATCACTTTCTTATTACCTTTATCTAAGTAAAACTGGTCTAGGTGTCCCTGCTTATTAGTGGTTAAATTTAACCGATTATTGTTAAACCAGTAGTCTGAGTAATGTCCACTATCATTGCCCTTTCCCGGCTGACTGTACCGACTAATGATTTCCAGCTGGTGGTTAAGGATAGCCGGAGTTAAATCAAATTGAACGTTAAACCGGCTCTTCCCCGCATTGTAAACATTCTGGTAAGCACGAGCAATGTCAGGGCTGGCAACCGTCGCAACATCTTTCCGCGTTACTTCCTTATTAGTTGTCAAATCGAACAGGATTAACGTGTGGGTTGGTTCTGCCGCTGACATATCATCCGCGTGCCAGCCGGAAACATTAATCTTCTTGTTAGCCTTATCGACGGAGAAATTATCCAGATAGCCAGCATTTCCAGTCTTGTTAATCTTTAAGCCGCCCAGCCACAAATCAGAAGTATCACTATCCTGCTGGCCTGGCTTGTTATAGCGACTAACGATGGTGAACTCATCACCCATCATGTCTGGCATAATCGTAAAGTTAGCCGTAAAGCGCGCTTGTGCACCGTTAGCGACCGTAGCGTAGCCAACTTTGGGTAAATCAGCACTGGCAACGTTCTCTACCGTCGTCCGAGCAACTTCCCGGCCCTTCGTCTTGTCCCAGAGGATAACCGTGTGTTCTGTCTTGCTAGCAGCCTGGTCATCGACGTGCCAGCCAGAAACTGTAATTTGGTTGCCGTCAACTTTAAACTGATCCAGCCAGCCGGCCTTAGTGGTTACAACTGGGAACCAGTAGTCAACACCACCAGTAGGGTTCCCAGCTGCGTCACTTGTGTAGCGTGAAACCAGCCGCAGGGAGTTAGCACCATTCAGCCGGTCAGCTGGTACCGCAATGGTAAAACCGCCCTGGCCAGCAATTGGTGCCTTGGGGTAAGCCTTGTCAATGTCGGGCCGTTCAACGGTCGTCACCTCATGCCGGTATAGCTCGTGGTTGTTGCCGCCATCAAGGATGATGACAAAGTGGTGCATCCCCTCCTGGTACTGGTTGGTCGCGTGCCAACCACCGAAGATGACGTTGCCATTTTTATCCATATTAGCCCCATCTAGGTTCCCGGCGTTGACCGGGGTCCGGTAGTCAACCTGCCGTTGCGGCTGTTGGTTGTTCTGTTTATCGTTCCCCGTTGCCGGGTTGGCCGGCTGGTCGGACTGGCTGGCTGCTTGGTCAGCTGTACCGGTCGCACTTTGGCCGTTAACCACCTGCGCCGTTTGTAACGGCTGACTTGCGGTTGCCGGGACCGCCTCATCAGCCGAAGCGGCACCCGCCATCACGGCCGTGCCGGCTGCCACCGCCAGAGTGGCAATCGCCATCGTACACCACTTTTTGCCGGCTTTGAACAGCTTGAAGTGTTTTTTCTCTTCCATTGTGTCTCCCCCCAACTTCTTGATTAAATTAACAAGGCTTATTATACTCTCTTGCTTTTTTGAATTTTACATTTAACTAACAATTTCTGCATTGAATGAAAAAATTGCTTCTCTTCCGTTTGGAACTAATTAGCCAGACTCCCATAAAGCAACCTTTATCCACCTAACAGGCTGCTAATGCTGACGGTGTGCTCTTCGTTGTGACCATCCGCGGTCGTATCGCCCGCCGCTTGTGTCCAGTAGGTAACCTTATCACCATTGATTTGGAAGCGGATCGTGCTGTCGGCGGAATGATATTCATTGCTGACGTAGTAGGAATCACCGTCTTGCTCAACCGAGTTGACTTCTTCACTTGGGAAAACTAGCTTGTAGACCGCCCGGCCAATTTCGTCTGGATCCGCACTGCTACTGAAGGTAGCGGAACTACTACTTTCACTACTTGAATTGCTATCGCCGTTGTCTGCTTTTGTATAGCCAGTAGCCTGAATACCCCGCTGATCTGATGCCTTGGCCTGGTTAAACAAGTCCATGAACTGGAAATAAGTCATCTCTTTCCGCTTATGGCAGCCAACATCAGTGCCATATTCATATTTCGGTTTTTTTGCACTATCTGAAACGGAAAGATCACCACTGCCATCCAGCTCAGCGTCAAGGTGATAGTAGTCATCATCATAAAGATCGTGCATTTTGAGCTCGTACTCATCGTTTCCCCGCAATTTCCAGGTTCCGCGCTTAGCGTCACCATACCAGTATTCGGTATCACTCTTGGGGTTAGTTGAATTAACCTGCGGCGTGCAATACAGGAAAGTCCCATCCTTCTTGAAATACCAATAACTGGGCTGCTTAGTACCATCCTTAGTCGTGTAATTGGTTTTATAGGCACCGGTTAGCGGCTGACCATTGTCTTTCGGTTTGCTTGTTTCCTCACCGCAAGCAGTTAAAACCAGTCCCAGCACAATTACTGTTAAGAATACGGACATCATTTTTGATTTTTTCATTCTGTAATTCTCCTGTTCAGGTGGCTAATCAAGAGTTGAAAGCAATGCTTGATTAGCCACCTAAGCTATTTTGATTCTTTTTCCGGTTTGGATTTACCGATTACCATAGCTGACCGATATGGAAGTCGTAGTCAGTACAATTTTCGTTGGCATCACGCGTGGCAGAATACCGTGAAATCAAGGTAAAATCGTGAGTCGGGTCAGCTCCGTTAACCTTAAAGTAGGTGTCGAAGCCGGAATTACCGGCTCCCGCAATGTTTGGATACTTCTTGGCAATATCCGGCCGCGCAACGCTGCTAATCGACTGGCGGGCCACTTCCTTGTGGAGGGTATTGTCAATGAGAATCAACGTCCGATAGAGTTCATTCAGGGAACTATCGGTGGCGTGCCAGCCGGTGACTCCCAGTGTATCCCACGCATACCGCTCGCTCTCAAGTGCTCCCGCATTATCCTGAATAGCAGGTCGCGTCACTGGGGCAAACCAGTAATCAACGTAGTTACCATTGCCACCCTGATCATCGGTCCACCGGCTAATAATGGTTAGCTGCCGAGCCTGAGTAAGGGCGGTATTTGGTGCAAAGGCCACCTTGAAGCCGCTCTGGTCAGCATTAGCGACCCCCGGGAATGCCTTGCGAACATCAGGACGAGCCATTCCGGAGTTGACCAGCTGGCGGGCGATTTCTTTGCCAGTAGCTGGATTGATGATAATAATGTAATGGTATTGTTTGCCTAGGGCCTGGTTAGTGGCGTGCCAGCCGGCAACCACTAACTTACCGTTATAACTGCTGACGCCATCAAGGGCGGCCCGGTTGGACTGATCCGTTAACAACCGCTGGGGAGCAAACCAGTAGTCAACATAGTCGGTATTGGCATCCTGGGACTTGCTCCAGCGTGAAATGATTTGGATGTTGTCGGTTGCCATTTCGGGCAGGAGGTCAAAGCTGGCATTAAAGCCAGACTTTCCGGCAGTTATGATTTGGGGAAATGCACGGGCAACGTCATTCCGTTCCGTTAAACTAACCGTTTTGCGCCCTAACTCACGGTGCTGCCTGGCGTCAAAGATAATAATCGTGTGATATGGACGCCCGACCGCTTGATTAGCAGCATGCCAGCCAGCGACTTGGAGCTGGTTGTTGGCAAACTGATCTGATCAAGGGCGGCCTTGTTATCATCAGTTAAGAGCCGGAGCGGGGCGAACCAGTAGTCCACATAGTCGGTATTGGCGTCCTGGGACTTGCTCCAACGTGAAATAATCTGGATATTATCGGTTGCCATTTCGGGCAGAAGGTCAAAGCTGACGTTGAAACCGGACTCACCGGCGTTGAAAATTTGCGGGAAGGCTCTGGCGACGTCAGCTCGTTCGGCTGGGGTAACGCTAATCCGGGTTAACTCGCGATTCTGACTAGCATCGAAGAGGATAATCGTGTGATACTGGCGTCCAGCTGCTTGGTTAGTGGCGTGCCAGCCGGCAACGGTGAAGTGGTTGTTGATAACCTTGGCTTGGTCAAGGTAGGCATTATTGTCTTCGCCACTCATCATTAGTTTTGCCGGGAACCAATAGTCTACGTAGTTGGTATTGGTATCATTGCCACTCCAACGGGAAACGATTTGCAACTGGTCACCAACCACGCCCGGGGTAACATCAAAGTCGGCGGAAAAGCCTGAATAGCCAGCATTATAGATTGTCGGGTAAACGGCTTGAACATCATTCCTTAAATCATTACCCGCGGTAGTTCGGCCAATTTCACAATGGCGGGTCGCATCAAACAGAATAATCGTATGGGTAGCGCCTGGAGCCTGGTTGGTAGCGTGCCAACCAGCAACATGTAATTTCCCGTTCACAAAAGCGCACTGGTCCAGCCAGGCGTGGCTACCCATATCGGCCTTAATCGGTCCAAACGAGTAATCAGCATTCAAACTTCCGGTATCATAACTATCGCCGTTTGTATAACGGGCGATGACCCCCAGAGGATCATTTAAATTCTTGAGGGGAATGTTTAAAACAACGCTAAATTTAGCTTGATTACTATTAGCAATCTTCGGGTAGGCTTGTTGAGCATCCTGGCTGGCTAATGGCGCGTAGCTTGTTTCGGCAACTATCTCCCCAGTTTTTTGATCTTTGATGATAATGTAAGCATACTTTAATACTCGGCTAGCGTCGGCAACGTGCCAGCCTTCGAGGCCGAGGCGGGCCATTGTAGAGCCGTTTGAAGGGGTAATGATTACGGAAGTGAGCTTACCGTAATTTTCTTTGGCAAAATCCTTAGCGACGGTGTAGCTGAGGGTAATGGTTTGGTCGGGCGTATTGCTATATACCGTTTGAGCTGGAACCGATGGAACAATGTACTCGTCGCCAAAGTTCCAAGGAGCAGTAAAAGCAGGCCATTTTGATGTGGGCCATTCATAGCTAACTGGTCCATTTGTTGGAACCCGCTTAATCCCATCAAGTGTCCCCACTCGTAAAACAGGTCTTTGGGTACCATCCGGTAGATTGAAGATTATCGTCTGAGTAACCTTTTTCTCGACCTTATACCATGGCGTATAGACGTCAATCATTCCATTTGCATTAGAGAGTTGAAGCTCTGCATTATTAAGTTTAGCCTGGAGGGTACTTATTTTACTAGCTAGATTGACTTTAGTCGCTTGCTCATTTTTGAGTTGCGTCGTATATGTTTCAACCTGCTTTTGTGCTTGCTCGTACTTATCCTTATCCTCCGGTAGATATGGATTGTGGTCATTAGCAAGTGCCATCATCTGATTAGAAAGCTGTGTGCCCTTTTGGGTAAGCTCAACCGTTTTGGTTTCATGTATGACTGCGTCTTGCTTTTCCTGAAATGCCTTATAGGCATCCTGATCTACCTTGTTCGCTTTATTGTACTCCTCTCTGAGCTCAGTATGACCTTGGTGGAAATACAAGTCATATAATTTTTCACTCTGAACATGAGCCTTCTGATAAACGTCGTATAATTTATGCCACTCGCTTCTGAGCTCAGCAATGTGTGCAGACCACTCTTTCCTTTGCTCGATGTTTTCTTCTAACTGCGCGTGAAGATCTTTTTGCTTACTAAGCTTAGCTGATCTTAATTGGTTTAGTTGCTGGTTTCCTTGATTGATTTGCTCTTGGTCATAAGTGACTGCTTGTTCATTCTTGGTTTGTTGTTCTTTTAGTTGCTCAATTCCGTTATTATATTCATTTATTTGCTGTTGCGCTTCCTGCGCCTGTTTTTCGTAAGAGGCCCGCGCGGCCTTGTTCATGTCCCCACTAATTACTTTAATCCGCGGATCATTGTCATCATCACTAGCGTTGCTTGCACTAGTGTCCTCTGCCTGTTGAGTGGCGGTCCCGGTAACCGGGGCACTGAAGTTGCCGTCGTTGCTTACCTGTTGAGTTTCAGTCCCACTAACCGTGTCGGCATGGGCAACCTGGCTGTTCACTGTCGTCCCTGCGACTGCAATGCTGGCAACCGTCAATGTGGCGACTACCCAGCGCTTGCCAGCTTTATACATTTTCTTATGCTCAGTCATTTTGCTTTCCTCCCACCTAAAGATAAACGCTTTTCATTCTACCCCTCCCTTTTAAAATCTCAAGGTCTACACCCATATTTCCCTAGTTGCCGCATAAAAAACTTTAAAATAAAAAGCGGTACCCGCAAATTTGCGAGCACCATCTCAGTTTATTTAATAACTTAAAGCCCGTTGCGCGTCTGCGTTCCAGTGACCATAGAATTCACCATAGGACATCGCTTCCTTGCGGCCGGTCCACGGGTTGTTGTAGAAGAAACCATTAGCGTTGTAACCAGTCAGGGTGATGGCGTGGTTGACAAAGCCGTTCATGTTCGCCATCCACACTACGACCAGGTGGCCGATGTTGAGCTTGTCCTGGATAGCAGCTAGAGAAGCCCCAGTCATCACCTGGCTGGTGCCCAAGTGGCGCTGAACCACCGGCGCAATCCCGGTTGGGAAGACCCACCAGCCAGTAACGCTGTATGGGTTGCCAACAAAGCCGTAGTTACCATTTGAACTTCGTGGCGTTTCATTGGCCACTTGGAACTTGTTGATATTGACCCCGGCGTAACGGAGCATCATCGTGACCGCCGTCATTTCGCACCCTGTCGGCAGCTCGGGGTTCTGGCAGATAACTTCGGCATTGTTGATTGCACCAATAATTCTCCCCGCAGCATCTCTCTGCAAAATTGCTCCTGAATTAACGAAGAAGCTGTTCGAGTAAGCGTCAACCGCATGACCATTACCATTGATATCGTCGGTAAAACGGTGAATAACGGTTACCCACTGGTGCCTCATATTATCTGGCAGATCAAAGCCAAGCTGGTAGCCAGACGTACTGCTATTCAAAAGATAACCAGCATACTTAGCAATGTCCGGACGACTGCGATTAATATCTAAAACCCGCTGCCGGTATAACTCACGACCATTGTTGCCTAGGAAAATCAGGTATTGGTAGGGCTTATCCGCCACCGCGTTGCTTGCGTGCCAACCGCTCACGTACATCGTGTTGTTATACGGGTCGACGCTGACCTTGTCAAAGCCAGACTGGTTAGTATCATGACTGACGGTAAACTGGTCATCATCGTTAACGTTGCCATACTGGTCAGCAGAAAAACGGAGAACCAGACTGAGCTTCCCGTTAGCAACTGCCGGATTGACAAGCTTAATCAGGGTTGAAAAACCACTGACCGCACTCCCGTAGGTATGGGCATACACCTTGCCGACGTCAGGGCGGGCCGTCAGAGTAACCGCCTGGCGACCAATTTCCTTACCGTCGTTGAGGAGGATGAGGTAGGTATAGGGGCGGCCCGCCGAATAGTCGCTGACCATCCAGCCGCTGACCTTCAAGCCCGCCTTGGTCATCTCCTGCGATTCAATATTAAACGCCCGCTGGTTGAGCGTCGGAAGGGTGAACCAATAATCCGTGCACTGACCACCGCCACCATTGTCCTGGTCGCTGGTCGAATACCGGCTGACTACCGAGTAGGAATGGCCGCCAATCAGCTGAGCGTCGCCTAAATCAAAGCTGCCAGAAAAGCCGGACTGGCGGGCAGTTTTGAGATTATGGTAAATGTTTGCAATATCAGGACGGGCCACAGTTGTTGCTCTCGTCACCGCCACCTGACGCTTAGCAGTGTTATCAAACAAAATCAAAAAATGGTTTGATTCAAACTGTGAAATGTCATTGGCATGCCAGCCGCTGACCGTAATCTTTTTCCGGTCAGCAAGATTATAAGCGTCAAGGTAGCCAGCATTAACATAGTCTGTACTGGTGAACGGCGTAAACCAGTAATCAATGTTATCCGTATTGCCATCAGCTGCTTTGCTATAACGGTCAACTATCTGCAATTGGTGATGGAAGTTCAGTCCCGCAATCTTAAATTGAGCTAAAAAGCCGGATTGACCCGCCCGATAAATTCCCGGAAAAGCTCGCGTAATATCCGGCCGAGCCACCATTTGCTGAATCAGCTGCCGGCCAACTTCCTTGCCAGTCGTCCGGTCAAGCAGGATAACGTAGTGATATGGCTTGTCCGCTGCCAAGTTAGTAGCGTGCCAACCAGCAACCTCTAATTCATCGTTTTTTACTACTGCCCGGTCTAAATTACCGATGTTAGACCGATTAATCACAATCGGTGCGAACCAGTAATCGAAATTATTGACGTTGCCTGCCTGGTCAGCGCTATACCGACTGATAATTTGGACACTTGATAAGTTTGCCAGCTGGTCCTTCAAATCAAAGTTCACGTTAAAGCCGGACCGCCCCGCACCGGCAACGTTGAAGGACCGTTGTATATCGGGACGTGCTACGGCTTGATCAGTAACATTTTGCCGGGCAATTTCCCGATTGGTAGCTGGGTCAAGCGCGATGATATAGTGGTACGGCCGGTCAATCGACCCATTACTAGCATGCCAGCCATCGACGTTTAACTGTCCCTGATCATTTACGGACTGACGATCCAAGTGCGCGTAATTCCCTTGATCTGCCAGATTGGGTTGCTCAGCTGCTTGCTCTTGTTTACTTTCCTGAACTTGCGCAGTAGGAGTAGTCGCTTCAGTAAAGGTAGCTGTGTCGGCATGAGCGGTAGCAGCTGCCATTATGACTCCCATTGAAAGGACTGTCAGTGTCGCTACAAGCCAATGCTTTCCCGCCTTATATAACTTTTTGTGCTCCTTAAACATCTATTCTCCCCCGATTCTAATTTAATGCTTTTATTATACAGCATCGTAGTTTTTTACTCTGCATCCGTTAGCAATAAATCACATTAAATGAAAATTTCACTGAAATCGCATTACAATTTTTTACCATGTAACATAAACAATGCTGAAGCAAAAATGATTGTCAAGGTTCAAATGGTAAACTCTGCCAATCATTTCAAGTAGTTATTAGCATAAAGGCTACTTACCTAATCCACAAAATCTCTTGGAAACATTATCATCAAGTAGCTAAAGAAAAATTTCTGCTTGGTGGTCAGTCGTGGCGGCGCTAGTCGTAAGCACAGCCTTATATTATATCCGACAGAGCTCCGCTGCTTTAGCCGAGCGTATTCCTGAACATAACGCTGATCCATCCCAGTTAGCTGTCCCGGATACTCCCGGTTAAATTCATAGATAATATTAATCGCTTCCCGCGCCCGTTTTCGTTCCGGCTTCAAATGGGTCAAACGGTACAGAACGTGGCCCAGGGTATTCTTCTTACTGCTTCCCACCACGTTGTCACCATGCTGCCGGTACTGAATCGTTGGCTGGTTAAGGTAGACCAGCTTGCCAAACGCAGCCGCAAGCAAGCCAATCCACCAGTCGTGCATATAGACGTACCGATAATCAAGCGTTTTGAAATGAATTAATTGCTTCAACGCCTCGTTTATCATCATTGTGCAGCCAGTAACACAGTTAGAAAAGAGCAATAACCGAAAATCCGTCCAGATGTTATCCCCATTCATCCGCCGAATTGGTTTGAGGTCTTGGTCAACAATTTCCAAGTCAGTAAAAACGCAAACTGGTCCCGGCTCATTCTGCTCTAATTTGGCTAACGTATCTTTTACCTTATCAGCTAGCCAAACGTCATCTTGGTCACTAAACATATAGCAATCAGCACTCGTCTTCTCCAGCAACTCCATAAACGAGCGTACCACCCCGACGTTCTCAACCCGCCCCTCGTTAAAGAAGACGATTCGGGGATTCTGGTTAGCATACTTCTTAATGATTTCCTGCGTGCGGTCGGTAGAACCGTCATCCCGGATATACAATGTCCAATTCGGATAGGACTGGTCAATAATTGACTGGATTTGTTCCGCCAAGTAGCGTTCCCCGTTATAGGTCGACATCAAAATTGCTACTTTCTTATTCATTACTTCACCCCGTCTTTTTCCTTTAAAATGCTTGCAATTGCCTGGTTAAAGCGGTGGAGATACTCCTGCGGCAATAATTTCTCAACAGTAGTCTGAATTTGCTTTTGTGCCGGCATTTTCTGTGGAGCATCAATTACCGCTTGCATTTTGGCAGCCAAGTCCTGATAATCGTGTAATTTATATAGGCTACCATTAGATGGTGTAACAAGCTCATTGGAACCGTCAATATCCGAGGCAATACAAAATACGCCATGCGACATTGCCTCCGCCAGAACCATTGGATAGCCCTCAAAGTTGGAACAAAGGACCAACGCCGACGCCTGTTTGATTTGCTGCCATGGGTTGGCAACAAACCCCCGAAAACTGATTTGCGGCTCAAGATGCTGCTCTCGAACAAAGTCTTTGACTGCCTGAGCATTCGTCTCGTCACCATAGAGGTCTAGCCGCCACTCTCCCCGCAACAGTCGGCAAGCAGAAATTAAGTCTCGCAGGTTTTTCTGCCCATCCAGGTCCAACCGCCCCAGGTAGATGAAACGGGCTGGCCCAGCAAGCGGTCGTTGAACCACCGTCTGGTCAGTCGTAATTGGGTTGTAGATAGTATAAACATGCTCACGTGCAATCCCGGCCCGCACTAATTCTTCACTAATCGCATCACTAATGGCCAAATAATCATCAGCAGCGTGCAAGAACAACGGACGTACTGGTTTCCGTTGGAGTGAATAGTGATACCAGGCAATGACCCTTGTTTTTAACTTTAATAAATGCACAATCCGGTACGCTAAAAACCACATCACCGGGTTCGTTGAAATAATAAAGTCTGGTCGTTCCCGTTTAATTACCCGCAAAAGATACCCCGGCAGACAAGTTAGGTAGTACAACGTCCGGCCTAACCGGTAGTTGCTAATGCGCTTAATTGTTACTTTTTCCACCGGTTGTGCCCAGGCATAATCATTACTACCACCAATCGAATATATCCGTAGCTGATAATCATGCCGGTTCGCTGATTGATTATAGGCGGTAAACAAGTTTTTAATTACGGTTTCCGTACCACCTTTTCCTGTCATAAAGGGGACTAAGAGCAAGCCTTTCTTCATATGATTCATTCCCTCCACTATTAACCTCTTGCATTATTTCACACTCATTCCTTCCTGTAAATAAAAAATGTGACGCTTCCCATCATAGAAAACGTCACATTATTAGCACTTATTAGTATTAACCGTTCAGACCATTCCGGATGATTTCCAGTGGGTTCAGCCAAGTACCATCGTTGGTAAATGACTTAGCCAGGGCCCGGTTAAAGTTATGTTCACGGGTAATACCGATGTGAACGTGAGAGGTGTCACGGTTACCGATAACGTCCCCGACTTCGATCTTTTGACCCGGAGTAACGTTGATGTTACCACGGTTAGAGAAGGCTTCTTGGTAAACAATCAGGTATTCACCAGTGTCTTCCAAGACGTACCAGTCCAAGCCAGCTGTGTAGCCAACACCAACAATCGTCCCACTGTGGATAGCATGAACTTGAGTACCAGGGTGATCGTAAGCACCAAAGTCCAGACCGTCGTGGAAGCCGTTTTGCCGGAATTCACCACCAGCATTAACCCCGAATAGTTGGGCGCCCATGAAGTGACCTTCACCAACGGATGGGAATGGCCATGCCCAGCGGTTGTTATGGATGGAAACTGGGTCAGACCACATATCCACTGCATTTCCGTTTCCATAAACATCATTCGTAAAACGGTGAATAATCCGGACAGTATGGTGGTCTAGGCTAGAAGGAAGCGTAAAGCCAAGCTTAAACCCTGCCTTATCACTGTTAAGAATTTGTGGACATACCTTAGCAAGATCAGGACGGCTATTGTTTGTGTCTAGAACCTGCTGACGGTAAATTTCTTTGCCAGTATTTTGATCAATAAAGATTAAGAACTGGTATGGCTTATCAGCTGTCTGTTCACTAGTATGCCAACCGCTAACGTAGATACTGTTATCAAGCACATTAATTTCATCAAAAGCACCTGCACTAGTAGAGTAATCCTTACTCCACTGGTCTATGCAATCAGTATTTCCGTCCGCAGACTTAGAGAACCGAAGCAGGACCTGCATATTTCCAGTTAACTGAGTAGGGTTGAGTTTTACAACAGTGTTGAAACCACTATTAGCACTGTTGTATAAGTTAGGAAATGCCTTAGCAACATCCGGCCGAGCAATCAAGTCTACCTTTTGCCGTGCAACTTCCTTCCCATTGTTCATGATCAAAACATAGGCGTTGTTATAACCAGCAGCGTAATCACTAGCCATCCAACCGCTAACTTGTACCCCATCCTTGGTTGTCTTAATGCTGTCAATCGCACTAGCTTGCTGACTGTACTTAATAGGGTTAAACCAGTAATCAGTGTACTGACCACCGTCACCATTACCATCCGCACTTGTCGAGTAACGACTTACTACTGAATAGGAATGCCCCGGTACAAGGTTAATTCCTGCTAAGTCAAAGCTGACCTTGTAGCCAGACTGGCCTGCGGTAGCAACAGATGGGAAAGCACGAGCAACATCTGGCCGAGCAACCGCCGCTGCTTTAACTGATGCCACTTGCTTATTTGCGGTATTGTCAAATAAAATCAAGAAGTGGTTGCTTTCCAACTTAGTAATGTCATCCGCATGCCAGCCGCTAATGGTCAGTTGCTTACCGTTGCTGACATCGAAACTGTCTAAACTACCCTGATTAGTATAATTCCCAGTGGTGATTGGCGTGAAGTAGTAATCAACATTCTTGCCAAGGCCATCCTTGCTAGTTGAGTAACGACTTACTACTTGCAACTTATGGTTCAAGTTCAACTGTTTTAAGCTGAAGTGAACGTTAAAACCTGACTGTCCCGCCCCATCGATCTGGCTGTACGCACGAGCAATATCGTCCCGTTGCGTTCCGTCAGTAACTAATTGCTGTGCAACGGTTTGCCCAGTCGTTTGATCAATAATCATAATGATATGGTACGGCTTGTCAGCAGCTTGGTTAGTAGTGTTCCAGCCACCAATGTTTAATTGACCATCACTGACCGCAACGGTGTCCAAGTAGCCGTAGTTTTTCCGGTCAATAGTAATTGGTGCAAACCAATAATCAACATTATTCTGGTTACCATATAAGTCGCTACTGTAACGACTGATGACCCGAATCGAACTAGTGTTGGCTAAAGCTTCTTTTGACAAGTTAAACTGAACGTTAAAACCTGACTGTCCTGCTCCATAAACATTATGGGCCTTTTGAACATCAGGACGTGCAACAGCATTATCAGTGATGTTCTGCCGCGCAATTTCCTTATTATCCTGATCCAAAATAATCACATAATGGTATGGCTTATCCTTAGAGTCGTTAGTAGCATGCCAGCCATTAATGTTTAACTGACCGTTAGTGTTTAATGAAGCATTATCAACGGCAGCGTAGTTACCATTATCCTTCGTATCATAGGTAACCGTTTCTTGACTATTGTCAGTCGTTGCCTGCTTGTTGGCACCAGACTGGTCAGTAGTATTTTCAGTAGCTGAGTTTGCTTGGTTAGCAACCTTTTGTCCATTAGCTACTGCCTGACTAGTTGCTGGAGCATTAGTATCTTCTGTATTGTTAGTATTATTATCAGCATTTGAGCTGCCATTAGTGTTTGCGTTGTTTTGGTCTAGTGTTTGAACACTAGCTTGTTTTTGGTTAGTATTATCAATCTGGTCAGCAGAAACCTTACCGTGCATTAAGAACAATGCACTCCCACAGACGGTGATTGTTGGTAAAATTTTGCTTTTGAAATTTTTAAGGTTAAAAATAGTACTTTCCTCCAAATATCAAACTTCGGTTGATTTATTAACGCTAACTAATAAGATAACCGTCTTAGTCCCAGATTGCAAATCTTAATGCAATCATAAAAAACAGCTATAAATGCCTGATACGACAGCACTTATAGCTGTTTTGAACTAATCTAGTCAATATCTTTTAAAAAATCTGTAACAGATTAGCAATAATAATTTATTTCCGTTTTGATGCTAATAGATTCTTTGCTTCATCTAAGATTGAGGCTTTAGTTACTACTAAGCCGATTGAGTAGATTAAGATTCCCACGACCACTTCCAAAATCAGATTAGAAACTGACATATTGATGATAAGACACAAGCGACTAACTACTAAGTACATTAATAAACCGCATAGGAAATATTTCCAGACTTCTTTGAACATCAACCGGCGACGGATTGTATGCCGAATCATTATAATCTGACTTGCAGCCACCAGGAACTCAGAGCAAACCGTTGCTACAGCTGCACCATTTGCTCCCCAACCGCCAATCAGAAAGAGGTTAAAGACGATGTTACTAACCGCACCAATCGTCACAGAAGTTGTAAATTCCTTAACACGGTTAACCGGCATCAAATACTGTGCCCCAGTTACATTGCTCCAAGCAATCAAGACAATAATCGGGGCTTCTAAAAACATTATTTCACCAGCCATGTTAAAGTCGGCACCCAAAAACCATGGTGCAAAACTCTTGGCAATCGCCATCAGGCCAAACATCATTGGAATTGAAATTGCTGAAACAAAATTGAAAGACGAATAGAGACTTGCTCGAACCCCCTTGACATCCCCTTTAGCAAACTTGCTGGCAACGTGAGGTAACATCACCGTCCCCGTTGCCGTAACAATTGCCAAGACAAATTTGACAATTTTATCGGCCTGACCAAAGTTTCCCAGAGAAGCCTGAGTCGACATTCTTCCTAGCATCAACCGGTTAAGGACAAGGTATACCTGAGTGGTGATGGTTGGAATGAAGAGAAGCAAGGCTGGATAGAAGTGGCTAAAAGGGTGCCATTCTCGAATCTTAACCCAGACAATGTTATCGCGAAGATATGGCCATAAGGTTAGATTTCCAAACAGCTGGGCTCCCCCAAGAATTAAAATGTACTTGCTCAAATCACCAGCATCCTTAACCACTGTAAAGATCAAGACAATTGACGCTAATTTTACTAGTGTATTACGCACCACGGTCACTCGGAAGTTTTCCAGGCCCATGAAATACCAAGAAACATCTAAACCAGCTGCAATAATCCACACGGCCTGGAGAAGAAAGTAGTGCTGAAAAGTCGTACTAAATAGAAAGACGGCCACAAGGTACGCAATTAATGACGCAGAAATCGTCAATAATTGTAATGCCTCAACTCCCCAGAAAGTTCGCGACCGTTCATAGATATCTTCACGGTGATAGGCAACTTCCCGATTACCGTAGAGGGTAATCCCCATCTGCCCCATCAGGTAAAAGAAGGTCACCCAACTGTTAGTGTATTCATTGATTCCAACATCGTGCGCCCCCAGCACCCGTGAAATATAGGGTACCGTAATCAGGGGCAGAACCATATTGAGGATCTGGTAGCCAGCATTATAGAGATAATTTTTAATTACCTTCATTGTTTACTCGTCGAACTCCTTTGCGACGGTCTTTAACGCTGCCGCGATGACTTGATCCATGTTGTAGTAACGGTACTGACCAAGCCGGCCGCCAAAGATAACGTTTGGTTGCTCCTTAGCCAGTTCTTGGTACTTCGCGTAGAGCTGATTATTTTCCTGGTTATTGACCGGGTAATATGGCTCGTCACCCCGGTGCCAGTCAGCTGGATATTCACGGGTCACGATTGTCTTACCCTTGTCACCCTTGCCGAATTCGAAGTGCTTGTGCTCGATGACTCGCGTATAAGGCGTTTCGGCATCGGTGTAGTTGATTACCGCATTCCCCTGGTAGTTGCCCACTGGCTTTTCCTCAGTTTCAAAGCGGAGGCTCCGGTATTGCAGCTCACCCAGCCGGTAGTCAAAGAACTGGTCAATTGGACCGGTAAAGACGACCTTGTCGGCAGAGGCTAGATAGTCATCCCGGTGGTCGTAGAAGTCGGTGTTGACCGCTACGTCAATCAGGTCGCTCTCCAGCATTCGTTCGACAATCTGGGTGTACCCGCCCATTGGGATCCCCTGGTAACTGTCATTGAAGTAGTTATTATCGTAGGTTAGCCGAACCGGCAAGCGGCGGATGATAAAGGCCGGTAGCTCAGTAGCCTTCTGCCCCCACTGCTTCTCAGTGTAACCCTTGATCAGCTTTTCATAAATATCCCGGCCAATCAGCGAAATTGCCTGTTCCTCCAAATTTTGTGGCTTTTTCCCCGCCATCTCCTGCCGCTGTTCGTCGATTTTGGCAAGCGCCTCGGCCGGGGTCCGTACCCCCCACATCTCGTTAAAGGTGTTCATGTTAAAAGGCAGGTTGTACATTTCACCCTTGTAGTTGGCAACGGGACTGTTGGTGTAGCGGTTAAAATCAGCAAACTGGTTGACATAGTCCCAAATCTTTTGATTAGAAGTATGGAAAATGTGGGCGCCGTACTGGTGGACCTGGATGCCGTCAACCTCCTTCGTATAGATGTTTCCGGCAATGTGGGGACGCTTTTCAATTACCTTGACGTGCTTGCCCCGCTTGGCCGCCTCATAAGCAAAGGTGGCACCAAACAGGCCGGCACCGACAACTAAATAATCGTACTTCTTCATAACCATTCTCCTTATCCGTTCTAATTTCTTTTACTACAAATATTTTACTATTGTTTTAAATCTCGGCAACCACCCTGGTTTTCGATTGAATGCTGATTGCCGTTAATGTTACAATGCTTTATGATTCATGTCACCGTTCAGTTGCAAAGGCTGGCGGTGGACGAATATTTCTTGCAAATGCTATAATTATACTATCAACAAGCCGATTAGTATAGTTACGGTAAAATTAAATTTTTTTATAGGAGAGACATCATCATATGAAGAAATTACAACGCCTCGTTTTCTCTGGACTATTAGTGTTGACTTTAGCGTTCGGGTTAGCCGGTTGTGGTTCTAACCATGATTCTTCAAAGTCATCCACTTCTAAAGACAAGGTCACTAAGGTGGTCAAGAAGAGCAGTAATAAAGATAAGTCTTCACACAAGAAGAGCAGTCAGAGCGAATCTGACGAAAATTCCAACTCTGCTAACAGCAATGCCACGACTAATGATAGCGAGAGCTCGACTTCTTCCAGCAGCCAATCATCTAGCCAAAAGCAATTGGGACTGAATGACGTCGCTGTCTGGACCGACGAAAACGGGATTACCCACCACGTTGACAGTGATGGGATAGACCGGCAGACTTCTCCTAACCAATCTGGAGTAACCTACAAGGACTGGTCCGGAAGCTTGCCAAGCAATGCGCAAATCGTTAAGCAAAACTAAATATTGGTAATAAAAAAAAGAGTCATCTGTTGCAAAGATGACTCTTTTTTTATTACCAGGGCTTAACGAACAAGTGCTTTATACGCTTAGCTGTATCATGGAGCCATGGTGATGTTCTAAGTTTTCTCTCCGCCTGGTGATCAAGATAGTGGAAAAGCGGCATATAATGCTTTCTTAATCCCCGAGTATTCCACTTGTAAACCGTCGTGTTGATTACCGGAAACTCAGCACCATACCGCTCCACAATCTGGCGGCCAGCCTGAACATAATTCCAATTTTCGGATACACCATCGGAGACATGGCAAACCCGAGCAGGTACGACATAATTTGTCTTACCAGCTATCTCAGCACGCAAGCATTCTTCAACCGCGTACAGGTGCCATCCCTTAATGTCGGAAAAAGGCTGTTGTTCCCAAGTATGACGATCCATTATGAAAAAGCACTCATCCACTGTTTGAACAGGAGTTGGTTTTTGAATTGCGTCACCCACTTTTTGTGGAACAGTCCCCTGTCGCATTGTGGTCAGGATATGGTACGCACCCACGTTTGCCGGAACTCCTGCAATCCCAACTATCCCACGATTAGGCAAACCAAGCGCTTGATTGACAATATCGTGGAGACTTTCCTTGTCTGTAAAACGAATATCCGGATGGAGAAAAATCAGGTGTCTCCCAGTTGACTTTTTCACTGCTGCATTATAGGCTGCCCGAGCTGATTCGTATTGGTGATGATCATTTTGAATTTTTATCAGCTCGTAGTCAATATCCTGTTGCGTTTGTAAATTCTGTTTGAACTCCTTATAAACCGGTTCCTTATTCACAATCGTAATCAGTGAAAAGTCAGGTTTCTGCTGTTCCATTTAGTTCCACCTTAAAATAGTATGTTTTATATCCCGTGCAGCATCAATTCGACTAGTTGCTGAACTATTATAGACTGGTAAATATTTAATCTTACCCTGCCTATGATGCAGCCACACATTTAAGAGCCGCTCACCCAGGAAACCAAATAAACGTTTTTGATAACCACTATAAGTTGAAATATCAACCTCTTTCTCTACGGCAAATAAAACCGTAAACAGCCACTTACTATACTCAGCAAGCTCTTTTTTTGTAGTATAAAACATATTATAGAAAGAGGCTTTACTCTGTCCCATCACCGCGTCAAAGTCGGCTAGATACTCAGGGAACAATTCAGCAATAATCTTTCTGGTTGTTTTCAAGTCCTGCGGGTGATGACTGGACATAAACTGTTCCTTTACAGTTGGCTCAACCATCCGCATTGGTTGAGCCACAATCCAATCATAATCTAGTAAGTAGCGGTCCAGTTTCTCAGTTGATACAGGTCTTAATTTACCTGTAAACAAATCAGTAAATACCATGTGGTTGTATGAAGAGTAATCAGCAAAATACCGTCGATAATGGCTAATGCCAACATTACTATCACTTTGATTCTTCCAAATCCAGTATATCCCGGTTAATTCACAATAACTTGCGTTTTTATCTGAAATGTTCTCACCAATGTTATCCTTTAAATAATTGTTTTGAGCCTGATTTTGGTTAGCACCAACTAATAACGCAGAGTAATGCTCCGGAAGCGGATAATCAAAGTCTTTATGTGTAATAACATACATTGTCACGGTAAGTTTCCCCTATCTACTTTGTAAAATGTCTTACGCTAGTAACAGAAAAAGAAAGAATCATCCCAACCAAAACACCTAAAGCCGCACCAACTACTGCATACTTCTTGGCAGAAGGCTTGGTTATCGTATCCACATTCTCTTCATTAGCCTTGCTCAGCAAAGAAACACTCCCCGCGTTCTTATCAATTTGTGGAAGCTTCTTTTGGAAGGCTTTTCCCATAGCATTAACAATCGCAATCGATGTTTTGGCATCGTCCGTTTTGGCATGAATAGTAATAATTAATGATGTAGGCTTCGATGAACTGGTCACACTTTCTAAAATATCATCTGCTTTGTAGTCTTTCCTGATTTTCTTAGGCAAGTACTGACGAGCTGCTTTTGCCACTGCTTCATCTTTTAAAATTGATTGATAAGTAGGGATTAGTTCACGATCAGCTTCAACCAAGCTGCTTTTGTTAGTTGCCTTATTAAAACTGTGACTAACAATCATATTCCGAGAAGCAATATAGTCCGTGCTTTGACGGTGTTTAGCGACTAAACCAAAGGCTGCTCCAAAGACAAGGCCAAACAAAATAATCACTAATAGATTCTTACCGATAATTTTCTTAATTTCACTTACACTATACTTTTTCACTTAGTACATCCCTTTCAGTTGCTGATTTACACGATGAGGTAACGACAACTCCATTTGCTAAGAAGGCCAGTAAAAACGGGTTGAACGATATTTCTAACAGGTGCTGGTCAATCAGACTACTCAATGTAATCAGCAATATAATAGCTGGAAGCAAATAGCTTTGCCGCAGTTCTGCTCGTACAGAAATAATCACCATAATTCCAATTACTATAATACTTAAAACCACACCATATACTACTAGTAGACGAATAAAGGAAGAATCAATAAAGAAATACCTCGCTTGATTATCTTTAAACATCTTTAATCCTTGAATACCTCCCCAACCATGCTCAACTACTTTCTGGCTTAACAATTTAACAGGGTGCTGCTGAAAGGCAATGTTGCCATATAACAATCTGCCCGATAAAAGGTCATTTAGGTGCCAAAATATAGAATTAGCTGGGTTAAAGTAGACGGTCATTAGACCAAAAGCATACGGTAAAATCAGTGTTAATGACCAATAATTAGCAGCTAAGATACGACTTATACGATGCGTGCTATTTCCTGCTCTTTTAGCAACTAAAAGAATGGGAATAATCAATAAAATCAATATTGTATCTAACCTAGCATTGGTAACGGCATATAGCGCCACAGCAATCACAGTAAATAATAGATATTGTCTTTTACCTATACGCTTATAATTAATAAATGCGTATGCAAGAATCAAATAAAAAACATAGGCTGCATAGTCTGTTGGGTACAGTACTCCTAACGCATACCGCATTATTTTACTATCAGTTCTGACATAGGAAAGATTCCTAATGATACCTAGTAAAGCATAAACTGAAACTAATAAAATCAAGGTTAAATTAACTTTAAAATACTGGTGAATAATTTTATCAAAGTGAACTCCCTTAGCAGCAAAGATAAACGTTAGCATAATCATTAAAACATTGTTATTAGTAACGCGCCACGAATAAACACCAATCGCTAGAACAAAAAATATGCCAGCCAGTTCATACCAACGATAGTTATCCAGAATAAAAATCTTCAATACAAGAATCCCTAGTATTAAATAGTTAATTCGGTTAAAATTTTTAACTGCTATATACTGAACAAATGTTGTATTAGCTAAAAAAGACACTACCAAAGTAACTGTAAGGGCAAATAAATAAATGTTCTCACCACTTAGCTGTATCTGGTTAATTTGCTTAACTTTTCTGAGATAAAACATAAGCCAATTCCTTTACCAACTCAAGTGATTATTGAGCAATCAGCTGGTTAACTGCTGAAGTAATAAAATCACCATTGCGTAACTTCTTAGCAAGTTCTTCTGTGTTTTCCTTCATCACTTGGTATTTCGATTGTAATTTCTTAATTTGAGTATCAATCTCTTCAAGACTGTTAATTGTAAACCCAACTTGATAGTGGTTAATAATATCTGCAATAGCCGCGTCTTCCCACGCAATAACCGGAATTCCAGCACTAATATATAGCGAAGCTTTATGAGGATTATTAATCTTCAAATATTCACCCACTGAACCGCTACAAGTTGTTACACTATTGCCATCCCAGATTAGGCCGTAACTTTCCTTTAATTTTCCTGCAATTTCCTCAGAAGAAAAATTCCCGCAATATTTAACGTTTGCTGGATAATTTTCTGCCCGATTCGACCCATAAATGTTAAGTGGTGTTTTAATATCTACTTTCTCAAGAAAAGTTGATTTCCCTAAATTGCCCGGAAAACAGATTTTGGCATAATCTGAAGCAGGAGCAAAACTGTAGTCATTAGCATAATCAAAGATTTGCAATTCAGTCATCGGCACTGTGACATTATGTTTAATTAAAAACTGCTTCATTTTAGCATTATGAACCACTAATCCATCAGTGCGATTAAACAGGCTAATTTCCTGGTTTAAAATTTCTTCACGATGGGCAAATTGCCATCCCATAATATCATGAACAATAAAGTAAATCCGGCCATTAGGCACATATTTCCGGTATATATTAACCAATTTATTCATTACAAAGAAGTGAAGATTCGGATACTGAAAAAATAGTATCTCAGGGCGACTTTTTTTTATGTAGGACCTGAGTTTTGTATTAATAAACCAATATTTCTCAAATCTGTGTGAACCATCAATTGCCATATCAAACGTTTGAAAATTCATTCTGCTTTTTAAGAAAAATTTGATATCTCTTTTGGCTTTATTACCGCCGCTACCTTTATCCTTATCAACAGAAGTAATCAGTACTTTCTTAACCATTTTCTTCCCCTACTTTTTTTCTTTCACGATATAAATCGGCCGTTTCTTCGTCTGGATGTAAATCTTACCAATATAGCGACCAACGATTCCCAGACAGAATAGCTGTACGCCGCCAATAAAAAGCATGATACAAACTAACGACGCCCAGCCAAAAGCACTGCCAGCCGGTGCCATAAAATGGCGAATAACCACTACAATAATACCGATTACGGCGATAAAAGCAGAAAGGCCGCCAATCCAAGTGGCAATTGACAACGGTGCTTCAGAGAAATCGGTAATCCCGTCAATTGCGTACTTAAACAGTTTCCACGTCGACCAGTCAGTCGTCCCGGCAACCCGCTCGACATTCTTGTAGGGCAGGTACTTAGTCTTGAAACCAACCCAGTTGAAGATGCCCTTTGAAAAACGGTTATACTCTTTTAGAGAAAGCACCGCGTCAACCATCTGCCGGGTCATCATTCGATAGTCCCGGGCGCCGGGAACAATCTTGGTATCAGAAATTTTGTTGATGACGTTATAGAACTGGTTGCTGAGGAAAGACTTAAACTTCGCCTCTCCCTTGCGGTCCGTCCGCCGCATTCCCACACAGTCATATTCACCTGATGAAATTTCCTGATACATCTCAGGCAGGTATTCCGGCGGATCCTGCAAGTCGGCATCCATGACGACCACGTAATCCCCGGTTGTCGCTTCAAGACCAGCATACAGGCCGGCCTCCTTACCGAAGTTCCGGGAGAATGATACATAATGAACCCGCTCTGGATTCTGGTCATGCAGCTTCCGCAATTCTGCCAAGGTCTGGTCGGACGAACCATCATTGACAAACCAGTATTCAGTTTCCACCGGCATTTGCCGAACTACTTTTTCGACTGCCGGATAGAATAATGGAATGGTCTCCTGCTCATTATAGCAGGGAACCACAATCGATAGTTTCGCCACACTAACACCTCCCTGAAAAACTAGGCATGTCCCGTGATTTTACGCAGGATAAACTTGCCACCCTTCTTAAACCAGTTAGTATGCTCCATAAAGACGTACTTGACTTCAACAGTCGAATAATGTGGGTGCTGGTCAAGCCAAACGTCGAGTAAGAGTTCACTCAAGAATCCGTAGACCCGCTTTTCGTAAACTGAGTAATCACTAATGTCCGTCTGCGCTTCTACCTCAGCCAGGACATCAAACATCCACGTGCAGTATTCATCTAACGGTTGTTTTTTCATCACGAACATATTAAACATATGTGCCCAGGTCCGCTTCATAACCTTTTCGAAGGACGGTAAGTAGTCTGGATACTTGTCCGCAATCACCCGCCGCATCACTTCAAAAGGTTCGTGGTGGTGGGCGTGCAGATAATGTGACTCGTTGCTTTCAATAAAGTAACGACGCTTGGGCGGTAAAATAATATCATGGTTGGACAGTAAACTTACTGCCTGTTCCTTGCTAAGTACACTGTCCAAACTCTTGCGGTGATTCATACTCAAGTAGCGGCGATAGTGAACCAGACCCATTGCATCCACATCCAGGTTCTTCCAGCCCCAGTAAATAGCGGTCAGCTCATTATAGGTCGGGTTTTTGGTAGAGATATTGTCGCCAGTATTATCGCCCTGGAAAGTCTGATTAACGTCCGGGTGAAGCTCCTTGCCGACAAACACCGGCAGGTACAAGTCATCCTTTGGCATCGCGTAGTTCTTGTGTGCAGCCACTAATACTTTAACGTCCACAGTTATACTCCTATCTCAGTTAGTATGCCCCGTTTGGCACGATCATTACTTTCACGGTTTCAAACATAATTTTCAGGTCCAGCCAAATCGACCGTTCTTGGATATAAGTTAAGTCTAGTTCCACCATCTCTGCGAAGTCGACGTCGTTTCGACCGCCAACCTGCCACATCCCAGTAGCCCCCGGCTTGACCATCAGCCGTTGCCGGTCATAAGCAGTGTACTGTTCGACCTCACTAACCAGCGGTGGACGAGGTCCAACAATACTCATCGAACCGCCAATCACGTTAATCAATTGCGGCAGTTCGTCCAGGCTGTACTTGCGAATCACCCGGCCGACCTTCGTAATCCGGGGATCGTTCTTCATCTTAAACATGGCCCCGTCAATCTCGTTCTGGGCTTGCAGCTTGGCTAACAATTCATCTGCATTGGTCACCATTGACCGAAACTTAAACATCTTAAAATGTTTGCCGTCCTTGCCGACCCGGGTTTGGGAATAAAAGACCGGGCCCTTTGGATCATTGACCTTGATACAGATTGCAATAATCAAAAAAACTGGGCTCAACAAAACTACCGCAATCGTTGAAGCGACAACATCAAATAAGCGCTTCACCGTCCGGTAGCCATATTGGTGATTCAATTTTTGTTCATTAATATGAATACTTTTATTCTTCATTATCTTTTTCTCTTCTTAAAGTTAGGTATCCTATTAATAATACCAGTATTCCCACGCTTAGGAAAGACTTTCCTGGTTATCATCTAACCAGCCTTGAACGGCGTCGAGGTCGAAGCCCTTACGAAACATCGCCTGTTTGAAGCGGCGTTCCCGGTCCATCCCCGTATAACGCCGGTACCGGCGCCAGACTTTCTCCGCCTGAGCAGCCAGCAAGTCGGCCTCCTGGTCCGGATCAGTTTCTGGAGTGACCGCCGCTTTAATCTGGTCATAGACCTCCCCGGAATACCCCTTCATCATTAGCCCCTGCCGGACCTTTTGTTCCCGCCGGAATTCCGGCTGGTTATGGTAACGTTTGAAGAGCTTCCGGGCAAGTTTACTGGCGTTCGCCAGGCGGTCAGCTGGTGGAAATTCCTGCAGAGCGGTCTCAATCTCGTTTTCGCCAACCTTTTTCAAGCGAAGCTGCTGACGAATGACCCCCGGGCCTTTAAGCGTCGTCGTCATCATTGTCCGGACATAGGACCGGGCATACTGCTGATCATCAACTAGGTGCTGGTCCCGGAGTTTCGCCATGATTGGTCCAACGAACTCCGCCGGCGTCTCCAAGTCACGGAGCTTTTTGAGGACCTCACTCTCACTGCGCATTTGGTAGGACAGGTAGTCCAGGATTTTGCCATAGGCCCGCGCCTGCTGGTCAGCGGTCGTGATTGCCTCAACCTGGTCCTTATCCAGCTCCACGCCCCTCATCAGGCGGAACTTGACCAGGACACTTTCCGCCACCGGAAAGGCATAGTGACCGTCCAAGTACACATTATAGCGGCCCTGCCGCTTCTGTGCTTCGATTTTTGAAATCTTCGCCATTTCTTAAAATTCCCCCTTCACTTTTACCGCGCTCAGCCGTTTATGTAAGTGTAAGCAGTGATCACCACTTACAAAATCAAACTAAAAGGAGTGCTCACCATGAGTAACGAACGTCAATTCAAATCAGCCAAACTGCAAGTAACCCTAGCCGGGGCCAAGCATCCCAAGGGCGCTACCCACATCCTGAATAACGTCAAGCAGGACTTGACCGCCGCCCAAGTTGCTTCCGTCACCGCTGCTCTGGAAAGTCTGACCGGCGAACAGTGCACGGGCGCTAATATTGTCACGACCGAACAATTCGCAATCGCACAGTAATCTGAATAATAGAAAGGAAGTCCGCCTACTATGAAGACTCTCAACTTAACTTTCAAGAGCAACCGCGGCAAGAAGCACCTCTTAAAACTTAGCTACGCCAGCGAAAACCTCTCTGCCGAAACAGTCCGGCAGGCAATGGACCAGTTGTCCACCATCAATGCCTTCACCAACAAGGAGGGCGAAAACATTTACGCAACGCCGGTTTCCGCCAAGTACGTCGACACGGTTTCTACCGTTCTCTTTAACGACGAACGGCCGGCGGCATAGCCATCCTTGTGGGGGGCGGGAAGACGAACTAGACAAGCTAGTTCTTTCCCGCTCCCTTTTCTTTATGCCAGTGTTCCCGGTCAATCACCTGCCAGAAGTGTTCCCGCTCTTCCAGGACACCCTCGTGCGCTTCCTGGAGGGTCGCGTTGAGGACCGCCCCCAACATAATCACGTAGCCGGAGAGGTCCAGCCAAATCATCATCGCGATGAAAGCCCCAATCGTCTTATAAGAAACCACACTATGCCGGAAGAAGACCGTGTAGTAGGAGAAGAGCCGGGAAAGGCCCATCCACAAAAGCGCCGCCAGGAGGGCCCCCGTCGCCGCGTAGCGTAAGCGGACCTTCGCATTAGGCACGAAATAGTACAGCAGGGTCAGGGCAATAAAGAGGACCGCCAGGGCAACCGGCCACCGGAGCGAGTTGAAGAGCGAAATATAACGCCGATTAAACTGCAGCAGCGGTTGGATGCTATTGAGCACCTGCTCCCCAAAACCATAGAGCAGGACAATCGCGTAGATCAGGATGATCACGACAATCATCCAGATAAAGGAGACCACCCGGTTAATGACTGGATTTTGGTTGCGGGCCACGTCATAGGTCAGGTTAACCGACCGCTGAAAGGCCGCGATTCCCTGGCTGGTCGACCAGAGGGCAATCAGGGCCCCCGTTGTCAGCAGGCCCCCACTCCCCTGCCGCAGGAAGTCATAAATCAGTGGCTTGATAAAAACATAGACTGAGGACGGGACGGCTGTCTGGAGGTAACTGAGGACCGTATCGGCGTCCAGGCCGACCATCGGCAGCAGGTTTCCAATCACCAGCACCGCCGGAAAAATCGACAGCAGGGTATAGTAAGCTAACATTGCCGCCGAGCTGGAAATCTGGGCCATGGTAAAGTGCCGCATTAACAACAGGACAAAGTTCTTCAATTTTCCCGGTTCGTTTTTCATGCCGTCCTCCCTTGAATAACATAGGGCTATTATAGCAAAAAGACGACCAAAAGAGCAGGCCGGAATCTAAGCTGGATTAAAAAGGAGGCTGGGAGAAAACGATGGTTTTCTCACCAGCCTCTTGCTAGTTCTTAACTATTATAAAGATAACGTGCGAAACCAATAGGCTAACTGCGTGTCGTAACCACAGGGCTAGTGTCTAACGCCGCGAAGCAAGGCTATTTGCCTACGAACGCTAGCCGGCCCGTGCCGTGCCAACTATCGTTCTAGGTTAGCCATACGCCCTGTCGAGGAGGTTATTTCCCACTCACTTCATTTTAAAAACTATTTATTTTTCGACTTTACCTTTCTTTACCGCAATTTGGTAGAAGACCAGAGCAACGATGGCGAAGAAGATTGGTCCCGCCAGTGTCCAGAAGGCGGTCTGGTAATCCTTTTCCGTCAATGGCTGGATAAAGGTGAACAGGATCCCGATAATCAAAATCAGTTCCACGAAGATTACCAAGACGTCAGTCCAAAAGCGGTTCTTAAAGGCAACGAACGGCCGGTCAAGGTCCTTCTTAGCCTTAAAGAATGGGAAGGCCCCAATCAGGAAGATGTACGGGAAGGTCGCGGACACGTTGGCCATGTCGGTCAAAATCAGGTAGAACTTCTGGGCAGCCGAGCCACCGAAAGCGACCAAGAAGATGATAACACAAACAACGATGGCTTGCAGCCACATGGCGTTAGCCGGCATGTTGGCCTTGTTCAGCTTAGTCAGCTTCTTCGGCCACAGGTTCGGGTTGGATCCGAGGATAAAGGCCTTGATTGGCGAGTAGAGCAGGATAAACAGTGCCCCTAAGAATCCCAGAGTCTGCGCCAAAGCGACGATCCGGGTCATGACAACCCCGCAGGTCAACGCGGCGGCGTGAGACCAGCCGAGGGCGTTCCCCAGGGCAATTCCCAGGTAGTTGAAGACTACATAGGTAACGTTTCCTAGGTTAACGCTACTCTTCGTCAAGTCCTGCTGGTAGTTGATGGACCAACCGAGCATAAAAATCATCAATACATAGGTCCCAATCGTGAAGATGCTGGCAATAATCAGGCCTTTCGGGAAAGTCTTTTCAGGGTTCTTCATGCTATCTGTAACGGACCCCAGTGACTCCATCCCCCCGTATGCGAAGATCGCGTAGACCACGAAAGAAATAATTGCAATTGGCGTTTGGAACTGCGGGTTTGGTGACGTGATAAAGGTGCTGGCACCGTGAATTGGCTGGGCCAGGACCCCCTTCTTGGCAATCAGGACAATCACGCTGACAATCACGAAGATGATGTTAACGGCAATGGTGAAAATCCCACCAAGTGAGCCGACTTTGGCAATCGAGTTGATTCCCCGGGAACTCAGGTAGGTAATGAAAAGGATCATCAAGATCCCCAGTACCCCGATGAATTGGGTGGAATCAAGACCAAAGGCGTGCCACTGCTGGGTGGTGTCCTTACCGAAAATCAATGCAGACAAGGTGATCCAAATCCGTGAAGCGGTCGAAACCATCCAGACAATCCAGGATGCCAGCCACACGAACGTCCCGACAAAGGCAACCCGTTCACCAACGGAACCGGCCAACCAGGAGTAAATGCCCCCCTTAGCTTCTTTGAAGGTGGAACCATATTCCGCCATCATCAAGCCGCACGGGAAGAAGAAACAGATCCCAGCCAGTGCGTACCAGATAATACTACCGTAGCCCATTTGCAGATAAGCGTTCGAAACATTCCCGAAACCAAAGATCGCGGTAATGATCATCGTTACCAGGCCAAAGGTAGTAATGACTTTTTTATTACTACTTTGCTCTTCCAATTCTAATGCCTCCAATAATAAGTGCAGATATAATGAATATTCTTAGTATAATCGTCTTTTTGTATAATAAAACATTTTCAACGATATTCTAACCTAATTTTAATATAAATATTCATATTAGGATGGCTGTTTATACATTGTAATTTGGATAATTGCCTTTATTCCGGTAAATATTCGTATAAAGATACATTGAGTGACATGCATAAAAATCAGAAATAAAAGTTATTAAAAGAGGCTGGGCATAAACCCAACCTCTTCAATATTTTAAAGTTAGTAATGCCTCAGCGCAGTAACTGGCTGGCAGTTCAAACGCTGATGAATCAGCATTTGACCAACCCTAAATAGGCTAGCTGCGCAGCGTAGCCATTCTTCCTACAGGCTAGTTGCGCGTCGACGGAGGTGGGACGACGAACTAGACAAGCTAGTTCTGTCCCACTCTCTTAGTTCCATTTACTAATCTACTTCGCCTTCTGAATTTGGTTTCTGCATTTTAACCCCATCGACCTTGAATATGTCATAGCCAAAGTTCACCGCACCGTCGACATCATCACCTGGGAAATAAATTGGCAAACTATTGTCATCATTCCCGGTTTCTGGATCCGTATATTGAGCAACCCACTTATACTCGGTCTTATAACGATACTTGCGGTGGTGCTTCTTATGATGTTTCTTTTTCACCTTCACCTGTACCGCCTCGTAGTCGTAGGCACGAGTATCGGCTTGATCCCAATTAATGTGCAATTTCCCATTCTTATTAACATGCCACATTCCCACGGTTCGATAGTTTCCCGTCTTACTATTGTTGTAAGCCGTCGCATTATCATCCCGCCAGTAAGGGTTAACGTTCACGCCAAGCGTACCATCCGAATTAAATTTCAGAAAGACGGTTGAGTATTCCTCCGGGTAACCCTTATCATGATCAGGAATTTGGTTGCAGAAATCATCATCCGCATCACTTGTATCATCACCCGGGCGGTTCTTGAAATAGGAATAACAATAAATCTTGTCATTTAACTGGTCCTTTACAAAGGCTTGACCGAGCCGGTTACTGGAGAAGGAAAAATTATGCGCACTGACAAAATTGACACCGCCGATTACGAACAGTAGCACTTCAGCAATCCCGACAATTATAATCCGTTGCTTTTTACTTCCCTTAACCAGCAGCCAGGTCAGTCCTGCCAATGCAACTCCTAAAACAAGGTAACTAGGCAGTACAATTCCCGTAATTTGGCTTGTCAAGCCAGCGCCTACCTTTTCGTAGGCATCAATCAGTGACGGCTCCCGCTGATTTAAAATCGCGTGGTAGTCTTGGTTAGCAATCATAATAAATACTAAACTGGTCAGTGCAACAATTAACGCTACCACGATTCCCGCGTACCATTTCCAATCCTGTTTCTTAAATGGGTGCAATCCCAGTCCCTGGAAGTCAAAATGCTTCGTCATTTGTTGGCGCCGGTGCGGCCGAGTCGCCGGTAATTCCTGCCCACAATGGGGACAAAAGCGGGCTCCCTGCTTATAGTTTTTCCCACAATGGGGACACTTTCCTAATTTCATTTTTACCTCTTATTGTTGATATAATTTTCCGTATTGAAAGACTGCCTGCTGGTTGGCGTGACCAGTAATTGTCACTAAGTAGCCCTTATGAGAGTGACTAGGATCCAAATCATCGTCAGTCTGATTCGTCCGGTAACCAATTACATAATTCCCGTTGTTTAACCGCTGTCTAATCTTTTCCTGGATTAAGTTCAGCTGCGAGTCGTATTGGTACTGCCCTGGGTCGTCATCATCAAGTGCATAGTGCTTAAAGCCTAAGTGGACGGGATCTTCTTTAGATAGTTTCTGCTTACCTTCAATTACAGAAGGCTCGTGATAACTGGGTTTATACGTACCTTCTTTCATCCCCACGTACTTTGCAATACCGCGATAGGTTAACCGCCCATTGTCTAACTTCAGGTCACCTAATTCCGTATCGCCTAAATTATAGATTGCCGTGTAAAATTCATTATTCTTGTAGAAAAAGCGGTAGGCATAGGTAACTTTGGTGCTGTCGTCAAGCCGGTCGACGGTCTGGTTATCAGGAGTGACTAACCAAATAATATCGCTGTCTTCCTTGGTAATACTTAGACGATGGTTGTCGTAACTGGAACAGGCCAACCAACTAATGGCGACGATAACTACCCCAACAATGATGGAGAAACCAATCCGCCGCCAAAACGACCGCTGGTGTCCTTGGTAGCTAACCGGTTTGACAAATTCAGCTTGCGGAGCAATATACTTGGTACCACATTGGGGACAAAAGCTCTGGTCCGCCTTGAGCGCGTGACCACAGTGAGAACATTTTTTCATTCTGCTTCATCCTCCCTTTCATTAATCACAAACCGTGTTCGTAACATGACGTAAAAGTAGGTGAAGAAGGCCGCACCCATTAAGATAAAGATGGCAATCAAAATTGGCCACGCGTTACCCATCCGGCTACCAAACGAGAGATAGATTCCTTGAAGCAGTAACGCAACGACTAACAGGCAGCCTGCCATCTCACGTTGCTGTTTCCCAAGACGAAGGGGATTGCTCCACCATTCCGTTGCCATGACAAGGAGAGGACACAGGATCAGTCCCGCTGCCAGGTAGATTTTCGCCATGCACAGTCCACAGCCCCCGACCAGAACTAGGAGGGCCAAGTAAAAGCGCCAGCTTATTTTATAACCATGTTCATGGGCCAAAAGGTACCAATTGTGACCACCATCTAAGCTAAAGCGCCGACCTAAAAATGGTGCGCCAACCAAAATGATTACGGCGATTAAGAAACCGATAATTCCCAAAGCTAGTGCTACTAGAACTAGAACAGCAACCACAGTCATACCAATTATTGCCCAATGCAGTTGCCGCGCCTGTTTGCCTGTTGCTGGTTTGCCAGTTACAAGCATCGTCATGAAATAATCTAAGATTAAAGTTACGATAGCTATGAAATAAAAAACCAGGCTAAAAATAAGAGCAAGGCTGCTACCATCCTCACCAACAAATAGCACACTAGCAATTGAGCCAGCTACCAGTAGCATTGCTATTCCGACGATTGTCGTTCCGACACCCGCTCGTCGGTGATTGAAGCCACGCGTGATTCCCGTAATTAACATGAAAACTCCTGGAATAGCGACGCAAGCAATAATTATTAACCCAGTCATTGCGGAATCAATGATTGCAGACGAAACCATCGTGGTCAAAGTATCAACACTGCATGAGATTCCGGCTGCTACTCCTCCAATTAACGTCAGGTAAAACCCCAACCAAAACTGCGGAGTAATTTCAAACGCCCTGGCTGTTTTGGCCCGTTCAACCTTAACACCGCAGCGCGGACAAAAAGCGGCGCCAGGGTTGAGCTTGGTACCGCAGTTACTACAAAACTTCATTTTTTCTTCCTTCCTACCTATTTTTGCCGATTAGAAACGGCATTAACCAAAATACCAATAACGTATAACCCAACAACCAGCCACGGAATAATTTGTACCATGTGAGCCAAGTTCTCCAAATCGTTCAGGGAGGTATCACCCGAAAGCGCTGCAACTGCTGTCCGGCCTACAACTTCAGCTGCATTCGCAAACACATATGAATAGGCAAGCCCGTAAACGGCCGCAAGGAGAACACCCAAAGTCTTCAGAACTCCGCCGCCAACATGGTGGGTGGCTCCCTTAATAATCCCACCGATAACCGCGGGGACCCCAATCAGTAGCATAACGAACCCCCCAAAGGTTCAGGTATGATGCCCCATTTAAGCCTCCGCTTTGGAGGACGGAAAGGCCTTGGCTGAGCAAACTCCCCGTCTCATCTTTAGTCATAAAGTACATAATTGCCCCGAGCAAGGTCCCAACAATTCCCAAAATAGTTTCTCCATTCCATGAAAAGCCTGTCGACTGGGAAACTGTGGCCGCCGTTGGTTGGGCAGTTACTGCCGTCTTTTGCGCTTTCGAATCAGCTTTTTCTTGCGGCTGGGTAGGTACTTTCCCCTCAGTCTGCGATTGGGAATGCTGACCACTGCGTAGTGACTGATACATTTCCACCGCCGAATCACGAAATTCCTTGGTATGTTCCTTATTCTGCAGGTAATTGTCTACGGCTTCATCCCATTTGAAACGCTTCTCATTCGAAAGCAATGGGAACAAGTAGACCATTACTAGAAAAATAATCAGCAGGTACCAGCGAAGGGCAGGAAAAACAACAGCCAGAAAGTAAAAGAAGAACATCGTCAAGGCATTATCCTTCACAAATTGTAAAACCTGGTTGAAGTGTGCCCGGGTAAAGGCTAACCGGGCGAAGACGTTCACCTTATTATTCTGGCGTTCTGCTTTTAAGCGGCTCTCTAAAGCAGCATATTGTTTTTGCAGGCGCTCATGCTCCACCGAAGAAACGGTTGCTGGATGATCATGTGCCTTCCTTGCTGCTTCCCGCTCCTGATTTGCTGACTGTGATTTATCCTGCGCTTGTTCTTTATTTGAGGTAGGGACACTACTTACCGGGGCGCCGCACTGCTCACAAAACTTTTGCTCAGGCCGCAATTTAGCCCCACACTTTTCACAAAAATTCATCAAGTTCTCCTCTTTCGTAGGCTGGTTAATTGTTATCAATTGTTGCGTGGATGTCTTGTGCTTTGGCCTTAATCTCACTGACTGCATGGTGACTGTTAACATAGTTGATAATGTCATGCAGCTTAACGGTTAAAAGGGGATCCTTATCCTTATTCTGGTTAACAGTGGTGACGTGATAGTAGCTTACCGTCCCATCAGCACCAACGGTATAGGTCGGAGTATCGCCTCCTGCCATATCAGAAGGATGCAGACTCCAGCAGACACCACGGCCAGGGTCAGACAGGTGCTCAGTATTGTTGCTTTGAAACAGGTCAATTCCATTTGCATTGTAAATGCTGTGCCAGTCACCCTGGTCACTAAGTTTATCCTTGGCATAATACATAATGGCCGCTGCCGTCTGCATTGGTGTGATTGTGTTATAGTCCAGCCGGTCAGTGTCAGTGCTGGTCGACGAAGAACTTGTGCTAGTAGCAGAAGCTGATGATGAACTGCTCTGCCGCACCGGCGCTTTTGTACTCGTTCCTTGGCTGCTGTCTACGGATGGTTTGCTAAAAGTTCGCCCAGCAAAATAAGCCCCGGTCAGCACTAACACAACTGCGATAACTGTAATAACAATATTTTTAGTTTTCATAGCTCCTCCTAATTGAATTTAATGTTTCCGGCAATTTGGTTGACTTGGTCCATAGCATGGTGGTCAATGACATACTGTTCAATCTCATTTAACGAAACGGTATCGTCAGGTTCAATGCTGTCATCAGGGCTTGGGCCGAGACGGTAGTAGTACACCGTCTGGCCATCACTTCCCATGACGTAGCCACTTGCTCCGCCAAAGAACAACCCCGTAGGATAATAAGCATGCATAGTTCCATCGCCTCGTTCGGTGGCTTGATCTGTCAAACTATCAGAGGTCACCTTAGTAGACTTGGCTAAAGCACCACGGTAAAGTTCTCCCCAAAAATTATTTGATTCGTTTTCTTTGGCATAGTATAAGATTGCAGCTGCTTTCTGTTGATCATTGAAGATTGGTCGACTCGCTGACCTGCTAGTACTGCTGTTTTTCTTGCCAATAGTCCTAGCTGGCTTTTCACTTGTCGTCGTTGCTGAATCGGTGCCGTTTCCTTGCATCCCCAACATAAAGGCAATTGCCGCAAGGAGAGCGATGATTACGATGACTAGGATTATTTGTGCCTTTTTCCCCGTTTTCTTGCTACTCCCGTTCGGTGATGACGGTGTTGGCTGATGGGTAGCAGTGCCTGCTTCCAATTGATCCGTCGATTTAACTTGTTCTTCTGATGTTACCTGTCCTTTTTTATCCGTAGAATGGCCTAGCTTGGTTCCGCAATACGGGCAAAAGTCTGCCGCCGTGGAAACCTTCTTGCCACAATTCGGGCAAAACATATTAATTCCCCCAATCCGTTTAATAAACACGCCCCCTAGTTTACTAAAATCCCTTGCACCCAAGTTGCATTAAAGTGCGGTACCGTGCATTCAACGTAATTTTTTCCATAAAAAAAGCGGCAGCCCACTAGCCTAATAGTGAACTGCCACTCAATTCTACATATTTATTTAAATTCTTCCGCAATTTCCCGGGAAATTTTTGCGTAGTGTTCCAGGTACTTAGCGTAGTTATCGTTGTACATGTACTTGGCATCAGCTTCAGGATCCTGGGAGGTCAAAATCTTCGGCCCATCAGCGGTTACCACCAGGGTATGCTCGTACTGACAGGACCAGCCACCATCAGCGGTCTTCGCTAACCAGCCACTCGGGTCACTTGTGTCGGCTTCCCACGTTCCGGTGTTGATCATCGGTTCAACCGTGATGGTCATCCCCTTCTTGAGACGCAGGCCCTGACCATGCTCACCATAGTGCGGTACCATTGGGTCTTCGTGCATTGTCGGCTGGATTCCGTGACCGACGAATTCGCGGACGTCACCGTAGCCATTTTCGTCTTCCGTGTAGTGTTGGATGACCGCACCAATGTCCCCGATTCGGTTGCCAGGGACACACTGGTCAATTCCCATGAAGAGTGACTTCTTGGTCACGTCCATTAACTGTTGAATTTCCGGCTTAACCTCACCGACCGCATACGACCAGCAGGAATCACTGAAAAAGCCGTCGACGCTAACCACCGTATCAACCTTCACCAGGTCCCCCTTCTTCAATACCAGGTTCTTACGGGGAAAACCATGACAAATCTCATCGTTGACACTGACACAGGTTGCGTACTTGTAACCCTCAAAGCCAATTTGCTCGGCCTTAGCCCCAGCAGCTTTGAAGTATTTCCGGGCAAATTCCTCGATCTTCCAACTTGAGATGCCCGGCTTGATAAATTCCCGAATTCCCAGGTGCATCGCTGCTAAAGCGGCCCCGGCTTTTTCCATCGCGTCAATTTCGCGTGGTGACTTTAATGTAATCATTCTCGGATCTCCTTTTTGACATTCTACCTCTAATAGTATACCACTTGTCCCCATCATTGCCCCAAACCATGCTATACTTGTAGGGATTAATAAATTGGAGGCACACGTAATGAAAGCACTCGTAGTTTACGCAACCATCACTGGAAACAACGAAGACGTTGCCGACCTGGTCACCGAATCACTAGAAGACCGCGACGTTGACGTTGAAATGACCGAAATCTCCCTCGCGGACCCCGCAGACTTCGAAGACGTCGATATCTGTGTAGTCTGCCCATACACCTACGACGAGGGCGCCCTGCCGGACGAAGGAATGGACTTTTATGAGGACCTGCAAGAAGAGGAACTGACTGGCAAAGTCTATGGCGTTGCCGGTTCTGGCGATACCTTCTACGGCGATGACTTCTGCAAGGCCGTCGATGAATTCGGCAAGGTGCTGGCGGACACCGGCGCTACTAAGGGCAGCGAAAACGTCCACGTCAACCTGGCCCCCGCTGAAGACGACGTTAAGAAGCTGGACCAATTTGCCGCAGAGCTAGTCAAGAAAGCGCAGGCACTCAATGATTAAGCAACTCTGGGAAAAGTATAAGCACATCATCGCTTACCTCTTCTGGGGCGTTGTGACAACCGTTATCAACCTGGCCGTCTTTCAAATTTTGAGTTCCGGGATTCACTGGAATTACCAGCTGGCGAACGTAATCGCCTGGTTCGTCTCCGTCCTGGTCGCCTACTTTACCAACAAGGTGTGGGTCTTTGGCTCCCACTACACCACGGTCAGCGACTTTCTCGTTGAAATGCTGCGCTTCTTCTTCTACCGGGCACTAACCCTGGTGATCGATATTGTCATCACCTTCATCGGGATTTCCGTCCTCGGCTTCAAGGATCCAATGGGCCAGTTTATCGTCAAAGTCATTGATAACGTGATCGTAATCATCGCCAACTACGTCTTCTCGAAGTGGTTAATTTTCAAGGATAATAAGCAAATTGAGGATCAATAACAAGAAATAAGCACGAACCATCCTCCAGCGAGGTTGAATGGTTTGAAGTGAACCCCCATAGTTGGACGAAA
>NZ_AZGE01000012.1 GCF_001434465.1 Limosilactobacillus oris DSM 4864
TATTAAAGAGGTTGAGTTAATTCCCAACCTCTTTTTTTACATTCTAAACTTCTTACTTCCCTCAATCAGCATCAGCACGGAAGTGTATATCATTACTGCAATGACAAGCCACATCAATACCGTCAGATTAAGCGACTTAACAAACGTTACGGCAATCACAACACCAACACAACCAAAAAGGGTAATAGCAATTGAAGGCATCCGAGCATATTCATTCTTCTTAATAAATTCAGCTGCAGCAATTGGCATAGTCGAAGCACATGAAGACATCATGATTGGGAACGCAACAATTGGATTCATTCCTAGAAGATAAACCAATGCCATGCACGGCGCATATAGTCCAATCCCTGCCGACATTAATGCACCCAAAATACAGTTAACAGCACAAGCTACTACCAATTTCCAGCCATGAAAGCCAGTAGCAACGTTATTAGCACCTAATTTAGTAATTACCCCCGTGGCAGATAAAATCATTAAGACCGCAGTTACTGCTAAGGCAATTCCAACAATAATTTCAATCTTTTTTTCATCCAAACGTGAAACAATCTTAGCACCTGCGAACGAACCAATCATAGCAGCAATTACCATTGACAATAGCGTCGTACCATCAACCTTAAAGTTGCCAATATATAAAAATGCTTCGGTCATTACCGGTAGTGCACACGCAACATTTAGTGTCCCCGGAAGGAGCTTATCGTTTTTTAACGACTTGGTTAATTTTAATAGCATTGTCGTCGGTGCATAAGAACCAATTCCTAAAGAATCACAAAAATTAGTAAAAAAACCGATGACCCCAGTTACCAAGAAATTGCCGTCCTTGATTTGATTCCTATTAACAATCAAATCATGACCAAAAATAACGATCTGATAAACCGTTAGTATCCCTAATATGAGGATAGTTATTAATTCCGCATTCATCTTCCTCTCTCCTAACTAACATTTTTCTTATCATTCATATCCAGCCAAGAAGCCAAAACGTGTAAATACTGCTCACGTTTTTCAACAAACGACATATGCCGGCAGCCTTCAAAAAGCTCCCACTTCGCATTGGGTAAACGATCATACATCGTTTTAGCTACATAGGGTGTACAAAGATCATCTGTCCCACTGGTAATCAACATCGGAATTTTAATTTTATGCAGCTGTTCAAGATAATCAAAGGATTGTAAATTACCAATTGGCGTATACTCATTTGGCCCCCAAGCTGTCAAATATGCTTGCTTTCCCTCACGCTTGGGTCGCAGAAGCGGTTCGGGATCCGTTGATGATAGTGGTGCATTACAATGCATTGCCATGAAATGGTGATTGGCACTTTGATAATCACCATTTGTGAAGTCTTTTGTCTTTTCAGCCCGCCTAATTGCAGCCTGTTCATTATCAGGCATAAACTTGATCAACCGGTGAAGCTCCTTGCTCCACAACCAAGAAGCAGGAAGCGTACTTGCCAAGATTCCCGACAGCACTCCTCGTGGGTGGAGATCACATAAATACATAATTTCTAACATTCCACCCCAGGACTGACCAAGAAGGTGAATCCTGTCTAATTGCAGGAAATGCCGTAACGCAACTAACTCCTCCAACCATATTTGGGCCCGATAAATTTCCGCCGCATGATTATCAGGACAGGATGATTGACCACAGCCAATCTGGTCATACATAATTAACTGACGCTGATTAGTTTCCGCCAATTCATCTAATACTTCAAAATAATTATGCGTTGAGCCTGGCCCACCATGGATTAACACTAACGGTGCTTTCGTGGTGGCCTCGCCAACGATTCGATAGTATGTTTGATACTTTCCAAAGGGCATATAACCCGTTTGCACTTTTACCATACTTTTTCCTTCTTAATATCGAATCTGAAAGCCAAACCGCTGCTTATCCCCGGTTAACCGGGCAACGTGGCGTTCCATTACGCGACGACGCTGCCCAAACATCATCAAAGCAGTCACCAGGATAAAGATGACCAGTTCGCCGGCAACAAACGACCAGTCAGCTAGGGTAACTTGACTCCCCTTTATAGTTGTCGTCCCCGTTGCCATAAAACTCAGCAGGTCAAAAAGGCCATGCATTACCATCGTTAACCACAACTGTCCAGTGTAGACATAAACAACTGCGAAAAAGAGTCCTAATCCTCCGGCAGCGACCACTTGAAAGACGGTCACACTCCAGGCTTGTTCAGCCACATTTGCCAAGTGTGCCAAGCCAAACAAAACACTACTGGTAGCCAACGCAAGCGGAAGGCGGTGTTGATAATGACGCCAGGCATAAAATAGAATCCCCAGAATTGCAAAGCGAAAAAGAGTTTCCTCGGCAACAGCAGCCCTAAAGGCCATAAGAAGAACCGACCAGTTGAGGCGGCGCAAGGACGGCATTCCGCCAGCATTTACCATCGTTATGAATAAGTCAAGCACTACTAGGCCAAGGAACAGCCACCAATTAAAGTCACCGCTCCAATGAGGCTTTAAACCCGGCCAGGATAGGTGCCAGGCCCGCATTGCCGTCATAATTAAAATAAAGTAGGCTCCCGCGCCCACCGCCCCCGTCGACAGTGTTTGCAATAAGAAATGATTATTGATTAAGTCAGTCGGCAAAGCAATCAGCGGAATCAAGACAACCTGAAAGGTCAGTAACGCGAAAACAAAACGTTCTATGCTCAATTTCAGCTGCCCACCAATAACACTGGCAAAGGGCGCAAACATTAGCAGGTAGTAGATAATCATTAAGGAGACAACGCCGCGCGACGGTAGCCGCAGCAGGGTAATTATTTCCCGGGTAATAACATCCCAGGCAATCACTAAAATGAAGGGCTGCGGGACCCCTTGCAACCAGGCGTTCCCCCGTTGAACCACCGCCGGCAGCTGCGGGATCAATTCTACTAACAGGCCAATCAAAAGGATGATGACCAACAGGAACAATCCACTCGCAACTCGCTGTCGGCCCATTTCAAAATTACGGACCATCATCATGGCCAACACTAATAGGGTTGTGCCAATCTGCACCCGATACCAGATCCTCAAATAATCTCTTCCGGTCATATAGGTTTCTTCCTTTCAGCTTAGATCTCGAAAATAATTGCTAGTATTGATGATAACAGAGTTTTTAACCGGTTTTAAGCAGAAATTAATAAAAGCACCATCCCTAACCATAAAAAAACTTCCAGCGCCATATTGACTCTGGAAGTTTTTTACAATTTAAGCCTTCACAGCTTCTTCTTTCCGTTGCTGGCCATTCCCCTTTCCTTCATGCTTGGAATGGTTTGCTGGCCGCTTTTCATTTTCCTTCCCACGACGATTATGGTTGGGGTGGCGGTAATGATGGTTCTCAGAACGATTATTACCGTTCAGAATCGTTACCATTGGGATAATTACGGGCCGGCGACCAGTCCGCTCAAAGAGCAGCTTCTGCAGGCGGCTGACAATCGTCCGGTTTAATGCCCGCTGATCCACGTGCTTGTGGTTCTTGAAGGTATTCAGAATCGCCCAGAAGACTTCGTGGTTAGCAGCCTTAATCAGCTCTTGCGACTCGTGCATGTAGACAAAGCCCCGCGAAACAATATCAGGACCGGCAACGATTTGGTAGTCCTTGAGGTCAACCACCGCAATGGCCGTCACAACCCCTTCTTCGGACAGCAGACGCCGTTCACGAATTTCTGGGTTACCAACCGTATCACCAGCATCCCGACCATCAATGTACACATCACTGACGCTGTCGATGTGGTCGGCAATCCGGCAACTATCCTTGGTCAGGGCCAAAACATCCCCGTTAGCCAGGATAAAGCTGTTCTCCCGCGGCACCCCAGTCAGTTCAGCCAGCTTGGTGTGAATCTTTTGCATCCGGTATTCCCCGTGGACTGGTGCAAAGAACTTTGGCTTCATCAAGCGAAGCATGAATTCTTCATCAATCTGGCCACCGTGTCCCGAAGTGTGGATATTATTAACGTAACCGTGGATGACGTTGGCGCCACTTTCTTCCAGTTTGTTAATCAAAGCGTTGACGCTGGTGGTGTTCCCTGGAATTGGGTTACTGGAGAAGACCACCGTATCGTCCGGCTGGATGGTAATCTGCCGGTGGGTCCCGTTGGCAATCCGGCTCAATGCAGCCATCGGTTCACCCTGGGAACCAGTACACATGATCAAAACTTTCTCCGGCGGGTAGTTGTTAATTTCATTCTGGTCGATCAGGGCATCCTCCGGGATATTAAGGTAGCCCAGTTCCTGCCCCGCGGCAATCGCGTTTTCCATACTCCGGCCAAAGACCGCAATCTTCCGGCCCTGAGCAATTGCGGCGTCCGAGGCTTCCCGGAGCCGGTAAACATTGGAAGCGAAGGAAGCGAAAATAATCCGGCCCTTAATTCGTTCAAAAATCCGCCGAATGTGAATATCGACCCAGCGCTCGGACTTGGTAAACTGCGGCCGCTCCGCGTTCGTACTATCAGACGTCAAAAGCAGAACGCCTTCATCACCGAGCTTAGCCATCTGTTGCAGGTTAGGACCCGGTAGACCACCAACCGGCGTCAGGTCAAACTTGAAGTCCCCGGTCTGGATGATGGTACCCTGTGGGGTGTGAACAGCAACCCCCAGGGTGTCGGGAATTGAGTGGGTCGTCCGGAAGAAGCTGACCCAGAGCTTCTTGAAGTGCACTTCGTCAAATTCGTTGATTTCGTGCAACTCCGCATTCCGCAAGAGGTGCTTTTCTTCCAGCTTCCCCTTGATCAAGGACATTGCAAACGGCCCCGCGTAAATTGGTGCATTGACCTTCTGCAAGAAGAACGGCAGACCCCCAATGTGGTCTTCGTGACCGTGGGTGATAAAAATCCCCTTGATCTTGTCCTTGTTTTCAATCAGGTAGTCGTAATTCTGGATAACGTAATCGACCCCGAGCAGTTCGTCCTCTGGGAAGAGGACCCCGCAGTCAATGATGATGATTTCATCCTGAAACTGAACACAGTACATGTTCTTACCAATTTCACCTAGGCCCCCCATTGCATAAAAGGCCACTTCATTATTCTTAATCTTTAATTTTGCCATAGTACCTTTCTTTCCTTTATCGATTTTTATTAACGTTACTGTCATAACGGAAAAATCAGTAAGCTAAAAGAGCCGCTTTGTCTGCACAAGGTCGGCAACGAGTATTCATTTAGCTAATTACTATCATTTAAAATCCGTACGTAAAACTAAGTTTATTTTAACACATCTCTGGGGTTAGGGGTAGTAAAAGAGCAAGTGCCGGAAATCCCCTTAGCTAGATAACCGTGAGCAACGCAAAACGCAAACAGGCTCCAGTGCCCGGCAAAGGCCGAACCCTGAAGCCCTACTTATATTTCCTATTCGTACCGTCGCGAGTATCGCCAAATCGCTGGCTTTAGGGTGGAGTGAGATGGTACCATCCCCCATTCCGTCTTCAGCCTTAGAATCAGTCTTCCGTCGGCAATTCTTCTTCCTGACTTTCCCAAGCTGTTTGCCAGTCCTCGACCGGCTCACCATCATCAGTAAAATTAATTGCCGGCAGCTTGGCTAGTATTTCTTCATAGTACGGCTTAGAAAGGCGTAGGCTCTCCGCTACCAACTCTCCCCGGCCCATAAAACTGTTCTGGTCAAGAATCTCGTTAATGGAACTGATGAGGCCGTTATCGACTTCGGACCCGAGGATTTCCAAGCTCTCCCGCTTGTACTGGTCCACGTAAAAGGCAATAAATGACTTTAAGGCCGTTGCTTGGGCGTCCGCGCTTAAATCCTGATAACTCTTTCCTTCTGTACTCACAAATACCGCTTCCCTTTCTTAACTTTACATCCACCATACCACAAACAACGGATCTTGGTTAGCCGCGGTCCTTACTTACCGGCCGGCTGTAAAGTCTGGTTCCGTCTTGATCGACAATTGCGTAAACTTCCTTCTCAGGGTCATTTGCCAAGGTCCCCAGAGCAACTTCCCCCTTCTTCGGTCCCAGCTGCGTAATCGCCTTGACCTGGTCGGCAATAAAAGTTCGAAAAATCTTCCCCAGCTCCTGACGCTCCCGTTCCTTTTTCACCGCGGTTGCCAGGGTAAAGCCCTGGTCAAGAAAATATTTGATCGTTGCCACCCGAAAAAGGGTCAGAAAACTAAAGTAGTGGTTCTTATTCTTATCACTCTGCTTTGATGAAATATAGCCCTTTCGTTCCCAGTAACGAATCTGGCTCGTCGAGACCCCCGTCACGTGGGCTAGTTCGGTCATGCTAATCCGTAAATGATCATTAGTAATCAACTGTCGAAACTGTTTCCCCAGCACTTTGTCTCCTCCAATACAGTAATAATTCATTTTCATATTTTAACGATTATCAGCCATTCTTGTCAAATTATTTGACAAAGATACTAAATAGTCTTATCATTCATACTCGTTAACTTTCCTGGAAAAGAGGTTTTATCTGTGAATGACGCTGAACAAGCTACCCTTGACATCAACGGCCGCCCCTATAACCGGCAGCTGATGGTCATCGTCCTCCTCATCGGTGCTTTCTGCACAATTCTTAACCAGACCATTCTCTCGACTGCCTTTCCGGCCCTGATGGATGCTTTTGACATCAGTACGTCGACCGTTCAATGGCTGACGACTGGCTTTTTGATGGTCAACGGAATCATGATTCCCATCTCCGCCTTTTTAAGCAGCCGTTTCAACACCAAGGGACTCTTTGTGATCGCAATGGTTATCTTTGAAGTCGGAACGGTGATGGCCTGGTTGGCACCATCATTCCCCGTCCTGCTGGCAGCCCGCTTGGTTCAGGCCGTCGGGGTTGGGATCAACATGCCCCTGATGCAAAACATCATGCTAACCATTTACCCACCGGAGAAGCGGGGGGCCGCAATGGGAATTAACGGGCTGGTCATCGGCCTGGCCCCCGCGATCGGGCCTACTCTCTCTGGATGGGTCATTGACAATTTCAGCTGGCGCTGGCTCTTCGGAATGATTGTTCCAATTGCCGGGGTCGTTATTGTTGCCAGCTTCTTCTTGGTAAAGAACGTCATTCCGAACAATAAGCCGCACCTGGACTGGCTGTCAGTGATTCTGTCCACCGCCGGCTTCGGCAGTATGCTCTACGGCTTTTCTAGTGTCGGTGATAAGGGCTGGACAGACCCGGTCGTCCTCGCTTCCATTATCATCGGGGCTATCTTAGTCATCTTCCTGGTATTGCGGCAGAACAAGCTCGACGAACCCTTCCTGGAATTCAAGGTTTTCGCCAGTGGTGAATTTACCCTCGCCACCATTTTAAGTTCCATCGTCATGATGGCCATGGTGGGGGTCGAACTTGTTATCCCACTCTACCTGCAGATTATTCACGGTATGTCAGCTTTCCATTCTGGGTTAACCCTCCTATTTGGGGCCCTGCTGATGGGAATTATGAGCCCGATTACCGGGAACCTCTTTGACCGCCACGGGGCCAAGCGGTTGGCAGTTACCGGGATGTTCATCCTAACCGTTGGGACCCTGCCGTTCGCATTTATTACCCGGGAAACACCGACTATCTATATCATCTTCCTATACGCCGTCCGGATGTTTGGGATTTCAATGGTCATGATGCCGGTTACTACCGCCGGGATGAACTCCCTGCCATTTAACCTGATTTCCCACGGGACCGCCGTCAACAACACGATCCGCCAAGTTGCTACTTCCGTGGGAACAGCCATTATGATTTCTGTCCTGACCAACGTTACCAACAACAGCAAACCGGCGCACACCCTGCTCGAACAATCGCCACTGCAATACAAGTCACAGATGTTTGACGCGACCCTGCAGGGCTACCACGCCGCCTTCTGGTTTGCAGTCGGGTTTGCACTAGTCGGTCTTGCCTTGACCTTCCTGGTAACGAGCGGTAACGGAATTCACCTTGAGCTGGACTCCAAAGACATTAAGGAAGGGGCTGATAAGCAATGATCATTATCATCATGTTTGGCGCAGCAATCGCAATGTTTGCCAGCATCATGTTCATCGAACGCCGGGTTCCCCAGCTAATCTTATCTACGCTCTGTGGACTGCTCTTTGTCGGCTCAACCCTCGTAATGACCCTCAATTACAGCCACCACTTTGGAATGCACCAGGTAACGACCACGACCCGCAAGTCAATTTACTCGGCTTCTAACTCTACTATGCCGTTAGCCCTCTACCAGCCAGTTGGTAGCAGTGGTCGCGACGACGTGTATATTTACAACGTTCAGGAACGGCAAAAGACAGCTAACCACACCCAGGCCAACGAGTTCACGACAAGTAAAATCAAGTGGACAGACCGGGCAACCCCCGAGCTGGTAACCACGGAAACCCGCTGGCGCTATAACAATAGCTTCTTCGCCGCTCTCTACATGTGGTCCGGGATGGACGGGACCCTGGTCAAGCGGACGAATACCTTGGAATACCCCCGCACCTACGTTAAGCTGACGGTTAAACAGGCGGACCGACTGAAGAAGATCGCCCAGTCACCAGCCGCTAAGCAGGCTCAGGCAAGGGCGCAACAGCAGGGCAAGACCGCGGTTGCCAGTGCCGTCCAAGCGGCGTTAGCAAAGAACCCCCACATGACTGCCCAGCAGATTCAACAGGTTTCACAACAAGCCGAACAGCGGCTGCAGGGCCAGATGGTCAAAGAGATGCTGAAAAGCACTAAGTAAACCTAGTAACAGTAAAACCACCCTATGATTGCTCAAGTTCATTCTGAGTAATCATAGGGTGGTTGCTTTTAAAATCCATTAAATTCTTCTGGCAGCGATGACGTAAATGTTAGCTGCTTTTGACTAAAGGGATCCAGGAAGGAAATCTTGCTGGCGTGTAGGAGCTGGTGGTCGGCCCTGGTCATGTCACCACCGTATAAGTGGTCACCGATCAGCGGGTGGCCTGCCGAAGCCATGTGGACGCGAATCTGGTGGGTCCGGCCGGTGTGCAGTTGCAGGCGGAGGCGAGCCCAGTCAACGCCCTGGTCCTCAACCCAGTATTCGGTGACGGCTCGTTGTCCATCCGGCGCAATCACCCGGGCGACTTGGCCCTCCCGCCGGGCAATCGGCTGGTCGATAACGCCATGGTCATCAGCAAATCTTCCACTGACAACTGCCGTGTATTCCTTGAGCATCCGGTGCTGCTGGACCTGCTGACTGATCATACTCGACGCCACGTGGTGTTTGGCGACCAGGAGCAGGCCGCTGGTGAACCGGTCCAAACGGGTAATCAGGTGGGGCCGCAAATCCTCGCTCCCCTGCTCCTCCAGATAACCCTTGACCCGGTTTAAAATCGTCCCGTTGCTGGTGGTTGGCCCTGGAATTGAAGACACCCCCGCTGGCTTATCGACCACCAGCCAGTTATCATCCTCATAAGCCACCTTCAGCGGCTCATGGCTCACCGCTACCGTGGGATCAGCCGTTTCGGGAGCCACCTGAATGGTTAGGGGCTGGTTCGGTAAGATCTGGGTTGTCGGCCGCACCACCCGGTGATCAACCAGGAATTGCCCCTGCCCCTTCTTGATTTCATTGAAGAGCCGGTGCCCCATCCCCAGTGACTGCAAAAACTTCTTGATTTTCACTGGTTCCTGACCAGTATATTGCCACGTTGCTTCCATTATTAACCTCCTGACAAATCAAAAAAAGAGGCTGGGCAATCACCCAACCTCTCACATATCATATACGGTCCGTACGAGACTCGAACTCGTGATCTCATCCGTGACAGGGATGCGTCCTAAACCAACTAGACCAACGGACCATTTGACAACAAATAAAAGTATACGAAATTTTCTTGCACCCGTCAACTAAAAATCAGGAAATTCCCCATAATTAATTTCAGAATAGCTTATAATGATAATACTGTACTAAAACATTAAGGGGGAGTAATTAACTATGCAAACACTTGGTAAGCACCTGGTTACCTGGTGGGAAAAATATTCTCGAATAATCAAGCTCCTATTCGTCACTTCGGTCCTCATCTTTGTCATCCACGCCCTTGGCAACTTCTTTAAGACCGTTAAGTGGCAGCAAGTCGGCACGGGCCTGGCGAACCTCTCCTGGGCAAACATCGTCCTCCTCTTCGTCGCCGGCTGTGTCGCCGTGGTTCCAATGCTCGGGTATGACTTTGCAATCCTTCACTTTCTGCCGGGCAAGTTTAACAAGTCCTACGTTATCCGCTGCGGCTGGATTACCAACACCCTGACTAACATCGCCGGCTTCGGGGGAATCCTCGGGGCCACGCTGCGGGCCTACTTTTACCGCAAAAACGCTAGTAAAAAGGAAATCCTGCTGGCAATCTCCAAAATTGCGGTCTTCCTCCTCTCCGGCCTGTCGATTCTCTGCTGGATTGCCTTGATCATCATGTTCGGCTTTCATGACGGCGGGCACTTCAACCAGTACTCAATCTGGCTCATCGGTGGCGGCCTCTACTTCCCAGTCGTTTTCTATTTTACGGTCATCAATAACAATAAACTCTTCAAGGAAGTTACCCCCAAGCTAGAAGCATTCATTGTCGGCAGCTCGACCTTGGAATGGCTCTTTGTGGCCCTCTTCTTCCTCCTGGTCGGCTGGTGCCTGGGGGTCCGGGAAAACCTCATTAACGTCCTGCCCCTTTACGCGGTCGCCCAGGTGCTGGGGGTCCTGTCAATGATTCCGGGTGCCCTGGGGTCCTTTGATGTCATGATGATTTTTGAGCTCTCCTTGTTAGGGGTGCCGCGGACCACTATTGTCATCTGGCTCCTGCTTTTCCGGATTTTCTACTACATCGTTCCGTTGCTACTGGCCGGCCTGATGTTCGTCCATAACCTGGCCCGCCAGGTCAACGATTTCTTTGACGGGCTGCCGCTAATGCTGCTGCGCAAGGCGGCCTACTACCTAATTACCGCCTTCATGTACCTGTCTGGAATCCTGATGCTTTTGACCGCTTCCATTCCCGACCTCACCGCGGAAAATAAAATTGTCCAAAAGCTGTACCCCTACACTTTCTTCTTTATCCACCAGCTGACTACGGTTCTTTTTGCCATCGCCATGCTGGCCTGCGCACGGGGATTACAGTCTAAGGTACGGCGGGCCTACCTGCCGACTTTGCTACTCCTCCTGATTGGGATTGCTAACACTATTTGGAACCTCGGGACCCTCCGGCTGACCATCTACCTGGCAATCGTCTTCCTGCTAGTCCTGATGTCCCGTCATATTTTGTACCGGAAGAAATTGCAGTACTCCATCGGTAAGTTTGCCATTGACGGCCTGATTTTTGCCGGCAGTTTCATCCTGTACGTCCTCGTCGGCGTGATCAACGCTCCCCAGTACATGAGCAAGCACCACATTCCGAGCTTCCTCTTTTTCCCCGGTGAAAAGGTCTGGTTATCCGGACTATTGGGGCTCGGTTTAGGACTGCTCCTGATGTTCATCATTATCCGCTACTTTATTGCTGGCTTTGACCCCTTCAACCACGTGCGGAGTTTCAACGCCGACCGGGTCCGGGCCGTCATCGACCAGTTTGGCGGGAGTGAGACCAGCCACCTGGCCTTCTTACGCGATAAAAGTATCTACTTCTACCAGCAGGATGGCAAAGACCAGCTGTTCATCATGTACCGGCGAAAATACGACCGGCTAGTGGTCATGGGCGACCCAGTTGGTAACCAGGCCGTTCTCCGTGATGCCATCCGGGAATTTGTCCGCACCGCCGATGAGTATGACTATGAGATTGTCTTTTACGAAGTTTCAAGTGACCTTACCCTGCTGTTGCACGAATTCGGCTTTGACTTTATCAAGATTGGGGAAAGCGGTCTGGTTACCTTGGCTGACTTCACCCTGGCTGGTAAGAAGCAGCGCTCGCAGCGGGCTCTGATGCACAAGTTTGACCGGGAAGGCTACCAGTTTAGCGTCGTCCAGCCGCCGTTTGATGACCAGCTGATGCAAGAGCTCAAACGGGTTTCCGACAGCTGGCTGGGCGAGCAGGTCGAAAAGGGCTTCTCCCTGGGCTTCTTTGACCCTTACTACATCAACCAGGCCCCCGTCGGCTTGGTCCGGGATAAGGATGGTAAGCTGGTTGCCTTTGCCACCTTCATGCCAACGGGTGGCAAGGAAGTGCTGACCATCGACCTGATGCGGCACAGCAAGGACGCCCCGTCTGGAATCATGGACAAAATCTTCATCAGCATGTACCAGTACGGCCAGGAAAATGGCTATACCTACTTTGACCTCGGGATGGCGCCCCTTTCCAACGTTGGTGAATACCAATTCAGCTTCATCGAAGAAAAGGTCGCCCACTTCATCTACGAGTATGGCTACCATCTCTACGGCTTTCAAGGTTTGCGCCGCTACAAGGATAAGTACGCGTCCATCTGGTCGCCCCGCTACATTGCCTACCGCAAGAAGAATTCGCTGGTAGCAAATATGCTGATTGTCGTCAGTGTCGTCAACCAACGCATCGACCAGCAGAAGCACCACCTCTGGATGTGGTGGTTGAAGTAGACAATGGAGAGTGGGACAGAACTAGCTTGTCTAGTTCGTCGTCCCACCTCCGCAAGGATGGCTACGACGCGTAGCAAGCCTATTTGGGGTTGGTCAAATGCTGATTTATCAGCGTTTGACCTGCCAGCCAGCTACTGCGCTGAGGCATTACTAACTTTAAAATATTGAAGAGGCTGAGTTAATTCCCAGCCCCTATTTACATCCTCGTTATTTAATTTCCCGCACCGTCAAGCGGTCGGGCAGGTGGTAGACCTTGGGCCGGGTCCACGCCAGCATCTCGTCCGTTAACTGCAACTTGGTAGTATCACCCCGGTGGTAGGACTGGAAGTAATACTCCCGGCTTTCTGCCACCGTCACGGACCGGTACACCGAGTAAGTCGGCTGGTGGCGGCGGTTTTGGGGAACAGTGACGCTGTCCAACAGGTGAAACTCACTGGTCACCCCCGCTAGCTTGTCAGTCGGCACGTCCGCCCGCTCACGGAGGTAAGCAGCCCGGACGAAGCGGGCACTTGGCGAATAATAGCCAGGCGGATTGGCCTTGCCGGAGAGCCGGCCGGTTGTCACCCGGGGCGTATTCAACGGCACCTGCCCCGCCCGGAAGGCTGGCGTAAAGTCAACATACTTCTCCATCTGGCGGAGCTGACGATCATAGTCGGGACTATTAGTCACCACGCCGAGGGGATTTTCAATCACCCGCATCGGTTGCCGGGTTGGCTCCACCACCACTACTCGGCCAGTCGAGTCAGCGAGGGCGAAGTGCATCTCGGACTTGCCAAACTTTATATCGTTGTGCACGTCACTCATCAACTCAATCTCCGCCAGGTGGTCGACCAGGTCCGCCACCGACTTGAAATTGCCCAGCAGGTAGAGGACAAATTCATAGGCCGCCAGCTGGACCTTAGCGGGATTCGGCTCGTCAACCAGGCGGGCCCCGTTATCGAAAGTCAGTTTCTGGGCCATTAAGCCATACTCATTGACGCCATCAGAAAGGTCAGCCCGACTTGCGGACAAACTCCCGCCACCAACCAGGGCATACTTATTTTCATAAACCCGGTGGTGGTAAACCGACGCCCATTTAAAGTGCCGGGGTAAGAATAGCGGTGAGACGGCTAGCACCGGCCAGTCCATCGTCCGAGCCAGTAAGTGGGTTCGGTCCAAAGTAACCTGGTAAATACTCGTACACATTGCGCTCCCTCCTCTTACTTAATTATTATAAGGAGTTTTGGGGAGGTGCCAATTAATATGTCCCGGGAAATAATTGAGGGTCCCGTGGGAAATTGGAGGCAAAACGCCTCAGTTCTCGCAGGACCCTTTAGTCTCACTTTTATTTTTGTTCCATCAAATAATCATACAGCATCTCGTGCTTGATCTGCTTAGTATCCAGGCCGAGCACTTCGGCAATCCGGAAGGCGAACGCCATGGCCGTTGCTGGCCCCCGGCTGGTAACAACCTTGCCGCCTTCGTCAACGACCGTAATGTCTTCCTTGAAGTGGGCATCGGTTGCCAGCTGAGCAATTTCTTTCTCAAAGCCTGGGAAGCAGGTGTAGTCGCAGTGATCCAGCAGGCCATACGTAGCCAGGGCGGTCGGGGCCGCACACATTGCCGCGTTCCACTTGCCCGCTACGTTCCGCTGCCGCATCAAGTCTGCCAGCTGCTTGTTGGCACTCAACTTTTGGGCACCACCGCGGCCACCCGGAAAGGCGACCAGGTCGTAGTCCAGCAAGTGGTCATCTAAGACCGTATCACAGGTTAATTCAATCTGGTGGGCACCCGGGACTACTTGGCCCTCCAAGCCGACCATTGTGACTTCGACTCCCATTCGCCGCAGGACATCCACAATCGTTAGTCCCTCGACTTCTTCACAACCAGGTGCAAATACAACTGCTACTTTTGTCAAAATAATCACCTCATCAAGCTACTTGTTCACTACTTTAACAACCATTTCCATTACCGCGTCCGCTTCTGGAATCTGATAGAGCGGGTAAATGTGAAACAGGCGCCGGCCGACATGGTAGTCCACCGGTATCTGAGCATCCCGTAGCTTTTGAACGAGCGCGTTAACATCAGGGTACATTATTTCCCGGGTTCCTGCAACTAAATGGATGTCACGGACCTGGTCCAGGTTGCCATAAAGCGGGCTTAGGCGGTAGTCACGGTGATTGACATCCCCAGCCCACAACTGGCCGATTTGCCGAAGGCCCCAGCTAGCCAGGGTGACATCGGCTTCTTCATACTTTGCTACCAACGGGTTTTGCAGGTCCAGGTCCAGCCACGGGGAAAAGAGAATTAGGTGCCCCGGCTGCGGCAGCCCCCGCCGGCCAAGGTATTCACTAAAGCCCAGTGCCAGCCCCCCGCCAGCCGAATCGCCCATCAGGGTAATATCACTTGCGGGCAGGTTCTCGTACAGGCTGACATACAGCTCAGCCAACTGCTGGTAGGCCGCCCGAAAGTTGTTATTAGGCGCCAGGGGGTAGAGCGGCACAATCACGCGGGCCCCAGTGCGCTGGGCCAGCCGGTTCAAGTACTCCCAATGGGTCTTGTCGGGCTGTTGGAGGTAGGCCCCACCTGCTAAATAAACGATTGTCCGTTGCCCGGCTCCCTGCTCATTCAAGGTATAGATTGGCATCCCATCCTGTAAGGCCTGATGGAGCCGTACCGTAAACTGCACGTCCGGCATCACGTAAGCCTGGCTGTTAGCCTGCCGGGACGCAGCAACCAGCTGAGCAAAAGCCTGGGGGTCCGCTAAGGCGTGTTTGAAGCCGCTCAGTTGGATCCCCATTTCCACAAAGGTCGACTTGTTAGAACGGTTGTGACCACAGCGACGCAGCTCCTTCATGCTTGATTCAAAGTTGTCGGTAACCCGGCCGGCAATTCCCGACCGCCATAATTTCAATCGTTCCATCACCCTGTCGCTCCTTTTTCCTGTCCTTTACTTACAATCGTAACACGCTTACTTATTCAATTTTGTTAAGATTTAATTTAGAATAGGGGCAAAGGAAGTGCTAGTATGCATCAAGAATCATTATTTGCCCAGAGCAATTCAGGAGCGACGCCACTCGCTAACCGGGTTCGCCCCAGCACCCTCGCTGAATTCGTCGGTCAGCAGCACCTGATTGGTCCCCACCGGGTTCTCCGGGAGCTAATCGAAAACGACCAGCTCTCCTCGTTAATCTTCTGGGGACCACCCGGTGTCGGCAAAACCACCCTGGCGGAAATCATTGCTCAGCAGACCAAGGCCCATTTCGTCACCTTCTCCGCGGTTACGAGCAGCATTAAAGATATCCGCAAGCTCATGCAGGAAGCCGAGCAGAACCGGGAATATGGTGAGCGCACCATCTGCTTCATTGACGAAATCCACCGTTTCAACAAGGCCCAGCAGGATGCTTTCCTGCCCTTCGTCGAGCGGGGCAGTATCATCCTGATTGGCGCCACGACCGAAAACCCGTCCTTTGAGATCAACTCCGCCCTGCTCAGCCGGTGTAAGGTCTTCGTCCTCAAATCTCTGACTACCGCCGACCTAGAGGAGGTCATCAAACGGGCCTTGGCCCACCCCGCGGCCTTTCCCCAGCTGGAAGTGGACTGTCAACCCGACGCCATCCACCTGATTGCCCAGTTCGCCAACGGGGACGCCCGGGTTGCCCTGAACACCCTCGAGATGGCAGTCCTCAATGGCAAACGCGAGGGCAAAAAGGTCACCATCACCGAACAAGACCTCAGTCAGCTCATCAACACCAAGTCCCTGCGCTACGACAAACACAACGAGGAGCACTATAACATCATCTCCGCCCTCCACAAGTCGATGCGCAACAGTGACGTCGACGCGGCGGTCTACTGGTGTTCCCGAATGCTGGACGGCGGTGAAGACCCGCTCTACATTGCCCGGCGGCTAGTTCGCTTTGCCAGTGAGGACATCGGTCTAGCCGATACCAACGCCCTAAACGTCGCTATCAACACCTTTCAGGCCTGCCAATTTCTGGGGATGCCCGAATGTGACGTCCACCTGACGGAGTGTGTGATTTACCTTGCCTGCGCGCCCAAGTCAAACGCCGTTTACGCCGCCCGTCAGCGGGCCAAACGGGTCATCAAGAAAACGGGCAACCTTCCCGTTCCCCTGCAAATCCGCAATGCTCCCACCAAGCTGATGGCTGACCTGGGTTACGGCAAGGGCTACCAATATGCCCATGATAGCAAGGATAAGCTGACCACCATGACAACGATTCCCCCGGAAATTAAGGATGAGCATTTCTACCAGCCAACCGCTTCTGGACGGGAAGCGCGTTTTAAAGCCCGACTGGCCCAAATCAAGCAGTGGCACGCTCAGCATCCAGATTAAGCAAAAAAACGGTCCTTATACCGGTATTATCGCCAGTATGAGGACCGTTTTTTACTATCTAACTTTTTGTGGATGACTCCGCAACGCTAATGGTACAACGATTAATAACGATAGCACAATCAGGACCACCGCCGCAATGACGATGTTCCGGTAACCGCTGTACAAAATCTGCCGCATCGTTGGCACCAGCGCGTGGGGCAGCTGGTTAGCCGTCTCCGCGTTGGAGAGCTTGTTTAGCATCCGCATCGTAATATCGCCGTGGTACTTTTGGACGCCCCGGAAGAGCTCCTGGTTTAAAATCACCCCGTAGACCGCCGCCATTAGGGTCTGGCTCAAAATTCGCAAAAGGTAGCCCAGCGAGGTTGCAATCGGTACGTCGCGGAGTTCCGCGTCGGTCTGGACGCTGATTTGCAAAATGTTGAAGACCAGTCCGACGCCAAAACCTTCAAAGGCCCCCATCAGCAAAAGGAGCCAGAACGGCGCCCGCTGGCCACCCAGCAGGATGCCAACAAAGGCGATAAAGATCGTTGCTGCCCCGCAGGTGACTAGCCAGTACTTGCCCCAGCGGTCCTGGAGCAAAGGAACCAGCTCGGAGCCGATGAAGTTGGTCACGGCCCCGGGAATCTGGGTCATCCCCCCGAGGAGGGCGCTCAGACCCAGCAATCCCTGCGCCCACATCGGAATGTAGGTTACAAAGGCAATGAACGAGCCCCAGATAATCACGAAGAGCAGGAAGTCAATTACCAGTTCACGATTTTTAAACAGGCGGCTCGGCACGATCGGGTCGGCAGCCTGACTATCGACCCGCACCATCCAAACCAGGAGGAGCAGGCCAATGACAAGGAGCAGGGTGACCAGCCAGCCGCTTGCACTGCCAATCAGCTGGACGGCCACTAGAATCGTCACCAGGCTCACCACCAGCAGACAGGCACCGAGGTAGTCAACCGGCTTCCCCGCCGCCTGCCGCTTGGGACTCTGGTAGAAAATTGCCACTAAGGTAATCGCTAGCAAAGCAATCGGGACGTTGACGTAGAAAACCCAGTGCCAGCTCAGGGTATCCACAATCCAGCCACCGAGCAGGGGACCAATAATCGAGGCCGTTCCGAAACAGGCGCTGGAAATTCCGAGTACCGCGGCCCGTTTCCGCAGGTTCTGGTAAATCTCCGCGTAGACAATAAAGGGGATGGTGTTCATCCCCCCGGCCCCAATCCCCATCACGGTCCGGGCAATGATGAACCAGGTGATGTTTGGCGCCAGCCCTTGAAAGATAGCTCCGATGACAAACAGGACGGTAGCGGTGATGTAAGCCCGCTTGTTGCCCTGGTGCTCCCCCATCTTACTCCACAGCGGGGTTGCTACCGCTATCCCGAGCAGGAAGGTGGCAACGATCCAGCCCATGTACTGTAAACCGTGCAGGTCACTGGTGATGGCAGGCAGAGCCGTATTGACAATCGTCGCGTCCATCCCCGCCATGATGTTTGAAAGGAGGAGCGCCCCCGTAACTAATGATCTTCGTCGGTGATTTTCCAAACTGTTACCTCCTTAAATGCTTACTCTCTACAAAAAAGAAGGGTTCCTAACATAAGACCCCTTCTGCTTAATTATTCTTTCTTCACCCCGGCAGTCACCACTTGGCCCAGCTTCTGCCAGTCTGCCTGCACTGTTGGCAGGAGCCGTCGGGCATACAGGATTGCGGCCGGATGATACATCGGCACTAGGGTGTAATCGTCAGTCGACCACTGGTAGCCCTTGCCGTCCGAAGCCGCCTGCTGAATCGGCCGCACCAGCTTTTGCCCGTGCAATTCACCGATGTTGGCGGTCGGTCCCAGCAAGCGTTGCAGGGCCGTATTACCAAGCGGCACGATAATCCGCGGCGCAACCGTTGCCAGCTCCCAGTCGAATAACGGTGCAAAGGCCAGCACCTCTTTTTTCGTCGGTGTCCGGTTCGGCCGCTTCTCGACCAGCTCACCGGTTTTCTTATCCCGCACCTGTTTAATGGAGTACGGTCGCTGGCGGACAACACTGGTGATGTAGGTATTGTCCCGCGAATAGCCGATCGAGTTGAGGAGCTTCATCAGCTCCTGTCCTGAAGCCCCAGAGAACGGTATGTTCACCTGCTCTTCATGTCGGCCCGGCGCTTCACCGACCAGCATTATGTCCGGGTGCAGCGGTCCCTGCCCAGGGGTAAAACCCGCCAGCTGACGGCCAGCAGTCCGTTCCCGAACCTGTTTCAGTAGCTCTTGGGGGTATTTAATTATCACTCTAGCTCACCTTGTTTCACCATTCTAGCCATTATGCCGCCATTTCGTATCCGTGATAATTCGGGCGGTGATTAGCCCCAGCGGGAGGAAAATCACGATCAGCAGTGCCTTCGTCAGCCAGAGGGCCCCCACGCTAATGGAGGTTAGGCCGATATTATACATCGCCCGGTACATGTACAGCCCCGGCACCATGATGACAATCGACGGTACGGTAATCGAAATCTGCGGGTAGCGAACCTTACGTTTAACAATCCAGGCTAACAGCCCCGCAATCATCGCCCCGACAAAGGCCGCTGGTCCCGCCGGAATCTGGGCTAGGTCGACCAGCTCTAGGCGGGTCGTGTTGGCCACCGCGCCAATCAAACCGGCTAGGGCCGCCATCTTAGGGGTACTGTTAAACATGATTGAGAAGCCGAAGACCCCGCAAAAGCTGGCCGGCAAGCGCAGCAGCATGTAGACCAGCGGGGTCAGCGCCAGGTGGGGAAAGTTCTCTGGCCGGAGGTTTACCGCCATCGCCACTACCCAGCCGACCAGGGTCGCCACGACAACAATCAACGCGGCGTATGCCAACCGCTCAAGGCCCGACCGCATATCGAGCTTAGACAGGTCCAAGCCGCTGGTAATGAAGGGAAAGCCGGGGATGACGAAGAGCATCGCCCCGATATAGCCGGCCTCATGGCGGGAACTAACATGGAAACCGAATTGCAAGACTGTCAGCGCCAGCAAGTAGCTCAGGCAGGCCACAGCGACCGCGACTCCGATTCCAGCAAACATGGTAATGTGCCGGTCGCTCATCTTCCGCCGGACGTAATTTCCCAGGCCAGCCCCGATAAAGCTGCAGATCATCTCGACCGGGCCGCCACCGAGGAGAAAAACGAAGGCGCTGCAAGCCAGTGCCGCCGCTAATCCCACCTGGTAGGGAGCATATTTTCCCCGCGAATGGGTAATATTTTCCAGCCGGGCATGAATATCACCAATGGTCATCGTGTCGCCGTGTTCATCGAAGTCCTGAACAAACTGTTCCATATATGACAGCTTCGTCGTGTTGACCCCGGTCGTCGGTAGTGACAGGGCCTGCGTGTAACTATGATGGGCGTCCATGCAGGTATACTCCAGGGACACCAGACCAATATCGACCGAACAGGTCATCTTTAACTTGCGGGCAATAATGTTCATTGAATCACGAACTCGCCAGGCTCCGGTCCCGTACGACAACATCATCAAGCCAATTCGGCCCACAATGGCAGCCCGTTCGACCAGGTTGGCCTCGCTTGCCGGGGTAAAATTATCGTTGGTAAAGAAATCATGCCAAGGAATGGCCATGTGGTGCTTGTTGGATAAGTGGGGTGTTGGTTGAAATTCGTCTGACAGCAACTCGTCTTCCTTGCTCATAAAAAGCGTTCCCTCCGCTAATGTAATTGTCCTCTATCATTCACAATTATCATTATACGTCCCTTGTCAACTTTGCTTAGAAAATCACTTGAGTTCTTTGAGACGGTCAACAAGGGTTTCCTCTTCTGGGCTGAGGACGTACCCCTCCCGAACCGCCACGGAAATCGTAAAGCTGACTGGGATCGGGTCCTGGATGTCAAGGGCAACGATCCCTGGTTCGTTTTGAATGGCGTTTTTAACCATCAGGCTGATACCAAAGTCTTGGCGGACCAGCTCCTTGATCCAGGAAATGTCCGGCATCCGGTAGGCAACCATCTGGGGCTTGATCCCGGCATAGGTACAGTAGGCCTGCAAGGCAGCGTAGTGGACGTACTGGTGGTCAAAGTTGACAAAGCGTTCGTCCGCCAGCTCCTTAAAGGAAACTGCCCCGCGTTTAGCCAGGGGATGGTGGTCACTAACAATAATGTTAAACGGCAGGCTCGTCACCAGGTGGGCATAAATCCCCGGTTCATCAATCAGGTTGTTAGAACCGAGTACCGCAATGTCGATTTTACCGTCCTGCAGCTGTTTAAGGAGGTCGTGGGAGCCGACCGAAACGATTTTCAACCGCTGCAGCAGGTCATCGGGCAGACTCTCCACCAGTTGGGAAATTGCCATTTTCCCGATGATTGGCGGCAGGCCAAAGCGAATCTGCCGCTTATTGGCCCGGCTAATTTCCTGGTGGGCCAGGTCGATTTTCTTGTTAATCAGCTTGGCATTTTCGAAAAGCATCATCCCGCTGCGGGTGACCATCTCGTCCCGGTGGACCCGGTCCTTTCGAATCAGCTGGGTATTGAATTCACGTTCCAGCCGTTGGATCGACTGGGTGATCGTCGGTTGGGAAACTTTAAACAGCTTGGCCACCTGGGTATAGTTTTTATATTTAACCAGTGCCACAAAGTACTGGAGATCACGGGTATTCATTGTTCTCATCCCCTTTACGCTAACAATCTTACGCCAAAAGCGCTGGAAAAGAAAAGGAAAAATCATAATTTGCCGTCAGGGGGTGGAGTGGCTTATAATTAAGGTGAAAGGAGGCCCGCGGGTATGGCCCTATCCCAACCAATTTCTGACTACTTCGACCAGCTGATCTATGCGATCGGTAACTATCACTACAACTGGCATCCCAGCTGCGAACTGTTGATGGTAATCCAGGGGCGGTTAACTATCAACGTCGAGGGCTACCAGTTCCAACTGGCGCCCCATGATTTAATCCTGGTGAACGCCAACCAGGGGCACGCTACTCTGGCGGCAGTTCCTAACACGGTGGCAATCCGCACCCACATTGACCCCCGCTTTTACCAGGAGCAGGGAGTCCAGCTAAACCGGGGCGAATTCCGCCTAAACTCCGCGCTGGTGCCCCACCATCCCCTTTATTCGCAGCTACGGCAGGCGATCGCCCGGATGGACCTGGCAGCTAACCCCTTTGAGAAAAACAGTGCCGCATTCGCGCTCACCGGCTTATTGTATGACCACTTTTTTGTTCCAGCTGCTCATGATCACCTGCCCCACCAGCAGCGCAGCGCCCAGTTTACCCAGCTAGCGAAGGAAATCCAGCTCCACTACCAAGAACCCCTTAGCCTTGGTCAGCTCGCTGACCAAGTTGGCTACTCCAAGCCTTACTTTTCCAAGAGTTTCAAACAGCACTTCGGGATTGGCTTCTATGAATACCTGACCCGCGAACGGCTCCAGCACGCCCTCAGTGAATTAAATACTTCTTCGGCTAAGATTAGTACGATTGCCCTCGCCAACGGCTTTACCGAGATCAAGTCCTTCAACCTCGCCTTCAAAAAGCACTTTGGAATTACCCCCTCTGCCTACCAGGCCAAGTTTTCGCCCCAGCTCAAAACGGTCGACGTCCGCTTCCAGCAGGCCCTTTCCGCGGAGCAAGCCGCGGCCGCTAAGCAGGAACTCCGCCAGCTTTTGGCCCCCAAGCCCAGAGAAGCAGCTGTTCCGTCCTGTGACGATTGCACCTTCAAGCAGGATGGCCTGCGCTATCACCAACTCAAGGCCGAATTACAAAAGCTACTCGATGATAAAAAATGACCTACCAAGTTATTGACCCGTTCAATTAACAATTAAATCTTCCCGGCCTAGCGGTTGACTGGTTCACGGTCAGGCTGCTAGGCCTTTTTTATCCTCCGGGGTTGCCAAGACGGCTCTAGTTTCCCGCCCGTCCGCATTTGCACCGCCCCAAATTCATTAACGACTGCATAGCTAGTTTGTGGCGGCTGGCACATAATGGGAACTGAAATTAAGGAGGGAATTCTTATGCAGTACACCTATACCGAACCAACGCTAAGCAAGAAGGGCGCCCAGCTGCGCGATCTGCTGGTTAAATACCTTGATATCTTTAGCCACCGGCTCCCCGATGACGTTACCAAAAAATTAGTTGAGTATTCTAAGATTGAGGTCGATCCACTCCAAAAGATCGTTTACGACACGATGATGGAGAACCAGCGGCTGGCGGCCGAAGCGGACGTGCCGAGTTGCCAGGATACCGGGACCCTGCAATTCTTCGTCAAGGTCGGCACCAAGTTTCCACTGATTGACGAACTGAACGAAATCCTGGTTGATGCGACCTACCAGGCAACCAAAATTGCCCCACTGCGGACCAACGCCGTTCAGACCTTTGATGAATACAACACCAACATCAACATTGGGGATGGGATCCCAGGGATTTTCACCCAGTTGGTTCCCCACAGTTCCGACATTGAAATTTACCCTTACATGGCCGGTGGGGGCTGCACCCTGCCTGGGGTCGCTAAAGTCTTAATGCCCGGCGAAGGTTACGAAGGGGTCACTCGGTTTGTCATGGACCGGATGACAACCTACGGGGTTAATGCCTGCCCGCCACTGCTCGTCGGGGTCGGAATTGGGACCTCCGTTGAAACCGCCGCGATGAACTCCAAGCTGGCCCTGCTCCGGCGGGTTGACTCATACAGCACCAATAAGCGGGCTGCCAAGATGGAACACCTGCTGGAAGACGGGATTAATGCGATTGGCCTGGGTCCCCAGGGCTTCGGCGGCAAGAAATCCGTTATGGGCGTCAACATCATTAATACCGCCCGCCACCCATCGGTAATTGGGGTTGGGGTCAGCACCGGTTGCTGGTCCCACCGGCGGGGCTTAATCAAGCTCGACCAAGATTTAAACTACGAACTACCAATGAACAAGGGAGTTGAACTATAAAATGAAGACCTATCATTTAACCACACCAATTTCCGCTGACGATATTAAAGACATTCGGATTGGCGACATTGTCTACCTCACCGGGACAATGGTTACCTGCCGGGATGACGGTCACCGGCGGGTCGTCAAGGAGGGGCTGGCGATGCCCGTGGACGTCGAGGACAAGGCAATCCTCCACGCCGGGCCGATCATCAAATACTTGCCTAACGACCAGTACGAGATGGTTGCCGTCGGTCCCACGACCTCTATGCGGATGGAAATGTTTGAAGAAGAGTTCGTTCACAAGACCGGCGTCCGCCTAATCATTGGTAAGGGCAGCATGGGGCCGGGAACCGCGCGGGCCTGCAAGAATGACAAGGCCCTCCAGCTAGTTTACCCAGCCGGAAACGCCGTCTACGCTGCCAAGCACGTAGAAAAAATTGTTGACGCCAAGTGGACTGATCTGGGGATGCCGGAAACGCTCTGGGTATGCAAGGTCAAAGACTTCGGTCCCCTGATTGTCACGATTGACACGAATGGCGACAACTTCTTTGACGCCAAGAAGGCCGAGTTCAACCGGCGCAAGGAAGAACAGATCAAGAAGATTAGTGAACAGGTGCAGTTTATTAAGTAGGAAGTGGGAGTGGTACAGAACTAGCTTGCTAGTTCGTCTTACCACCCCCGCAAGGCTTGCTACGCCGCGTAGCAAGCCTTGCGGGGGTGGTCAAGCACTGGTGAATCAGTGCTTGACCTGCCAGCCAGCTACTGCGCTGCTGCATTACTATCTTTGTACGTTGGCGCGGCACGCGTCGGCCAAGCGTCTGTACCTAGACACTAGCCCTGTGCTGGTGAACACGTTAATGGAAGTGTGAGCCAGCTCCTGGGCAAAAAGTATAAAGAAGTATAAAAGAATTCAAAAGTATAAAAGGCACAGACTCGCAACCGAATCTGTGCCTTTTATTAGTGTTCCTTCAAAAATTCCATCATCAGCTTATTAAAGGTCCCGGCCTGCTCCGCCATCACCACGTGGCCGGACTGGTCAACCGCCTGGTGGCTGACGTACTCCGGATTAGCCGCCGCCATCATCTCGGCAAAGCGACCGTCAAAGTAAGGACTCTGGTTAGCCGTCACCAGGAGAAGCGGAGTCGAGGCAGCTTCAACCGCCGTTCGCCAATCCTTCTTTGCGTGGTCGTATAGTAAGGGCAAGTTGTCAGCCCGCACAAAGGGAAACATTTCCTTTTCTGGAGCCAGTTGGTTCAAGACCTGCTTGGGTACCCCGTTCAACGTTTCCCGGACATTGCCATGCTCCTTGAGCTTGAGCCGGTAGGATGCCCGGGTGATGTCCATGTAGCCATAGGGCCATTTGGCTGTATTTAGCATCTTGGGCGACTGGTCAATCGCGATTGCCCCCCGGACCGGAAAATCCGGATAATGCTGGAGGAAGCCGTATATTTCTGCCGCCCCCATCGAGTGCCCGATCAGAAACGGCCGTTCGATGTTCAAGCCAACTAGCAATTCATGGAGGTCAGCAATCAGCCGGTCCACTGAAGCCAGGCCAGCAGTGTGTCCCGACGCACCATGGTTGCGCTGGTCATAACTCACCACCTGGTAACCGTTTGCCAGCAGCTCGGGTACCTGAAGACACCAAATTTGCTGGTAGCCACCGAAACCATGGATGAGGACGACCGGCTGCCCAGTACCTTGAACTTGGTAATTTAACTGGACGCCATCGCTAGTCTGAAAGTCCATCAGCCAGTCCCTCCTTTACTAGGGTCAAAAAGATCGTCACAATCAGCAGGTCGGCGGTTCCGCCAAGGCTCAGGTGCTTAGCAGTAAACTCCTGCTCCAGCTGGGCCAACTTTGCCCGGCCCGCCGCAGTCGTAACCCCGCCCGCCGCCAGACATGCGTCCACCTGGGTGTTTTTCCATTCCAAAATGGCTGGGTCGCCGGCTCGTTTCACCAGGGTGGAGTCCTCGGTGTAGCGGGCAAGGGCAAGCATCGTCTGGATAATCCGCCGGTTCCACTCGCCAGCGGTAGCAAGCATCGCCGGTAAGCCATGGTCAAATACCGTTGGGTAGCCGGCCTGGGCCTCGCCCCGAATCCCCGTCAAACCGTACTGGCGGTACTGGAGTTCCCCGGCCGTCTGCTGGTCCACTGCCGCTTGTTTTTGCAAGTCATCCTGAACCAAGCCAACGAGGAGCTGTTTGACCGTTGCTTGGATGTCTGCCAGATCGACGCGACCGTTCCGCCGCCAGCTATCTGCCACCGCCAAGGTCATAATACCAAGGGAAAAGACAGCGCCCTTATGGGTATTCACGCCGTTTGTCGCCGCAAACATTGCCTGTTCGGCCCGCTTGCCAAATTCACGGAGTTCCTTAAACATCAGCGGGTAGTCGGCCGGGTGTTCGCTCAGGCCCAGTTTCGCGGCCTGTTCCAGGTAGCGGCGGAAACTCAGGGAGCTATTGATAAAGGTAAAGACGCTCATGTCAGGATGAGCGCTGTGTTCCACCGGATCCACCAGGCCCGGCTTGGGCCATGCCACTACTTCGTACAAGAGTGATTGCTGGGCAAAGGCCACTAGGCGGTCACGCACCCGGCGCCGCTGTTCGACGGCCAGCGCCGCGCTAATCAAGCTGCTTACCGCCGCCTGCAGTTCCGCCACCGTATGCCGCCGGGACCGCCCGCACTCCTTTGCCGGCCGCCCACAGACAAAGCACCGCCGCGCCGGCTGGCCACTGTCCGCCCGTGAAAGCGGGACGACCTGTCCAGCCCGCTGCACCAGAACATCCAAGTCAAAGAGGCGGTGGCTTGCCTGTCCCTCCTCGAAGCGGGTCGTCTGTGCCTTCACGTCCTGGGGAGTTGCCTTGACCAGGTAGAAGCGCTCGGGACCGGTTCCGGCGTCCAGCCACTCCGTATCCTGGTAAAAGAGCTGACCCGTGGTGAGCCAATCCCGTTCCAAAGCCAGCAGTTCCGTCGTGAAGAAGCGCTGAATGGCCCGGTTATTTTTGATGGGTCCCGGAATATTAAGTTTGGCCGCCACCACCGTCATGGCGGGGTGGGCCGCTACCAGCCGTTGCTGGAGGGCCGCTCGACGGTCCTTATTTGCCAACACCGCTGGAATATCCTGGGGCTGGCCCGTTGCAAAAATACTTGTCATTGTAGGCTCCTTTCACGTTTGCGTGTTCTACTATATGTATTATAAAACGGGTGGGATTCCATGTAACCTCACCCGTTTTATCAATTCTTAAAATTAGTCTTTAATCTGCTTTACTTCGTCAATCAAAGTTCCGTCACGGTATTCAACCAGGGCCACAGTCCGGTCAGTGTATTCGATTGACTTTGGCTTGCCAACGATTCCTTCTGCCCGCTTTTGCAGTTCTTCGATTGAAACCAGCGGAATGCTTGGAGCCTTCTTGAAGGCTTCAATGAGGTCCTTCCGTGCTGGGTTAACGGCTACCCCGACTTCAGTAACCAGGACGTCAATGGATGAGCCTGGCGTAGTGATGGAGTTAACGGCGGGAACAACGGTGGCAATCCGGCCCCGGGTCAGTGGAGCGGAGATGATCGTCATCTTAGCGGTACCAGCATCCTGGTGACCACCAACGGCACCCCGGATAACCCCGTTGGAACCAGTCAGCACGTTAACGTTGAACTTGGTGTCGATTTCCAGGGCAGACAGGATGGCAACATCCAGTTGGTCAACCATGGCACCCTTGTTGTCAGGGTCGGCGTACCAGGAACCGTCAATTTCGATTTGACCAGGGTTGGACTTCATGCTGGAAGCGGCACCCTTGTCAAAGTCTTGGACGTCCATAACCTTCTTAACCAGGCCTTCTTCAAGCAGCTTGACGATTGGTGAAGTCGTTCCCCCACAAGTGAAGGCAGCCGTAACGTCATTGTCCAGCATAGATTGACGCAGGTAACGGGTAACGGCCAGTGAAGCACCACCAGTACCAGTCTGGAAGGAGAAGCCGTTCTTGAAGTAAGGTGAGTTAACGATGACATCGTTAACCATCTTGGCAATCTTCAATTCCTTCGGGTCCTTAGTGAACCGGGTAGCCCCACTACCGATCCGGTCAGGGTCCCCAACCTTGTCAACCTTAACCACGTAGTCAACCTGGGTCTGCTTGATGGAAGCAGGCGTGTTCGGGTAGTCGGCAATGGTGTCAGTCAGGAGAACCACCTTGTTAGCGTATTGGGCATCCACCAGGGCGTAACCAAGGGAACCAAGGGCGGAGTCACCTTCCATCCCGTTAGCGTTCCCCATCCGGTCGGAGTTCGGAACACCCAGGAAAGCCACGTCAATCTTGATGTTGCCATTTTCGATGGAACGCGCACGGTTACCGTGGGAACGGAAGATAACCGGGTTCTTCAACAAACCGTGAGAAACGGCTTCACCCAGGCTGCCCCGCATTCCGGAGCTGGTAATGTTAGTGATGGTGCCGGCCTTGATGGCTTCAACCACCTTATCGTTCATTACACCGGTCAAAGAAGATGGCGCCAGGGTCAGGTCCTTGTAGCCCATCTTAATGATCTTATCCATAACCATGTTGAAGACATAGTCACCATTCCGGAAGTGGTGGTGGAATGAAATCGTCATCCCGTCCTTCAGGTTGTCCTTGATGACTTGGTCTAAGGAGTCGACCAGCTTGTCGTCACCCTTGGTTACGCGAACATCGTGGCCCGTGTAGTGAACCGTTGGGTGGCCAATTTCGGTAGTTTCAAATGGCTTGTAGTTAGTTGAGTTTAAGATTTCGTCTGAGATTTCACGACCGACACTATTTTTCAATGTATTCACCCTCCTCATTGATCAGGTTGGAAGCCTTAGCTAAGCGAATTACCCGTTGTGCACGCAGGACAACGGGGCGGTCAACCATTTGACCGTTCATGGAAATAACACCGGAACCCTTCTGGTGGGCTTCTTCAATGGCTGCTTCCACGTCCAACGCGTTTTCGATTTCTTTCTTGGTTGGCTCGTAAACCTTGTTAACCCAGTCAATTTGCCGTGGGTTAACAAGGGACTTGCCGTCAAAGCCAAGTTCGTGGATGTGTTCAGTTTCCCGCTGGAAGCCTTCCACGTCGTTCATGTTGGTGAAGACGGTATCGAAGGCGGCAATTCCAGCAGCCCGGGCGGCGTGGAGAATCATGTTCCGCGCAAATTCTAGTTCGGCGCCGTCTGGGTAACGGTGGGTCTTCATGTCAGTCGTGTAGTCTTCGGCAGACAGGGCCAGACCAATCATCCGGTCGGTACTTGCGGCGATTTCTGGGGCGTTTAGAACACCCTTCGCGCTTTCAATGGCGGCCATGACATGGGTTGAGCCAGGTTCGCGGCCGAACTTCTTTTCGGCTTCTTCCACTACCTTGACCAGGTCGAGCATCATTTGAGCGGATTCAACCTTTGGCAACCGCACAACTTCGATGCCGGCCTTAACCATGGCGTAAACATCATTCTTGAAGTATGGCGTGTCAATCCCGTTGACCCGGACAACCAACTCAGAGTCGCCGTAGTCTTGGGTTTGTAATGCTTCGTAAACCAGCATCCGGGCAGCATCCTTTTCCGACATGGAAACAGAGTCTTCCAGGTCGAACATAATGGAGTCCGCACCGTAAATACCAGCATCCTTAACCATTCCGGCGTTGTTCCCCGGAACAAACATCATGGTCCGACGTAAACGTTCTTCCATTATTAAAATACCTCCCAGTCTGGTTGATCCGTAGTTTCCAGAGCCCGTTGTGCGGCTGCCATGGTCCGTGCCTTCACAACACAGTCCAGGGCTCCTTTGTCAACGGCCTTGACGTTCGCGTTGTCAATTCCGTAGGCGTTCAAAGTCTCAGTGATGACCTTGCGAATTTGGTCGCCGTACAGCTCCTCCACTGAGGAATCTAGGTCGATATTGATTCCGTTGTCGCCCTTGCTCAGGGTGATTTGGATATCGGATGATTCCAAAGTTCCTGCAAGTGCAGTCTTCTTAATATCCATTATTCTAAACTTCCTTCCTTAATGCGTGCTCTGAGATCAGACCAGTGATTTTGAATAAATGAGAGCGTCGTTTGTGGAACGTAATCTTGCACCACCGCTAATTCATCGTTAGCAATCGCTGCTCGTACCTTCGTGGCTGAAATCACGTCCTGACTAGCATTAGCAGCCCGATCCAGGATTTTGACCTCAACCTCAGGTGGTAGAACCCTAGTTAATTCTTGGTTATAAATATCAGTTGTCGGCGAGAACGGCTCGCTGCCAACGTAACGCCGCGTAATGTTTAACGGCGCGGCAATTTGCTCCTTAAAGAGGGTGGCGTCCAAAGCGGCCTGAAAGTGGGCCACGTTTTGGTCGTCTTTAAGGAAATAGGCCGGGAACGTGGCGTAGGAAACCATGTAGTCCCCGCCAGGAACCACCGTCACGTTGTCCAGGTCGGCGCACCCCGCTTGGACTAGCTGGTAACGCTCCGCAGCGGTAAAGAGCGAGGCCTCCTGGCTGACCACGAAAACGTAGACGTGGTCGTTTTCTTTGCTAGCCTGCTCCACCAAGTAGCGGTGGCCGTTGGTAAAGGGGTTGGCATTCATCACGATACCAGCAATTTGACTATCGTCCTGGTCGGCAAAGTGCGGCAGGTCCTGGATGTAGTCGTGAACGTCCGGGGTCCCATTCTCCATGATGGCCCCGTCGTCAACCACCGCCAGGGCGTGAAAACCAACGTAGCCGAAGCTCTGGACGTACTGAGGCTTGGTAAAGACGAAGAGGTGGAAGCGGCCCATTGTTGCCGCCTCGTTGACCAGCTTGCTGACCAGCTCATTAAAGGTTTCCCCATGGCCCTTGACCTTGGAACAGACAGCGATGTATTTCAGGACGTTGCCGGCAATCGAGCCGGTCGCCATAATCTCGCCGTCCTCCTCCCAGACGAAGGTTCGCTCAACCTGCTGGGTTTCCTTTGGTGAAAACTCCGTGATTCCCGTCTTTTTTAAGAACGCCTGCCACTTGGCAAAGTTCCGCTTGATGTGAATGTTGATTTCACGAACCTGCATGGTCGCTCCTCCTCTAGTTACTTCTTGCTCGCCGCGTAATCCTTGACCGCTTGGGCCACCGTATCCACGACCCCGTCATCAAAGACGCCGGGGACAAAACGGTCGGCCGTCGGTTCGGGTACAAGACTGGCAATCCCTTGGGCAATCGCCTTCTCCAGGCCAAAGTCCACCTTGTTCAGATCGGTTGCCAGCAGGCCCTTGTAGAGGCCCGGGAAGACCAAGATGTTGTTGACCTGGTTCGGGTACTGGCTCGAACCAGTTGCCATCACCTGAACCCCCGCTTCGTGGGCCACGGCCGGGTCAATTTCCGGCTTCGGGTTGGCCAAGGCAAAGATAATCGGGTTATCTGCCATCTTCTTAACCTGGTCGGCGCTTAAAACGTCGGCGTCGGACAGGCCAATAAAGACGTCCCGGTCGCGAACGGCTTCGTCCAGGTCAGCATAAGCAGTCTCGTCACTGCTCTGCTTAACCAGGTCCGTCTGGTAGTGGTTATAGTTCTTACTATCAGCGTGAACCGGACCATCAATGTCGACGAAGGTGATGTTCTTGATACCAGCTGCGAAGAGAAGGCGGGCGGTCGCAACCCCTGAGGCCCCCACCCCGTTGATGACAACCTTCAAGTCGGTCAGCTGCTTGCCAACCACCTTGGCGGCGTTGATCAAACCGGCTAGAACTACGATGGCCGTCCCCTCCTGGTCATCGTGGTAGACGGGAATATTAACTTCCTTCGCCAGTTTTTCCTCAATTTCAAAGCAGCGGGGGGCCGCAATGTCTTCGAGGTGGAAGCCGGCAAAGGACTCCTGCATGTTCTTCAAGGTACTAACCACTTCATCTGGTGAAACCTGCTCGACGGTCAGTGGCAGGGCATTTACCCCGGACAAATCCTTGTATAAGAGGGCCTTTCCTTCCACGATTGGCAAGCCGCCGGCCGGGCCGATGTTTCCCAGGCCGAGCACTGCGGAGCCATCCGTGACCAGGGCGACCAGCTTGCCGCTCATTGTGTACTTATCCTTTAACTCCGGATAACGTTCAATCAGCTTAGAAATAATCGCCACGCCTGGCGTGTAAGCCTCGCCTAATTCCTGCTTGTTGTGGACCGCAAACTCCGGTGAGATGGCAAGCACACCGTGGTGTTTTGCATGAAGTGATAATACTTCTTCGTCTTTCATCATTAACATCCTCCAACCACTAGGCCTAGTTTACTATCTTTTTTAAATATTGTAAATATAAGCGAATGTTTTTAAATATTTGAAAAGAACCCGAGTGAAATTAAATGCTATAATCAACTGTAATAGACTTTCCACAAAGCAGGTGAAGGATTCATGGACGCAGAACACAACCAGCTCCTGGCAACCTTAGCGCAGGACTACTACCTCAGTAAGATGGCCATCAGTGATATTTCCAAAAAGTACCACCTCAGCCGCTATCTCATTATGAAATACCTGGATGAAGCGCTGGCCTCGGGGATTGTCAGCATCAACATCCACACAGATTACGACCGCAACGCTAAACTAGAACGCACCCTCCAGCAGCACTTCAAGATTAAAAACCTCATCGTCATCAAGGACCCGACGAATCCCCAAGACCGCGACCAAATCATCGCGACCTTCGCGGCCAACCAGGTCCAGTCACTGATTAGGGACTGCCATACGGTCGGGCTGACCTGGGGCGAGACTATCTACGCCATGCTCGACCACTTCAACAAGCAGACCGCCAGCCAGCTGACCTTTACCCAGTTTATGGGCGAAAACATGCGCTACCACTCCTCGGCAGCGTCGATGCGGATGGTCCAAAAGGCCGCGGCCAAGTACGATGTTCCCTACCAGACGATTCCCGGTCCACTGTACATCATTAATGACCAGGCACGGACGGCCCTTTACCAGGAGCCGGCATTCACCGCGGCGTTTACGGCGGCCCGCCGGATGGATATTATCATTTGTGGGCTCGGCACCCGCCAGTCCATCAACAGTATTCCCGCCTGGGCGGAGAACACTGACCGGATTTTCCCCGGAGTCGACCTGGGTAAGATTGCCGGTGTCGCGTTTGGACGGCCCTATGACCTTCACGGCCGGTTCCTGGTGTCGCCGGAAAATGACAAAACCCTTTCCATCCCCCTCGACCAAATCATGCGGGTGCCCCGACGGCTTGCCATCGTCCAGCGAAAATCAAAGTTCCAAGCGGCCCGAGGTGCTTTGGAGGGGAAGCTCTTCACCGACATGATTCTGACCGAGTCAGTTGCCTTGCGGATTACCGACGCCCTCGGAATTTAGGATTTAAAAGAGAGTGGGACAGAACTAGCTTGTCTAGTTCGTCGTCCCACCTCCGCAAGGATGGCTAGGTTGGTCAAATGCTGATTTATCAGCGTTTGAACTGCCAGCCAGCTACTGCGCTGAGGCATTACTAACTTTAAAATATTGAAGAGGCTGAGTTAATTTTCAGCCTCTTTTTTGATTACTAGTGAATGATTCAAAAAGGCAACTTACCAATCCAACTCTTTCAGTAGCAAACTATTCAATTAAGTTATTACCAGAGGCCAATAACCTTCATCCACTAGAACTAGAGAACCACTTGATGAAGCCTAATTCTGACAGTTGACCAGCCATGTATACCAGGACAGACAGCCAGATCAGAACGTTCCAAGCACCAGTTTCGTGCAGCAGGTCCTTTGTGTCCAGGACACCGGTAATCAACAGCAGGGAAATTGCCAAGAAGGCGACGAAGGTGGCGTCAATTGCTGGGATGAAACTAGTTAACATCCAGAGAACCAGGGTCAGGATGAAAATCAAGCCCATCAGCTTTTCAGAAATCTTCATCTTGCCCATCTTGTCTAACTCTTCGTTAGCCCATTCCTTCGCGTTAGGCGTTTCCTTAACCTCAGGCGGGTACATCTTGTAGATAATGTATGGAGTAGCAAGCAGACAGATAACACTTGGAACAACACCGGCAACGAACCAGCCCAACCAGGTAATGTTGATGTGCAGGGTCTTTGCCAGGGCCACGATAACTAGGTTTGGTGCCATGGCCGTCATGAACGTTGCAGAAGTAATCAGGTTACTGTGGAATTCAGAGAAGACCAGGAATGAACCAATCTTCTTCCGTGTGCCCTTCTTGGGGTCAGATCCGTAAGTTTCTGCCAGTGACTTCACGATTGGGTAAACAACCCCACCGGCACGCGCCGTGTTGGATGGGATGGCTGGTGAAGTAACCAGGTCGATCCCCATGATGGAGTACGCTAACCCCAAACTCCGGTGACCGAAGCTCCGGACGAATACCAGGGCAATCCGGCGTCCCAGGCCGGTCTTGATGAAGCCCCGGGAGAGCATGAAGGCCATTGCAATCAGCCAAGCAGATGAGTTACTGAAGGCGGTCAGGGCCCCCTTCATTGGTGCCAGACCTACCAGCACCATCACCGTGAAACCGACTAGGGTCGTCCCGGCAATTGGCAGCGGCTGGGTGATACAGCCGACGATTGTGGCAACGAAAATGGCAAACATGTGCCAAGCAGCTAATGAAACGCCATCCGGCCGAATTGGACCACAGAACCACAGGATTAAACCAATGGCAAGTGTCCAGGCCCAGGCCTTAGTTTTGAACTTTGATAATTCCATCTTTCAATTCCTCTTTATATTAAGTCTTTCCTCTAATCAAGTTACAGCTCTACGCCGTCAAGAACTTCCTTCATCTTGGCAGCCGAATGAGCCATCTTCTTACTCTCTTCTTCTGAAAGGTCATGTTCGATAACCTTCACGATTCCGCTAGTGTTAATGACCGCTGGAACCCCCAGGTAGAGGTCAGAAACACCGTATTCACCATTTAAGGGTGCGGAGATTGGCAGGGTCACGTTGCGGTTTTCCAAGATAGCCTTCACGATGTAGGCCAGGCACTTGGCGACGCCGTAAAAGGTGGCACCCTTGCGTGCGATAATCTTACCGCCCCGCTCCTTCACCATTTCCTCGATTCCAGCGTAATTAGTTGCGGTGAAATTGGCAACTTCTTTAAGCGGCTGGCCGTTGACCGTAGCTTCATCAAAGGCTGCAAAGGATGTATCCCCGTGCTCGCCCATGATGTGGGCGTCGATCTCGCTTACCGGTACGTTCAGTTTTTCTGCCAAAATCACGTTTAAGCGGGTACTATCCAGTGACGTTCCCGTCCCGATGACCCGGTTCTTAGGGAACCCAGACATCCGCTGAGTCAGAGTTGTCAAAATATCAACCGGGTTGCTGGAAACCACGAAAATGCCGTGGAAACCGCTGTCGACGATTGGTTGAACAATTGTCGACAAGATTTTGGCATTCTTGTTAACCAGGTCCAACCGGGTTTCGCCCGGCTTCCGGGGTACCCCAGCGGTAATTACGGCCACATCCGCGTCGGCAGCGTCAGCGTATTCGCCGGAACGAATAATCGTTGGTGCCTCCAAAGGGGTAATGTCTTGCAGGTCCATGGCATCCCCGTCCGCCTTGTCCTTGTTAAGGTCGACAATCACCAATTCATCAACTTCCTGCGTCGTTTGCAGCAGCGAGTATGCAAATGACGAACCAACCGCACCATCACCGACTAGGAGAACCTTGTGGCGACGTTTAATCATATCGAATTCCTCCCTGAATAAGGTTAAAAATAATTGCTTATCACCGGCACCAGCCACGGTCCCGGTCAAATTTCAAGCCTACTTGAGGCTGCGGGCGTAGAGGGTAACCTGCTGCCCAGCCTGCCGGCCAAAGACAATCGTTTCGGCGATGGAATTCCCGCCGACCCGGTTGTTACCGTGCAGGCCACCAGCAACTTCACCCGCGGCAAAGAGCCCCTGGATGATATCCCCGTTGCCATCGAGAACCTGAGTCTTCGGCGTAACGTGGATTCCACCCATCGTGTAGTGGATAGCTGGGGCAATGTGGATGGCAAAGAAGCCCGGCTTGGTGATGCCCCGGTCCATCCCAGTCGTCCGGTGGAACTCGGCGTCATCATGGTTTTCCACGGCCTGGTTCCAGGTCGTAACCGTCTGCTTCAAGGTTGCCGGATCCATGTTCAGCTTCTCAGCCAAATCCTCAACCGTATCACCATGAACAACCAGACCTACTTTGTCGTAGAACTCAATGGCCTTGGCCCGGTCACGGATGCCCTGGTCGAAAATCAGGTAAGCACTGTGCTCTGGCAGGGCTGTGATGGCGTTGGAAACGATCTTCCGGGTATTCAGCTCATTCACGAACCGCTGCCCGTCTGCGTTAACCAGGATAGCCCCTTCACCACGAACAGCTTCCCCAATCAGGTAGACATGGGGGTTGTCCTGCTGAACGGTTGGGTGAACCTGAACCAGGTTCATCTGCATCAGCTCAGCACCAACACTTTCGGCCAATTTCAGGCCGTCACCGGTAGCCCCCGGTTGGTTGGTCGTCTTGTAGTCCTTGAGGTCGGGGCGGAAGCGTTCGATGTATTCCTTAGAAGCACCGAAGCCCCCGGTTGCCAGAATCACTGCCTTGGCACTGACCTGCTTCGTAAGGTCGCCAGACTTGACTTCAACGCCGTTAACCCGGCCTTCCGCGTCTTGTAAGAGCTTAATGACCTTGGTGCGGTTAAAGACCGGAATATCTTCCTTGGCTACAACACCGAGGAGGCTGTTGACCAGAAAGCCACCAATCGGCGCCATACTTGCTGGCCGGTGGGTCCGCTTCTTGGACATTCCCCCGGTAACGGTGATGTCATCCAGCTTGATGTCGTGGTCAGCTAACCAGTCGATTGCCGGCGCGGTATGGTAGACGAAGTAGCCCAGCATGTCTTTATCGTTGAGCCGGCCACCATCCTTGTAGGTTTCACGGTAGAAGTCACCGACGTTGTCAATCACACCGTGGTGTAGCTGAACGTTGGTCTCGGCGGCGTTCATCCCGGAAGAGGCCCGGTTGGTGTTCCCACCCAGTTCCTCTTCTTTTTCCAGCACGGCCACCTTCATGCCCAGCTCGTGGGCCTGAATAGCAGCGGCCAGCCCGGTTCCACCAGAACCAATGATGACAGCATCATAGCTGTCATCCAGCTTGCTAACTGATAATGGTTGAAACTTTTCTGCCATTATTAATTGATCTCCTTTTTAATTAGTCTTCACGATCAACGTTAGTCATCTTCAGCATATCCATCCATTCGTCGTACTGTTCTTCAGTCACCTTGCCGGACTTCAGGGCTGCTTCCTTCAACGTGCTGCCAGCCTTGTCAGCGGCTTGGGCAATCTTGGCGCTGTCGTGGTAACCAATGTGTGGTGACAGTGCGGTAACCGTCATCAGCGAATTGTCAACCAGTTCGGCCATCCGCTTTTCGTTAACGGTCATGCCAGCAACACAGCGGTCAGCAAAGCCAGTGATGGTTCCGGCCAAGAGGTCCGCCGATTCCAGGAAGGCGTCGATCAGGACGGGCTTGTAAACGTTCATTTCAAAGTTACCTTGGGATGAAGCCATCGTAACCACGGTATCGTTACCGAAGACCCGAATAGCTGCCATCGTAACGGCTTCCGCCTGGGTTGGGTTAACCTTCCCTGGCATGATGGATGAGCCTGGTTCGTTAGCTGGAATGTTTAATTCATCATAACCAGCCCGGGGACCAGAAGCCAAGAACCGAATATCCTGGGCAATCTTGAACATGTCAGCGGCTAAAGTCTTCAAAGCACCGTGGACTACATCCAGTCCAGAGTGGTTAGCTAAGCCGTAGAACTTATTACTCTTGGCAGTCAGCTTCAAGCCGTAAACTTCAGACAGCTTTTCAGCAATCTTTTCTGGCATCCCTTCGGCGGCATTCAAGCCAGTACCAACGGCAGTCCCACCAATGGCTAATTCGTTCAGGGTTGGTTCCAAAGTCTTGATGTAGTCCAAGTCGTGTTCTAGTGCGGAAACGTAGCCAGAAACTTCTTGACCGAACGTCAACGGCACGGCATCTTGCAGGTGGGTCCGGCCAACCTTAACCGTCTTCCAGTACTTGTCCTGTTTGATCTTCAATTCGTCAATCAGGTGTTGAACCGCTGGCTTCAGGTTGTCTAAGGCTTCCAAAGCCACCACGTTCATCGCGGTTGGGAAAGTATCGTTTGAACTCTGCCCCTTGTTGACATCATCGTTTGGCAAAATTTCGATGTCCGGGTTGATTTCGTGAGCCTTGTGGGCCACGACTTCATTAGTGTTCATGTTGGTCTGCGTCCCAGAACCAGTCTGGTAAACCTTCAATGGGAAGTCCTTGCGCAGGTCTTCATCGCTTAACGCAAGCAATTCATCGATTGCCTTCACGATTAAGTTACCCTTGTCAGCAGAAATTGCATTGGTTTCCATGTTCGCCTGGGCCGCTGCCTTCTTAATGTTCAGTAAAGCACGAATAATTGCTAACGGCATGTACTGACCAGTTGGGAAATTATTGCGGCTCCGTTCCGTTTGCGGTCCCCATAATGCACTTGCGGGGATTTTAACTGGGCCTAAAGTATCTTCTTCTGTTCGGTAATCAGACATAATAAAAACCTCCAATGGATTATCTTGCAATAACAACTTGTGAAATGTTACACATCATTACGCCATTATCCTAACTCATCGCCACTGCAATAGTCAAACCTTTAACATTTTATAAATTTCACTTATGGAATTAGGCGCCTGCCCCGGTGTGATAGCCTTTTCATTTGGGTGGTGTGATTTTTTCACAAGGTTTTAAAAACAAAAAATGCCCCTTAACTTCAAAAAGTTGCTGGAGCATTTTCACAATTAAGCTCATTTTCACAAGCTAGATTAACAGTTTGCTTGCAAGTGCTTATTAAATAGCTAATCAGGTGACGGCATATTTAATACTTTGCTTCCCAGGTCATTTTCTCCACAGCCGTTTGGGCGTCTGTGATTCCCTCACCGGCCAAGTCCTGGTCGATTGCCGACTGGGCAACCGTGATGGCAACCCGCTTCGAGAAGTCCGCTAGCTTCTCCACCGGCGGAAGGACGGCGGCCCCCGGCTGGTCAGGGTCGACAATGCCACTCAGGGCGTGCGCGGCGGCTGCAATCATCTCATCATTCAACAGCTTGGCTTGGGCGGCCAGGGCGCCAAAGCCAACTCCCGGGTAAATCAGGGCGTTATTGGCCTGACCAATGTGGTAATCTACGCCGTCATAATTAATCGTCCCCGCCGGAATTCCGGTGGCAACCAGGGCCCGGCCTCCAGTCCACTTTAGCAGGTCGGCCGCCTTGGCTTCGGCCAGCTTAGTGGGGTTGGATAGTGGGAAAATTACTGGTCGCTTAGTATGGGCCGCCATCTCCTTGACGACTGCTTCATTGAAGGCTCCCGGCTGGGTCGAGGTGCCAATCATGACCGTTGGGTGCACCGCCTGAACTACGGAAAGCAGGTCAGTCAGCTCATCCGCATTTGCAAATTCGGCCCGCTGACGGGTAAACGGTTTTTGCTTCGGGGTCAAACCCGGTGTGTCTTCGAAGAGGAGCCCCTGTTTATCAACCAGGTAGAAGCGCTTCTTCGCTTCCGCGGGCTCCATCCCCTGCCGAATCAGTTCCTCGTACAACATTTTAGCGATTCCCATACCGGCAGTTCCGGCGCCAAAGGTCAGGAAGATCTGGTCGGTCAGCTTTTCCTTAGAGATGTTCATGGCACCCAGGACCCCGGCGAGGGAAATGATCCCGGTACCCTGAATATCATCATTAAAGGTTAAAATCTGGCCCTGGTACTTATCGAGGATCTGGGCCGCGGTGCCCCGACCGAAATCTTCGAAGTGGAGCAGGCTCTTGGGGAAGAGTTTCTCAACTTCTTCGACGAAGCGATCGATAAAGGCAAAGTACCGGTCGCCACGAACCCGGTGCTGGCGGTTGCCAAGGTAGTTAGGATCATCCAGCAGCTGCTGGTTGTCAGTCCCTGCGTCAATCGATACCGGCAGGACCTGGGCCGGGTCAATGCCAGTGGCCGCGGTGTAGACCATCAGCTTCCCGACCGAAATATCGACCCCGTTGACTCCCCAGTCACCAATTCCCAGGATTCCCTCCGCATCGGTGACCACAATCAGGCGAATATCACGACCGTCCGCAGCAGCGGCCAGCTCCGTGGCAATGTCCTCCGGATGGTTGACATCCAGGTAGGCGGCATCCTGAGGCCGCAGGTAACGCTCATCGTACTGTTCGATGGACTCGGCAATTACCGGGTCATAAACAATCGGCATGAATTCGGTAATGTGCTGCTTCATCAGGTAGAAAAACAAGGTCCGGTTGGTATTGAAAATTTCCATCAGCAGGTGGCGTTTTTCAATTCCCGACGTTTTAGACTGGTACAAAGCGTAGGTTTCTGCCGCCTGTTCTTCGATTGTCCGCACGTGGGTTGGCAACAGGCCCAGCAACCCCAGCTCTCGGCGTTCCGCCATCGTAAACGCCGTTCCCTTATTCTTAAAGGGGTCATTTAAGATTTGCATTCCCTTACGCATCATAGTGTCACTATCCCTCTCTAATCTTTCTTCTTATGCAATTAACGATTCCCATCATAAGAGGGCCACTAATTTATAGTCAAACTTATGTTACACTATCAATAAAGTTGATATACCAGGCTTCGATTACTGATCTAGGGGGATTTATTTATGAAGATCAAGGATCTTGAATACTACCAAAAATTAGTCGAATACCAAAATTTTTCCCAGGTTGCTGCTCACTTCCAAGTCAGCCAGCCGACAATCACGATGGCCATTCAGCGCTTAGAAAAGGACTTTGGCAGTGCCTTTTTCATCCGGGACCACGTTCATAAGCAGCTGCACATCACACCAGCGGGCCAGCAGTTTGCCAACCACGTTACGGTCATCCTTAACGAACTCCGGGTGGCCCGGGAAGAAATCGCTCGGACCCAGTCGACCCGGATTCGCTTTGGCCTGCCGCCAATTATCGGCAACTACTACTTTCCCCCGCTCACCCCGATGCTGATGCGGGCCAAGCTGATGTCCCACCTCGACACCTATGAACACGGCTCCAAGGAGCTGTTGCGGATGCTGGAACAGGGTCAGCTGGACATTGCCCTCCTCGGCTCTCTGGAAGCCCTCCACCAGGCCCGCCTGCACACCCAGGAATTTGCCCACTATCCTTTTAAGGTCATCGTCGGCAAGAACCACCCGCTGGCCCGTCAAAAGAAGGTCTCTTTTGCTGCTCTTAAAAATGAACGTTTTATCGTCCCAGGAAGCGAATTTTTCCACGAACAGGCTTTCAAGCAGATGTGCCATAATGCCCATTTTCGCCCGAAGGTTCTTTTCCGCACACCCGACATCCACGTGATCAAGGCGATGGTGGCCGAAAATCTGGGAATTTCATTTCTGACCCAGCTGGCGATTGTCCCGAGTGACGATGTTGTTGTCCTCGCGATCACCGATGACGACCAGCCGACTTTCAGACTTTCACTAGCGACCCGGGAAACCGAGGTTCTCTCAGCCGACCAGCAAAAACTCTGGCAGCTATTGACGGAACAGGCGAAATAAGCACGTAATGACTAATAAGAGCCATTATGGCTACGCCGCGCAGCAAGCCTATTTGGGGTTGGTCAAATGCTGATGTAGCAGCGTTTGAATTGCCAGCCAGCTACTGCGCTGAGGCATTACTAACTTTAAAATATTAAAGAGGTTGAGTTAATTCCCAGCCCCTTCTTAACTATTCTTCAATTGTAATTTCATTCATCACAACGTCTTCCTTTGGCTTATCCATGCCATCCCGGTCGACCTTGCTAATTTTTTCGACGATCTCCATCCCGGAAATCACCTGACCAAAGACGGTGTGCCGGTGGTCCAGCCATGGCGTGCCACCCTTTTCCTTGTAGTGGTCAATTATCTCCTGCGGGTAACCAACCATCTTCATCTGTTCCAGCATATTTGCGGGTACCCGGCTGGCGGACACGATGAAAAATTGGCTGCCGTTCGTGTTCGGGCCGGCGTTAGCCATGGACAAGGCACCGTTAAAGTTGAAGAGCTGGTCGCTGAACTCGTCTTCGAAGGCCTTGCCATAGATGCTTTCACCACCACGGCCAGTACCAGTAGGATCCCCGCCCTGAATCATAAAGTCGGGAATCACCCGGTGGAAAAGCACCCCGTTGTAGTAGCCCTTCTTGGCAAGTTCAACAAAGTTCTTAACGGTCTTCGGTGCCAGCTTAGCAAAGAGCTGCACTTTGACCTCCCCTAAGCTAGTCTTGATTGTTGCCTGGGGCCCCTCCGCCTTGGTTAAATCAAGTTGTGGATAATCCATGTCTATTCCTCATTTCTCTTATTAATAATCACTATCTTAGCAAACATCGTTATTCTTTGCTAACCCGGAGCACGCAGGCACCCTTGATGTTGCCACCCTTAACGTGGCGGAGGGCCTGGTCCGCCTGCTCAAACGGGTACTCCGTCACGGCTGGTTCAATGTCGAGCCGGTCCGCCAGGGTCAAAAATTCCTCTCCGTCCCGCCGCGTGTTGCTTTCCACACTGGTCAACGTCTTTTCGTGAAAAAGGTAGTCCTGGTAATTCAGCGTTGGTACATCCGACATGTGAATACCGGCCAGGGTTCCCCCGGGAACAAGGCTCGCTAACGCCGGCAGGACCATCTCGCCAACGGGGGCAAACATAATTGCGGAATCCAGTGGCACTGGTGACGGGTCATAGGCCCCCTGCGCCGAGGCACAGCCTAGCTCAAGTGCAAACTTCTGGGCATCCTTACCGCGGGTAAAGACGTGGACTTCAATCCCCTGGGCCAGGGCAATTTGGGCCGTAATGTGTGCGGACCCGCCAAAACCATACAGGCCCAAGCGCCCACCTGCAGTAACGTTCGCCCGTTCGAAGGCCCGGTAGCCAATGATGCCCGCGCACAATAGCGGCGCCGCGGTTAAGGAATCGAAACGCGCCGGAATCCGGTAGGCAAAGCCTTCCGGAACGGTCACGTACTCGGCATAGCCGCCGTCATGATCCCAGCCGGTGTAAACGGAGTGGGAGCACAGGTTTTCGTGACCAGACCGGCAGAACTTGCAGACCCCGCAGGCATGCCGAAACCACGGAATCCCAATCCGTTCACCAAGGGCAAAGCGTTGGGTTTCCGGCCCCCGGGCAACGACCCGCCCCACGATTTCATGCCCTGGCGTCACGTGTTTACGGTGAACTGGCAGGTCCCCCTCCGTGACGTGGAGGTCGGTATGACAGACCCCACAGGTCAAGACCTTGACCAGCACTTCCCCCCGGCCAGGTGTCGGGACGGGCTTTTCCACCAGTTTAAGCGGGGCCCGGTCGCCATCGACTGGCCCCGGAGTAGTGACCGCCCACGCCCGCATCGTTTTCGGAATCGTTTCGTTTTGTTCTGTCATCTACAACGCTCTCTTTCATCATCGAATTAAGTTCATTGTACCCCACTGACGCGTCGTGTTAAGTTTCTTTTCCTATTCGTAGTGCCGCTGCAGGCTTGTAATTGCCGCTCCCCAGCGTTCCTGAACCGCGGCAATATCGAGGGGCTGGTTGAGTGTCAAATCATCCTTGGCAGCTTGTGTCAAACCAGTCGGGCCGCCAATATCCTCAATGATTCCCCGGCCAAAGCCCGCCAGAAGTTTTGCCCGGTCACCATTAGAACGGCGGGGTACGCCGGAGGTTGCCACCAGCCGGATGATAAATTTCCAGGAATCACCAAAGTCGTAGTTAAGGGTCAGCTGGTCACCCGCCTTAAATTCGCCAAGCCAGTGCTTTGTCAGGCTGGCCGTCTCCTCATAGCCGCTGTCCAAAAGCGGTAGCTGGTAGCCAGTTGTCCCCGCCCAGAGGTCAAAGAGGTGGTTGCCCCGGACATTAAAGAGCGTGAGTACTTGAAAACACAACTTGTCGAGGCGGGTATCTCCGCTAACCTCAAATTCCCGCCACATTTGCGGAGAATAATCGGCTAGCTCGACCCGCACGCGGAAGGTTTGCCGGGCTACATCAAGGGGCCGTCGCACGTTCTGCCGTTGCCGGTCAAACTGCAACTGAATCCGGCGCAGCAGCTGTTGCAAGTGGTAGGTCCGCTGCTGAGAATGGAGGGCGTCCCAACCCTGAGCCACCGCCTGGTTAAACTGGCTGAAGTCATCATCACTAAACAGCTGCTGCGCCCGCATAAAACGAGCAAACTCGCGCAAGCCGGTCGCAATGCCCTTCAAGGCCGTGTCAGAAATGTTTTCATCTTGCCGTTCATCGTAGTGGAGGAGGTAATAATACGGTAAGGCCAAGTCATCCAGGGGCGAGATCCCGTTCGCCTCACAAAATGAACAGTAGTCCGCGGCCACGTCAACATCCCTGTCAATAATCTGGTCACTCTTGCCGTGGCGGTCGAGCAGGCGGCGGTAGTCCGTCAAGAACTGCTGGTTGACTGCCACCGCGTTCATAATATCGTTTAAGGATGAGGAGCGGTAGAGGTAGGTGCGGTTATGCTCGTTAAAGTCGGGATGGGCTGGCAAGTGAAAGTTCATCATCGCGTAGTCTTCAAAGAAGTCCATGATTGGCAGCTTTTCTCCCGATACCGGGTCCTTCTTCCAGGTCTCCTCCGCTAGCTGTAAAGCGAGTTCGGCATTGCTAGGCTGCTTGCTCCAGTCGATCGTCCCCTGATGGTCGTTTAGCAGGTCAGCGTAATTCTGGAGGTAGCGGGCCGCCGCCGTGTTGACGCCCCTTTCAAAGCTCACGGTGGCAAACTGAGCGTTGCGAATCAGGCTGATTTTTGCGTGCGGAATCGGTGAAAGCTCCAGCAGGGCGAGGAATTGGCGCTTAAACGCCGCCATGAATGACCGGGAATCATTAAAGCGCTGGGGGTGGCGCACAATTACAGGCAGGGCCAGTTGGTTATTCATAACAATCATGAAGTCACCCGTCACTCGGACCGACCAGTTTTGTGCATTACCCAGCTGGCCCTTGAACCGTGCCCGCGTGTTAACGTGCAGGTGTTGGGCGAGCAAATCATCTACTGCAATAATCACCATTACCAGCTCCTTTTCCATAGTTACTCTTATTGTGGCAGATAACCATTATCAAAACAAATATTGTTTACCAACTTAACGAAAATGCTAAAATGAGAATTACTAGCACCAACGCAAGTACGGAAAGGAAGTCTACCCATGACTAATCCTAATTTAGATATTTTTGACTTAAAACGGCTGCAGCTCCACCAGAGTAAGCAGGAACTGGAGCGCACCGGCCGCAACATCCAGCAAAAGGTGACCAGCCAGGACCTGAGTACCTTCGTCCCCGTCGACCGGGATCCGGTCGTAGCCATCCAGATGACCGAATCTAAAATGATTCCCGAACTGCTGCCCCTGCGTCACCAACGGATGCTGGCAAGCCAGTTTGCCTTTTTTCGGGGCACCGCGGAATTGATGGAACGCGATTTAAAAGAGCAGCACCAGAGCAACATCCCCATCGTCATCAGTGGGGACGCCCACGTCAATAACTTTGGTTTCTATGCCTCACCGGAACGACAACTGCTCTTTGGCCTCAACGACTTTGACGAGTCCCGAATCGGCAACTGGGAGAGTGACCTGAAACGCCTCCTGGTCAGCGCCGAACTGGTCGGGGAAGAAAACGGCTTTAACCGCGACGCCCTCAAGGAACTGCTCAAGCTAACGACCAAGACCTACCGGCACGCTATTAAACGGGCCAACCGGATGACCCTCTCCGAAATTTTTTATTCTTCCTTTGAAATCAACGACATGGTCAATACCATCAACGCCCTCGGTGATGGCAACGCGGAAATGAATTACCGGCTCGAGAAAATTATGAAGAAGAGCCAGCACAGTAACTCCGAAGAAATCGTCCAAAAGATGGGGACCACCAACGAACTCGGCCAGCTGGTCTTCAAGGATAACCCGCCGCGGGCCAAACATCTCGGTCCCCTCCTCTACCAGCAAGTGGTGGCAGGCTATAATTTCTACCGGCAAAACGCCCGCGAAGACGTCCGAGTTCTCCTTGCCAACTTCCATATTTCCGATATTATCCGTTACAGTGTCGGAGTTGGCAGCTTTGGGACCCGCTGCTACTTAATCATGCTGACCGGGCTGGACGGCAGCCACATCGTCCTCCAAGTCAAGGAGGCCCTTCCCCTTCGTTACAACCTCCTCAGCTTGCAGGTTCAAGAAGCAATTCACAATGGAATCCGGGCTGGGCGCCGAATCGTCACCGCCCAGCGGGTCCTGCAATCGAGTTCGGATCCCTTCCTGGCAAGTACCCGTTTTGGCGGCCGCAGCTATTACGTTCGCCAATTCCGTGACATGAAGGAATCAATCAACGTCAGCAAGCTGGACCTGGATAGTTTCCAACTCTACTGTCAGGTCTGCGCCCTCCTGCTCGCCATGGCTCATTCCCAAAGTCCGACCTCGCCGATGATCCGCGGCTACATCAAGCACCAAAAAGTTCTTGATGAAGGGCTGGCCAACTGGTCATTGCAGTACGTTAAACAAGTCAGCATGGACTACCAGGCCTTCAAACAGGCTGTTCAAAAAGACAAACAGCAACGCTAAACTATGAGAGAGTGAGACAAACGGGAGTGGGAAATGGGGCTGTGACATAAGCCCGATTACTTTA
>NZ_AZGE01000013.1 GCF_001434465.1 Limosilactobacillus oris DSM 4864
TCAGTTTTCAAAGGTCTACCAAACTGTCACTAGACAGCTCTTATATTTTATCATCAAGGCGATTTGATGTCAAGAACAATTTTTAATGATTCTTGATTATCATCTCACAAGACAACTCATTTATAATAACAAAGATGTGAATCTCTGTCAACAACTATTTCGAAGCATCAATCACACTGCTCCGTAACAGCAAGTAATAATATACCAAGCATTCCCCTGTTCGTCAACACTTTTTTTGAATTTAAAAAGTATGCCGCAGTTCATACAAACTGTCGTAAACTTCAATCGCCGTTAAGTCAATACTGTCAAAACAGAACCGTTCCTGTGGACGAAAACGCACAAAAATAAAATCATCGCTTTCACGAACATAGGTCACTTCGCAAACCGGAATCCCAAACTGTTCAAACGTCCGACGCTGTCTTTTCCCACTTGTATCACACCGCATCGCATTGAGGCGGCGAACAATTGGCAGCAACATTGATTCTTCCACTAAGTCAATCCTCCTTAACTAAAAAGGGCTGGAGAACATCCCCAACCGCTAATCTTCATGTTTAATTTTATCTGGTTTAATAAACAATGCAACCATCCCGGCGAACATCCCGAAATAGTACGTCAACAGCCGCCACAAAATCATCGCCAGCACTAGCTTAGTACCAGAACCAATGAAGCTGGCAAAAAGAACGGAGAATGAGTACTCTGCCCCACCGGCGCCTCCCGGAATCGGGAAGAGCGAGATGATCATGAAAATAAGTACATGGAGGCTAATCACCATTATAAAGTTCATTCCGTGAACACCGAGTGCCAGCATAATGAAGTATGGAATAGCGTAATAGAAAAACAGCTGGCATAACGTTACCAGGCAGACCTTAGCCATCTTCCCGTATTCTTCCTTCATGCGGAGACTTTCCTGATAAAACGAGTCCACCTTTTCATTCAAAGAAATCCGTAGCCGCTCGTACCGTTGTGGTTTCATAAACCAGGCGCAGGGTTTAATCAACAAGTTCAGGGCCCGCTTGGTGAATCCGTACCAGTACATCACCAGCAGCAAACCGACGATCACCGCCAAGTGGATAACAAACCCCAGCAATACCAGCAGTGATAACGCATGGAGTTTTTCCGCGATAAAGTGGAAACCAATCAGTAAGCTAATCAGGAAGTTAATCACGATCATCGCTTGGAAAACCACGAACTTCATCAAGAGAACCGAGCTTGCCAGTCCCCCGTCAACGCCACACTGCAGCATTGCTACAAGCTGGGCAGGCTGACCCCCAGTAGAAAAGGGCGTAATCCCGTTAAAAAGCTGCTCAATCGGGGGCAGCCGCAGCGCATCTTTCCAGGTAAAGTCAGCATGACGGTTATTCATAAAAATCTTCACCACGACCCCCTCCAGGATTAGGTAAAGACAAATACAGGCCAGAGCAACCAGCATCCACCACCAGTTAAGGGTAAAAAAGTCCTGGACCAGTAAGCGGAGGTTGACGGTCCGTAGGGAGTAGGCAACGATTCCCCCACCAATCAGCAGCATCGCAACCAGAGCGAGCCAATTTTTCCTACTCATGCTGGCCCTCCTTTACCTGGCTTTGGTAAAAGGCAAGCCAGACCTTTGCTAAATGATCCTCCGAGTAGCGTTGGGCCGCCTGATGAGCCTGCTCCTGCCAATGAGCCAGTCGCGCCGGGTCATTTCGCAAGAGGGTCAGTTTTACCTGCATCTCATCCACATCCTTAGCCGGCTCGTAGTCACCAGCAATGATTGAATGATACAGGTCAAGGTCCCGTAGCATTACTGGGGTCCCACAGCTAAACGCTTCTAAGACCGACATTGGGAAAAGTTCATTATAAGAAGGAAGCAAAAACAAGTCCGCCAGGTTATTTAGATCGGCAATTTCGTCCCGGCTAACGATCCCGGTAAAGAGCAGGTTGCTTGGCGGGTCATCAACAACTTTTTTCAACTCCGTATAGCCGTCCGTCAACCGTCCAAAGGAAAAGCCCCCGGCCCAAATAAACTGAACGTCTGGATTCTGCCGCGCCAAGGTAATAAAGTCCGGTACTCCCTTGCGTTCCTGTACCTGCCCCGAGCCTAAAACGACAAACTTATCTGCAGGCAGGTGGTAATGACGCCGCAATTGCGCACGCCGGCTTGCATCCACCGGGTGGAAACGTTTGGCGTCAACAAAGTTTGGAATATAGGTAATTTTCTGGCGGGGAATACCATAGGCGGTTAACTTGTCAATAAAAGACGGGTTAACCACCACCAAATGGTCCATTCGTTTATAAAAAGCAATGACATAATGGTAAAAAATCCCACGAAAAGGCTGTGGGATTTTTAAACTCCCCTCCAGTGTTTCCGGCAAGAAGTGAACGTAGCCGATTTTTCGGCCCCGCTTTTTGGAAAATGTCGAAAAATAGAAGGGTAAATCAATTGTGTGGTAATGACTAATGTCGCTTTCCCGGTAGTGGTTGATCTGGACGTCTAATTGGTCTTGGTACCGGCTCCGCAGTAGGTTGACCAATTCCAGGTAGGCACTGCCGACCCCCTGGCCAGCTACCTTATCAGCAGACGAAAACATTGTAATCTTAATCATCACTAACTCCTTGAACGATGAAATAGACGACGAGAATGATGGTGGGCTTTCGCCGCTTCTTCTGCCGCTAGCTGTTCCTGGCAGTCATTATAAAAAGCGACCACCCGTTTTGCAAACACCTCTGCCGAAATCGCGTGAAGTTTTTCCTGGCGGCGAGCATGGGATTCCTGACTGGCGGGATGGTTAAGGTAGTAATGAACTCCCTTTACCAGGTCTGCCCGCTTTTGGAAACTAACCCCAATTGCCGGATCATCAATCAGCTCATCCGTGTACACGCTCCGCATCACTACAATTGGTAGATCGGAAGCCAGGGCTTCATCATAGGTCAAGCCCTGGGACTCCGAATCCGAGGCTGACACGAAAACGTCCGCCATCTGGTAATAATGATGGACGTCCGCGTTTTTGATCTCGCCAGCAAATTGAACGTGGTCGGTTAGCTTCATCTGCCGAACCTGCCGTTCCAAAGTAGTCCGGGCCGGACCATCCCCAACAATCAGCAACTGGGTCCGGGGATCCTGGGCCAGAATATCTGGCATCGCCTCAATCAGCGCATGAATATTCTTTTCGTAAGCCAGCCGGCTAAGTGACAACAGGACCGGCGTATCCGGCGCATAACCGTACTTTTCCCGCAGGGCCGCCAGCTCCGCGGGAGAATCCCACTGCTGGTAAACCCGTAAATTAATTCCGGTGGGAATAATTCGGATCGGCGCACTAATCCCGTACGAACGGAGCGTGTCTAGCACCCGCTCACTTGGAGCCACGATCCCATCCATGTTTTTCATGTAGAGTCGGGCATAGGTCGCCACATTCTTAGGCTTAACAATGTGACCATTTGCAATGTAGTGAAGATAGTCCTGGTACATCGTGTGATAGGTATGCAAGCACGGAATTTTCAACTCGTGCGCAACTATCTTGCCCATCATCCCCAGCGCAAACTCGGTCTGGTTATGAACCACGTCTAGCTGAAACTTCTTTGCCAGGTGGACTGCCCGAAAGGCTCCGCGCACCGCAATCCGGCGCTCAGTAAAGGAGACAAATGGGATGCTCGGGAAGCGGTAAATTCCTGCCTCAACATCATCCTCCCTCGCCTTGGGATCGGTGGTCGTAAAGATGTATACGTTGTGTCCCTGAGCAGTTAACTCGTCACGGAGGGTCTTAATCGACGTCGCCACCCCGCTGACCTGCGGAAAATATGTATCTGTAAAAAGACCGATATTCACACTAACTGCTCCCATCTATTATTTTCGTCCATAATATTAGCTATTATACTAAATGCATCTTTCTTTAGCAAAGACCCGTATTTTTTATTGTAAGATGAATTACCACAAGCGACAAGCTCTAGTGGATGGATTAAGTCTTTCTTAAAACAAACAACCAGGAGATTGGCTGGTAACGGCTCACCTCCTGGTTGTTGTTTAGTTTGACAGGCTGCCCTTATTAAAAAGTCAGCTCCTGTCCTTCCTATCTATTGAGTTCCGGAATTGCTGTGCGAACCAGCTCCGCCACTTCCGGAGCGCTTTGCGCGTTCAACGCCCGGTGTACAAGCGGTTGCAGCTGGCGGGTGTTCATTTTCTTAATCAGGGACCGAATTTGTAAAATCTGGTTGCTATTCATTGAAAACTCATCTAGCCCCATCCCCATTAATAAGGGGGCAGCCAACGGGTTCCCTGCCATTTCACCGCACATTCCAACCCACTTTCCTTCAGCATGGGCGGCGTCAATCACTCGCTTGACCGTCCGCAAGACAGCGGGATGCAATTCTTGATAAAGATAGGCCACCCGTGGGTTCCCCCGGTCCGCCGCGAACAGGTATTGAATCAGGTCGTTGCTGCCGATGCTAAAGAAGTCGACCTCCGTGGCAAAAATATCCGCCATCATGGCAACCGCGGGAATTTCCAGCATCATCCCCAGCTCAACGTTCTGGGCGAGTGGAATCCCCGCCGAACTAAGTTGGGCCCGTTCTTCCTCCAAAATTGCCCGGGCCTGGTGAAACTCTTCTAACGTTGCCACCATCGGAAACATAATCGCCAGCCGGCCATACACGGACGCCCGGAGCAGGGCCCGCAACTGGGGACGCAAAATTTCCGGGCGGGCTAACCCAATCCGAATAGCGCGAAAGCCAAGATAGGGGTTCGCCTCGCTCGGCAGCGGGACCATCCCAAGCCGCTTGTCTCCCCCGACATCGAGGGTGCGGGCAACCACCCGCTTTTCATTCATCCCCGCGACAAATTGCTTGTAGGCGCGAAACTGTTCCTCCTCGCTCGGCAAGCGGGACTGGTTCATGTATAAGAACTCGGTCCGAAGAAGGCCAATCCCCTCGGCACCATTCTTCCGGGCATCCTCCATATCCGCCAGGGTGCCCACGTTGGCGGCAACTTCAAAGTGCCGGCCGTCCGCACTAATTGTCTGCTGGTTCCGAACCGCTCCCCAGGCTTCCTGCTCCCGGGCAAACTTGCCAGCCAGTAAGCGGTATTGCTCAAGCTCTTCCTCCGTTGGCCGAACGATTACCTTGCCGTGAATGCCATCGACAATGAGGAGGTCACCGTTTTGGATTTCCGTCGTTGCGATTTTTGTCCCGACAACGACCGGCAGCGAGAGGGTCCGGCTCATGATGGTAAAGTGTGAGGTCCGGCCCCCTGTATCAGTAACCAGCCCAGCGACATAGCGCCGGTCAAATTGGGCGGTGTCGGTCGGAGTGATGTTTGCGGCAACAATAATTGCCCGGTGGTCCAGCTTTTGCGGGTCCGGAAGTTCCACCGCCATTAAGTGGCTTAGCAGCCGTTTGGCAACATCCCGCATGGCCGTCCCCCGCGCCTGCAGGTAATCATTGTCATTTTGTTTTTCAAAAATGGTCAGGTAGTGATCCGCGGTCTGCTTGACCGCCCACTCCGCAGTCACCCCGGACTGCATAATCTCTTGCCGCATCATCGCAAAGAGGGCCGGATCCCCCAGCATTGCTAATTGGGTATCTACCACGGCGGCCGCCCGCTGCCCTAATCGTTCGTGGGCCTGGTCACGAATGCGGCGAAGTTCCTGGCGGCTGAACGCAAAAGAATCATGAAGCCGCGTGACCTCATGATCCTTATCATTAGTATGCTGTTTTTGAACAGGCAGATCTGACCCCACTAACAGGTAGGCAGGAGCAATTGCAATCCCGTTGCTCGCTGCCAACCCATTTAGCAGTAAAGACATTAGTCAGTCAATCCTTCCTTCTTCATTGTTTCAGCAACGGCATCCAGGGCTTCCTTTTCGTCATCCCCACTTGCGGTGATGGTAACGTTGGCGTTTTGGCCCACGCCAAGTGACATTACACCCATGATGGACTTCAGGTTAACACTCTTGCCCTCGTATGACAGGGTAACGTCTGAAGCAAACTTGGAAGCAGCTTGTACCAAGATTGTTGCTGGACGTGCGTGGATACCAGTTTCAGCAGTAATAGTAAAATCGCGTTTTTCCATTATTAATCAGTCTCCTTCGAGCAGATTTACTTTTATCAGTGATTATTCTACCACCGATACACCTCGATAGATATATTTTAGCAATTGTAAGCGGTAAATACAAGCGAGTCCGGGGCACTTATCGCTTTACCAACCGGTAGATGATTTTACCGCCTATATGCGCCTTCCCCACAATTTGGGTCCGGTAGGGGTATGAGTGGTAGACCGGCTGAAATTCCTGAAACTGCTCTGGTCCAATTTCAAACTGGTCGATTTTCCCTGCCCGCAAGTCGTCGAGGAGCTGTTTATAATCTTGTTCTGCCATCTTCTCGCCTCCATTTTTCTTCTATTATACACGACCCCTGAGTGACCCTCTTTAGCAAACTCACTTGAAGAGTGCTAAAATAATGCTAAATCAGCTGCCTTTCCTGATTAGGGAGGCCATGCCACCTCTGCAATCAAGCAGGCGGTATTTTTAGCCAGGTCGAGACACTTGACTTGCGCTGTAATAAAAAGTAAGTATAATATAATCAATAGTCAAGAATGGTCAAACATTTTGACCACGATTTTACCAAGGAGGTATTTACCTGATGCTCTGTCAAAATTGTCATCAAAATCCCGCATCAATCCACCTACAAATGAACTTTAATGGTCAGCGGGTGCAAATTGACCTCTGCCAACAATGCTACCAAAAATTACAAAATCTCCAAACTAATCTGATGAACGGAGGTAACGGAATGAATAACTTTAACTTTGGAAGTCTCGAAGACTTTATGAACGCAATGAACGATATGCAAAGCCAGGCGGCCGGCCAAAATGGTCAAGCCGCTGGTCCCCAGGGACAACAAGCCGGCGGCCGGCGTGGCGGCAAGGGCATCCTCGGCCAATACGGGATCAGCCTTACTGAAATGGCGCGCCAGGGTAAAATTGACCCGGTAATCGGCCGGGACAACGAAATTAAACGGGTCATTGAAATTTTGAACCGGCGGACCAAGAATAACCCGGTCCTAATCGGTGAAGCCGGGGTTGGTAAGACCGCCGTAGTTGAAGGACTCGCCCAGGCCATCGTTTCCGGCCAAGTTCCTGAAAAGCTGGCTAATAAGGAAATCATCCGCTTAGACGTCGTATCCCTAGTTCAAGGGACCGGAATTCGGGGTCAATTTGAAAAGCGGATGCAGCAATTAATGGAAGAAGTTCGCAAAAACAAGAACATCATCCTCTTCATTGATGAAATCCACGAAATCATGGGTGCCGGAAATGCCGAGGGCGGCATGGACGCTGGCAACGTTTTGAAGCCGGCCCTCGCCCGTGGCGACTTCCAATTAGTCGGCGCGACGACCCTGAATGAATACCGGAAGATTGAAAAGGACGCAGCCCTCGCCCGCCGGTTCCAACCGGTCGAAGTCGACGAACCATCCGTGGACGAAACCATCAAAATCTTGAATGGAATTAAGGCCCGCTACCAGGACTACCACCACGTCAAGTACACCGACGAGGCGGTCGTTGCCGCTGCCAAGCTCTCTGACCGCTACATCCAGGACCGCTTCCTGCCGGACAAGGCGATCGACCTCCTAGACGAAGCCGGCTCCCGCAAGAACCTGACCCTGAAGACGGCCGACCCGAACATGATTGAAAACGAGATTCACACGGCCGAAGCTCACAAGCAGCAAGCCGTTGACAACCAGGACTACGAGAAGGCCGCCTTCTACCGGGACCAAGTTACCCGACTGGAAAAGGCTAAGAAGGACGCCGAAGAAAACCACACTGAGGAGTCCGCAACGGTTACTGCTCAGGATATGCAAAAGATTGTCGAGGAAAAGACCAACATCCCCGTTGGTGACCTCCAGCAGCAGGAAGAAAACCAGCTACGGGACCTCGATAAGGAACTGGAAGCCCACGTAATTGGCCAAAACGAGGCCGTTGACAAGGTCGCCCGGGCAATTCGGCGGAACCGGATTGGCTTGAATAAGTCCGGTCGGCCAATTGGTTCCTTCCTCTTCGTTGGGCCAACCGGGGTCGGAAAGACCGAAACTGCTAAGCAATTGGCTAAGCAGCTCTTTGGTTCTAAGGACGCCATGATTCGCTTTGACATGTCAGAATACATGGACAAGACGTCCACTTCCAAGTTGATTGGGGCAGCTCCTGGTTACGTTGGTTACGAAGAAGCCGGGCAGCTGACTGAACAAGTTCGCCGTCACCCGTACAGCTTGATCCTGCTGGATGAAGTGGAAAAGGCCCACCCGGATGTCATGCACATGTTCCTGCAAATCCTGGATGACGGCCGACTGACTGACTCCCAGGGCCGGACTGTTAGCTTCAAGGACACGATCATCATTATGACTTCCAACGCCGGAACGGGCGATGCGGTTGCCAGTGTTGGTTTTGGGGCCGAAGCTGCCGGCTCGACCCACTCGATCATCGACAAGCTGACCAACTACTTCAAGCCGGAGTTCTTAAACCGGTTTGATGACATCGTCCAGTTCAACGCCCTCACCAAGGAGGACCTGATGAAGATTGTCAACCTGATGATCGATGACGTTAACGGAATGCTCAAGGAAAAGGACCTCCACATTACCGTTCCGGATGACGTGGACGAAAAGCTGGTCGACCTCGGCTACGATCCGAAGATGGGTGCCCGTCCTCTTCGTCGGGTAATTCAAGAACAAATTGAAGACCGGATCGCCGACTACGTCCTTGACCACGGTGACGTCCACGACTTAGCCGCCCAACTAGACTCTGCTGGCAACATTACCGTCGTTGCCGCCGGTGCCACCCAACCAGCCGAAGCACCAGCAGAAAACAAGTAAATACTAGCTCAATCAAAAAATGCGCCTAGGCCAATTTTACCTAGACGCATTTTTAACTTTCCTATCCTAACCGCCGGCGCACTTCCAAGACCGGGTAAGCAACCAGCGGCACCACGATAGCAGCAAAAACTAGCTCAGCCAGCCCATTCGTTGCCATGATCGTTTCAAGAGCCGGCAGCAAGTGGTCAACGTTAACTCCATAGGCCCGTGCCACAGCCGGAGTCCGGTAAAAGAGTGCGATTGCTCCCAAGACTAGGCCAGTGTTCGTTAGGCTGCCAGCAATTCCTGCAAGAATCATTGCTAGCCGGGGCTGCTTACTCAGGCGGGCCAGCCAACGGTAAAGGTAACCCGCTACCAACCCGATCATGATTCGCGGCACCACCGAAACCAGGGGGTTAACCATGACCAGGGGGGCCAGGGGACTTGACGGCGCGACGAAGGCCCGGACCCAGGTCAGAATTCCCCAGACCCCGCCGATAATGGCACCATCTACCGGCCCAACCACGATTGCCGCAATAATCACGGTTACGTGCATGGTTGTAATACTCAGGGGACCAACCGGAATGTTCCCTAAAAATGGTACGAAGTCTTGTAAAATAATTATCGCAATCAAAATTGAGCGAATGGTGCTTCGCTGGATCTGTTGGCGGCGTTTCATCTAGTTATCCCCTTTTGTAAATTTACTGAAACTATTTTAGCAAACGGAAATAAAGTTGGCTAGTTTCTGACTTCTCAGGGACTAAGGGCCAAAATGCGGTATAATTAAACTAATTATCTTTTACAATGAGGTGGGAATCGTGTTAGAACCTTTGAAAACTGGCAACCCAATTTGGGTGTACTACCTTGATATTGACACTGGTGAGAACTTAATGGTCCCCCAACTGATGCGGGGCGTCACCGGCTGCAAGTACCACGTTGAACGGAAAAACTTCCCCCGCTACCGCTATGTCGACGTCGACGGTGCGACCGATGGCACTTTTAACATGCAGCGTAAGGACGTCAAGTTCTATTATCGGAAGGACAACTGGCAGGAAGTCGAAGCCGTCGATACTTACCTGCAAATCGACCAGGCAGCCACGGTCTACGATAACGTCAAGGGCTTGCCAATTGACATCCCCCTCCCCGCCGGAATTGTTGTTAAGGCCTTTCACCGGGTCAACACCGAAAATGGTGACACCTGGTACGAGCTAGGCGCAGACCAGTGGGTTCGCTACCAGGGGATGCGCGTCGTCACCAATCCCTACCAAAATGATGATCACCAGCCTTCCACACTGGCGGACCAGTTAACAATCCTACCGCTAAAGAACGTTCAGGGAACCGTGGATTACCTGCCGAACCGGGAAATCGATGTCTATGATGCCCCCTATGGCAAAAAGGTCGCGACCATCCCCGATGGTAAACGGGTCAGCATCAGCGGTAAGTTAGATGATAATGGCGAAATTACCTGGTACCAAATTGGCGACCAGCGGTTTATCACCGGAAACTACGTCATTGTCGATAATCAAGAAGATTAAAGTATGAGAGTGGGACAGAACTAGCTTGTCTAGTTCGTCGTCCCACCCCTGTCGACGCGCAGCTAGCCTGTAGGAAGGATGGCTACGCCGTGTAGCAAGCCTATTTTGGGTTGGTTAAAGGCTGATTGATCAGCGTTTGAACTGCCAACCAGCTACTGCNCCTGTCGACGCGCAGCTAGCCTGTAGGAAGGATGGCTACGCCGTGTAGCAAGCCTATTTTGGGTTGGTTAAAGGCTGATTGATCAGCGTTTGAACTGCCAACCAGCTACTGCGCTGAGGCATTACTAACTTTAAAATATTAAAGAGGTTGAGTTAATTCCCAGCCTCTTTTATTTTAAAGGAAAACCGTAGCGCAGTGCCCGTGCGAAAACAGGATGGTGAACTAGCCAAGCTAGTATTCTCTCTTTTTATGATTTTTGTTACAAAAACATTACATTTTAATTGCTGACGTGTTACAATAATAGTGTAAACAAGAAGTGGTAATGCTTCCTGCGGTTAAAGGGGTGTTTACAATGAGATTAAATAAAGCCATTATCAATAGTTCATTAGTATTATTACTCGCACTCGGGCTTGGTGGCTGTGCAGCCAATAACAGTGCCAGCACGCATAAGACTAGCCACGAGCCAACTTCCGCAAAGGTCACGAAAGCAAATAACCATAAGAAAGCCGCTAACGATAGCACTGACCAGCCAAGCACTAAGCAGGAAAGCAACCAGGCCACTGCTAACAAGGCGGCCATTGAGGCCCCCGCAAGCTACGCAAACGTAAATCAGCCAGCCAGCGTTGTTAATCCGGCACTCGCTAACAGCAACGCGGTAGCTTCCGGCAACCAGGCTCCTGTCGCAGGCCAAACTAACGCTAACCAAAACAACCAGCTTGTGCGGCCTGCACAAAACACCCAGCAAGCAGTTAATAACGATGACGAACAAGAATTACCGGCACCGTTTTACTACTACTGGGTTTGGAATGATGAGCAAGGACGGACTCATAATGTTGATTGGGATATGTCTGATATCATCAACCACAATAATGGCACGATTACCAATGAATATCGCTATGACCCGATTCCAGGCCAAGCTGTTCAATATGATAGTCGGGAATTCAACCTCCACTACCATAATGGCGGTTACCAATGGGTAGTTAACTTTGACAACCAGATTAACGCCAACCCGAGCCACGGGGTCGTTAACCGCATGAATTAACCTATTTAAGACAAAGAGAGGCTGGGAGAAAACTTCATTTTCTCACCAGCCTCTTGCTAGTTCTTAACTATTATAAAGATAACGTGGAAAATAACCACAAGGCTAGTGTCTAGCGCCGCGAAGCAAGGCTATTTGCCTACGAACGATAGCCGACCCGTGCCGTGTCAACTATCGTCCTAGGCTAGTCATACGCCTTGTCAAGGAGGTTATTTCCCACTCACCTTTTTATTATTCTTTTGTTTCATCCTTTACCGGGTGTTCAATCCGGTAAATATCAAAGAAGTATTCTGCAATCGTCTTGAGGACGGCATAGAACGGGATGCAAAGAATCATTCCCGCAATTCCCGCGATGTGGCCCGCTGCAAGTAAGAACAGGATGATCGTCAACGGGTGAATTTGGAGCGTCTTCCCGATAATATTTGGGTAGATAACGTTCCCGTCGATTTGTTGGACCACAATAACCACAATGATAACCAAAATCAGCTTCTGCGGGGCCATCGTCAGTGACACAAAGAGTGCCGGCGCGATTCCAATATAGGGACCGATATAGGGAATAATATTGCACAGGCCGGCAACAATCCCGAGCACCAGGGCCAACGGCTGGTGAATCAACAGGTAGCCCAGCGAGGTAAAGACGGCCACGAACAAGCACTCAATTACCTGCCCCGCAATGTAGGAAGACAGGGTATCATTCATCTTCCCCAGCAGCTGGTCGACTTCCTTAGCATGGTGTGGTGATAGCCACTTCTGGATGCTTGGCCCCAGTTTGGACCCATCCTTCAGCATATAGAAGAGCATTACTGGCACCGTGATGGTCACGACCGTAATATTCGTCACCGCATTAATGACGTCGCCAATCCGCGATGATAGACCCTTGAGAACCACCTGGGCATAGTTAGCAAGCTGGTGATCAAACTGCCGGTAGTAAGCCGTCAGGTCGATATTTTTCAGGGGCGAATGCTGGATCGTATCATTCAGCAGCCGCTGCAAGCCGCTCGCCGTCTGTGGCAAGTGGGTCACCAGACTCGTAATTTCCTTGACCACTGGTGGAATCAGCATTGCTAGGCCGCCACAAATAATTAAAATCAGCATTAAAACCAGCAGCAAGCTGGCAACGCCCCGGTTAAGGCGAAAGCGGCCCAGACGAACTTTCAGTAATAATTTCAAAATCGGGTTAAGCATGTAATAAAGGAAACCCGACAAAATCAATGGCACAAAGACTACTGAAATAAAGGTAAGAAAGGGCTGGAAAATAAACTGGATCTTGGTGCACACCCAAATCAGAGCCGCGATCACCAGCAGTAGGCTCGGCCAAAAGAGCCAATGGTAGTATTTTTCTTTCACGTTTTCTCCTCGTTTCTCGTTAAGCATTCGTATAATATAGTAAGCCTTTTACCACCGAAAAGATAGCTTAGGTCCCCTTTTCTGGTCGTAATCACCAGCTTATTAAACATTTATTACGAAAAATGACTAAGTTTGAAATAAATTGACATTTTATTGTCTAAAAGGTTACATAAATATTTCAACAGTGTTACAATATAATCATTGAAAGAAAAGAACAATGTTAAAAACATTGCGGAAGGGGTGCTATTATTATGAAGTTAAATCAAAAGGTCTTAAAGAGTTCATTAGTTGTTATGCTTGCGTTAGGGTTAGGCGGTTGCGCTGCCAATAGTGCAACTACGACCCACAAGAGTCACGAAGCGCAAAGCGCCCAGGTCGTTAAGCAGAACCATAAGAAAGCTAGCGACAAGGCAGCAGCTAAGGAAAGTACTAGCGAACAAAAGATGACTTCGAATAACAGCAGCTCTGCAAGTACGGTATCCAAGCAGGCTAGCAGCCAAGCAGCAAGTAGCACTGTTGCTTCCACGAGAAGTGCTAATGCCAGTGCCGTTGCTGCTCCTGCAAAGGCTGCCCAAGAATCATCCAGCAGTGTGAAGGAAAACCAAAACATCCAACTCGGCTTAGGTGATGTTGCCAGCTGGACTGACGCTCAAGGTGTTACCCACCACGTTGATAGCGACGGGATGGATCGTTACACTGCCAAGGGCAGTTCACAGGTTCAATACCAAGACTGGTCTGGTCAACTGCCAAGCAATGCGGTTGTTAGCCACCACTAATCGGTGACGTAATAATAGCATTCCGTAAAAAGCCGCTCGGGAATTTTCTCGAGCGGCTTTTTGTGTTCCATTAAAGTTTCTCTTGAATGACACCAAGGTGGATCGGCACGTCTACGTAATTGACGTTCGCGTCGGCGGTTGGCGAGTACCGACTGATGAGCGTATAGTCATTGCCACGCGGCCATCCCACGGGTAAAACTAGCGTAGCCGTAAAGCCAGCGGTGGCCGCGTTTAAGTACTGCCGACCATATAACCGGGAAATATCCGGCCGGGAGATACCTACCGGCGAATCAGCAACCGTCTGCCGGGTCAGTTCCCGCCCCCGCGTGTTATCGAACAGGATCAGGGTGTGGTAGCCACGAGCCAAGTTAGTGACCCGCCAGCCAGCAACTGTCAACTTAGCTTGGTCATTAGCCTGCTGGAGGAGGTGCTGGTCCACGTACCCAGCTTCCTGACCGGACAACAGTTCCTGGGGTGCGAACCAGTAGTCGGTAAACTGGCTGCCATTCCCGTTGCCGTTCCCACTAGCACTGCTGGAATAACGGCTGACAACCAGGTAGCGATGCCCAGGAATCAGGTTGAGTTCCGCCAGGTTTAAGGTTAGCTCAAAGCCAGACTGCCCGGCGTTGGCAACTCCCGGGTAAGCTCGTTGAACATCCGGCCGGGCGGCAGCGGTAACCAGGTACGATTCTACCTGGCGGTTTGCCGTCGCGTCGAACAGGATAATAAAGTGGTGCTGTTCAAACCGGCTGACCCCGTTCGCGTGCCAACCAGCAATCCGCAACTGACCATTGCTGACTGTAAAGTTATCCAGGTAAGCCTGGTTGCTGTACTGGCCATCCGTCAGCGGAGTAAACCAGTAGTCGACAGCGTTGCCGTTGCCGGCGGGGTCATCTGTGTAGCGACTCAACACCTGGAGCCGCTGGTTAAAGTTAAGCGCGGCCAGGTCAAAGTTCACACTAAAGCCGGACCGCCCAGCGCCAGCGATGTGGCCGTAAACGTTAGCTACGTCCGGCCGGTTGGTGCCTGCCGACACCAGCCGCCGCCCCACTTCACGACCATTGTTCAAAATGATGATGTAGTGGTAAGCCTTTCCAGACGCCTGGTTGCTGGCGTGCCAACCGCTGAGCTGGAGCTGGTCACCCACCACCGTGGCACCATCCAGATTGGCATAGTTCCCCTGGTCTACCGAAAGCGGCGCAAACCAATAATCAACGTAATCGCTATTGCCATCCGCACTGCCGCTATACCGACTGATCAAGCGGATACTGGTCACCTTGGCAAGCTGATTTGCCAGGTCGAGTTTGGTTGAAAAGCCTGCCTTGGCCGCATCATAGACATTATGGGCCCGCTGAACATCGGGACGGTCAACACGGTTGGTGATCACCCGCCGAAGCTCGTGTCCGTTCTGGTCGAGTGCAATCAGGTAGTGGTAAGGGCGCCCCTGGGAGGCGTTGGTCGCGTGCCAGCCAGTCGCCACGAGCTGACCAGAACTGGTGATAAAGGAACCATCCAGCCAGGCATAGTTACCATTATCCGTCCGGTCCCAGTCAGGAGTGACTGTCCCCTGGTTGCTGAAATCATCACGCTTGTAATTGTTTCCGGTCGTCCAGATATAGTGCATATCAACATTTTCCAGCCGGAAAGTAAATGAGGTCCCGTTTGACCAGGTCCCTCTCCCCGTCGCGTAAGTCAGGGATGGGTACAGGGCCAGGGTCGTAATTGGCTGCTGGACCGTCAGGAAGTTCTGGGCGTGGCCAAAGAGGTCGCCAGCGTCGTTGAAGAACATCCCCATCAAGCCATAGTAAACACAGGCTTGCAAGTCATCCATCGTCTTGATGGTAAATAGCGGCACCGCGTTGACATTTACGAAATCAGTCCCAACCGCGCTGGCAAACGACCGTGCCGTCAGGTTGGGGATGTTATCCACGTAGACCTGATGGGCCGCAATGTTTTCCGATTGGCCGCGCAGAATCTCGTAATCATGCCAGTGACCATTGAGGAGGGACTCATCACGAAACTGGTATTCGAGGGCCATTGCCCGTACCTGGTTGATGGTTCCGGCATCCTGGGTAAATGGTTCCAGGCCAAATTCAGCTCGGGCCCGGTTGACGAGGTTAAGCCCGTACTGGTTAAGCTGGCTAACCTGGTCGGCAGTGAGGCTGTTTAGGTCAACCACCTGGGTGGCCGCGAGCCGGTCGGACTGGTAGTTATTATTGTAAATTCCCTGCTGGGCGGTCTGCTCGAAGGCATTGGCCGCCGCCTGGCTATTGACGTTGCGAACCGCGTCAAGGGTGTAGCCCGCCGGAAAGTTAATGGCTTGCGTGGCCTGAACCTGGGCCAGGTTATTGGAATAGAGGTTAAGACTGGTTGTTGCTGATTGGATAGCAGTCGGCTGGTTGGCTGCCGTGCTAACGGTAATATCGTCGGCCTGGGCGCCCCTAGTGGTCAGCGTCAGGCCGGTAAAGGTTGCAATTGCCGCTGTAGCAATTAGTTTAGCAACCGTGGTGTTCATTGAATACTCCTCCTCATGTGAATCTTTTAATATTTTACTATGAGTTCAAGTGAAAAAGAACCCCGCGCTAACGCAGAGTTCTTTGAATGATAATTAGTTGTCGATAACGACCCGGGTACCAGTTGGGACGTTGTGCATAATCCAGTAGGCATCGGGGATGGAAAGCCGGATACAGCCGTGGGAACCTTGGTTGATGCCCAGTTGTGAGGCTTCGTATGGCTTGTAGTTGCCCCAGCGGTCAGTTGGCACCGTGTGGAAGAGGTATTCCCCGTGGTTAAGGAAGGACGTCCAGTAGTTGGCCCCCTCACCTAAGGCACCATTATAGAAACTGTTCCCCCGCTCAGCCTGAATGTAGTAGGTTCCAAGCGGCGTGGTGCTGACCCCGTTTTGGTAGTAGCCAGCAGTACAGTACATTGTGTAAACCACGTCATTGTTGTTCATCAGGTAGACCCGGTTCTGGCCGATCCGGACATGGATCCAGAAGTTGTTGAGTTGGCTCAAGTTCGGGTAGGCAAAGTATTCCGACGGCTGACGGTAGTCAATCGGTGTCCGCATCGCGTTGATGGAAACTAATCCGGACCATTCGTCAACCGCGTTGCCGTTCCCGTATTTGTCGTCGGTAATCCGGTGGATGATCCGCACCATGTGGTGGTTGAGCTGGTTTGGAATGTTGAAACCGAGCTGGTAACCAGAATTGCCACTGTTGTAAATCGCTGGCTCTGCCTTGGCAACATCTCCCCGGGTGCGATTAGCATCTAGCACCTGCTGGCGCCAAAGCTCATGCCCAGTTTGACTATCGATGAAAATTAGCCATTGATACGGCTTATTAACTGACTGATTGCTGGCATGCCAACCAGCAACGTAAATACTTTGCGGACTAACTTGAATAGCATCGAAGTGACCGGCACTGGACAAGTAAACTGGACTGTACTGGTCATCGCAATTTCCATTTCCATGTTCATCATCAGAGAACCGTAAAATCAGTTGCATATTTCCTGTAATTTGGGTCGGGTTTAGTTTAACTAGCGCCGAAAAGCCACTATTAGCGCTGTTATAAACTCCGCCGTAAATTTTAGCGATATCTGGACGGCTGGTTAAATTAAGGGCTACCCGATTGACTTCCTTACCATCATTCATGACCAATAAATATGGATGGCTCTTGTTCAAAGATTGGTCGCTAATCATCCAGCCATTAACTTGCAACCCCTCCTTGGTCATCTTAATCCCTTCAATGTAAGAAGCACGTTGGTTGAGGGTAAATGGTGCAGACCAAAAGTCTGAATATTGCCCATTTCCACCATTGCCCTCGCTACTCGTCGAATAGCGGCTAACGATTACATAGCGATGACCAGGCTGCAAGTTCAAGCCCGTTAAATTAATTTGACCATTAAAACCTGATTGACCAGCACCGGGTACACCCGCCAAGAACCGGGTAATATCAGGACGATATATCTGTTCAGTATTAACCGAAGTAACTTGAGCATTACTCGTCAAATCAAAAAGAATACCGAAATGATTCGTTTCAAATGCTGCTAATGGACTTGCATGCCAACCACTGAAAGTTAAATGCTCCCCATCGCTCAGGTCGATACTATCAAGATGGCCCTGGTTATTCTGCTGACCAGTTGTAAGCGGCGTAAACCAATAATCGACATAGTCACTGTTACCATCATCCTGACTAGAATAACGACTAATAACTTGAAGCTGGTGATTAAAATTAATTTTTTCTATCGGAAGCTTAACAGTGAAGCCGGATTGGTTGCCATGGTAAATTCCTGGAAAAGCATGAACAATGTCCGGACGTGCTACTGGAACGTCAACCTTTACGCGGGTAACCTCTTTGTTAGTTGTTCGATCAAGCAGAATAATATAATGGTATTCCTTATCGGCAGCCAGATTAGTTGCATGCCAGCCACTCAACACCAGCTGATTATCAGCAACAATTGCCTTATCAAGATTAGCCAAATTTGCACGACTCACCATAATTGGTGCGAACCAATAATCGATGGAGTTCCCATTTCCAGCTGCATCGTCGGTGTACCGACTAATGATTTGAATTCGGTCAAGATTAGCCAACTGACTACTAAAATTAAAGACAGCACTAAAACCCGATTGACCTGCTCCCGCCACATGATAATTTTTAGCAATATCAGGGCGGCTTACTTCATGATCAGTAATGTTTTGGCGAGCGATTTCTACGTTATGCGTCGGATCAAAGGCAATGATGTAGTGGTACTGCCGGCCTTGTGATTCATTCGTCGCGTGCCAACCACTGACGTTCAGGCTACCATCTGAATTCAGCTTCGCCTGGTCTAGCCAGCCGTAGTTCCCATGGTCATTCGGGTTGATGTTAGTCTGGTCAGTAGTTGCCTGGCTAGTTACAGCAGTACCCCGGTTAGTATCCTGCTGAGGTGTAGTGGCAGAAGGTTGCTGATTGGTCTCCCGCCCATTTTGACTACTACCCGTAGTAGTTTGACCGACTTGCTGGACAGCTGGCGTGGTCGTTGCCGGCTCAGTGGCAGCCTGAGCTTGACCGGTACCGACTGCGATTCCCAACGTTGCGGCGAAAATCGTGGCCGTGACCCACAATTTTCCATGCTTATACAGTTTCTTATGTTCCTTCATGGATTCATAGTCCTCCCCTAATGATAATCACCCATATTATACAATGACCCGGGCCTTAATATGGCAACTTTCTACTATCTGCTGATTTATTCAGTTAACGAAGAATTTTAGCATTTTCATCACAATAATATTTCCGTATAATGAAAAAGTATTTTTATTTATTTGGGAGGAAGAGAATGAGAAATACAGTTATTGCTATTATTGGTTTGGTTATTTTCTTTGCATTTATCAAGTTCTTTTTAGTTGTGGGCGGAATCGTTGCCCTCTGTGCCAGCGGCTACTTTCTTTATCAAGCCGTGCGCGATAAGGATAACCGGCAAACACTGCTGAAGAAACGGTTGCTCCCGGCAGTGGTCACAATGGTCTTGTGCTTTGGTTTTACAGGGGCCCTTTCTGGTAATCAGCAAACTAGCCACCATGAAGCAGCAGGCAGCAGTGCTAAAACTACCCATAAGCACGCCGATAGTAGTTCCACTGATGATTCAAGTGACGATGATGAGGATAAGGATGACTTCGATTCAGAATCCAGTGAAGATAGCAGTGAGGATACCGGATCAACTGAAGATACTGCTAGCGAGCGCACCAGTAGCACCGACATCTCAACCACTACGGAGAATGGTAACGCAAACCTGCATAATAACGGCGATATGACGACCGACCAGGTGGGAACCATTGTCGGTAACAGCCGGACGATGGTTTATCACACACCGGGCCAGCATGGTTACCGAATGAACTCTGGCAATGCCGTGTACTTTAACTCAGAAGCGGAAGCGCAGGCCGCCGGATACCGGAAAGCACTCCGTTAAAGAAACAAACCAAGCTCGTTGCTGATATGCCAGTAGCGGGCTTGGTTTGTTTTCTGCTTAATTATATAGATTACTGAGGTCGTCAACTTGCGCTCTCAACTCGGGACTAAAGTCAACTAGGTCGGCTGGCGTAATGACCTGCTGGCCTAGTTGCTGGGCAAGAATCGTCAGCATTGACCGGCGGGATACTTCGCACACCACTCCTGGTGAGCGGCGGTCGGCCTTAATCCTTTTTTCAGTCGCCAAAAATTGGCTGATGCAAATTATCGCACTCCTTGTGAACGTTTTTAATTATTTTCGAAACAGTCAAAACATTGGACGTTCTTCCCCAACGCATCTTCACAGTCATAGTAATCCACTATAGGCCAACTTCGTCAAATCACCACAACACGCCCAAGCGAGATTTAAGGGGTAATAATCTCGCTTGGGCGTGTTTATTTTAGATTAAACAGTTGTCTTAAAGGGTGTTTTCACCTTCTTTCCAGCTATTCTTTGCGATAAATGGCACCGTCTTTTGTGGAGCAATAAACGAGAAGAAGCTAAGCTGATTACCCCAATCTGCGGTATCTCCCCAATCTAGTTCTCGTAAATTACGATTATCGTAGGTGAAGGCAAATAGCTTTTTGTGCCGAATATCATAGCCAGAAGTATACTGCGTCCAGGCATAAATTGTTTTCTTATCACCGCCTATTCTTAGCGAGCCCTTCGGCGTGTTAACCGTTGTGATCAATTGAAAAATTTGGTTAAGCGCTTCGTTATCACTTACCGTCGGAGAAAGTAATTTAGCAAACGCTGCCCGTAGAAAACGTGATTCTGGTTTATAATCCGCTGGAATGCCAACCATGCCGCTAGTCGCCTCATCCATTGCAATTGGCGCAATTTCTTCATCCATCTTGTAATCATAGCTACGCCCAGTTGTGCGTTCTAACCATAGTTTGACATTATTAATCTGCCAATCAAAAGTCGGCGCATTCGTGAACACGCCCAGTCTATTCTCGTAAATCTTAAATCCATTGGGGACAGAAGGCTCCACAACGATTGAACGACCAGTTTCGTCAACAAAGACACAGTGCTGAGGTACCGACATCCCCATCATTGGTCCAGCTTCATTCGTAACCCCCACGTCCTGATTTAGCTTTTCTTTAATCTCATCTAAACTGCCGTAATGAGTTAAAATCCAACTACAAATTTCTTCGCCCCGGATCGGCGTCTTGCCACTATCCTTAACTTCTTTCGTAGATACATAGCGGTAGAAATGATCAAAATAAAATGAACCGCCACAAATACCACTTTCATTAATTCCATCCAATAAGACGGGGGACTTATGCAAGTCCTTCGCCCAGACAATTCCCATCACCGCTTGCTGAGTAACAAAAGGCGAAGACATTGATGAGAAATTGTAACCCTTGGGAATCTTAACTCCTGAATATTCAAAATGCTGTTCAAAATCCTGGGTTCGTCCCCAATAGGGATTCCCCTGCTTGCTAATTAATTCTATTCCGGTACAAGCCATCTGCAGCCGCCTCCTTAATTATTCGTGGATTCCGCTTCTTTTTGCGAAGGGATCATTGCAATTCCGGCACCAATCAGGGCTACTAACGCTCCCAATACAGTTACCATATACACATGAGCACCAAGTTGGGGAATCAGCAAATCCATCAAGACTGAACCAATCAGCTGACCAGCAGTCGAAGCCAAGCCCAGTAGAAGCAGTCCCAGTCCACGCACAAGCAATGCCATCAAGGCAATCGACAAAAGTCCCAGGGGTCCGCCCAAGTACATCCACCAAACGTGGGGAAGCTCGAAACTGACTTGGCCCATCCCAATTCTGACCAGCAAAATAACCGTCAGAATAGAAAAGCCAACGATGAAATTCCAAGTAATCGACACTAGCATTGAACCAGTTTCCTTGGCAATTGCGGAATTACCCGCCGGTTGCCAACCAGCAAGGATTCCCGCTAAGAACGGTAAAACGGCAAGACCGATTACTTTCGGAGCTGACCAGTTTGGCGAAACAACCAGGATCGTCGCAGCAATCGCACATACCGCGCCCAGGATCCGAGCAAAATTAAACGGCTGTTTTACCTCCACCCCAATTCCAAAACGGTCACAAAGTAATCCGGAAATCACCAGTCCGGAAATTAACGTCGTTTGAAAGGTGGCAACACCAAGAACTGAAGCGGATGCCCCTTCAGAAAAGACTACCATTGCTCCGCAAATTCCAGCAATCCAGTTCCACCATGGAAGATCATGAGCACGCATTTTTCGCGGAATAGAGGCAAACTGCGCCCTAGTCGAATGCCGGGCGAGGATGATAACCGTCATCACGACTAAGCCCGAGCCAAACGAAATGACTGCTGCCGCATTTCCATCGCCATGCAAAGTGTTACCGAGCTGACCATTTACAGCCGATTGTAACGGTGAGAGCATTCCGGCAAAAATAGTTGCTAGTACAAGTAAGGGAACCACAACGTCCTTCTTCACCCTATTGTTTGAGGAATTCATTTTCAAACCTTCTTCCCATTTCAGATCTAGTTATTAGAAAGCCAGTTAATACAACGGGAGTAAAACTCCCCGTAATTATTCCAATCCATAAATTTATTTGACGCCCAGTGAGGACCGATGTCGCTCATATAGGCCAATGACCTGCCCTTTCCAAAACTTGCGGTAATTAACAACGGATTATCATCCACGGTAAGTAAAACTTCACTTCCCTCCTTAGGGGTGGCTAATTGATAGCCAAGAATTGGCGGGAACTTGCCCAGCTTTTCAGTAATTGGGCTAGCCTTAGCGGTCTGTGGAAGTAGCCCTTGTGGAACCTCCCGCCGATCATCATACGGAAGAATATTGACCGGCAGGACATCTTCTACCGCGGTCCCGTGATAGTGCGCTTTCCCCTCAAAGCCGGCAAATGATAGGTAGCCACCTGCCATCATCAGGGCCCCACCATTTAAGACCCAGCTTTTTAATAGTTCAAGTCGGTTAACGGCTGCTTCTCCCTTATTAAAAACCTTATCGGGAAGCAAAATAGAATTAGCACCTATATCCGAGAGAATAACTACATCATATTCATCCAATTCCTTGTCAGACCACGGAAATAGTTCAGGAACATCATGGGCAAATAAGTGCGTCACTGAATGGCCATGTGCTTCTAGTTCTTTAACGAGGTGCGCACACCCATTTTCAAGTTTGGTGCTGGTAAAGGAGTCATAACCCTTATATTCAATCGTCGAAGAAATCCATGATTCGCCTGCAATCAAAACGTTTGCCATCTAAAGCCCTCCTTCAAGCTAAAATTGAAGTAAGTAAATGATTCTTGAAGTGATAAAGCGCTTTATCAAATTGCTAAAAAAAATCTTTTAATCCGAATGTATTTAAAATCGACCAATTTTGATATTAAGTGACATTCAAATTAAAAGAATCATTAGCAAACTTCGTCTTAAATATAACACATAATCGCGAAATGTAAACGCTTTTATTGAACAAAAGAATTATTTTTTGATCATTCGCACGGACTGACGCCTGATTAACTCGGGAGTTACGATTAATTTCTGGTGCGTAATTTTTTTATTAACAATCATTTTTAAGAGAGCTCCGACACTCTCACTAACCATTTTGGAAATTTGCTGGTCAACTGTTGTCAATGGATACTGAGTAATTACGTCGTAAGGATCATTATCAAAACCAATCATTGAGAACCGGTTAAAGGCGTTTACCTGATGTTCATTAGCCCACTTGATAATTCCGAAGAGCATCATATCACTAGAACTCAAGACAGCGGTGACTTCATTATTATTAATAATAGAGCTGGCTGCCTGGTACCCACTTTCAATCGAATAGTCGCCTTCATAAAGGAAGTCGGGATGAAACGTCAAGCCATTCTTTTCTAGCGTCTGACGATAACCTTGGTAACGCTCCGGTGCGTTAACATATTGAGCTTTCCCTTGGATAAAAGCAATATTACGGTGACCATGATCAATCAGCTCCTGGGTGGCTAGAGCGGCCCCCTGAAAGTTATCAAAATTGACTGAGCAAACCCTTAATTCATCCGCAGTTGCGTTAACTAGCACGAACGGCTTCCCGGTCTCATCAATCTGCTTTTGCAGCTTCTCCATGTCTTGGTAGAAAAATTCGTTGGACGGCACTAGCAGGATACCATCAACTCCTCGCGATACCATGTTATGAAGAATATGTCTTTCCTTTTCTGCCGAATTATTGCTATCAGCAAATAAGGTAGAGTAGCCATGCTGCGCTAATTGTTCATTGATTTCCCGTGTCATCTGGGCAAAAAAGGGGTTGGTAATGTCGGGAACAATTAAGCCAATGTTATAGCTAACGTGCCGGCTTAACGAAACCGCCGCAGAATTAGGCTGATAGTGAGTTTCTGCCGCAATCTGCTTAATCCGCTTCCTGGTCTTGTCACTGACGCGGACCGGGCGGTCATTGAGCACTAAAGAAACCGTGCTCAATGACACACCCGCGGCCTGCGCAATATCTTTCATTGTATATTTCATCGAAATTCAGTCCAATACTAGTTACTGGTTTAATTATACCAGTAATTGTTTGAGCAGATACTCCCTAAGGCAACGTAAGAGTGTTCATTTTCCGCCAAGAATTTCTCAATAATCTTAAAGACATGCAACTGTAGGAACTTTGTGTTCAAATACTCAGCCCCCTTGAGGATATACAGATCGGCCGGGACGTGCTTCTCAGCTAATTCATCGTAAAGGCGCTCACTGTCCCGCACTGGCGCTACCTTATCCTCGCTGCCGAAGAAGATCAGAAACAGCACGGTATTCTGGTCGATGTATGTCAGCGGGTTCGCCGCCTAATCCAAATCTGATGCCACTTCGAGTTCAACCCCGAGCAGTCTGAGATAAACGAAGTCAAAGTCATCTGTTGCCCTACCCTGCTTGGCGCTCAGCGGATCCACGACACCATAAAACGGAAACTCGACCTGGGTAATTCTTGAAACGTCGAGGCTATCAAACTCTTTGCGGCCATTCGTCACCCCCAGCCAGATGCCCACCGGCAGGCTAACATTATTATCCATCCACCACCGGCAAATCAAAAAGCCACTGGGTAGCGTTTATCCATCCGTTTGGAAGTGGCGGATTACGGTCAGTCTCAGATCTGCCTACCCAGCCTGGCACTTGCGCGTAAGTAATAATTGTGGACACATAGCAAAAACATCCCCCACAATTGAATGAGGGATGTAAATTTCCAAACTCTATTTCACGGCTGCCTTTGATTGGATAACTACTATAAACTACCGCCTTCCTGTTGAATCACCTTTGCGGACAATCGATTTCCGAGCTTTACGGCTTCATCGATCACCATCCCTTCTTGTAAACCAGCGAGCACACCACCGCAGTGAGTATCCCCCGCGCCAATCGTGTTAACAACTTCAACCTTTTTGCCAGGAATTAGCCGTCCACCGTTTGCGTCATATAGATACGTTCCTCGCGCTCCGAGGGTAACAATGACAGGCGTCTTGGTCTTCTGGTAAATATCAGCCGCCTGCTCAGCAAGAGTTCTTTTTCCACTCAGATAGCTAATTTCGTCTTCGTTTGCGTTAACAATTGTATCCGCTTTCAAAAATTCGGTTAAAATTGCTGACTCGATATGACTAATCCGGGGTGAAGCGTCAAACATAACCAGTGCCCCCGGCTTTCGCTTACTTAAACATTTCAATATTACTCGTGCTGCTTCTGGGTCTTCCATTTCGTACCCGCTGATGTAGAAATAGTCATAATCAGTTAAGTTAATCCCTGAAAACCAGCGCTCATCCCAGTGCTGTTCAATTCCCGGAACGGTAATAAAGGTCCGCTCTCCCGAAGGCTCAACCAGGCACAGATCCCAGCCATTATCAAACGAATTTTCATGCAAAATAACCGGAATCCCTTTTTCCTTCAACGTTTGTCGGACAATCTCCGCATACTGGCCATCACCAACGGGAACCAGCAAGTCGGTACTGCCCTTTCCTAAGTAATGGCTAATTGCCCCATAGACATTGAAGGCACAGCCACCAACGTTATTGGACTTGAACTTAGCGGTAGCGTCACCGCCAGATTCTGGCATCTGTGCAATATCCATAATGACATCAACAAACGCTGCTCCTAGGATAAGACTTTTACTAGCCATGCTGCTCATCCCCTGTTCTCTTATCCTTCTTTACAAACAGGGAAAGCACAAACATCACAATAATTGCAGCAATTCCCGAAACAAAGACTGCTAAACTACTGTTATTTTCAAAGATCCCGTGCGCAAATGGTCCCCTGTAGACAGCATTTGATGTAAAGAGGAAGCCAAAAACAGTAGCAACGACCCAGGAAATAATCCCTGGCCAGTTATAGCGAACTGGCGAACCCTCCTTCATTAAAAAGACGTCATAACCTTGGCGACGATAAATCACGTTATCAACAAGGAAAATAGCTACCCAGGAGGCTAAACAGATCCCCAGGAAGTTCAAAAAGAGCTCAAAGTTGGTTAAAAAGTCACCGGAGATAAATAAAACATAAATGGAAATGACAACAATAATTAACGCATGAATTATCAGGGAAGTTTTCTGGGTAACTTCAATTCCAATCGTTGCTAAGTTGATTCGCGCAGACCTGAAAGATACTAGACATTGTGGAATAATTCCACCTGCCGCAACCAGGAAGTACAGGAAGCCAAACCAACTCGGAATCGCATTATACATCACTTGATAGGGGTCACTAGACGTCGCTAAACTAGGTGAAATCGTACTCAGGAGAACTCCACCGGCCATTAAAATGAACAGCGGTGTTGCGGCCCCCATCGTTGTATTCCAAAATGTTGCAGATAACTTGGTGTCAGGCCGGACATAAGCTCCCCAGTCGGCCGCTGCCATTGACCAGGAAATACTCGACCCTGCTGCAACAAAGGCAACTGCTGGTAGCCACCCCGTAAGCCAGCTCCCTGCTTTCATCGAGAAGGCTTCACCCCAGTTGGCATTTATTAAGAACATAATGAGCATTACCAAGGTTAAGACACCAAAAATCCAGCTCAGCCAAGTTTGAATTTTAGCAAGAGTGTCCTCCTTAAATATCCCCGATAAGATAACCAAGCCGGCGAAAATCACTAGGCAAATAAACTTCGTAAACCCAGTTTGAGGGACTTTGATGGTCTTCAACATTGCTGAAAATAACAACGTCCCGGTAATAACATTGACGGCCAACCAGCCGACCATGTTGAGCCAGGCCATAAAGTTTGGAATCTTATTCCCATAAGTCCCAAACGCCGCACGACTCATCTTGAAGGTAGTTACCCCCTCACGCCGGCCAATCATCGCTACCCAACCGGGAATTGCAAAAGTCAACGCCCCAATTAACGCTGCCGTAATGGATTGCCAAAATGACAAACGATAGCTGACAATAATTGCACCATAAACAAACCCCATTATCCCGATATTAGCTGCAAACCAATTGTAAAACAATTTCCCCGGACTTAATGTCTTATCTTCTTCTGGAACTTTAACAAAGTCATTATTCATGAGAAATCACCTCATTATTTTCTAGCCATTGAAAGTGCTAATCTGTTGCGCAAACTCCTTAATATTATGTTGTGGATTCTTGTGATCAATTAAATTCTTCCAGTCAGCTGGAATTGCCTGAGCACCAACTTTGGCTCCGCAAATCGCAGTTGCCATGGCTCCAATCGTGTCCGTGTCCCCACCTAAATTAGTGCAGATAATTGCGCTCTTTTTTACGTCTCGAGCGTAATAAGCAATCGCAACGGCAGCTGGAATGCTTTCGGAAACCATCGTCCCCGTCCCTACCGTGTTGTAGATTGCCTGACTAAAGGCTGCGTCGTCGCCAGCGTATTTTTCAGCGAGCTGCAGGCCAACTTCAAGCCGTTCCTTGTTATGGGCCGCCCAGGTTGGCGCCCCGAGCTTGAAGCCAGCATCGTTTGCTTTTTCTGCGTAGGCAATAATGCTGTCCCAATCATAATCTGCTAAGGCAGCCGTTACCGCCCCAGCAACCATTGCAGCCCCACTAATGGCAACATCGCTTGAGTGTGTAATCTTTGTAACTTCATAAACCATCTCGACCAGCTCATCCAATTGATCAGGGGCATACAGAGTTCCAATTGGTGAAACCCGCATCCCACAGCCATTTGTGAGGGCCGATTTGGTGACCTCGGAGGGATTTTTCCCCTCCTTAACCAGAGTCAGAGCCGCCTTACTGCTTGGTCCAAGAATATTATTGGTCCAGGCGCCGACCTGGTCAGCCCATTTCATAATGTGCTTAACGATTACTCGGGTATCAGGTTGCCAGTTAGTTTCAATGAGCGCATCCAGGATTGCAAACGCCTGGTTGGTATCGTCGGTATACTCGCCTGCTTTGAAGTTAATCGCAATGTCGTTGTCTTCAGTACCATCTAAAAAAGTCGTAATGTGCTTGCCAAACTTGGCTTGAATTTGCTGAATCGGCCAAAGCTCAGTTGGCATCCCCATTGCATCGCCAATCGCTTGTCCATATAAAGCTCCCAAAATTTTATCAATATCTCTCATGCTGTGCACTTCCTCTTACATTCCTAACGTCAAATCAAATTCTGCATAATGACTATAAATAACTTTTACCCTCTCGACCATTTCACCATTCTGATCATGAACGATCCCCTCTGCTTGTAGCAAGGCAGAATGTTCATCGCAATCGAGCAGCTTGGCTTCCTCTTGATTAGCCGACAAGGCAGACATCCGAAGGAGTGAAGTCGATGGGTAGGTCTTATATTCCTGCCGGATAGTTTCATACAGAGACTGCTTAGAAAAATCATAGCCGTTCAAACCGGGAAACCGTTGTAAGTCAAGTACTGACTCATCAAGGGTCATCGGGGTCAGATTTTGATCTGCTTTAATTAGTCGTAACCGGCGCAAAACATACAGCTCTCGTCCATTTTCGTGCTTAATCTCTGCCGAAATAATTCTGTTAACAGCGATAGCTCCAATTTGGCGAGCGTAGTCAGAAAAGCCTTTAAAGTTAAAGAGCTTGACTCTTGGCTTAGTCTGCCGGACAAAAGAACCCTTGCCTTGAACTTTTTCAATTAGGTTCATCTGTTCAAGGTCTTTTAGGGCCTTTTGCACCGTTGTCCGCGTGACATCAAACATTTTTGAATATTCTGTTTCAGAGGGCAGTTTATCCCCAGCCTTTCTATTAGTAAAAATATCATTCTGAATTGCTGAAACTATTTGTGCGCGCAAGTTACCATTCCGATCTAAATACATTATTACCATCCTTACCACTTGAGTACTCAAGTACATGTTAACACCAATTTGTAGAATAGCAAGCGCTTTCTTGAGGTGGAAAAAATTAAAGTATAACAAATCCTTGTGGTCCCTATTAATAACTTCAGTAGTAAGTAGAATATAAAAAAGCACCCCCTCAGAATACCGAGGGAATGCTGCATGTAAATTACATAATATAAGCAATACGAACAAAGCTATTCATTTGATGGTATAATGTTCACATTAATTGAGGAGGTCCACCGACATGAACAAAACCGATTACATCAACTCTCTCCACCTTCAGCCCCATCCGGAGGGCGGCTGGTACCGCCAGGTTTATCATAGTGCTGACACGTTTGCACCGGCCACGGTAAATAAGGATCGCTACTACTATACATCCATCTACTTCTTGCTGGATGCCAGCTCGCCATCACACTTTCACCGGCTGAAGCATGACGAGCTCTGGTATTATCACGCTGGTGACCCGATTACGATTTACAGCCTCTACCCTAATGGTTCGTCTAATCAAGTCATCCTCGGCCCCCATCTGGACAAGGGCGAACAACTCCAGTACCGGGTATCAGCTGGCGTTATCTTTGGCTCAGCAGTTAACGCGAATGGCTTTAGCCTGGTTAGTTGTGCTGTTGCACCCGGCTTTGACTACCATGATTTTGAAATCTTTGACCAAAAGACTCTGTTGGCTAAGTACCCACAAAATCGTGATGTGATTGAGAAGCTTGCTTATGAGAGGATTGATGATGAGGGTAGTAAATAGGAGCCATAGCATAACGCTAGATCTCTGCTTAATTGTTATCTTAAGGAAAATAAAAAGTGGTTACTATTCTTCATTTGATATGATTCTCGTCTAATATGAACTAAAAATAAGAGGCAAACTTTGCTTGTGGGTAAAGCCGAATTTCTATTGCCACCGTAGCCATCAAACATATGATTCCCCGGTAATTATCGTCAACTATCTTACCGACTGTGGAGCCAGCACAAGTATAGTAATAATAAAATATCGCCAGTTGATGGTTAATAAACTCTTTAACTGTTCCGGCTACCCAGAAATAGCTAATTTCATAAGCATCATCGAATACTTTAAAAGACGTTTCATCCATATGAACAACTGTTTCTTGGCAAGTTAATTTTAATAGTCGTTGATACAACGGCTCTAGATAGACTTGACTTACTTTGATGATGCTGGCTGGTAACTGCATCCTTTAAGCAATTCTAACACTTGCCATAGCCTAATTTAACGATGAAAAGGCTGCGCCAAATTAAATTTGTTCTCTGCAGCTTTAGCTAAAATTGAACTAAAAAAGTAACTATGCGTTATGAAGTGAACCTCGTAAGCTGGATACTTTAATTTAGACAATTCTTTCCAAGGTAAGATTCCGACATTCAATCAGAGTCTTGCCTTTTAGTATGTAACTTATCCGATTTTAATTGTAAGCAGTTATCATCAAGAAGTAATTGAAAAATTTGAACAACACAATTGTTAATCAAGCTTTAGTTGATAGATTGTACGTTTGTTTAAGGGCAATCAGGCAATCACAAGGGCGATTCAAAGAAGCCATCAACAATGCGTTGAGATTAAAGGGACGGGTATATCGAATCCTTGAGAATGGTCAAGTTCCCTTAACCAATAATTAGGTAGAGTCATCGGTCCAACCAGTTACTTTAATACGCAAGAATAGCTTATTTGCTAAAAGTAAAGCTTGAACACAAGCAAGTACGATTATCTCCACTAAGCTAAAACAATTAGATGTCTATAAGTATTTCAAGTACTTATTTGGCAAAAGGGCAAAAGAAGCTCAATTAGATTGTCATGAAATAAACAATGAGCGATTTTTTCAGCCCGTTGATATACCCCACCTTATATCGCCATTAACTGGAAGAATATGAAAGTAGCCCGTGCCGTCTCCAGGCACGAGCTGCTTAACAACAAAACTTATTCGATTTTTCTTGACGAAAAGCCTACCATTATATGTCTATTCTAAGGAATAGTACATCATTATAATACTCATTAAAGATCTTCAACTACCTTCGAAAGTCATCCCACTAAAGCCTAATCACTCACGCCTGCCATACTTTATCTGATAAATGGATAGACATAGACTGAGCATAAGGGGAATAGTGTACACAACCGGATACAGATATCTTCTTCCTTCAAATAAAGTCGAAACAGGAGCGAGCCAACACCCTAATAAAATAGAAAGACCTAACGGAATAACACTAAGCCAATAAAATTTTACCTCCTCTAAGCCCCATTTTCTCAAAAAAGTTGCAGTGATAAATAATGGCAAAACAGAAGCATATAAACCATATGAAAGTAGTAGCTGCAAAATAGGATTTTTATAAAGATTGTCAAAAACTGTTTGGACAGCCTGACTTGATTTTCTAAACTCTCCCTGTCTAACAGCTGCCGAAGTTGGTATTAATTTAGGATCTAACAAATTATGCCAATCCATCGACATCAATGGATCATATTCTGCAAACGAAAACCACCCAGACACCATCGCATTAAATGCTGCAATATAAGTCCGCGGATGCCGTCTACCCTCCTTAAACCAACTAACCAAATAATTCTTATATTGCTTATAATTGCCACGATCGGTATATCCCTTTACAGGATCCGCATTAGTAGGATTATAGACTTTCCCAATATTTTTACCATCAAGTAGGACGTTTATTGAGTTAAATTCCGCCTTTGTCACATCTTTTGAATGGTATTTAAAATACCTCGCAGTTTGTTGAAACGGAACCGAGAACATTTCTTGCTTCCCACTTGGCGCCACATTTAACGTTCTTTTTACTCCTGTTAAAAGGCCCAGTGCAATTATCACGCTGCAAACCAGAGTAGCAATTGAATATTTCCTATACTTTGGGATAAACAGGTACACCGCTACCAACGAAAAAGTAACTATATAAATTCCAACCGATTTCGTAATAATGCAAAGAATAGCAAATAGACCAAGCAAGCTATCGTATTTAAAATTAGAAAATACCCGCCCTTGGGTTCGCAAAGCCTCAATAAATAGGATAATGAAAATGACATAAATCCAAGAAAACAATGCGTCTTTAGAAATAGTTTGAGCACTGATTGGAAAGATCGGACACAATGCGTAAAACAGAAGCATCGCCAAAACATATCCCGATTTTAACTTCAAGTATCTATGAGCATAGTAGGTAGTCAGTGAAAAACTAAATGCCGTTAAAAGCTCTTGGACAAAAGAGTAAACGAAAAATCCTAACTGCCAATTGTCCAGTTTCTCACCAAAGGGGGTAATAATTGCACCCATTATTAGAGTATCAAAAATTGGATGATGATTTGAAAATACTCCGTCATGGTTTCCCTTATAAAAATACTGAATAAATTGCGCTAATTGTCCCCAGGTATCATTAATCAATGTCCCGGGATACAGAGCAATTATTATTGGTAGCCAAAACAATAGGATAATTACAAAAAACAACCATAAATTATGCTTACTGTGTAATATTTTATTCCAAGCATTAAATAGGCCGTTAAATTCACCTATATATACCGGACTAATAATATTTCTAACTATTAGTCTTCTAGCAAAGTAATTAATCACACTCAAAACAAAAAACACTACTAAAACTGTTACTAAATATGAGGATGAGAAATCACAACTGCCGCTCTCAATATAATTAGGTGCGGCAACCATTGCTAACGCCAATAATAGGCAAAATATATAATCAGTTGCCCCAATAACTTTAATTCTATTATTCATAAATGCTTCCCCTCTGACTATAACTTTCTACCACTATAAATGCCATTAACCAGCGGCAAAATCAGTAAGCCTTCAACACTGACCAATGGTAAGACATACCGTAAGAGGATTACCGGACTAAACACTAGTAAAACTAACCAAAAGATAACCGGCATAATAAACATTGCCCAATAGTGCTTCTGCTTATCAACGATAACTTTACCTAAACTAACTGTCAGAATAAAAAATGGCAGTGCCGCACTAAATAATAATGACACCAGCGGAATTTTCTCATAATATTGTCGATTAGAAAAAGCATCAACTATCTTCTTAAAAGATGGCAATAAACTTTTGCCAAAGGTTTGCCGAGGCTGATTAGGCAGTAACGATAGACTATGAACCTCATAGTATGGTTCACCAAACGCTGACGTGTCCTTATTCATCCCTGGATACCATAGCTGGACAGTCAACCGGCTAAAGGCATTCACGTACTCACCTGGATGCTTTCGTCCAACAGCACAATATAATTTAATAAATTTCCATGGTTCCTGACGAACTGCTTCCGTATTAAAGGTCGTCTTTACCGGATCAGAAATTGCTTCGAACGGGCCACGGTAATTGTCATAGTTAGGGATAAACCCTTTGACTTCTTTTAACTGTTCACCTTGGTAGTCATGCGGATGTCTAACTACTGCTCGCGCTATTTGAACCTCTGGAATACTTAACGATTCTTTAATAGCGTCGTCACGACTATTAGTGACTTTTAAGCTCGATAGAACCGGTCCAGAATATAGCATAAATACTCCGACGGTTATCATTGCCGTAAACAACAGGCGTCTACGACCATGCTTCAATAAACAGCACAGTATAATTATGGTCAATACATAGACATACATCGCCTGCTTGAGAAAGGCCATGCTCAAAAAGGAAATTACTCCAAAAACAACTACATTTTTCCAGTTGTTAAAATATTCCTTCCCCCAAGCAATTTTAATCACTTGAAGTTCTAAAATAATAAACAGCGCTGTGAAAATCACATTCTTTGTTGTAGTTACCGCCATAATAGGATAAAACGGCAACAAGGCAAATGTTAGAAAGGAGCCCAGTGACAAAAGCAACGACCGAGAATACTTAGCAATAAATGCACTTACATCTGCCAGGGCAAACGATAGGACAAGTGTTTGAAAGAATGAATAGACTGCTGCTCCTAACCACCATGGGCTTTTCAGTTTCCCGATGGTAACGCCCAACAAATACGTATGTAACACTGGATGATGGCTATTAATGTTATGAGTTAAAAATTCCCCAATTTGTCCTGGTCCATCGTATCCATACACGCTTGGGAAATAAGCGAGTAAATATGGCAACCAGCAGAGTAAAATCACTGCCCAAATAATTACCACCCCGCGCTTCGTTGAGGCAAAACGATTTATTTTAACAATCGCCTGCTCCTGTACTAAAGCGTCCTTAATGTGCAACGAAAACAAGGCACGAATTAGACCAAACCAGAGAGGCCAGATTAAAAAAATCCTTATACAGGTTAGAACCGAAAATACCCGTGCATCATCAAATAGCATCGTATTACGACCCCAAACCAGACAAATAGCAAAGACTAAGGAAATAATCAGAGCTCCAATATCTTTCCTCCGGTTTCGCGCCAAAAATAAACAATGTTTTAACAGGGTATAGCTACCGCTAAAAATTACCAGGCTATAAATACTATTCCCTAAAACTGTCTTATCACTTGTCTTAATCGTCATTGCTATGCCAAATGTTGCTAACAAGGCTAGCAAAGCGGCTACTAATATTCTCTTACGTTTAGTTTTCAAATCTACCATAATTTCCTCTTAATAATTGATTCCCTATTGGAAAAGCAAATACTTTTTAATCCCTCAAATTCTATTTTACATATACTGAACAATAAATTTTCAACAAAATAATCAGCTCTAAGTTTAAACACTAATACTTATACTTACAAGACGAATTTATTATTAGGAGTACGATTTCAAATTCTAAACCGATGGCTTGACTAATCGTAGGAAATCGGGAGTGGAAAGTGACTTCCTCGACAGGATGTATGACTAGCCAGTCACGTGTCAACTATCATATAGCCTTGCTCCGCGACGCTAGGTACTAGCCTATCCCCTGTGATTGCAACGCGAAGTTAGTCTTTATAGAGACTAGGCAAGATTTATTAACGTTTGACCTACCAGTCAGCTACTGCGTCGTTGCATTTTTATCTTTAAAATAGCTAAGAGGCTGAGTTGATTCCCAGCCTCCAGAATTATCCGCCGATTTCAAAATAGTAATAACAGAAATATATCACCAAGTTGCTTAATCCTTGTTTTCTTTTTTCCAAGTTGCTTCTTGCAAACGGAATTCATATTCCCGCCGCTCTTTTCGTTGCAATGCGTCTAAGATTAAACCACTATAAAATGAAATAATTCCGGCAATAAAACAAAAGCCGCAAACGACCAGCGTTGGCATATTAAGAACCTTACCAGTATGTTCATAGGGAATCCAAACGTTCGGTATAAAGAATCCGATTGACAAAATCGCCAACACTAATGCTAAGAAACTGAAAAACTGTAGAGGCTTGTAGTTTCGATACAGGGTGAAAATCAACCGCAACACCTTAAAGCCGTCAGAATAAGTACTTAGCTTGCTGATACTACCCGCTGGCCGATCTCGGTAATCAATAATGTGGTTCTTAACTGCCAAGTTATTAACCGTTGCAAAGATACTCATTTCCGTCTCAATCTCAAAGCCGTGCGATAAAACAGGATACGTCTTTACAAAGTTATAACTGAAGGCTCGGTAACCAGTCATAATATCCTTAATATCCGTATCGAAGAAGAAATTAATACTGCCCCGTACGAGTTTATTGCCAATCCCATGGAAAGGACGCTTATTTTCTGCGAAATAGCTCGAGCTTAAACGGTCACCAACTACCATGTCGTAATTGCTGTGGAGTACATACTCGGCCATTTTAGGAATTTCTTCAGCAGGATAAGTATCATCTCCATCAATCATCACGTAGCAACGGGCTTCAATTTCACGGAACATTCGACGAATAACGTTTCCTTTCCCTTGCTGGTACTCATGTCGTACGATAGCTCCTGCTTCCTGTGCTAGCTTAACAGTATTATCCGTTGAGTTATTATCGTAAACAAAAATAGTGGCATTCGGGATATCATTAATTGCCCGTTTACAATCTTCAACAACTTTTTTGATGGTCTTTTCTTCGTTATAACACGGAATCAAAACGGCTAGATCAATCATTTGGTTCACCTTTTTTCTTTCCAAACTTTAAAATATACAAGTAATAAATTATTAACATAAAAGTAGCAAATACGGTACAGCCTGAGTAACGTACTAGTCCGTTAACCGGTGAGGCAATACAAATCAAGAGGTTCATAAATATCGGTATAATGGGAACGATAAACCGAAATCCATATTTTGTCCACATTAGCAGTGCCATCAACAAACATAACCATATTGCAATCGACGTACTAAAGAAAATATTGATAAATGGAACTGTTCCAGCACTACCGATAATCTGAATAAATCTGTTTCGCACCTTGGCAGAAGTAACATAATGCATATGCAGGAAAGTCGGTTTAGCGTAATCTGCCATTGCACCACACCAAGTAAAATCAGGTGCCAGAATCCACGGGACATAATAACCATTTGTCCCTGCAAATGTTGCGGAGAGATAAACCCCTGGATGACGCAATCCCATATCTAACCATACCTTAGCATACTTACGAAGATTAAAATTTTTTCTTAGACTAAACTTCACCGGGTCAGCATTGTTAGGAACATAAATTTCCCGGAGCTTTTCTGGATTCTTAAAAGTAGTTGCCAAAATATGCTTCTCATGGTTAGTAACATCATTGGGGTATGCCTTTAAATAACGTGCGGTTTGTTGTACTGGCAAACTAAGAGTCTCTATTCTTTCCGTCGGTGCAATATTCATTGATGGCAATGCCACTTTTATAAAACCAACATAAACAGATACTACTATAGCTAATGATAATAAAAATCGTTTCCAAAATCTTCCTTTTTCCACAAAAATCAAGCAAAAAAGTGGTGGAGCTACCATATAGATCCCATCATTTCGCCAAAAGCAAACTAGCAGACCAGAAATAATTAGGCCTGGTATCTTCCCCCCCCACTTTTTTCTAATCCCATTTGTATGCCCTATGAAGAGTTCAACACCGATCAACAATAGCACTGTTACGTACAGAGCAAATAAGGCCAGAAACATTCCGTCTTTATGCAGGGTTGTGCTTGCAAAGGACCAGTATGGTGCCAGTCCAACAAACAGTGAGCAGGCCACCGCGATTACCCTATTAACACCTAGCTTGGAAACCCGGGAAATACACCAAGAGTAAATTAAGGCGCAGATTAACATCTGTATGCAGACATACAGAAATAAGCCAAAGTTATCGCCGCCAAGACACCTCCCCAAATTGAATACTTCACCCTCGAAGATTGTACTCAAAATTGGCTGATGATTATTCATTGGAATAGCCCCATAAAACTGTAATAACTGAAAATTACCATCCCCCGCAACGTTTCCTGGAAGAAAGGGGAGAAGGTATAGCAACCAGCCTATTGAAATAATACTAAATGATTGAAGCCATGAAATTCCCTTAGATCTACCAATAATATTTTTAACAATGGAACATTGAATTAGTACCTGAAACATCTTTTCAAAAAGAATGGTTAACCCAATTACCGCTAAAATCACTTCTACCAGCAACAGTTTATCCACTGCTCGATTCCTATAATCAATTACTTCCCAAATAGTAACCACAGCTAAAAGAGCTGCAAAGGTGAAGCAAAAATACCCATTCAGGTATCGCCCTGCCAAAAGCGGTGTCTTTAATAACCAATAAGCTAATCCTAATAGCGGCAGATATAACAAGAAGTAAATATTATCAACGGTTATCTTTTGTAAATCAAGTACCAGCCATAGGCTAATTCCTACGATAAACAACTGCGTTAATTTCTTTATTCTCATTATCTTTCTCCGTCCTTCTTGTAAAAACAAAGAATTAACAAAAGCGGATCAAGTACAATTAACGGTAATGTGTACCTCAAAAAACCATTAACTGGTGAAACTAAAGAAATCAATACCACCGCACCACCAACTAAAATTAAGTTTAAGTAGGCAAAGCGACGTTGGTCAATAATTGCCACGCTCGGCAGTAAATATAAAGCAAACCAAGTAAATGAAATAAATAGCCAATTTACTAACGGAAGTTCTGATCCCTTCTTGAGGAGGGTTGCAAAGCTGTAAAAGAGGTTAGGATTTTTCAAATGATAGTTGGCAAATAAACGCGTTACTGTCTCATTACCAGCATCATTCGGGCCAACAATCCATGAAAAGTACGAAGGGTGGTTCTGCGGATAAAGGTAGAAAATATTTTGACCAACAAGTGCTTCTAAGTAAAGGCGTTTGTTCTTCATTCCGATTTGCAGCCAGAGTTGCCAAAAGCTCCCCTTATCCTTCACAAATTGTTGGCTTTTATATAACTTCATCCGCTGTTGGTAGTCACCGACAAATTTATAATAGGGCCATCGTGAATTCACCTTAACACTATCAGCAAATTCAGGATTATAAGCAGCGGCTATCTTTGAATAATTAAAGAAATGGTTTAACTGGCGTTTTTCACTTCGATTAAGCGATGCCGGATTATCCTTTGCTACCCGAGCTAATTGTTGCATAGGTATTGATAAGGACTCCATCGGCTCTGTCGGCAGCGCTTTAGTTACCATAGTCAATCCCTTGGACAACCCCAAAGTTAACAAGACCGCAACTAACACTGCAATAAAGATTTTCTTGCGCTGTTTTAGCCAGATAGAACCTAACGCAGCCAAAATCAGGTATACTACACCATCGTTTCGCGTTAGTGATAGTAAAACTCCACTAACTACCAGCAACCAGATTGCAAATCGGTTCTCAATGGTTGTCTGCACATCCAGAAGGAGTAATGCGGAAATGAATAAAATAAAGAAGGCAACAAAGTATCCTGTCTTATCCAAACCATTTGCCCATTCGATGACTGCTGGGAATCCACCAAAAAATACAGCGAGAACAACTGCCACATATTTATTAAAGTAGCAGGCTATGATTGTCACTAGTAAACTAAAACTTGCAATCGTTAATAGGTTTAAGAAAATGCTATTTAACAAAATCCCAGCATTAATTGAATGAAAACAGCTCAGACCAACTTTAACAAAAAATCCCTGAAGCAAAGTAGTAAAAAGCGGGTGGTGGTTAGTTAAACTAAAAACACCATAAATCGTTTTCTGATGAAACAATTCATCCATCTGCCGCATCCCGTCATAACCAGCCAATCCAGGAATGGATACAACAAAATACGGCAACGCTAGGACCGCTAAGAGTAAAAAGATAAACAAATAAAATTTAACCTTGCCCTCTGCGTTTATTGGCATTTCTCGCAAATGAAACTTAATAGTTAACTGATAGACCGTCAAGAACAGGTAAAAGAGCAAAATTGAAATTGCTAGCCAAGATAGAACTGAATACCAAACGTCGCGGCCAGATTCCCAAATTAACGAAAGATTGCCACGCGAGGTATAAGCGCGGCCAATCACAAGGATAATCGAATATCCAAGAGCAATTACCGTATTAAGTAATAGCCCACGTTTACTAATCTCCAAATTCCGACTAAATACGCTCATTATAATTAACAGTATCAATGCCGATAATATTGAGATAGCCGTCGCACCATCAAATGAGATCCGACTAGCATTACCGCTCGGGTAGTTAACTGCTGTCCCTAGCAACACTAACAGTGAACTAAATACTAATAAATACTTATTTAACTTAATCCTAATCATTATTAAATTCTCCAGCTATCTAACTCACCGAATAGCAAATAATTTGCGTACAATCTTAAACCGAGCAAGGATGACCGTCGCTATCTCACATAATAATACCCGGTAAATATCTTGAATAATCCCAATGCTATTAAATGATAATCCGAGTGCAGCCAGATGGTTTCCCAAAATGACTGTGTCCGTAAATACACTTAAACATACTAAATGGAAGGCTAATGTAATCAATGCTAACCGTCCCAACATCGCCAAACGGTGCATTGAAACACGCGTTTCAAGTACCTTGAATAGGTACATCAAAAAGTAGCTGCCACCAATGGCCCCCACCATTTTCAGAACAGGATTGTCGGCATAGCCAGTATTAAACCAGAAATCACCTTTGAGTGCGGACCAACAGCACAAGACAAGTCCAATCACTGCCAGTACACTATTTCTGATACTTAAATCCATCAAATGGTACTCACGGATAATATGGCCAGCGGTATAGAAAGAAATACTCAGGAGCGCCGGCCCAAGTGACCAGGGAAGCTGAATAAATGAACTCACTGCAAAAACAATTACTGCAAGAACAATACTGACCCCTACTAAGACACTGGTTTCTTTATTACGGCTAAGCGTATCGGTCACTTTACGTAAAAGCTGATAGATAATATTCCCAAAATACATTGCCAATAGGAACCACACTGCTCCGATTGCAGGAATCATAATTCCTCGAAAAATCGTTTGATTACTAGGCGTACCAATTCCATACAGAGCAGCGATAAGGTAATGATACCAGTGATCCGTCGTTATCATTCCTGGAACATGACGATGCAAGCTGATTAACGAAAGAAGAAAGATGATTAAGGCCGTGACACCATACGGAACCAGTAATGTTCGTATCCCGGCCTTAGCAGTCCGAACAATCGTTTTACGTCGTGTTAAATAACCAGATAGGACAAAGAAAATTGGTACATTAATCGCATATATTAGGTGCTGCCAAAAGCCTGCAGTATAGGTATGACCTACAATTATTAGCATCATACTTACTGCACGCACACAATCTATCCATTCAATTCGTTTCCGACTGCTCATTTAGTCTCCTCCCTATAACTTCGCCGTCAGCTTCACATCCGGGTACTTCTGCTTGAACCAGTTTTCGGCAAACTGGTTTTCAAACAGGAAGAGTGGCTGGTCGTGGATGTCCTTGACCAGGATGTTCCGCGAAGATGACATCTTTTCGTCCAGCTGTTCTGGGTCGATCCAGCGCGCCGTCTTGCTCCCCATTGGTTCCATGACAACATCCGAGTTGTACTCGTTCTTCATCCGGAACTTGAAGACTTCAAACTGCAGCTGACCCACGGCCCCCAGGATATAGTCATTAGTCGTGTAAGAACGGTAAAGCTGGACAGCCCCTTCCTGGACCAGCTGGTTGATCCCCTTGTGGAAGGACTTCTGCTTCATCACGTTCTTTGCCGAAACCCGCATGAAGAGTTCCGGTGTAAACTGCGGCAGCTTCTCAAACTTAACGTCCTGCTTACCGGTGTAAATCGAGTCCCCAATCTGGAAGTTCCCCGTATCGTACAGGCCGATGATGTCCCCGGCAACCGCGTTTTCGACGTTTTCCCGGGTATCTGCCATAAACTCCGTCACGTTTGACAGGCGAAGCGGCTTCTGGGTCCGCTCCAGGGTAACGTCCATCCCCCGGTCGAACTCACCCGAACAGATCCGCACGAAGGCGATCCGGTCCCGGTGCCGCGGGTTCATGTTAGCCTGAATTTTAAATATAAAGCCAGAGAACTCTGGCGCCAACGGCTTGATGACCTCCCCGTCTTCTGTCTGGTGTTCACCCGGTGCGGGGGCAAACTGGAGGTAGTTCTCCAGGAAGGTCCGCACCCCGAAGTTAGTTAGGGCAGAACCAAAGAAGACTGGAGTCTGGTAACCCTTAGCAATCTTGTCCCGGTCCAGTTCATTACCAGCAACTTCCAGGAGCTCCATCCCGTCCAGGGCGTCTTGCCATTCACCATCGCCAGCCAGCGGGTTGTCACCCATAACGTTGCCATCTTCATCCAGCGGCAGGTAGGGATTCTCCGGGTCCGCTGGGTGGGTCAAAGCAACCCGGTGGTTAAAGCGGTCGTAAATCCCCTTAAACTGGTGACCAGATCCGATTGGCCAGTTCATCGGGTAGGTTTCGATTCCTAAAACATCTTCAACTTCGTTTAGGAGGTCAAGCGGTTCCCGGGCGTCCCGGTCGAACTTGTTCATAAAGGTAAAGATCGGAATCCCCCGCATCTTACAGATTTGGAAGAGTTTCTTGGTCTGCGGCTCGATCCCCTTGGCGGAGTCGATCACCATGACCGCGGAGTCCACGGCCATCAGTGTCCGGTAGGTATCTTCGGAGAAGTCTTCGTGCCCCGGGGTATCCAAAATGTTGATTCGCTTACCCTGAAAGTCGAACTGCATGACGGAAGAAGTGACGGAGATTCCCCGCTTCTTTTCGATTTCCATCCAGTCGGACTTAGCAAAGTTACCGGTCTTCCGGGCTTTAACGGTCCCAGCCTCGCGAACTACGCCCCCGAAAAGAAGGAGCTGTTCGGTAATCGTCGTCTTCCCCGCGTCCGGGTGCGAAATGATGGCGAACGTCCGCCGCTTATTCACTGCTTCAGCAAGCTGTTTTGGTGACATCATCAGTATTTTCCTTTCATATTTAAAATTGCGCAATATCTTTTATATTTTAAGATATTCTGGGACGTAAAGCAATTGGCCGTGCGGTTAAATCACCGGTATTATTATAACGATTCCGGCTAATAATAGTGACTTTTTCAGGGAAAGAGCCCATTTTTCAACTACCGTCCACCTAATGAAAATGAGGCTAGGAATTAACTTAACCTCTTTAATATTTTAAAGTTAGTAATGCCTCAGCGCAGTAGCTGGCTGGCAGTTCAAATGCTGATAAATCAGCGTTTGACCAACCTAGCCATCCTTGCGGAGGTTCGAAGACAAACGCCCCAAATCAGCTTGCTGGTTTGGGGCGCTTTTTCTCACTCTCTAGTCTCTACTTCAAATATTTCAACGTGTATTTCTTGCCCGCAGTGACGTCATACTGGACGAGACGGTAATCTTGTAGCAACTGCTTTTGCTGCTTAGTCAAGCTGCTTTCCTTGACCAATTTGCCCTGACTATTGATAAAGTCAGTGTGGGCTACTGTGCCGCCAGTATTACCATCATCATCTGCCTTGACGTTTTTAGCCATCGCTGGGAGCTTTTCAAAGACGTCTGTTAACAACGCTTGATACCAGGTAACCTTGGAATTAGTCTGTTTGGCAACCATAGCAATAAAGTCGTTGGGACTTACTACCGCCGTGCCTTGCTTAAAGTTCTTCGCACCATGGGCCCGAGCATACTTATTAGAATAGATAAAGTACTCGGTCTCGTGCAATTTCACCCCATCCTTTGCCATGTCATTCTGGTAGATTCCCGGCAAGTGGTCACCGTAAAAGACAATCGTAATCGGCCGGTTAATTCCATCAATCTGCTTGATAAACCGCTTAACGGCGTTATTGGTATAGTGAATCTCTGTACTAAATTCATTAACTTCGTCGATCTTCGTTCCCTTGGAGACACTAATAGCATTATACCGTTTAAGATGGTTATAACGGTGATCAGAATATGGAAAGTGGTTTTGCATGTAACTAAGTTAATAAACTGACCATGTGGATATGACCGCAACTGATCGATAACGTTTTGATATGAGGTTTGGTCTGACAAGTATGGACTCCTGTCAATTCGATGCTGATGTCTAATCTTATCCTTGCTCCCTAAGTAGAGAAACTTATCAAAGCCAAATTTTGGATAGACACTTGTCCGGTTGTAAAAAGTACCGATATAAGGATGGATGGCCACCGCATGATTAAAGCTATCCACAATGGAAGGGTTAACTTTTAGCTTGCCAACTAACTGTGTATAAGGAACCGGAAGCGTTGGCGAAAAATTGCTGACACTATAACCAGTTAGCGTCATGTATTCCATGTTGGCCGTTCCTCCACCGTAGCCAGAACTAATCATCGTTCCCCCGGTATTTTGTTGTTGTATTTTTTTAATCTCCGAAATCGGACTATTTTTCAGATTAACACCAGGAACCCTACTAGGATCAGAAAAGCTTTCGTTAAGGTTAAAAATCACCGTCTGCCGTTTTAAGTCATTATGACGGTAACGGTTCACTACTTGCGCTTGTGATTGGTACTTTTTAACGATTTGTTCCATTCTAGCCTTTGAATACCCTGATGGTTTATCCATAATTTTAACATCAACGTTATTCATAAACTGAACCAGTGGGCCGTTAGTTCGAGCACCGCTCAGTTGATTATAAAACATTGGCTTATCATCTATAGAGAGCAGCAAGTTATTAATTGGTGTCCCCGCATGATTCCAAAAAACACAACTGCCAAACAGGATTGGGGCTAAGAGAAGGTATCCCCACCGCTGACGGCTTTTAAATCTCAATTTAACTGGATAATGCTTTTCTAACCAGTAAATCGCAACAATTAGAATTGCGATCCCGGTTATTACCCCCACCCAAAGAATAGGGCTAACCATTCCAAACAAACTACCGGCAACCTTTACCATTGATAAATCTACCGGCAGAACTGGCTCATTACGGGCAGCTATCTTTTCCCGATTAGCAATCACGAAGGCTGCGTTGATAAAAATAATCAGTGCCAAGCTGAACCAGTATCGATTACTAATTGCCTGAATAAACTTAGTCGCTGAAAAAAGTAGTAAAGTCGTTAAAAGTAACAATAACTCGCGTTGAGTAAATACATAAGAAAAAATATTATGATATTTGCCAGCACTAATTAGCCAAGTATTATTCATTAAAAGCATCGATGCCGCCGCAATGGCATAAGAAATAGCCGCCACCAGCAGGTTAGGCCCATACCTTTTAATCAAAGCTGCTCTCTCCTGCTTAGTAAAACTTAAAGCAGTAGTGGTACTAATCCATTGGTTAATTGCTCTTACTTTAGGAGTAGTTAAGAGCCACCACCATAGTCCAGCAACCAACAAATAAATGCTAATCGCACTAAGGGCTAAAGCACCCGTTGCAACCGTTGAATGACTTATCGGCTTTCTTTCTGCAATTGCATATACCACCGCAAAGACTGAGCTATTAGATAAAAATACCATTACTGACAATGGATAACTAATTGCTGGCTTGCTTATCTGTTGAATTAATAATTTGGCAAAAGAATACGCCGCTAATACTGTAAAAAGGTTTGTAACTACTGTGAAACGGTTAATAGTGGTTCCGTCATAGCTTAAAAACGGAATCAAGCCTTGACAAAGAAAATTAATGACTAGGCTCCCCAGTCCTACAAGCCCCCACCTGTAATTATTTGAATGTCCAAGGTTTCCACCAAGAACAAATAAACATGCATAGAAAAGGGTCAGAAAGTTATCATTCCATCCCCAGATATTTACCGGTGTTAAAAATGGCAAAGCAATTAACAGCCAGATAATTCTTATTAGCCGTTGCGGAACCATTCTCTGCTGCGTAGGAAATAAACTTGCAATAATCAGTCCTCCCATCACTCCTGTAATTAATGGGTAGGAGTTCCGCAAAATTGGCAGCATACTGTTAAAAATAGTAATCGGGTAGTAGTTGATTCCATTATCCGTCAACGCAATTGCTAAACTGAGTAGACAGCCAAAGACTGCCGTGTTTAACCATATTTTAACTACTAACGCTTTCTTATCTACCCGGTTATAAAGAAAATAGCCTAATAAAAGCACTAACAAGTCAGGCCCAATAAGAGTTAGCCCTTTAATAATTAGATAGACACTAGTACGAATGTTAGCCGCATTGTGTTCAGTTATATTTGGCGTCAAGTTCCAATAAACTTGAGCAAAGCCTGCCCAAAATAATACTAAACCCCAACTTATCTTATTTTTCAACCCTTGCATTTCCTAGATTCCTCTTTTTAATTATCAAAACTATTATCACCTAAACGATTTCTTTCTTCAAGTTTAGAAAGTAACGAACAGTAATTATGAAAATCTTCGGCTCTACAATTTTAAGTACTGATGG
>NZ_AZGE01000014.1 GCF_001434465.1 Limosilactobacillus oris DSM 4864
AAGTGTCTAACTTACAGGGTTCACTTCAGTTCGTGCTTATTTTTGTTCATGGCAATGGTCGGTGACTTAGCGCTTCCCTGCTTGACGGTTCGTTCTAATTAGGCCCAACATCGTCATTACTGTCGCCAACCCTAAAGAAAGCAGGCCCTTTTCCTGGTCAACACCAGTTTGCGGAAGCTGGTTGTTGCCAGCTGGTACTCTCTCTGTTACCAACTGAGGATTAGCCGGATCAGTAACCAAGCTCGTCGCCCGGCTTTCAAGCTCAGAAGAAGTTTTCCCCTGACCGTTGAACTGAGCAGCTACCAATCCATCGCTAGCACTTTCAAGGTCAGCGCGGTTGTTCGGCGTCAGCTGTGACTGCTTAGCCTGGTTAGTATCCTGCTCATCCCCCAGGACGTGCAGTGCCATTCCGAGGGTCTTGGTAGAACCATCGGGGAACGCAACTACCACGCCCTCCTGGTGGTTACCTGGCTGGGCCACGTCAGCCATAAGTTGCTGTGGTGCCGCCCAGCTCGTCTTAATCCCCGCAGGGACAACAGCCAGGTTCATCCCGTCCTGGCTGCTTCCCGCCGTGGTAGGATTAGCAATTACTGGAGTCGTTAACTCCTCAGCGTGGTTTTGCCGGATGGTTTGGTCATTAATCGTAACCAATTCTCCATATTTCTGGGCCTCAGTTGTTGTCTGAACGGCCGCGTCACTATTGCTGCTAGTTACTACCTCCCCAGCAGTTGTCGCCGCGTGGGCCGGAGTTGCTGTGATCAGTACTCCCGCCAAACCTAGCGTGGATAATGCCACTGTTGCAATCAAACTTGTCTTCAGTGTTTTCTTTAGCATCATTTTCCTCCCCCAACTTACCATCATAAATCGTTCAACTTACAGCGCCCCTATTATACCATAATAATAATCAGGCCCCTGAACACTTTGTTAAATAGAAACAGCGGCCTGACGGTTCATTCCGTCAGCCGCTGCTACTTTTGGCTTAGGTACTTTTTAATGATTCGCAGGATGCGTTGGCTCGCCTGCCCGTCCCCAAACGGATTTTCTGCCTCGGCCATCTGCCGGTAAGCACGGTGATTGTTTAATAGTTCAAACACTGCCTGCTGGATGCTCGTCGGGTCCTTACCCACGATTTTAACGGCACCAACGTCAACCGCTTCCTGCCGTTCCGTCTTTTCCCGCAATAAGAGAACTGGTTTATGCAGGGCCGGAGCCTCCTCCTGCACGCTACCGGAGTCGGTAATGATCAAGCTGCTGCGCGCCGCCAAGTTGAGGAAACTGCGGTGGTCAAGGGGCTTAGTCAGGTGGATCCGGTCATTATTCCCCAGAATCTTCTCCGCCATCGCCAGGACGTCGGGGTGGGGCATCACCGGATATATCAGGTCCACGTCAGGATTGGTCTCGACAATGTCTTTCATCGTGTGGAAAACCTGCCGCATCGGTTCACCAATGCTTTCGGGGCGTGCCATCGTTAAAAGGATCAGCCGCTGGTCAGCCGGGATTTGCTGGAGGATCGGACTGTGGAAGTCTTCCTTCAGCGAATCCTTTACCATGTCAATCGCTGTGTTCCCAGTCACGTAAATCTGTTTGGCTGGATGGTGCTCAGCCAGGAGATTATCCCGGGCCCGGGTCGTTGGCGCAAAGTACAGGTCGGCCAGATCATCGGTCAACCGCCGGTGCATTTCATCGGGGAATGGCGAGTACTTATCATAGGTTCGCAAGCCCGCCTCAACGTGGCCAATGGGCAGGTGGTGGTAGAAACCGACCAGACTCGCCGCCAAACTGGTAACCGCATCCCCAACCACCAGCAGCATATCCGGCTGCCCGGCATTGATAGCGTTGTTCAAGTTATGGAGCAAGCCGCTGAGTTCTTCGACCGCTGCTCCTTTCCGGCCGCTGGTCTGGGCCAGGTCAAAGTCAGGAACAACTTGAAGATACGCCAGCGTCTGGCTTAATACTTCCTGTTGGGATTGTTGCGGGGCAACGGCAATTACTGGTTGCCAGTTCGCGGGGTCATTCCGCATTACCTTAATCAGCGGAGCCAGCTTCAATGCTTCCGCCCGGGTTCCAAACAGCAACATGATTCGATACGGCGCCTGCACAGTTCTCACCTCTTTTTAAGCAATTGTTAACATTATTGTACACCAAATCAGCTCACATTTTTATCCCCAGCAGGCCAAGCTGCCCTGGCGGTAAAGAAACGGGAGCGTGTTTATGACTTCGTCTTCACGCCCCCGTCGACGCGCAGCTAGTCTTTAGAGAGTACAAATAGGGCTTCAGAGTTCGGCAAAGCCGATCTCTGAAGCTCATATGTGTACCGCGTTATTCGGATGTTGAGTGAACAAAAGAACTTATTTCACAGTCCCACCCAATGCTGTTAATGATCCCATCCGGGCTTGAACCGGAATCGACCGCTTAGGAGGCGGATGCACTATCCAATTATGCTATGGGACCAAGCAAAGAATATTATCGCATTATCCATTTCGGAGGTAAAGCGATAATATTCTTTTTTATTAGGAATTTTGCCGCCGGTGTTTCAGGCGGATCCCCTTATTTTTCCGGTTCTTCTTATGACGGCGCTTCTTCGGCTTTGAAAAGCCGCTCAGGGTTTTGGCAACCGACTTCCGTGGTCCGGCTTCGCTATCAAGCTGGGCCTTTTGCAGGTGGCGGTCGGCCTTCTTGACAAATGGCTCAACCTGTTTGCCAGCCACCGGCTTCTGGTCAGTCAGCTGGTCCTGACTGATGTAAAAACGTTGGATATTTAAGTCCAAGTCCGCCGTCAGCTTGCGCAGGTCACGGATATCATGATCGTCCCCGAGGTTGATTACCATTCCCCGTTCTTCCTGCCGGCCTGTCCGCCCCGCGCGGTGAACATAGGTATTAGTGCTCGTTGGCAGGTCAAAGTTAACCACCCCAGGGAGCTTCGGGATATCTAATCCCCGCGCCGCTAAATCAGTGGTCAACAGCAGCTTGATCTGCCGTTTGCGGAACATCCGCATCGCCTTTTCCCGCTCCACCTGCCGTTGACGGCCACCAAGTGTCCCCACTGCCACGTGTTCATGGCGCAAGCGGCTCGCCGCGTAGTGAAGGGTTCGGGTGCTGTTGAAAAAGACTAGTGCCCGGAAGTCTTTGATACTTGCCAGCCGCCGCAGGGTAGCCGTCTTTTGGGCATTGGTCCGGGCCGCTAGGTAAACGTGCTGGACTGGGCCCCGGGAATGGTCAGTATCCCGAACATCGAAGGTTACGATATCCCGGCCAAACATCACGCTGAGCTGGTCCAAGATGGGCGACATCGTGGCGGAGAAAAACGCCAACTGGGTACTGAGCGGGGTTGCCCGTTCAATATCCTCCACCACCGCCAGGGTGTCATCCTGGAGCAGGTCATCGGCCTCGTCGACCACCAGGGTCTGGAGGTGGCCCAGCTTGAGGTGGTGGTTATCCAGCATGTGAAGTACCCGCCCCGGCGTGCCGACCACGACATCCGGGTGCTTGTGCAGCTGCATGACCTGCCGGCGCAGGTTTGCGCCCCCGGTCAGTGACTGGACCTTCACGCCGAGTATTGTCCCCCACTCGCGCATCACCCGGGCAGTCTGCAAGGCGAGTTCCTGGGACGGGGCCAGCACCAAAATCTGGGTTCCCGCGCCCGGCATCACCTTCGGCAGCAGCGGGAGGGTAAAGGCAAGGGTCTTCCCAGACCCAGTCGGCGCAATTCCGAGCACGGATTGGTCCGTCTGCAGCGCTTGGTCAACAGCCGTCTGAATCGCAGTCGGCTGCTGGTAGAGCTTCTCAAAATGTTCTTTAAACTGTTCGATCAAATAGCATCATCCTATTCTTGATCATTATCTGCAGGGAAAGTTAAGTTAGCGGACTGGCGCAGCGAGTACATCACGGAGTTGACCGTCCGCGCCAGGTTCATCCAGTGCTGGTACTTTTTGACTTGCACTGGGTCATCAGGGTTGTTGAAGAGGTCAGCGAAATCATTCATTTCGTCGGTCATCGAATTTTTCGCAACTGGTGCTTCCAACGGGTGGGCCTGCTTATCAGCATCGTAGTAAGTTACCTTCTGGGTTTCAAAAATACTATCAAAGACCAGGGTATCCTTTAAGCCGTACACCTCTGATGGCAGGTAGGAATTAGCGGTCTTACCAAAGTTCAGGGTCACCGTGAAGTGGTCATAATTGAGAATGGCAACTCCCTTCGCGTCAACGCCCGTTTTCGCCAAAGTTGGGTAGTAGACAACCGTTGATGGCTCGCCAAACAGGGTCACCGCACCGTAAACGGCGTAAACCCCTAGGTCCATCAGGGCACCACCCGCAAAGTCCAGGGTAAAGATATTCGGGTAGGGTTGGTCGCCAGCCAGGACCTTGTCATACCGTGAGGAGTACTTCATCACGGTGATTGTTCCCCCCTGGCAGTGGTGCTGCTTCATCTCATCAACCTTTTCCACAGCCTTTTCATAGAGCGGCGTGTGGATGTGCCGAGCTGCTTCTACCAGCCGGGCCTGCGGGTGTGCCGCCAGCAGTGATTCGATCGCACTGAATTCGGCCGGGTTAACAAAAGCTGGCTTTTCCACGATGATAAACTTATCATTTTCGATTGCCAGCCGCACCTGTTGATAGTGCAAACTATTTGGTGAAGCTACGTAAACTACGTCGAAGTCGCCCTCGCTGAAGAACTTCTCCAGGTCATCGTAAAATTCCGTTGCGCCGTAGGGTTCACCGAATTCCCGTGCCCGGTCCAGGGTCCGCGAATAGACCGCCGTCAGTTGGTACTTGCCCGTCGTCTTCGCGGCGTCTAACATCTGATCAGTAATGATATGAGTTCCAATAATTCCTAGCTTGAGCATCGCTTTTCTCTCTCCTTTATTAACAAATACGTTTGTTACAACTAATTTTACCAATTATTGCCGCTTTTTAACAGAAATGAAATCTTCTCCTAATACAAATGTGTGTATAATTGACCATGAAGTTAATGACTTATCGCATACTTAATTGAGGAGACTGATGAAATATGAAGAAAAAGGGAATGTTACTTTTCGGCGCGGGATTAATGGCTGGGCTCAGCAGTACATTGGGTTTCAGCCGTAAGAAAAGTAGCACGATAACTGCGTTACCGATTTTTTATACTGGTACTTGGCAATATTACGATAAAGAACGCAATCGGTCCCATCGAATCACCATTTCTCCTGAATTAAAATTAGGGATCGATAATCAAGCTATTCCGGCCACCGTCCAGCAAATCGAAACTGATAAGCTGGTATTCCTCGATAAATTCGGCTACCACATTACTATCCGGGCCAACGAACAACGGCCAGTTTCCTTGACTGACGAAGCGGACGACCAGGTCTACACAATTCAACCAGTTCAATAAATTTTCGAGCGCTGCTAACCAGCGTTTTTTATTTTAAACTACTTATCGTACGTTCGGTGAGCCGGCGCCTGGTAATCCTCCATAAAACGCAAGATTTCATCCAGGTTACTGCTGAAGCAGATTTCACGTAAGTATTGGTCTTCCAAGAAGCCGGCCTGATTCATCGTCACCAGTTGCTTTTTGAGGTTGTCATAATAGCCGCGGTAGTTATACACTGCCACCGGCTTGGCATTATCGCCAATCGTTACCCAGGAAGCGGCCTGGCTAATTTCCTCAAGGGTCCCCAGGCCCCCCGGAAAGGCAATCATCCCATCCGCCAGAGTCATCATCTTTTCCTTACGCAGGTCCATGTTGGCGACAATCTGCCGGTCAGTTACCCCGGGAAGTGCCACGCCCCGGTCGTATAATTCCTGGGTTAAGATACTGTGAACCACTCCGCCATTTGCGAGAACGCCGCGGGCCACAGCCCCCATTAGGCCATGCTGACCGCCACCGTAAACTAATTCAATCTGGTGGGCGGCCAGCCATTCGCCGACCTTCTCAGCTTCGACCATGTAGTCCGGGTCCTTCCCCTGAAGGGCACCACAATAAATTGCTAATCTTTTAATTGTCATCTGTTGTTCCTTCCTTTACTAACTCATTCAAGGCGGCTAGCTGCCCGTTAATTGCCGTTGCCGCGGTTCGGACCGCCATTTCTTCAACGGGGTATAGCTTTAAGAGAATTAAGTTGCCGACCCCCTGCCGACCTAACACCGCGGGAAAACTTACGTAACCCGAATATTGGGGTTGATAGATTGCCACGGGTAGGACTAGCTGCTCGTCATTTAGCAGGGCGCTAATCAGTCGGCAGGTCCAGGCAGCTACCGCACTATTATTATAACCGAGTCCCTTGAGGGTATACCAGCTTGAGAGGTCGGCCTGAATCTTGAGCTGGCTTTCATCCAGGTGGTGACCATTGATGGATCCGTCCAGTGCCTGACCATTCACCCGGGCGGTCGACCAGGCAAACGCCTGCCGGCCAGCGTGTTGTCCATAGACAAAGCCGCTGACGTTGGCCGGCGCTACGTGGGCGGCGTGGGCAATTGCCCGGTAGAGACGCGCGGTATCAAGCACCGTTCCGATCCCCAGCACCTGCTTCGTCGGCAGCTGCAATTGTTGTTGGAGGAAGGCGGTCACCGCCTCGTTAGGGTCAGTTAAGTTGACTACCAGGCCGTGGAAGCCGCTCCCTTTAACCCGCGGAGCAATTTGCATGACGGCCCGCCCCGCTACCGTTAGCTCTGCCATCGGGTCATCCTTCGTGAGGGCGCTGTCACCGACCGCTACCACTAGGACTTGCGCCGTGGCAAGGGCGGCATAGTCTTGAATGATAATTTGCGGCTGGGTCCGCATGGCTGGCAGTGCGTCCAGCAGGTCGGTCTGCACGGCCAGTGCCAGATCATCATCCTGGTCGATTAACACCAGCTTGTCGACCGCGGCCGTCGCCACCAGCTCATTTGCCAGTAGCCGCCCCACGTGGCCCAAACCAATAATACCAATTGTGCGCATCTCTCTATCTCCTTTTTTAAAGAAGAGGCCGGGAAAATATCCCAGCCTCTTTGCTATTTTAAAGCTCATAATGTCACAGCACGATAGACTAGGCCCTGATCAGCCTAGCTCTGGCCCACCCGCTTGTCTGTAAGTTAACTTACCTCTTCCTGAAAAGCGGCTGTTTCTGGGAAAGTGTTCAAAATAAAGTCCCGGGCCCCCTTGCTAAAGTCAAAGGCCTCTTGCGCCCGGTAGCTTTCCCGGTGGTCGCCCACCGCCAGGGTTACCTGGTCGGGAGCCAGGTTAAATTCAACGCCAAGTTCAATCGCCGCCCGAATCAGTTGCTGCACATCGTCGGAATAGTCCTTGCTGATGGCCTGCAACGGGTGCTGGTAGTTAATGTTATTCGTGTACCGGTCATTGGCAATTTTTAACCCAAACGACAGCAAATTGCCGTTCTCAATTTGGTCAGCCAACTGTCCGCTGATGGTCAGGGCAGGATCCTCCACCCGGCGTTTGGCAAAGGTCAATGCCAGCCGGTATTCCCGGGGAGCGTTAAATTCCTCAACAAATCCTTCCAGTTCCGTAATCAGGGCGTTCGCCGCCTCTTTCATCCACGCGGTTTCATCCTTAGGCTTTTGCAGGGCAACCTCATTGTTGAGCTGACGAGCCTGGGCTAACTTCGCAGTTAAATCATCTGGCAGCGGCGATACCAAAGCATCCAGCAGTAACAGTTCCAGGAAGTTAATCGTGTCGTCACTGATCCCGGTCCTCGAGAGCGGATCCAGGTCAAAGTTCCGGAATTCGAGGTAGTCGACCCCCTTAGCCAGGGAACCCTTCAGGTCAGTCACGTCCTGGTTATGTCCCCGCAGCCGGACCGGTCCAAAGAATTCCTTCAGGCTATAGAAGGTCCCATTGTCCATGAACTCCTGTAATTGAGCAACGTGCTCCTCAAGTGAGTTATAGGTGACCCGCTCGCTAGCAATGTTGTCATCTCCAAAGTCACTCGCCCGAATGCTCCGCACCGGCAACTCCAAGTTGTCAGGAAAGCTCTCAGGCATGTCTTCGGTGACTGGGCTGGCCCCATATAAGTAGGTAAAAAGCCACTGGTAAAGGTAGTAGACTTGGGCCAGCTTGAAATAGAGGTGGTTGCGGAAGTCAACCTCACTCTTGTAGTCTTCCTGGTAAAAGCGCTGGTAAAGGGTCGTAATCAGCTGGGGTGCCAAGCCAAAGTTAATGTGGACATCCCCCATGATTTCTTTAACGATCCCGTATTTATTTCCCAGGTAATCATGGTTTGCCTGGTCCCAATGTTTCGTGTAGTTGTCCTTGAGAAAATCCAGGTCGTTTTGGTACAAGGGTGCCGGTGCCATACTCAACGGCCAGAGCCGCTCATCACTGTGGAGGTGCTGAATCATGATCTGTTCCAGCATCTTCAGGTGGCGTACCGCTGCCGCACTCCCCACCACGGGCGGTGTTTCAAAGTCAATCATATCATCGGTAAACCCAGAATTCAGGTAAATATTGTGTTGGCGTGACCGCAAGTTTGCCGGATAAGGATAGCGGCTGGCCCGGCCATTCGTCAATACACGATGCTTTTTAGCTTCCAAGCCAAACCGGCAGGCGAACATCTGGGCGTTAAGCTCTGGTTCCTTTAGTGCCGACTTGATTTGGTCATATTTATCAGCCATCTAGCATCCCCCCATCATAATATCTCGTTTTCCACTCTACCACTTTTAAAAGCGAATGGGCAATCTTTTTTTGACCGCTTTCTTTCCCATTCTGCAAGCATTAGATTCCCTGCCAGCGGCAGCGCCGAATATCGACGTGGTTCTCGTCTTTAAACGGTACCCCCTCTGCCAGCAGCATTGGGCGTTGGTCAAACCAGCCGGGCACCAGGCGGCCGCTTGCGGTCACTACCCGGTGACAGGGATGTTTTCCCCGGCCGCCATACTTCCCCAGGATTTTGCCGACGAGGCGCGCGTTGCGGGGCCGGCAAATCATTTGGGCGATTTGACCGTAACTGGCAACCAGCCCGAACGGAATCAGATCGACCGTATTCAAAACGTCCTGAATAAATTGTTCATCCATCTTTGCCATGGTCCCGCCTCCTTGTCCATCGATTATACCTGTTTTGCCAGGAAAGAAAAGGCGCCCGAAACCGGCAGACAGCTTCGGACGGTCATTGCTTGAAAAGTGCAGTCAAGCTATTTCACATAAACAGGCGGGCAAACGGAATAACCACCAGGTCGATGACAATCCCGCTAATGACAACGCAGACCGAGGCCATTGCCCCCTCCAAGACACCGAACTGAAGCGCCTTGGCGGAACCAATCGTGCCCCCGGTCCCTAGACCCAGGCCCAGCCCAATTTGGGAATGTTGAAGCCGGAACGCCTTGATAAAGACATCCGCCAGGGCGTAAATAATTACGGCCTTGACGATGCAGGCGATGGCGGTCACCGCCGAATTGCCACCAATCGCCTCGGCAACCGGCATCGCAATCGCGGTAGTAGCGGCCTGGGGAAGCATGGCGGCCGCCGAAGAATGTGACAGGCCCACCAGCTTGCTGGCCCCAAGGATGATAAAGAGGCAGAGTACGCTCGATAGCACCAGGGAAATCAGAATATCAAGCCAGTACTTCTTCAAGACGTCGTTGCGCTTAAACAAGGGAATCGCGAAGGCAATCGTTGCTGGGTTTAAAAACCAGAAGATGATGTCCCCACCCGGCTTGTAGAAGTGCCGGTAAACATACGCGGTTGACGTCCCCTGAACCTTTCCCCAAAGAATCAAGATGATAATTCCGGCCACCATTCCAAAGAAGAGGGGCTGAAAGAGGAAAAAACCATTGCTCTTCTTGAATAGCCACTGACCGACCAGGAAAACCAGCAGAGAAATAAAAATTCCGGTAAATGGTAAGGCGAGGTTGTTAGTTAATGCTGTCATGCTGCTGCCCTCCCATGATCCGTTTGTGAATGGCAATCACCAGCCGGGTAACGTAGGCGGTTACCACCAGCAAGGCGACGGTCGCAACTAAGATGACCAGCAGGATTTGCAGGCCCTCCCGCTGTAAAATTCCCAGGTCGTTGGCGATTTGAATTCCTGATGGCACAAACAGGAAACCAATCAGGCTGATCAAAAACATTCCCAAGTTTTCGACCCACTCTAGTTTAACGACTCCCAGTGTCAATAATAGGTAGAGCAGAACCAACCCGATTACTGGGGTCGGCACAACAAATGACGGTGGACAGAGAGCAGATAGAATGCTCGCTACCCATAGGATGCCGGCAAAAATTGCACACTGAACAAGAATCGGTGCTGATTTGTGATTATTATCTTTTCTCGTCATAATAGCGTCCTCCTTATATTGAACAGTCTAATTTCACAAACTATTATACAGGAGAATTGCGAACAATGTAACCGCACTCAAAATTTACTTGCTGGCTGGCGCCGTTTCCAGTAAGAAGTGACCTGCTTAATTGATAGTGTCGTGCTCCGCCGAATGCAGCTGACGTTCATTTGGGCATTGCAGAGAGGCGCAGTCGGCCACCTCAAGTAACCGGCACCTGCCGCCGGCCATGTAAAAACTTTCCTCCCAATAATAAAATACGGCAACTGGCTCTGTTTGCACCAGGCAGATTGCGTGACATCCCCTCCTTTCCCGGTATAATTCAAGCTGAAACCCAACTTTAAGGAGGAAGAAGCAATGAAGACAGTGCAAAACATCATTATTGGTTTTGGCAAGGGTGGAAAAACACTCGCCAAATTTCTCGCCAAACAAGGCGAAGAGGTGCTCGTCGTAGAAAAGTCACGGGAAATGTACGGGGGCACCTGCATCAACATTGCCTGCCTCCCCTCTAAACGGCTGATTACCGAGGCCGCCCGCGGTACTGACTTTGCGGCCGCCATCCGGGGCAAGCGGGAAATGGTTGCCCAGCTGCGGGACAAGAACTACCACATGCTCGCCGATGAGGACACCATCACCGTCCTGGACGGGACCGCCCACTTTACCAGTGACCACACAATTACCGTCGATACCGCAACTGGTCCCCAGGAATTCACCAGTAAGCGAATCTTCATCAACACCGGCGCCCAGCCAACCGTCCCGGCCATCCCCGGCCTGCGGGAGAGTCCGGCCCTGCTGACGTCCACGAGCGCAATGGAACTGGATAGTCTGCCGCAGAAATTAGTAATCATCGGTGCCGGCTACATCGGCCTGGAGTTTGCCAGCATGTTTGCCGAATTTGGCGCCCAGGTGACCGTGGTTGACCACCACCAGGAATTCCTCCCCCGTGAAGACGCGGACGTCGCGGCGATGGTAAAAGCCAACTTAGAGCAAGCCGGCGTCACCTTCCGCCTCGGGGCTAACATCGACCAGGTCAGCACGGCCAATGGGCAAGCCCAAGTGGAAATCAGTCGCGATGGTCATACTACCCAACTGGTCGCCGACAAAATTCTCGCTGCCACCGGACGCCGGCCAGCAACGGCAAAGCTCGGGCTGGAAAATACCGGGATTGCCGTTGACGACCGGGGCGCCATCAAGGTCGATGACCAGCTCCACACCACGGTACCCGGTGTATGGGCCATTGGCGACGTTAAGGGCGGTCCCCAGTTTACTTATATTTCCCTAGACGACTTTCGAATCATCAAGGACGAGCTCTTTGGCGACGGCACCCGCCGTATCAGTAACCGTGGGGTCGTCCCAACCAGTGTCTTTATTGAGCCACCGCTCGCCCAAGTTGGTTTAACCGAAAAGCAGGCCCACGCTCAAGGACAGGATTACCTACTGTTTAAACTCCCCGTCGCCGCCATCCCGAAGGCCAAGGTACTAAAGGACCAGCGCGGAGTCCTCAAGATGCTAGTTGATCCGCAGACCAAGCTCATCCTCGGTGCCACCCTCTACGCACCGGAAGCCCATGAAATCATCAACATGGTTGCCCTGGCAATGCGGGCTAAGCTCCCCTACACCATGCTCCGTGACCAGATTTACACCCACCCAACCATCAGTGAGGCCTTTAACGACCTTCTCAAAAAGCCGCAATAGTTAAAAACGCTCACGCTTCCGACACTAAGTCGCTCGCGTGGGCGTTTGCTTTACAATTTTCGTTCATACATGTGGGCACTGGTGTCGCCAATGTCTTCGTAATGGAGGACTACTTCGCCGGCAAAGCAAAAACCGCTCTTGACGTATGCCCGTTCGGCCGGGACATTGCCCTTCATCACGTCGAGGTGCATTACCGCGTACCCCTTATTCTTGGCAAATTCAAATAATTTCTGGAGCATTTGCTTAGCCAGGCCCTGGCCCCGAAAGTTTTTGCTGACGGCAAATAGGTGGAGGACGGTTATTTGCTGCTCTGGTGCTGCTATTGCCCAGTCAACCTGACGGTAATTGGGGTCCTCCCCAGTCGTCAAAATTCCGACAGTAGCAACTTGACCGTTTACTAGACCCTCGACTACCATCCCGTTATCAATCCGGTCAGCCAGGAGGTCCCTGTTGGGATAAACGCCCCAGTGCCAATCAGCTCCGTATTCGTCGTCCTGCTGCTGGGCACAGACTTCTTGGTAAAACTGGCAAACCGCCTCTAGGTCAGCGGCCGTCGCTTGCTTAATCTGCATTTTCACAGCACTCCTTTCCGTATCATTCGTTGTTCTCCATGATATAAGAAGCAACCGAGAAAAGCAAAAACGAGGCTGGGAGAAAACTTCATTTTCTCACCAGCCTCTTGCTAGTTCTTAACTATTATAAAGATAACGTGGAAAATAACCACAAGGCTAGTGTCTAGCTACGAACGATAGCCGACCCGTGCCGTGTCAACTATCGTCCTAGGCTAGTCATACGCCTTGTCAAGGAGGTTATTTCCCACTCACTTGCTAATTTAGAGCTAAAAGTGAAACAGCACAGTAGCTAGCTGGCAGGATAAACGCCGGTAAATCAGCAATTTCCCCTCCTCAAGCAGTCTACTCTGCAACAGCCTGGATAGTTGGGGAAGCTAGACCTATCCCTCCCCACTATTGGCCTATTACTTAGCATTCAGGACAAAACTAAAATCAATGTCCTTAGTGGCCGGAATGTGGTAGTGCTGCTCAACATCGGCCCCCCAGCTGTCGATTCCGCCGACGCCGCGAACCGCACCGGCAATTACCATCACCGTCCGCCGTTCCAGGGGCAGTTCTTCGATGTGGGTCGCGTTTTCCAGCTCCTCCGCTGTGTATGGCAGGCAGCTAAAGGCAAATGGCTGGTCCGCCTTTGCCACCTTCAGGCTGAACGGCTGCCCGTCGTGATCAGCATTGTTCTGGGTCGTCGTCCGGATCACTTCGACCCAGTCGGTCACCATGTGCATCCCGTTTTCCTGGGGAACTAGATATTTGGCGACCGGCAGGCCCTTGATTTGGTAGACGCCGTGTTCAGCTCCAGCCATCCGGTCCGGGTAGGTTTCACCAGATAGGCCCTGGTATTCAAAGCCATCTGCAAGGGTCGGCATTACCAGCCGGACGCCCATCACGGGTAGCTCTGGCAAGCCTTCCTTGCCCGTATAGTGAACGTGGACCGCAATTGGCCCGCCCACTTCCACTGTATAGGTCATTGTGACCGTGGTTGCCGGAACCGTCAGTGTCTCAAAGGTGTAGGCAACCGTCACTTCTTCAGCCGTTTCTTCATTTGAGTAGTGGTCGTTGTCCAGTGGCAGGCCGCCAAAGTCGTGGTCATCCACTGTGACATTAATAGCAGTACACTTCTGGAAGTAGTCCGCACTCAGCCACTGGGCCGACTTGATATTGAAGCCGCTCCCCCGGTCGTTATCCGTTGTGGCCCGCCAGAAAGTCGGCACTGGCGTCCGGTAGAGCCATTCCTTCCCGTTCAGTTTTAACGATTCCAGGCCGCCCCGCTCGTAGGAAAAGATGTAGTGAAAGCCAGCACCGCCGACGCCGAGCGAACCGTCACCATAAACAACGTGTAATTTATTTGTGTAATCCATAGTAGTACCGTACCTCCTGCATTGCCGGCTTTGGTGTCCGATCCGCAAACATCAAGCCATCGCCAGAAAATTCATAATCGGAGTGGCGGTCGTCAAAGTCGCCACCGTAGCGCATTACTAGCTTGCCGCTAACTGGGTCCTTGACCTGAAGTGCTTGGTCGATAAAGTCCCAGATGAAGCCGCCGAAGTATTGCGGGTACTTATCGAGTAATGCGATGTAGGATCCCATTCCCCCGCAGGAGTTTCCCATGTCGTGCATGTATTCACACTCCATAAACGGCTTGTCCGGGTTATTTTGCAGGTATTCCTCCACCTGCTTTGGCGGCAGGTACATCCAGCTCTCGACGTCAGAAACCTGATCCCGGTAGTCCTTGGTTCCACCGGCCGGTAGATAGTTGGCCTTATCCATGCTTGGAATCTGTTCACTATAATCGTGAGTATGACAAACCCCTTCGTAGTGGACCAGGCGGCTGTCGTCATGCTCCTTGTAGAATTGCTGCATGGCTACCATGTCATCACCAACGAAGGACTCGTTTCCTAACGACCAGAAAAGGATGGCCGGGTGGTTCTTAAAGGTCTCGTAGTTGGTCCGGGCACGATCCACCACCGCTTCCTTCCATTGGGGAACGGAGCCCGGCACGTTGTAAGACGGGGCGACACTACCCATCTTTTGCCAGGTAGCGTGCGACTCCAAGTTATTTTCGGCCATCATGTAAATGCCGTTGTCATCACACATACTGTACCAGGGCAGCTGGTCCGGGTAGTGGCAGGTCCGGACGGCATTGATGTTATTTTCTTTAAAGGTCTGAATATCCTTTTTCATGTCGGCCATCGTGACGGAACGGCCCCGCTGGTCGTCCCATTCGTGGCGGTTGACCCCGTTGATAATTAAGCGTTTGCCGTTCAACAGGACGACGTGGTCCGGGCTGATTTCAATCCGCCGGAAGCCAAACCGGTATGGGACCAGCTCAACTAGGCGGCCCGCTTCGTCCTTGATCTCAACCAGCAGCTGGTAGAGGTAGGGGTGGTGGTTATCCCAGAGGTGGACATCTTTGACCGTCGTTTCATCCAAGCGGATGCTGGCAGCGACTGGTTTTGTCTGGTCGACAATTACCTGACCATCGGCATCCTTGGCAACCACGTGAACGGTCCCAGCCTGTTCACCAGCCAATTGCAGCTCCAGGTTAAAGTGGCCGTTTTGGTAGTCATCATCAACGGTCGGCCGGATGGTCATGTCCTCGACGTGGGTTGCCGGTTGGGCTAAAAGGTCGACGGAACGGAAGATCCCGGAGAAGCGGAACATATCCTGGTCTTCCAGCCAGGAAGCGGTACTGTGCTTAAAGACTTCGACCGCCATGACGTTGCCCTCGTCCTGAATGTACGGGGTCAGGTCAAATTCGGACGGGGTAAAACTGTCCTCGGCATAGCCAATAAAGTGGCCGTTAAGCCAGAGGTACATCGCCCGCTCAACCCCGGCAAAGCGGACCCGGATTTGCTGACCGCGCAGTGCCGGATCAAGGTCAAACTGCTTTCGGTAGAGGCCCACGGTATTGTCAGCCCCGGTGCTGAAGGAGCCCGCCTCCTTATTCTGACCATCCACGGCATAAGCTGGCCGCCGGTAAATCTTCCCTTCCCACGGAATCAGGGTGTTGATGTAATTGTTCTGGGCGTAGTCACTGAGCTCAATTTCACTCGGCACCTCAATCGTGCCAAAGTCTGCCGTGTCATAATCAACGGCAGAGAAGTCCGCCGGCCGTTCCTGCGGGTTCGGGGCAAACTGAAACTGCCACTGCCCATCGAGAGACTGAACGAAGCGGCTACGGTGGTGCGCCCACTCCGCGTAGTCGCCATAATAATGATGGTCGCTATGGGCGGGCAACTGGTTGACCCGGAAGATCTCCGGATCGTCCAACCATTTAATATCTGCATCCATGAATGAAAAACCTCCTCACTAAAACTATCCAGTTTTAGTATAGCGCTTTCATTTAGGCGAAGATAGTAAACATTGATGGATTTTACTAAAAGGTAAATAATCACAATTAGCTAAAAAACAAAGCAGCCGGTGCCCATTCAAGGTACAAACTGCTTTTCAAAATTTAACTATGTTTTTCCTTGATGCTATCAGGAACCCAATTATAGTCCTTACTTTTATTGATGAGCACTTTGCCGTGATCCGCCGAGTATATTAACTCCGTGTCACTCAGACTATTATCCCAAAGTTCTACTGCATCAAATTCATCATAGAGCTCAGCCAATCGCTGGAGGCTCCTAGTATATCTTCGAGTAACTAAGTCCGAGCTTACACCATGTCCGCCTTTGGAAACTCGTGATTGAACTCGACTAACAGCTAATTCAGCACTTGCCAAGCCTACATATTCCAAGCGCACTGTATACCCTTGTTTTTTGGCAAAGTTAATAAATTTTAAAATTCCCTTCCGGCTTGAAGCAAGCGTCGTCTCCTGGATAACATTATGCCCCGACAACAACTCGTGCTTTAATTTAGCAACAGCAGCCCGCATTGCTTTTAAATTATCCAGATTCGAATGCCAATCTCCATGCATTGACTGCAAAATCTCATCCGCATTAATCAACGCATAATTCTTATCACTGCTTAATAGAGACCTATATAGAGTACTTTTACCTGCGCCATTTACTCCAGCTAAAATTATATACTCAGGCATTAGAGGACAAACTTCCCTTCAATGATTGGTTTTTGGACTTCTCGCAGCCTAGAATTTAATAAATCATAGAGGAACAACCTTTTATCTTCGTTCGGTTCGTTATCAGCCATCCGTTTAATCTCCGCAGGCGTTAAATTGTGGAACCAATCGTAAAATTCAGTTGCTTTATCCATAATAATCATCTCCTCTGCTCAGCCTAAATATATGCCTTTGTTATACTTGAGGCTAATTTTTTATACATTTGTAAATTCAATTTTAGCTTATTAAATTAAATAATTGTTCCACTTTTGAAACAATTCGTCTTTGCCCAGCTAACGATGGTAACGGGAAGCAGAAATCTTCAATTTTTTCTTAGAGATATTAGGTTGCGCACCACCAGTTTCTAAACCAATTAATCGATTTCTAGAGGCTAAAAGATAATAAAACAAAACCCAATTATAAATTTCCTCGTAAGGAGTACATCCACAACCAGCTTGGTTGGTTACTAATTCTTTCTGACTTACAATTCCAAGTTTTCCGATAGTAGCACTGTACATTACTATTAAAACATTACCAGATTTATTAACTTTTACAGATGAATTCTTAACACCTAATTCCGTAATTGTTTCAGTTATATTTTCAATAACCCCATCATTAAAATTACCAGTCTTTAGCCAAGGAATATTCCCATCTGTACACGAAATCCTTGGACTGCATTTCTTGGTGCTTGGTATAGTATACATTCCGCTTGCTGTCCTGATTTAATAATTTCTGCGTATTTAGAAGGGTAATTATCAAAATTAGTTTCCATCATTTTCATTTCCTTCTTAGGCTACTTTCTTTTTAAATTCTCTGTAAGTAATTATACAGCAGAAACCGTCTACCTTACTATGCCTGCTTTAGCTCACTCACTCCTTAAAAACTAATCTTATGCACAGAAAAAAGGCCAAAACCCATCATACCGGTCTCTGATAACCCTTCAAAATTTCATCTACCCACCAAAAAACGTACGCAGTTTAAAGTTAACGCAAAAAACACCCGACCGATAATTAAATCAGTCGGGTGTTCTTAGTAGTGCGGCCAAGAGGACTTGAACCTCCACGGTCTAAACGACCATAAGATCCTTAATCTTACGCGTCTGCCAATTCCGCCATGGCCGCGTCAACAAATAATATTATAGCAAGCTGACTACTTGTTGACAAGCCCTTTTTTATTTTTTTAGGTAAAAGTGGTGACCACAGCGCCGGCAGACATAGCGCCGGGTATTAAAGCGGCGCTGGCGGCCAATCGTAATCCCACAGCCTGAGCACTGGTAGAGCCACTTTACCTTGCGTGGCTGAGTCTTGCTGGTCGGCGGTGCGTAGCGGGAACCACCAACTTGGGCCAACAGGGTTTGAAAGGCGGCGCTCCGGTGATGATAGTCCTGGCCAGTCTGGTGGAGGTGGTAGTGACACAATTCGTGAAGCACCACCCGTTTCAGGTTTGCCAGGTCAAATTCCGTATACATCAGCGGGTTGATATCAATATGGCCGTCATCCAAATGGTAGCGGCCCCCGGTCGTCTTGAGACGGGCATTAAAGAAAATCCGGTGCGTAAAGGGCCGGTGAAAGGCTGCTAGTGACCATTCCTCGGTCAGGCGTTGCAGGTCCGCGTTATTCATCCACGGTCGCCGGCTTCAGCATGGTCAGCTGGATTCGCTGCCGTTTTAGGTCAACGCTATCAATCCACACGTCGACGATATCGCCGACAGAAACAACGGACCGTGGATCACGGGTAAACTTCTTGGTCATCTTCGAAATATGAACCAGGCCGTCGTGCTTGACCCCAATATCCACAAAGGCTCCGAAATCGACCACGTTCCGGACGGTTCCCTGAAGCTGCATCCCCGGTTTCAGGTCCTCAATCGTCATTACATCGTGGCGCAACAATGGTGCCGGCATCGAATCACGCAGGTCACGGCCCGGCTTTTGCAGTGAAGCCACAATATCGTTGACGGTCGCTTTTCCAGCCTTGGCGGTCGTAAATTCTGCAGGATTCAACTGCCGGATCCGCTTGGTCGCTGCCGGCGTTCCCAGGTCAGCAACCGCCACGTCCGCCTTTTCCATCATTGCTGCCGCGATTGGGTAGCTCTCCGGGTGGACATCGGTGTTATCGAGCGGGTTCTCCCCGTTGACGATTCGCAAGAAACCAACCGACTGTTGGAAGGCTTTCGGGCCTAGCCGTGGCACATCCTTGAGCTGTTGACGGTTGGTGTAGCAGCCGTTGTCATCCCGGTACTTAACGATGTTTTTGGCAATCGTCTTGTTCAGGCCGGAAATCTGGCTAAGCAGCTGGTAGCTGGCCGTATTCAGGTTGACCCCGACCCGATTGACCGCCCGTTCCACGATAGCGTCCAGTTCACCGCTCAGCTCCTTCTTCGGCAAGTCGTGCTGGTACTGTCCAACCCCGATCGACTGCGGGTCAATCTTGACCAATTCCGCCAGCGGATCCTGGAGCCGGCGACCAATGGAGATTGCACTCCGCTGCTCGACATGCAGGTCTGGGAACTCATCCCGGGCTTCCTGGCTTGCGGAGTAAACGGAGGCCCCCGCTTCGTTGACAATCACGTAGTAAACCGGGCGGTCAATCTTCTTGAGCGCCGCCGCCACGAACTGTTCGGACTCCCGGCTGGCAGTCCCGTTACCGATCGCAATCATCTCGACGTGGTACTTCTCCAGCAGGTCAATGAACTCGCCCTCCGCAGCGGCCCGTTGCTTCTCCGGTGCCGGATTGTGGGGGTAGATGACCGCCTTAGTCAGGAATTTACCATTCTCGTCCAGGACGGCAAGTTTACAGCCAGTCCGGTAGGCGGGGTCGAAGCCAAGCACGACCTTGCCCTTGATTGGTGCCTGCATCAGCAGGTGGTAGAGGTTTTCACCAAAAACCTTGATGGCCTGCTGGTCAGCGTCATCCGTTAGTTGCCGACGCAGTTCCCGCTCGATGGCTGGGCCCAAGAAACGCTTGTAGGCGTCGGCCGCAGCCTCCTCAATAAAGTTTGTCGCCTGGTTCTCTTTCTTTGTCCGGATCAGGCGAAACTTGAGGTAGTTCAGGACGGCTTCCTCATCGACCGCCAGCTTAACGGACAAAACATCTTCCTTTTCGCCCCGGTTAATGGCGAGCACCTGGTAGGAATTTAGGTCCTTCACCGCACCGGTAAAGTCGTAGTACTGCTTATAGGTCTTCAACTCGTCCTTTTCCTCGCCATCCTTCTTCAGGCTGGTGACCAGCTGGCCGTGGTTGTGGGTAAAGTTCCGCAACCAAGCCCGGACGGTCACCATCTCGGAGATGGCCTCGGCCAAAATTTCGTGGGCCCCAGCAAGAGCTGTCTCCGGACTCTCAACATCATCGTTGACAAATTCGGCTGCCTTAGTCGTCAGATCGCCATCAGGGTAGGTCAGCAGCCAGTTTGCCAGCGGTGCCAGTCCCGCTGCCTTAGCCTTCTGGGCCTTGGTCTGCCGTTTTTGCTTGTAGGGCAGGTAGAGGTCCTCCACCGTTTGGAGATCGGTGGCAGCACGGATCTGCTTTTCCAGGGCAGGAGTCAGCTTCCCCTGCTCCTTAATCTTGTTGACCACCGTTTCCTGACGTTCGCGCAGGCTGGTAACGTGGTGGTACTGGTCGCGGATCTCTTGCAGCTGGACTTCATCCAGGGTTCCCGTCATTTCCTTCCGGTACCGCGCGATAAAGGGAATCGTATTCCCTTCGTCCATCAGCTGCAGGGCCGCGCTGACCTGTTTTTGCCGCAGCTTGGGCAGCTGCTGACTTACTAATTGAACAATTTGTTGATCCATTAAGTCCTCCGTCTAAAAACTACTTCCACCAGGAATCGAGCGGACTAATCGGCTGGTGGCGCTTATGCCGCGTCTTCTTATACCAGTCCTCGATTTTTTCAGCAACCTTATCGGCAATCTGGTGGCCCTCAAGATAGTTATCAATATCCTCATAGCAAACGCCCAGCGCTTCTTCGTCGGGGCGCATTGGCTGGTCGTCTTCCAGGTCCGCGGTCGGCACCTTTTCGTATAGCGACTTGGGCGCCCGGAGGTATTCCAGCAGGGCCTTCCCTTGTCGCTTGTCCAACCCGGACAAGGGGGTAATGTCAGCACCGCCATCACCGAATTTGGTGTAGAAACCGGTGACCGCCTCGGCCGCGTGGTCGGTTCCCACAACGGCACCGTGGTTAGCGCCAGCAATCGCGTACTGGACAATCATTCGTTCCCGGGCCTTGATGTTCCCCTTGTTGAAATCACTGATCTGGGCCCCCGCCGCTTCAACAGCCGCAACCATGGCGTTGGTCGCCGGCTTAATGTTGACCCGCAGTGTCTGGTCAGGCTTGATAAAATCATTAATTGCTTTCATGGCATCAGATTCATCCGCCTGTTCGCCATATGGCAGCCGGACCGCGATGAATTGATAGTGCTTGTCCGGTGCTTCTTGCCGCAGCTTTTCCACGGCCAATTGACACAACCGCCCTGCCAAGGACGAGTCCTGACCCCCGGAAATCCCCAGAACTAGGGTCGTCATCCCCGTCTTCTGCAAAAACTCACCGATAAATTGAACTCGCTTGTCCACTTCCTCTTGCGGGTCAATTTGGGGCTTCACCTTCAACGTATTAATAATTGATTTTTGTAACTGCCGCATTTTCCTTCTCCTTAATTATCGAGCCCTTTAACGTACTCGTTGACCTGGTGAATCAGCTTCATCTTGTTGTCGTAGCAACGCCGTGACAAGTCGACCGGGTAAACCTCAGGGTTAAGGTCCCGCTTGTACTCGTCCCAAAGCGCTGCCAGGCTTGCGATTCGGTGGTCCCTGATTTCCTCCAGGCTTGGTTCAGTATAGACAAACTCGCCATCCCGCCAGATGTCCTTGAGCATTGGCCGCGCGGTAAAGTCACTGACGTCCTTTTGCTGGAGTGGGAACTGCGGGTTGAACATGTTGATCTGACTGAGTTTGCGCGGGTCCTCGTCAGCGAGGGTAATGTAGTCCCCCTCGCTCTTGCCGTCTAAACGGTCGTTGATCCGCCAGACCTGCTTCTTGCCCGGCGTTGACATCTTGCCGACGTTGTTAGAAATCTTGATGGTGTCAACCATCTCGCCATACTCGTTTTCAAAGGCAACCAGCTTGTAAACCGCCCCCAGGGTTGGCTGGTCATAGGCGGTAATCAGCTTGGTCCCAATTCCCCAGACATCGATCTTGGCACCCTGCATCTTCAGGTTCTGAATCGTTTTTTCATCCAGGCCGTTGGAGGCAAAAATCTTGGCCTCTGGGAAGCCGGCCTCGTCCAGCATGGTCCGCACCCGCTTAGATAGGTAGGCCATGTCACCACTGTCGATCCGGACCCCCTGGAAGTTAATCTTGTCACCGAATTCCTTCGCAACCTTGATGGCATTTGGTACCCCGCTCTTGAGCGTGTCAAAGGTATCCACCAGGAAAACGCAGTCGTGGTGGGTCTGGGCATAGGCCTTAAAGGCATCGTAGTCGTTCATGTAGGCCTGGACGAGTGCGTGGGCGTGGGTTCCAGAAATCGGGATTCCGAAGAGTTTACCAGCCCGGACATTACTGGTGGCGTTAAACCCACCGATGTAGGCCGCCCGCGTTCCCCAAATTGACGCATCGAGTTCCTGGGCACGCCGGGTCCCGAATTCCATGACACTCTGGTCCCCAACCACGGAACGGATCCGGGACGCCTTCGTCGCAATCATAATCTGGTAGTTGAGGATGTTTAAAATCGCGGTCTCCACCAGCTGGGCCTCAATCATCGGCGCGTCCACCTGCAAAATCGGTTCGTGGTTAAAGACAAAGTCCCCTTCCTCAAAACTGCGGAGCGAGCCCGTAAAGCGGAAGTCACGGAGATATTCCAGGAAGTCATTATCAAACTGACCAGTCGACTTGAGGTAGTCGATGTCGCTAGCCGTAAAGTGCAGATTCTTGATGTAACGGATAATGTGATCCAGTCCAACGTACACGGCATAGCCATTGTTAAACGGCATTTTCCGGAAGAAAGCCTCAAACACTGCCCGGCGGTTGCCCATCCCCTGCTTCCAGTAGGTCTGCATCATGCTGAGCTCGTAGGCATCGGTGTGCAAAGCAAGGCTATCATCTGGATAATCAAATTTCATTGTTCTATATTCCCTTCAATATGGTTAACAAAGCGGTAGTAAAAATTATTTTTAATATAGCAGAGCGGGGTATTAATTCCAACCCCTTTCAACGGTCACCGACACGGCACCCGCGTTAAACCGGCAGGCTCGCCCGGCCATCCTTATTTTTCGAGGACAAACTCAAAGCGGGAGCCAACGTACTGGGTGTGAACGTACTCAAACGGGCGGCCATCCTGCAAATAGGAGAGCTGGGTCATCCGCAGGAGCGGGTCACCCCGTTTGACATCTAAGTAGGTAGCAATCCGTTCCGTGGCCTTAGTTGCGGAAATATGCTGGATCGCGTGGCCCGGATAGAGGTGGGCCTTTTGCTCCAGCGTCCGGTAAAAGGAACTGGTAATCTCATCCCGGCTAAAATCTTTGACCAAAGCAGCGGGCACCGTAGCAATTTCATAGCAAATCGGGACATCGTTTCCGGACCGAACCCGCTCCATCCGCAGGACCTGCTCCCCTGCCGGCAGCTTTAATTTTTCGATTTCAGTCTGGGAGGGCACCGTCAAGTGGTAGGAAATAGTCTTGCTAGACGGCGTCTTCCCGGCTGCCAGCATTAATTCGGTAAAGCTGGTCACCCCGGCCATTTTTTCCTGGACCTTGCGGTTAGCCACGAAAGTTCCTGACCCGACCCGGCGTTCCAGGATTCCCTCGTCGACCAGGGCTTGGATTGCCTGGCGCAAGGTCATTCGGCTAACGTTAAACTGGCTAGCTAGTTCCCGTTCTGCCGGGATTTTTTGACCGACCCGCCACTTATCGTTTTCGATGTTCTCTCGCAGCTGGTTGTGTATCTGAATGTAAACCGGTGAACCCATCGTATTCCTCCTCGTGCCAATACAGTTCTCTGTCATGCTTCGTCTTATTCTACCACTTTTCCAGTTATCTAGACCAATACTAACTTGCTTAGTTGAAGAGATACAAACCGCCCGTGAACGAATTTGCTTCGCTCCGGGCGGTTTGTATAAATTCAGTTATTATTTAATCAATGTCATCACAGTAAACCACTGGCTTGATTAGGTTTGCTGGCTTGTTATGCATTCGTTCCAGTGCGTCCGAAATCTTTTTAAAGCCGTCGAACTTGTAGGCAATCATTAATGATGGGTCTAACCGACCGTTGGCAATCAAACGAGCCAGCTTTCCCATCCGCAGACGGCTGCCAGCATCAAAGCACCATCAGCCAGTGTTCCCAGCGGCTAACCTCACGTCGAAAGACACACACCCCAACCTGCCAGCCGGTTGGGGTGTGTGTTCATCCTCTGCAAAAAACTATTTAGTTGCCCGTCCTTCCAGCTTCATTCCGCGTTCCAGGGAACGGTCGACGATAATCGACTGGGAATCGGCCACCGAAAACTCTGTCTCGGGGTTCATCTCCTGGGCATAGGACAACTCGGTACATCCCAGGATAACAACGTCGGCGCCCTCTTCCTCGACCATTTTGCGGACCAACTCGTGGTACTTTTGGCCGTCGGAGTGGCCAGCTTCCTTGATGTCGTGGTAAATTAAGTCCTCGGTCATATCAAGGATTTCCGGCGTCGGCTTGATTTCCTCATAACCCGCCTTAGTGATGTAGCCGTCATACAAACCGGCTTCCACGGTCCCCCGGGTTGCTAACAGGCCGACCTTCTTAGCATCTGGCTTAATCCGCTTGATTTCGGCAACCGTTTCTTCCAACATATTGAGAATCGGAATCGTCGTTGCCGCTTGCAACTGGTCAAAAGCATAGTGGGCAGTGTTGCAAATCAACACGAAAAACGCTGGGTTAAGCAGGCTCTGCTGCTGGATATCCTCAATCAGCGCCTTGTTATAGTCGGGCTGGCTGTGGTCAAGGATCCAGGTCGTCCGATCCGGGATACTAGCATGGTTGACAACAATGTAGTCCAGGTAATCCTGGTCGCGGTGAATCGGGGTCCGTTGGTCGAGCAGGCGAACGTAACTCTCAGTTGCCAGCGTGCCCATTCCCCCTAAAACGGTAAAGAACTTTTTCATTATTAGTTTGCCTTCCTTTTCTCATGCTAAGAGCGCCACAAAAATTGGGCCAAGCAGGGTAATGCCGATATTGCCGACCACGAACGCGGGAGTAAAGGCCGCCGCAAAGTAGGCGCCCCCTTCTGGCCCCGCCTTTTGAACGATTTCGCTCATTGAGGCGGCACTCGTCCCGGAACCCGTCAAGGCTCCCAACAGCGCCAGCGGCTCCATTCGCAACACGTAGCGGCCAAAGAGCAGGGTCAGCAGGTGCGGTGCAATTGTGATAATTGCACCAACCACCAACACGCCAACTCCCAAAGACTTAACCGCAGACGTAAAGGCTTGGGCCGACTGGAGACCAACCGTCCCCACGAAAATCGTCAGCCCAACACTCTGGCAGAAAGTCGTGACCGTTTCTGGAATCGACTTGTAGTCGTGGTGGCGGTTAATCCAGGAGCTCAGGACCAGTCCCATAATCAGGGCCGCGGTCCCGTTACCCAATTGAAGTGGGATACCATTTAATTTTAGCCCAAGAATTCCTAAAAGGGAAGCACCACCGATTCCGAGGGCGAAGAGGCTGTAATTGATGGCCTCAGCGCTGGTGTGCCACCGCCCCATCTTATGCAGGATGTTCGCGGTTCGCGAGGTGTTCCCGGTCAGTGAAATCACATTGCCGGGGCGAAGCTGGTTAATCAACTGTTCGTTCCCGGTATTGGGATCCTGGATGTTAATGAACACCCCGTGCTGACGCAAGATTGCCAATTGAACCGGCTTAAAGTTCTTACCAAGGACGAATTTTCGTTCCTTGGGCGCGTTCGTCGGCGTCAACACTTCCTTGATTCCCTGAAGGCCGTGAAGACGGTCGAAGTGAATGGCGTAACCGATGACCGTCACCAGGTCGCCCGGTTTGATTTCGTACTCCAGGTGGTCAGTCATCGTCCCCCGGTGAAAGACGGCCAGCGCAATCAGGTGGTAGTTAGTCCAGCGGTTAAACTGCACGATTGTTTTACCGACCAGCGGCGAATCCGCAGCCACTCGGTAGGTCCGGCGCCAGGTGGGGTTAGGATTTTTAGCATGAAAGTGATACTTCCACGCCATCAGCGGTCCCTGTTCCTCAATGGTAATTCCGCAGATTTTCGGCGCGATGTCCCGGAGGAAAACAATCACCCCTAGCGTCCCGAAGACGTAGGTTAGGGCGTAGGCAACCGGGAGCTGGGCCTCATAGGTTGACTTAACGGCGTTGCTGACCGGGAGCGACCCAATCGTCTGCAAGGAGCTGGCAACGGTCGCGGACTGGGTCAGTGAACCAGAGATAACCCCGGCGGCAATCCCCGGCCCAATCTTAAAGGCCACAAACAGGCCCCAGGAAACGAAAAAGGCTACCAGCATCCAAAAGAGGCTGGCAATAATGATGCGGATTCCAAAGAGTTTGAGGCTCACCAAGAGCTGGGGGCCAATTCGGTAGCCAACGGAAAACATGAAGGCCCCGAAGAAGATGGTGCCCAGCATCTCGTTCCGGGGAAAGGCCCCGATTTGACCAACAATCAGGGTCACGATTAGCGTTCCCACCGTTGCCCCAATGTTGAAGCGCCCGGCAATTTTATAGCTGCCGATGGCAAAGCCCAAAGCGACACAGATAAACAGGGTGAAGGTCTGGTTATTGACCATGAAATGGATAATTGTATCTAACATTAACGATTCTTTGTCACTTTCATAATTTTAATCCAGCAACATTATTACATTGCCACCACCGCAATTCAACAGTCTCCGTCAACTTATCATTGAATGTTAATGTGCCGGTAATCAAAGTAAAAGAGTGTGCAGGCAAACTAGGTCAGCTAGCTTGCCTGCACACTCTTTTCGTTTCTTATTTCTTTTCCACAAAGTACTTGGCAAAGTTCTTTTGTGAAACCATGTTGATCCGCTTTTCCAAGAGCCAGCGCATCAGGTTCATGTCCTTAGCGTAGTGGTAGGTTGTCCCCCACCGACCGTCCTTAATCAGTTGTTCCGCCTGCTGCTTGATTTCATTATCCTTGGCGTACTTTAGGAAGGTCTGCTTGGAAACGCCCAGCCAGAGCTGGTACTTAGCCGGATCCTGGTTGGCGTAAACCGTCTCCTGCCCGTCCAGACGATCAAAAATGTAGTCTTCCACGGGGAAGGTCGCCAGCTGGTGGCCGTTGAGGGAAACGAAGAAGCTGCTCCGTCCCTGCCGCGGGTTCAAATCAAAGACCTTGAACTGGCCGTCACGGCGGTCGTACTTCAGGTCAAAGTTGACAAAGCCGGTGAACTTGACGCTCTCCAGGAAGTGCTTGATGTTTTGGTAAATCTGCTTGTCGTAAGCCGGCATAATTGCCACGTAGTTCCCGACGTTGGACGGCTCACACTCCTCCAGCAGCGGGTGGCCCAGGCTCATCAGCTTGACCTGGCCGTCTTTGCCGACGTAGCAGTTAATCGTCCGCATGTTGCTATCGTCACCCGGGATAAACTCTTGGAGGATCAGATCGCCATTGTAGGGACTGTGCTCGTAAATAGTCGTCAGCACTTCAGTCAGCCGGTGCGCATCGTTGATGATGTAGGCCTTCTCATAGCCTTCGAAGTTTCCCTTGTGCCATTCGACCGCGTCGGCCGCCTTTAAGGCTACCGGGAATTCGAATGGTGACTGGTAGTGCTTGTAGTCGGTATCCGGTTTGAGGATGTCGGTCTTAGGGTACGGCAAGCCGTACTGCTCACAGACCTCATAGAACTCTTCCTTATTAGTCAGCTTGGCAACGGACTCGTAGTCGGCGTATGGAATCGCCATGTACTTTGCCAGTTTGCTCCGGTTCTTGCTGACCAGTTCCGTGTAGTCATCCCCACAGCTAATCAGGACAACCTTTTTCCCCTGGTCGATATACTGCTGGGCCGCCTTGATCAGGGTCTCGGTGAAGACTTCCGGCTTCTGCAGGTTAGCGTCAATGTGCAGGTCGATAATCTTCGAAAACCGGGTCGGTGCCAGTTCAGCCCGTGCGTACAGGTGGGACTTCACGCCGTACTTTTCATACATTGACCGGGCCATCCCGTAGGCGTTAAAGTCACTTCCTAAAATCAGCGGAACAAATGGTTGTTCGCTCATTTTCTCACTCCCTCGCTAAAATTAAACGTTATTTTCAGTATTCCAAGCTCCTATTCTACCATACTTTCGGCCCTTACTGACGGCTAGTCCGCTTTTGCAGGCGGTAGTTGATTACAATGGCTGCTAAGGCAATGACAGCCATTACCAACAGGAAGAGATAGTCAAAGCGGCCTCCAGCATAGGAGCGTGTCCGCAGGCTGCCCGTGCCGCTGTTTTGGTAAATCGCCAGGACCGCCGCCAAAAAGGCCGTCCCCAGGGAGCCGGCGAATTGCTGGACCATGTTGAAAATTGAATTGACGTCGGCACTGTTCTTTGCCGCTACCAGGACCGTCGCGTTGGAAATTGTGTTTCCAAAGGCAAAGTTAAAGCCGACCCGGAGGATGATGAAGAAGGTCATGATTAGCATTGGCGTCAGGCCCGGTTGGAACAGGGCAAAGCAAGCCGTCCCCGCCAGCAGCAGGATTCCGCCAAAGGTAACCGGGGTCGCAAAGCCCTGACTATCCGCGAGCCGACCGGCAAATGGCGCCAGCAAGGCTCCGCAAACCGACCCCGGTAGCAGGATCAGGCCAGCGACGGTCGACGTCGAGCCGAGAACGTATTGAGCGTATAGTGGAATCACGAGGGAAATTCCGATGTTGATGAATTGCAAATCAAAGTAGGTCAGGGTCGATAAGCGCAGGGGCTTGCTCCGGAAAACGCTCAGGTCGAACAGGCGCGACTGTCCGTGATTGTTGACATAAACGAAGCCGGCAAAGAAGACCGCGCCCGCCACCAGCCAGGCGAGAACCGTCCAGCTCAGTCCAGACCGCCCGATCAGTGCTAGGCCATAGACAACGGTGAAGAGTGCCACGGCTAGACTAATGAGGCTCCCGTAGCTAAAGGGTTTCTCGTTGCCGATTGGCTGGTTGCGGATATATAGTTGCCCCAGTACCAGACTGACCAGGACAAACGGCAGGAGGAGCCAGAAAATCATCCGCCAGGAGCTGACGGCGGAAATCCACCCGCCATAGGTCGGCCCAAGCGCCGGTGCGAAGGAAATTACCATCCCCGCAAAACCGGTCATCGCCCCAAGCCGCTCCCGGGGGATTTCGGTAAAGATGATGTGGAAGAGGATTGGCGTCGATAGACCAGTGGCAACGGCCTGGATTAACCGTCCCACCAGTAAAACCGCAAAGTTGCCGGTCAGGGCACACATCAAGTCGCCGATGATAAAGGCCGAGACCGCCACCAGCTGCAGTTTACGGGCCGCAAACTGACGTAAGAGGTAGGCCGTCGTCCCCATCGTGATGGTCACCATCAAGAGGTAGCCGGTCGTAATCCACTGGACCATATCCAGGGAAACACCGAATTCACGGGATAATTCCGGATAGGTAACGTTCATTGACGTTTCATTCAAGATTCCGATAAAGGTTAACAGCGCAAGGGAAATAATTGCTAGGTAGATATGATTTTGTTTGGTACTTGCCACACTAACGCCTCCTTGAAAATTTTAAATAAAAAATAGCCGTAGTGATTCGCTCCACCACAGCCTAATTAACAGTTATTGTTATACCAAATTTAATTTGCCCCTGTCAAACCTGGTTGCTGGGCCAGAGCTGTCAGCCACTGTCTGGTCGGCAAATCCAGGTCCGCCGCCGGCTGGTACGGTAACGGCGCAAGCAAGGCCCGCACCTGTTGCCAATCAACCTGCCCATCCCGATACAGGGCCGCCAGCAGTTGCTTCGCCACTAGCTGGGTTTGCGCCGGTGGTAACGGTCCCCGACCAAGCAGGGTCGCCGCGGCCCCCTTTTGTGCCAGCTGCTCGGCTACCAACTGGTTCAGCTGGCCAGTGCTGAGCTGGGCGGTCACCCGGAGGCGCTGATCCAGGGGCACAGCCGGTAGCTCTTTGACCAGGAAGCGCTGGAGGAGGTCCCAATTAGCCGTCACCTGGGCGTAAAACTGCCAGGGAACTTGGGAATTCAGCTTAGTTAGCAACGGCGGTACCAGTCTCGCCAGGTCGCCGTTGGCCTCCACTAGGCGATCAGCCAGCTCAATTAAAAACCGCTGGACTGTTTCCTGGGCCGCTGGGGCCACCCGCTTCTTTGCGGTCAAAGCAAAGCGGACCACGAGGAAGTCAGTCAGCCGGTCAGTTGAGACTGTGTTGCCCCCACCGCGGCGCTTGACCTTAAAACTATTTAGTTGTTTAGTCCGGGGCGACTTGGCAAACTGTCCCTGCTTCGGCATCTTAATCCCTCCTCGTAAGTTAGCAATTATTTCCCGGGTTATATTCTATGAATACCGCCTAGTGCGGTAAATCAAGCCGTCACCCTAGGGCACGTGAGTTTTAAAACAAAAAGAAGCTGGGTTTTAATCCAGCTTCTCAGTCAGTTGGGCTAGCTGGATTCGAACCAGCGCATGACGGTACCAAAAACCGTTGCCTTACCGCTTGGCTATAGCCCAATAATAAAAAATGGAGGAGGGTGGATTCGAACCGCCGAACCCGAAGGAACGGTTTTACAGACCGTCGCGTTTAACCAGACTTCGCTACTCCTCCATGTGGTTAAATTGATCAGTAATCAATCAACGTTTATTATAATACCGAATCTCCGACCTAAATGCAAGCCTTTTTTAATCAGTGACGCAAAAAAGCTCGTCTGCTTCGCCGTCCCACGCTTATAAGGACGACTAGGCAGCGGAGCCAACTATTCCGCTGAACCCTATTTTTAACAATAAAAAAGAGGCTGGGCCGCTTCCCAGTCTCTTAGAAATTTCAATTATTAGTCAACGCCGCCCATTAGACCGTGGATCTTCTTAACGAAGAACATTAAGATAATCCCGAAGACGATACTTACCAGACCGATTGTCAGGAAGTATGGTACTTCCGTTGATGATGAGTAGTACTTAACGATCTGCGCGTTCACGGCTTGACCAGCCGCGTCAGCTAAGAACCACATACTCATCATTTGGGACTTGAAGGCGTTTGGTGCCAACCGGGTCGTTACCGCCAGGCCAATTGGGGAAATCAGCATTTCACCAATTTCCACGATGAACCAGGAACCAACCAGCCAGAATGGTGATACCCGTCCGGCGGTCGTCCCGTGAATCAGTGCTGGCAGTGCCATGAAGGCATATGACAGCCCGGCAAAGACCAGCCCGGCCGCAAACTTACCAGGAGCACTTGGCTGGTTCTTCCAGTGGTCCCAGAGGGAAACGAACACTGGCGTTAAAATCATGATAAACAGTGGGTTCAGCGTCTGGAAGTTAGCCGCTGCAAAGTGCCAGCTCCCGATGTGCAGAACTGTCCGTTGTTCGGCGAAGAGGGCCAGCACAACTGAACCAGATTCTTCAATCGCCCAGAAGATAACGGCTGCAATGAACAGTGGGATGTAGGCTACAACCCGGGACTTTTCTGTCTTCGTAACCTTCTTGGAGTTCAGCATCATAACGAAGTACCAAATTGGCAACGCAATCGCGATGATGGTAATCAGCGTGATGATGTTGGTAATGTTCAACTGTCCCATCGCTGCCAGCAGGGCTAAGATGATGGCAACTGCTACCACACCAACAATGGACCAGATAATTACCGGCCGCAATTCGTCCTTTTCAATCGGATCTTCTGGGTACAGACTATCCTTAGAAAGGTACTTCCGTCCGCCAATTACGTATTGAACCAGGCCAAAGAACATCCCGATTGCGGCAAGTGAGAAGCCGGCGTGGAAATTCATTTCCCCGTGGAAGAGGTTCAGGCCAAAGCCATTTGCAGCCCACGGAACTGCCCAAGGAGCAACCGCGGCCCCCAGGTTAATCCCGAAGACGAACATACTGAAACCGGAATCCCGCCGTTGGTCTTCAGGGCTGTACAAGCCCCCCACCATTTCGGAAACGTTAGGCTTCAGTAACCCGGTCCCGACAACAATCAACGCGATTGACACATAGAGGGCGGAAACCCCGAACGGCAGTGATAAGGCAATGTGCCCAAACATAATGAGGACACCACCGATAAAGACGGTCCGCCGGGAACCCCAAACACGGTCAGACAGCCAACCACCAACAACTCCGGACAGGTAAACCAGTGATCCGTAGATTGACATGATGGAAGCCGCGGTGGTTTGGTTCATTCCTAAACCACCCTTAGTTACCGCATAGTACATGTAGAACAGCAGGATGGCACGCATCCCGTAGTAACTAAACCGTTCCCACATTTCTGTGAAGAACAGAGTTGATAGGCCACGTGGCTGGCCAAAGAAGGCTGTATCCACGTTTCTCTCTTTACTCATATAATTCCTCCAAACAATAATTTGAAATGAATTGAATCGTTAATACATACTCATTTCCAAAATTAAAAATATCTTTAAAATTTCAGAATATATTAATTATATACACCTCATTTTGGTCAGTCAATTAAAAAATAAGATTTCAATGAGAAAAAGTGCGCTTGAGCAGGGAGAAATTAACTTTTAACTTTAATTTTTAAACGAACAGCCCAGCAATTATTATTTAAATTAAGTAAAGAGTGCCTAGCAAACGATTACAACCATCCTTTTGAAAAATTTAGTGAGCTTAATCCTTCCCTTTGCGGGCAAAGTTAACGTAAACACCAACCAGGGCTGCCAGCAAGTAAATCAGGCTTAAAGCGAAAATAGCATTCCCAGCGGTCTGCCAGGCTCCGGGGCCAAAGAAGCCCCAGCAGAACATACTAAAGCCCAGGGCAATCAATCCGGGGGCTAAGACCATTCCGGCCCGGTTCAACTGGTCCGCCGACACCGTGTTGCCAGAAAACTGCTGGAGCCAGGTTAACAAGTTGAGCCACTTGCCGCGGAGAAATTGTAGTCCCACCAGCATGAAGACAATGCAGAGCAATAACGACGAGGTTTCCATAAATAAAACATTCCTTCCGTAAAAAAAGAGTGGGACAGACCCTGCTCCACTCCTGTAACATTTTCATTTTTAAAGTAACAAAAAGACTCCTCTTTGTAAACTACTCTTGTGCCCGTTTTAGGTAGCGCTCAGCCTCAGCGGAACTCAAATCATAGGCCGACATCAACTGCTTAACAATAACAGTCCGACTTAATTCAAGGCCAAGCAGTATCTTGGCCGCCGCAACGATCGACTCTTGCTTGCCTTGCTTCTTTCCCTCCGCCAGGCCGATTGCCATCCCATCACTGCGGGCGTCCATTAGGTCTAGTTCGTATTTCATATAATCACGCCGCCTTTCTGGGTCCTGCTTAATACGCTTCATTTCCTGGGTGACCTGTTCCACGAGTGGGTCTCCCGCTGCAATCTGATTATGCATTAGTTTGAGGAAACCTGCTACCCCTATATTATCATGAAAGGTGCTGGCCTGGGCATTAAAAACCACCAACTGCTGGCCCGTTCCTGCAGCCAGGTCCGGTTGGTCAATGTTCCGCCACTCGAAGCGGTATTCTGGCCGGTCCTGACCGTAATAGTCAAAATCACAGAAGAAGATTACGTAGGTCGGGTATCCTGCCAATTTTTCGTAGTTGTCACCCGGTCCTAAAATGCTGTAGTCAACCTGCTCAAGATAGTAGCGCAGCCGGTACGGAAGATTTTGCCGGTTGGCAACCTGCATCTCCACGATGTACGTTCTCTGCTGGTCATCACGAATGTAGACGTCAAAGCGGACCGTCCGCGCGTCTAAGGGCGTATTAACCTGCTTTTGCACCGTCACCCGCTGGACCCGGTCAATCGCCAGCTCTGGGAAAATCCGCCGGAGCAGTTCCCGGCAAATCGCATTATTCTCCATCGCCATCGAAAACATCCGGTCGTTGGCAATCGTCAGCTCTTCCCACTGCTGAGCCAGCCTTGTTAGTTCGTGTTCACGGTTCATTTACTCGCCTCCCACTTAATAAATACGGAAGGCACACCTAATTGAACGAAAAAAAGCGCTGCCGCCCACTAAGGCGTGACAACGCTTGATAATAAACATTTCGAATCAACTGAGGCCTAGTCCAGCTGCTTGGCCTTATCAACCGGGACGTTTGGCGTCACGGTCTGACCAAACCAGTAGTCGACGGCGTTCCCGTTTCCGGCCGGGTCGTCGGTCCACCGGCTCAGCACTACCAGCTCGTGACCGTTAAGCGCTGGCTGAACCGTGAATTGCGCGTTGAAGCCAGACTGGCCGGCGTTGTAAGTATCCGGAAAGGCTCGGGCAACATCCGGGCGGGTGCTGTTGGCAGCCGTTACCTTGACCCGCTGGACTTCCCGGTTAGTCGTCCGGTCAAAAAGCAGCAGGTAGTGGTACGGCCGGCCCAGCGACTGGCTCGTCGCGTGCCAACCACTAGCATAAACCACGTTGCCCTGGATGGCGAAGCTGTCCAGATTCGCGCGGTTCGCGGTGTCGCGATAAAGCGTTACCGGGGCGAACCAGTAATCCACGTAGTTGCTATTGGCATCCTGGGTTGCACTCCACCGGCTAACAATTTGGAGGGGCTGGTTCCCCATTCCCGGTACTAGCTGGAGGTCCACATTGAAGCCGGACTGCCCGGCCGTAACGATTCCCGGAAAGGCCCGGGTTAGGTCAGGACGGCTGGCATACTGTTTAGTTGTATACCGCAGGAGCTCGTGCCCGGTTTGGGCGTTCAGAATAATCAAGGTGTGGTAAGGGCGCCCAATCGACTGGTTCGTGGCGTGCCAACCAGCAATATGGAGTTTGCCATTTTGCACATTGACACTATCCAGGTACCCCTGGTTGCGGTGGTCACTCAACAGCTGTTGGGGCGCAAACCAGTAGTCCACGTAATCGCGGTTTGAATCTGCCGTGCTGGAGTAGCGGCTGATGAACTGGATGTTATCCGTAACCATTGCTGGCAAGAGCGGGACGTCCACACTAAAGCCAGCGTGGTCCGCCCCAAGAATTGTCGGGTAGGCCTTAGCCAGGTCAGGACGGGCCACGGCGGCAACGTCCGGGATCCGGGTTAACTCCCGGCCCTGGCTGGCGTCCCAAATAATCAGCGTATGGTGGTTCTTGCCGAGGGCCTGGTTCGTGGCGTGCCAGCCGTTAACCTGGAAGTGACCATTGACGTACTGAACACTGTCAATCCAGGCATGGTTACCGTGGTCAGCGTTGATACGGTTAAACCAGTGGTCAATCCGCTGGCCCTCACCATTAATAAAATCGCTGGAATAACGGGCAATAATCGTTAAATCATCCCCAGCGGCGGACAACGGAATGATAATGTCCTGGTTGAAGCCGGACTGCAAGCTGCCGTAGACGTTCCGGTAGGCCGCTTGGACATCAGGCCGGTTGACCGGGTCAATCGCTACCCGCTTGATTTCACGCCCACGAGTGTTGTCGAACACAATCAGCCAGCCATACGGCATCAGTGACGAAGCACCGCTGGCGTGCCAACCAGCAACGTGGATGGCCGCCTCAGTTGCGGAGGTCTGGCGGATTGAATAGCCATCCAGGCTCCCATAATTCTGCTGGTAGTCCTGGGTATTAGGAGTGTACGGCTGGTAAAGCTGAATCGTGGTCGTGACGTTGGACTGCAGAGTATACCCCTGCAAATCCGGCACCCGCCGCATGTTACTCAACCCCTGCTGGGAAAGCTGGAGACGGTAGGTACCAGCCGTCGTTGGCTGGCTGACCACCTGCCCCGCCTGGTTGGTAATGAAAAGGTCGCCAAGCTGGGGGTGGTAGGTGTAAATCAACGTTTCGTTGCGGTAAACACCGATCGTGTAGTTCCGCGGGTTTTGCACCTGGTTCGACGGCAGCTTGGTAGGGCCGTTCAACGTGCTGGTAGTGGTTTCCCAACTCGTAGTATTCGCAGCAGCATAGCTAACTGCCGTGTTGGCCGGCTGAGCAAGCGTGTTTTGTGTGGCCGAAGTCGCGTCGGCAGGCGTAGCGGTGCTGGTTGACGGCGCTGGTACGCTACTGTTAACTTGACTCGTCTGTGGCGTGGCAACCACAGTATTATCGTCAGCGGATGCAGAAGTCGTTGTGACAACGATACCGGCAAAGGCTACCAAAGTCGCGGTAACCCAGAGTTTACCGGCTTTATATAATTTCTTACGTTCTTTCATTTAAATATTTCTCCCCGAATATTTATCTTATCCTTACAAAATTTATTATATGAGGAAAAAGATCAAAATGCCACTATTTTGACGACGCAGGTACTAAAAAAGGGACTGGCGAATCATCACCAGTCCCTTTGAATTAGCTCCGGCAGTCAGACTCGAACTGACGACAACCTGATTAACAGTCAGGTGCTCTACCAACTGAGCTATGCCGGAATAATAACTTAACGAATTAATTATAGCGAATAGTTAATTAATTCGTCAAGCTATTTTTCTGTTTGGGGTAGCTAAGATTGTTACAGCATGGCGGTTACCCTGCTTGCCATTAAAGGCCCGCGCTGACGGGTCTTTAATGTATTTTCTGCCTTAGCCTTTAACAATTTCCGCATGGTCCCAAGTTGACGCATCAAAGTGATAAATTGGGCTAACCATTTGGTCATAGACTGTCAAATCATTGTCATTTGCATAGTACCGGAAAACAAAGCGGCATTCATCGGTTGGCTTAATATCTCTAAATATACGGAAGCCATTCTGGAAGCCACTATTGAGACTATTCCAAACATCTGGATAAGCTGCTGCTACATCCGGTCGTTCCATGTCCATCGCATTATTCCAGCCTTCCGCTTCTATAAGGTCCCTGTCAACATCCTGACCATTAACCTGGAAAATTATTTCCTCATATCGTGCATGTTTTCTTACTTCATTACCATGCATCATCCTCTGATCACGTAAACTCTTATAGTTCCAGTTAGCACAATAGTTGCTAATCATCCAACCTGTAACATCCAAAAGTCTCATTGATATTGGTTGTTTTGTTTCCGAGTCAACATACTCATAAATCACCGGCTTAATGCTGTCAATATGAAAGGCTTTCTTTACGTTGTGGTTATCCGGTGAATTGACCCCACCGGCAGGAATTACCGGTGCTTCTGGTGTAACGGGCTGGTTGCCAAACCAGTAGTCGACCGCGTTGCCGTTTCCGGCCGGGTCATCCGTCCACCGACTCAAGATCACTAGCCGGTGCCCATTAACGCTGGAATCAACGATGAATTGGACATTAAAGCCCGCATGATCAGCGTTGTAAACACCAGGGAAGGCTTGGGCGACATCCGGACGGTTGTTGTTATCCGTGACTTCACGCCGCTGGACTTCCCGGTTAGCCGTTTGGTCGAAGAGGATGATGTAGTGGTGTCCCCGTCCCAGCGACTGGGTCGTAGCGTGCCAACCGGCTGCCGAAATTACTGCTCCCTGAGCGGTAAAGCCATCGAGGGCCGCGCGGTTGCTGAGGTCAGGGTATAACTGTTGCGGTGCAAACCAGTAGTCAACATAGTTGCTGTTGGAGTCGGCCGTGGCACTCCACCGGCTGATAATCCGGATTGGCTGGTCGCCCATGCCCGCTGTCAATGCAATATCCCCACTAAAGCCGTTCTGGGCCGCGGTGATAACTCCAGGGAAGACACGGGTCAGGTCTGGCCGGCTAACCGGCTGGCTGCTCGTGTAGCGACCCAGTTCACGACCGGTGTTAGCGTTCAAAACGATAATCGAGTGGTACGGCCGCCCGATTGACTGGTTGGTAACGTGCCAGCCAGCAATATGAAGTTTGCCATTTTGAACATTAATGTTATCTAAGTACGCTTGGTTGCGGTGGTCAGCTAGCAGCTGCTGGGGCCCAAGCCAGTAGTCAACATAGTCCTGGTTACCTGCTTCGTCGGTGCTGTAACGACTAATAAATTGAATTTGGTCGTTAGCCATTTCCGGTAGCAGTTTCAGGTCAGCACTGAAGCCTGAATGGTCAGCCATCACAATCGTTGGGTAGACACCAGGGATGTCTGGACGATTGACGGTAACGTTATTAACCCGTTCAAGTTCCCGTCCCTGGGTTGCGTCCCAAACAATAATGGAGTGGTACGGCTTCCCCAGTGCGGTATTAGTGGCGTGCCAGCCAGCAACATGGAGCTGACCATTGGCAAACTGAACACTATCCACGTAAGCATGGTTGCCGTGATCAACGTTCATCCGGTCAAACCAGTGGTCAATCCGTTGGCCCTCACCACTGACCGCATCACTAGAGTAGCGGGCAATTATGGTAAGGTCATCGCCAGCGTTGGCTAATGGAATCAAGATATCCTGGTCAAAACCGGATTGAAGGCTGCCGTAAACATTAGGGTAGGCTGCTTGGACGTCCGGCCGGTTAACCGGCTTGATTTGAACCCGCTTGATTTCATGACCGAGGGTGTTATCAAAGACAATCAGCCAACCATTCGGCATGACGGCCGACGCTCCACTGGCGTGCCAACCGGCAACGTGCAGAGCCGCTTCACTATCTGAAACCTGGCGGATTGAGTGACCATCTAGCGAGCCGAAGTTCTGCTTATAATCCTCTGCTGTCGGTACGTATGGCTGGTAAAGCTGAATCGATTTTGTCACAGCATTTTCCGGCTGATAATACATAGCGACGGGGTCATCTTCAAGACTAATAAGCAAGCGATCTTCTTTCAACGTATAGTTCCCAGCTATTGTAGGATGTGTAACATCATTGCCATTTTGATCGACAAGTTTAAAATCACCTGCTTTAAGATGGTAAGTATAAACTGGTGTCCCATTATAGAAGAGAGTAACGCTATACTTGCTTAGATCAAATCCCTGATTTAATTCAATCTTTGACGGTCCATTAAGTTTCGCCGTTGCATTCACCCAAATACGGTACTTAACGGCGTTCTTTGTATTAAAGTGGTATTGAAGATTGCCGCCAAGCTGGCTATTTAGCCGGTTTAAAGCTGATTCAGTTAAGCTAACGTAATATGTGCCAGGTTGTGTTGGCGTAACTTGATTTCCATTCTCATCAAAGAAGGCTAAGTCACCATCTTGCAATGAAATTTCTTGCTGATTACTTCCTAATACGTATTTTAAAGTGTAGTCGCTGAGCTTAATGTAATCATCGGCGCCTAAACAGCTGTTCTGAGGAGTGGCGCTTAGCGAAAGCTGCCCTTGACCAGCCTTAACAATTATTTTAGCCAAGCCAACGCTTAGCCCTATCAATTCATCCCTGTGATTGTTCAGATTATAAATGCTCTTAATAAATGGATACTGGCGTTGAATATTCTCAATACCTTGCTCAGTAACATAGATACCATATTGTTTTTCCAAGGCACTATTAGAAAAATTACCGTCTAGCCCAACCTGTTGCGGGTCAACATTCTTTCCCTCCTCGTCTACATACTCCAAGTCACCAGCAACAGGATGATAAGTTGCGATTTGCTTAATACTATATTGTGACATTATTTTAACTGTAACATCACTTGGATTCAGTGCAGGTACGGATTGACCATTATAAGTGTAAACATGATTTTCAGGACTATCATTAAAAGCTGTTTCAATACCGAGGTCAGTAGCTTCTTTAAGGTACACATCAATACCAAATCTGGAATCAAAATCGTAATGGTGCTCATCATCAGCTGCGTTAATATGTGCTAACCCAGCTGCTGTCAGGTTAATGGAATATGCACCAGCGGCACTTGGACTATCGGAAACCTGGTTGCCATTTTTATCAAAGAGTCCTAAGTCTCCAGCTACAGGTTGATAATCCTTTGCTCCGTTTAGGGTTAGCTTAAATGAGCTGGGATCATAATTACTCAATGAGAACTGACCAGCATATGTATAGTCATTTACATTAGGGTTATCCGTAAACATATACAGGCCCTTGTTATAAGGAGTTGCTGCTGCAAGGTTTGTAAATATCCCTGAGGTGGAACCTGATTCTAACTGATTGCTTGCAACTACTTGTTGATAATTAGGTGTCGAAGTCGCCTGAGTAGACTGTAAGTCTGTATTCGCCGTCGCTGCTTGACCATTATCAGTGGTCACTGCCGCACTTGCCTGCGGTGCCGCATTCACCGTGTCATCAGCCGCTGCGGGACTGGCTGCCAGCACAACTCCCGCAAATGCAAACAGGGTTGCGGTGACCCACAGTTTACCGGCCTTATATAGTTTCTTGTGTTCTTTCATGATTGACCTCCCAATTGATCAAGTAATCTACAAAGTTATTATATTGAACCGCCAATTGAATTGGTATCACTTTCATTGAGCGGCGATATACTGCAGTGACGGCACCAAAATGCAGCAAGTCGTGGTTGAAATCTTCTTTTATAAAGGAAAAATCGTTTGCAAAATCATCCCCGCTTTTGCGAACGCTTTCCCCCTTTTTCTAATCGTAAATCTGTCAACGAACGGATTGTTAAGCTAACTGCTTTTTGTTAAAATATGCCTCTGGAAAATCTTCCCTTTCATCCCAAATTCAATTATTGTTAATCATGGGGAGGTTTCCGCAATGAACTTTTTTATCTTAGAAGATCAATGGATCGAGCAAATTAATTTGGAAAAGGTACTCAACTCAATCGCTAAGGAGCAGCAAATTGCCGTTGCCACCATCAAGGCTTACGCAACGGTCGACGAATTAACCGCCCACTTGCCAGCGCCGAGCATGGATAACGTCTACCTGCTCGGCCTCGAAGTCGCCGGCGACACCAAGGCCGGGCTAAAAGTTAGCCGGTTGGTCCGCCAATACGACCCGTACGCCACCATTATCTTTATCACGGTGCACGACGAATTATTACCGGCCACTTATCGCTACCAAGCAGCCGCCCTGGACTTTATTTCCAAAGGCACGGCCAATATCACTGAACGCCTCCGGCAAGACATTGTGCTCGTCAACCAAAAAATCAAGCAGATAAAACAGCTCAACCAGCCTACCATCCTGTTGAAAATTGGGACCGGCTATACCCGGATTGCCCTGGCCGACATCCTCTACTTTGCCCCAACCCCCGCAACTCGCACCAGTCATTTCTCTACTTGACGAATGGCCAGCAAGTCACGGTGCACGGTTCATTGACGAGTCTGGAACACGGCAGCCAATTCTTTTTCCGCAGTCACCGGCACTGCCTGATTAATATTACCAAGGTGAGTCAGATTAACACCCATGACCATACAGTAGTGCTGGGGCTTACCCCCCCCCCACATTTGTCCCCTTTCACGGCTCAAAACCGCGGCCCTGCTCAATCAGCTCGCCACGGTAACTAACACTAAAATCAACTAACCTTCGCCCCAATTACGGCGAAGCATCCAAAAGCATCCTGCTGCTTTGCCTATCGCGCACACAGTTATTTTAAGATGCAATCACCAAGAGGCTGGGAGAAAACTTCATTTTCTCACCAGCCTCTTGCTAGCTCTTAACTATTATAAAGATAACGTGGAAAATAACCACAAGGCTAGTGTCTAGCTACGAACGATAGCCGACCCGTGCCGTGTCAACTATCGTCCTAGGCTAGTCATACGCCTTGTCAAGAAGGTTATTTTCCACTCCCTTAGTGATTACTTGCCTGTCAGCTGGCAGATAGGATAAGATATGTAGAAATGGAGGGTTAGCAATGATTGAAGTACGAAAAATCACGGGAAAGTCACCGGACTTCGCAAAGATCAAGCGGGTCTACACCACCGTTTTCCCCCGCCACGAACGACTTCCGCTGGCCTTGCTGAAAATGCGGGCGGCCACGGGCAAGGCAGAATTCTGTAGTATCTCTGAGCGGCAAAACTGGGTTGGCTTCTTTTATACCGTCTATGATCGCCGGATGGCCTACGTCTTCTTCCTGGCAATCGATCCCCGCTACCACGGCCGGGGTTACGGGAGCGCAGCACTGACGGCAATCAAGGAGCGGTACGCCGATAAGCTAGTCACCCTGTGTGCTGAGCGCCCGAACGAGGCGGCGGCTAATAATGAGCAGCGCCTGCGCCGCCAGCGGTTTTACACCCAAAACGGCTTCGTCAAGACCGGCTACTACACCATTGAGCAGGACGAGGAATTTGACCTGTTGGCGCTGCAAGCAGACGTGAACCCGCAAATCTTCCAGCAGCTGATGACTCGCTTTTTGACCAAGCGACGGCGCCATTACCTCCCGTTTAAGTTAGTCAAGGAATAAGCAGAAAACGAACATCGTGCTATATAGCTAGACTAAAGCGGCCCCCAGCGTTCAATCGAATGCTGGGGGCCGCTTAGCGTATCGCCATAGTTCATTGAGAGTCTACTCCACGGTAATCACTTGGCTGTTCTTAAATGCCGTCGTGGAAAGTTCGTTGCCAATCCCCGGGAGGTCGGGCACCGTTAACTGACCACCCTGCGGTTCGTAATCATACTTGGTCAGACTCAACATCTTGGGCATTGCCGTATTGACATTATATTCATGGATAATGAAGTTCGGCAGGGTAGCTTCCAAATTAAGGGAAACCGCCGTCATTAGGTTGCTCCCGGTGATATGGATTTGAACCCCAATATCATAGAGGGTCGCTAAATCACAGATTTTCTTAGTCTCGGTCACACCACCAGCAGTCCCAATGTCTGGCTGGGCAACCTGGATGGCCCCCTGGTCAAAGGCACGCTTAAACTCCCACCGCGAGTATAAACGCTCGCCAGACGCCACTGGCAAACCAGTTTCCTGATGAACGGCCGCCAATAGCTGTGCATCCGGCTTAACTGGTTCCTCGTAATATAACGGCGCATCCGGTTCAGCAAGCCGGGCCACTTGGATGGCAGCCAGTTTACCGATCAGCGCGTGGTTTTCTAATATCAGATCATTGTTCGGACCAAGTACCTTCCGGACAGCTTGCAGTCGTCGTTTAATCAGCTGTTGGTAGCTAATACTCAGCAGGCTGCTCTGATCAACATGCCTAATCGGCTGTCCCTGCTCGTCAAACGTCAAAAAGTTAATTTTTACCGCGTCGAATCCTTTTTCCATTGCAATCCGGGTATTGGTCGCGTAGTCCTCTTCTGTCGCTGCATGATGGCGGCCAACACCCCAGCCCATCTGCAGCTGGCTTGCGTAAGCGCGCACCTTTGAACGTTGCTTACCACCTAATAGCTCTGACAATGGCGCCTGGTAATACTTCCCCTTAATATCCCAGAGGGCAATGTCAAACGCTGAAATAGCGCCAAAAATAACTGGGCCCGCGTTTAGGCCAAAGAAGCTCTGCCGGTATAGTTTTTCCCAAATCAGTTCATGCTCTAACGGGTTCATCCCAATCAGCAAGGGCGCTAAGTCGCGCATTTCTGCAAAGGCAGCGTGACTGACGGCCCCATAGGAAAGTGCAACCTCACCATCCCCATATAATCCCGTATCCGTATAGATCCGGCAAAATGAGGGCCGCCAGCCGTCTTCAACTGGCGCGCTATACAACAGGTCAATCTTCACTATTTTCATTAACAAATCCTCCAAACAAAGCTAACAGTAACGTTCCCAAAACAATTAAATCGATTAACGCAAATAGGCAGAACACGCGAACAAAGCCCGCCTCTCCCGGAGCAACCATCAGCAATAACGTTAGTGCGGCTGTCCCCAGGCTCCCTAATAGCTGGCGAGTTACCGTAATCAGCGTAATCCCGTGGGCTACTAAATCTGAAGGCAATTGCGCTGCCCCTTGCGTCGTCGCCGGCATCAGCACCAGACTAGCCCCAATTGCAGCTAGACTACTATCAACAATTAGCTTGACTACCGTTAGACTGGGGCTGCCAATCGCCAAAAGTAAAAAGCTGCCAGCGAGGATGGTCATTCCCAGGGCTAGCATGACCCGGTCGCCCATTAAGTCCGCTAACCGGCTAGTCGCTAAGTTGGTAAGCACAAGAAACAAGGCCGGAATTAGCAAGGCAAGGCTTACCATTAATCCATGCTCAACGAGTATTTGGCGATAAAATAAGGGTAATAAGACCGTTAACCCCACCAATGACATGTACGCCACCCCGGATAGCAACAAGCAAAGGTCAAATCGCCCGTAATGCAGGACCCGCACCTGCAATAGCGGCCGCTTGCTAATTAGCTGCCGAAAGCAAAACGCTAATAGTAAGGCTAGACTTATTACTAGCAGCCCTAACATTAAATGCTGCCGCTGAGCCCATGACGCGTTGATTACATACAAAAGGCCCACTATTCCTAAGGAGTAAATAATCGAGCGCCAGTCAAAGGGTTGCCGGTGAATCGGCACCACAGCGGTGATCCAATGAAGTGCGCCCAGACTATCTAAGGCTACGATTGCTGCTAACAGGCCGTAAAAGCCCCGCCAGCTAACCATCGTCAAGGCCAGCTCTACAATTGCTGGCCCACCGACAATTGCAAAGCTCATTACTGCCCCGGCAATCCCCATCACCTGTTTTTGCTTGTCCCCTGTTGTGATGACGAGCAGGGCTGATTGATAAAGTGGGAACATTATTCCCAGTGCAATTGCTTCTAGTATTCGCCCAATCAAAGCCAGGAAGTACCAGGGTGTTAATACTAGCAACAGCGTCCCTGCTACAAAGCAACCGAGGAGCATTAAAATGAGCTTACGGAAACCAATATTCTGCAATAGCCACGGACTAATGAGCATACTGATACACATTACCAACAGGAAAACGGTGGTCAGCCACTCTACCTGGGCAAACGATACATGCCAGATGGACATCAAACTAGCAGTAGTCGGCGCTAACGCAAGCATACTAAGTGCCATCACGAATGTCGCGATCGATAGCACTGAAATGAAAGCCGTTCGATTAGGTCTTTCTTTTTCCATTTAACTTTTCCTTTCCATATAGTTGATTCACATCAAGCGTAACCATTAGTCAGTATCATGTGAACATTTTCAAAAACAGTTGAGCTAATAAACAATTTTTGAGTATCTAATTATAAAACCGTTCATTCCCCTTTCGCGGCTCAGAACCGCGGCCCCGCTCAATCAGCTTGCCGCGGTAACTTACGTTAAAATAAACTAAGCTGCGCCCGGTAAAAAATGCCCACCAAATAAAAAAGAGAGTGGGACATAAGTACTATTACTTAGATAAAAGA
>NZ_AZGE01000015.1 GCF_001434465.1 Limosilactobacillus oris DSM 4864
AAAGAACAACTAGGATTAAGGAGGAACTGGAGAGTAATCCCCAGTTCTTTTTTATGGATAAAGAAAAAATTTATCAACAACAGCAGCGAGTCCAGCACCGTTTAGTCGCCTGGATTGTTTTGACCATCTGTTTTCAAATTATTACGGCGCTGACCGGTTGGCTCCTAGTAAAAGTAATTGCGTGGCTTGCCACAGCCTACTGTGTCCTATTAATTATCTTATGGTGCTATTTAGAATTATGGCTGTTGCGTAAGCATGACTAGCAAACGTGTTATAATAAGGGCATTGGATATTAATGGATGAAGTAGGGATAACATGACAATTGACCATCGCAATTTATCGCGAATAAACAATCGAAAATTAGTATTACAACAACTATTTAACAACCAAGAAACATCGCGGGCGGAAATCGCCCGTCAGCTAAAGCTGAATAAGTCGACCGTTTCCTCAATCTATACTGAGTTAGATGATGCCGGCTTGATTCAGGAGGTGCGTCAGGGCGAGTCGACGAGTAGTGGGGGACGGAAGCCAAACCTGGTTCGTTTGAACCCTAACTATGGTTTCGTGGCGAGCTTCAACATTGGGACTGCCTATATGGCTTCGATGTTTAACTACATTAATGGGGAAATTATCCGCTATAATCGACAGCCAATCGAGCGTTTTGATATTCTGACGATTATGCAGATGATTAAAAAAGAAATTCAACAGATGCAGGAGTTTGACCAGACCAACCGCGGCCTGCTAGCAATCGCCTTTTCAATTCATGGGATTGTGTACAATAACAAGGTGCTGGATTCCCCGTTCTTAGACCTCGACGGAATTGACCTGCAGGGGTACTTTGAGAAGGAGTTTGGCGTACCGGTCGTCCTAGAGAACGAGGCGAACCTATCAGCGGTGTTTGAGAATGACTTTTGTGTAGCTGATAATATTCGAGGCCTCATTACTATCAGTATTCACCGGGGAATCGGGGTTGGTGTGATTGCCAACGGCCAGCTCTACCGGGGAAATCGCGGGATGGCCGGGGAAATCGGCCGGACACTGATGATTGACCGCTTTGCTACCGGGAGTAAAAAGCTGGTGAAGATGGAATCACTGTGTTCCGAGGACGCAATTATTGGTCAAGTAAAAGCAGTCAAGGGGATAGACAAGATTAGCAGCGCTGAGCTGGTCCGCCTCTACCACTATGATAGCCAGGTCCTGCAGATCTTTGACCACGCGGCGGAATTGATCGCGGAAGCATCGTATAATGCGATTGTTTCCTTTGGCCCGCAGGAGGTCTACTTTAACTCGACCCTCTTTGAGGATATTCCAGAGCTGTATGAACAGATTCGGACTAAATTAGTGGAGATGGGAGCCTTCTCACCGATTAAAAAGATTGTGGGCTCACGGATGACTTCGCTGTTGGGAGCCAGCTCATTAGCAATTCATCGGGCACTCCAGCTTGACCATTACCAGCTTCGTCTGCGTTGGCCAAACGAGGTAAAAAATGTAGAGTAAAGCAAAACGTCTCGCATTGTGCGGGACGTTTTAATGTATACAAAAAGCGTTGGCGAAAGTTATCGTCAACGCTTAATTTAATTATTAATCGTTCTTAGCTGCTTTCTTCTTGGCAGCCTGGTCACGCAGCCATTGTTCGATACTTTCCAGGGACTTGCCTTGGGTTTCGAAGACCTTGGCGTGGACAAACCAGATGGCGAGCAGACAGAAGACACCGTAACCGATGAACAGAGTACCCTTACCAAAGAAGCTCAGAAGAGGTGGGAAGGTCAGGGAAACGATCATGTTTGCGGTCCAGTTGACACCAGCGGAGAAGGAGTTTCCTAAACCACGGATGTTCAGTGGGAACATTTCACCAATCATTGTCCACATGATTGGGCCCCAGGTACCAGAGAACGAAGCGATGTAGATTACCATGGAAATTACGGCAACGTCAGCGGCAAACTTGGAATCGCTGGAGTGCATCAGTCCCCAGCACATGATGAATAGGGTAATAGCCATCAGCCAACCACCGACGATTAACATCTTCCGCCGGCTAACCCGGTTCATCAGCCAGATCCCGATCACAGTAACGATGACGTTGAAAATCCCAATCCAAATGTGGGAGAGCAGTGCGAAGTGCACACCGAAGCCTGCATCAGTAAAGATGGTTGGGGCGTAGTAGAGCACCGTGTTACAACCCATTACCTGTTGGAAAATTGCCAGGCCGACAGCGGCAATCAGGGCTGGCCGAACCATCAAACCAAACAGTTCGCTCCAACCACCAGATTTAATGGCGGCCTGCTTTTGAATCTTGGCAATATCATCATTAACCACGTTGGCATCGTTTTGGTTCATTGCCATCAGAACTTCACGGGCAACGTTTTCCTTGTCGTTCCGTACCAGGTAACGTGGCGATTCAGGCAGGATAATTGCCCCGACAAAGAGAACGGCAGCTGGTACGGCAGCCAAGCCAAGCATCCACCGCCAACCGGTGTAAATGCCCTGCAACCAGTAGTTGAACAGGTAGGCGAACAGCAACCCGGTCATAACCATTAGCTGGAAGAGTCCGGACATCATTCCCCGTTTAGCAACTGGTGCTAATTCGGCCAGGTAGGTTGGAATCAATGCTGAAGCAGAACCAACACCGAGCCCCAGAATTACCCGGGAAATAATCAGTGTCCAGAATTCAGGAGCAACCCCGGAACCTAAGGCCCCAACGAAGAAGATAATTGAAGTAACCATCAGGAGCTTCCGCCGACCAAAGCGGTCTGAGAAAGGTCCAATGGTAACGGCACCCAGAATAGCACCCAGCAATACAGCGGAAACGACGGAACCTTGTTGCCAAGAATTCAAGGATAATTGCTTTTCAATAAATAGGATGGCACCAGAAATGGATCCCGTATCGTAACCGAAAAGTAAGCCACCCAAAGCGGCAAAGAAATAAATCCACCCTGCAGATAGTTTATGTTTCATGATTTTAACCCCTTATATAAAAACAAGAATAAATGTAAGTTAACAGAGTGAGTTAGTTGTTTATAATTGTGTTGGTTTGATTAACCAACTAACGTCTATTATAATAACATAAAAAGACGAAATTGGAAGCGTTTTTACAAATGTTTTTATTTAGAAGATAGTTATAAATAGACAAATTTTGGTAATAAAAAGACTAATTAGGATTGGTTGTTAATCGAGGGGTGACAAGGGTGCAGCAGTTTATTTCTTTTCCGACAATTGAATCGGGCTTATATATGTTTGGCGGACACCGCCATACGGTTGCTGGAGGCTGGCATTTTTTTGAGCAACGACACCAGGTATTTGAACTGATGACCATTAGCAAGGGGTGTCAATTGACGGAAATTAAAGGTGGCCCCACCATCGAATTAGGCCCGGGTGACGCGATTATTATTGCACCAGAAACTTACCATACAAATAGCAACCAGAGTGCTCAAACGCCCATGACGTATAGCTGTCTGCATTTTGACTTTGAGGATATGCTCGTGCGGTCCCGGTTGATTGGGCTGGTTGCCAATCAGCGGATTCCCGCCGGATCAGTACTGGCACGAATCTGTACCGATACTTTGGCAGCAATTGCCCAGCTCAGCAGTAACCGGGAACAGGTTAATAATTTTGCCAACCGGGTTGCAATTGAAATTACACTCCTTAACTTCCTTCGGGACGTTGACCAGGAGATTGACCGGGTCAAGGACCACCACCGGCTGCCATACTCAGACAAAGAAGCCAAAGTGGCCCGAGACCTGGTTGTCAGTATTGAAAATCGGGTCAATAATGACGATGAAAATCCTTCATTCAACTTTGAGGAAATTTGTTATCACTTGGGAATTAGCAGCGGCTACGGTCACCGGATCTTTAAGAAGGTTTATGGGATTACGCCCCTGTATTACATTAATCGGGAGCGTTATCAAAAGGCGCAACGCCTTCTGGAAAACTCCTACAATTCAATCGATGAAATTGCCAGCTTAGTTGGGGCAGGCAATATTTCAATTTTCAGTAAACAGTTTAAGAAGTGGTCGGGCGTTACGCCGAGCGAATACCGTAAGCAGACCCGGCGGAAGCGGTCTGTTACTTCTAAAAACCGGACAGGTTATTTTGAATAGTTAATTAATAAAAGGTCATAAATTGACAAATAACTGTCAGTTTATGACCTATTTTTCGCCATTGAAAGCGAATACAATGATCATGGATTAAAAATTATCCGCTCTTATTCAGCTAACTTACTTTAATTGCTATTTTTAGTTTTGATTTGAAAGGACGAATCTTCAATGGACAATACTTCTAAGCAAGCAGTAAATGAGTTTGCTAAACTTTCGTGGCGTGAGCGAATTTGTTATGGTGCCGGTGATTTAGCACAAAACCTAATTTTCGGAACAATTGGTTCCATGCTGCTCTTCTACCTGACGACGGTTTTTGGAATTTCAGCCGCGGCTGGGGCGACAATTTTCCTGATTGTTCGGTGGGTCAACGTTTTTTGGGACCCCTGGGTTGGAACTGTTGTCGATAAGAGCCACTTTAAGCATGGCGGCAAGTACCGTCCGTTCCTAATTTACTTTGGGATTCCGCTGACGATTTGCTGTGCTTTGCTCTTCCTGCCGATTCCTGCGGTACGGGGGAACGTCCTGTACGCTTTCTTCTCCTACCTTGCAACGGCGTTAATCTACTCCTTTGTTAATATCCCATACGGGTCGCTGAACGCTTCGTTGACCCGTGATAATGACGAAGTATCGACCTTAACGACCGTCCGGATGACAGAAGCCAATATCGGGAACCTCTTGGTTTACACCTTCTTGCCGCTGTTTGTGCAGCTGGCATCGCCTGCCAAGCAGCTTAAAGACATTGGCTTTTTTGGCATTAAACTAAATTTGGGTAACTATGCTTCACCGCAGGCGGCTGGAGCCTACTTTAAGGTGATTTCAGTCTACATGGTCATCGGTTTCATCATGCTCCTCTGTACCTACTTTGGAATTAAGGAACGGGTCCTGCCCACCCAGGAAGAAACGGCTTCGGTTAAGTTTTCCGATTTGTGGAATGAACTGATTCAAAATAAGCCATTACAAATTCTGGGGTGGTTCTTCCTCATCGGCTTTACTTTCATGTTCTTTGGAAATACCGTTTGGCCATTCTTCGTTCAGTATAATATTGGTCACTCTGAATGGATGGCTTCAATTAACCTGATTGGGTCAATCCCGGGGATTTTCCTCGTCTTTCTCTGGCCGATTGTCCGGCGTAAGATTGGGAAGAAGGGCTTCTTCTACCTCTTCCTGATTCTCTTTATCATTGGTCAATTGATTCTGTGGGTCTGGTCATTCCCAGCCTTCAAGAACAGCATTGCTTTGGGATACATTGGCCGGTTTATCATGCAGTGGGGAATCACGGCGGCAACTGGTTACATGTGGTCGCTGGTTCCAGAAGTCATCTCCTATGGTGAATGGCATTCTAAAAAACGGGTCGCCGGAATCATCAACTCCATCATGGGACTATTCTTCAAGATTGGTTTAGCGCTCGGTGGAATTATTCCGGGGTACATCAACGCCTTTTGTCACTTTGACGGTAATAAGGCTAGTCAGCCTGCCTCAGCCCTGACAGGAATTTCGATTTCGATGATCTGGGTACCAATTGTTCTCGCCTTGATTGCAATGTGGATTATGAGCAAATACCCACTGTCAGATCCGGAGGTAGATAAGATTAACCACGAAATTGAGGACCAGCGAAATACAGCTGTTAGCAAGTAAACGAAAGAAGGTTATTAGGATGAAAATTTATGTAGATATTAATGCGCCTATCAACGGAGACGGTTCCCAGGAGCGTCCTTTCAAGGCCATCCAGTCAGCAGCCAATATTGCCATGCCGGGGGATGAGGTCCTAGTTGCGCCAGGAACCTATCGGGAAAACGTTGATCCCAAGCACGCTGGGACCGCGGACCAGCGGATTATTTACCGGTCAACTGAACCACTGGGCGCAGTAATTACCGGAGCCGAACGGGTTGCCACGTGGGAAGCACTGGCTGGCGATGTTTGGCAAGTGCGGATTCCGAATAGTATTTTTGGTAACTATAATCCGTATACTACCCGGGTCCTAGGAGATTGGTTTGATGCCCGGATCGTTGCCCATACGGGGGAAGTGTACTTGAACGATAAGGCCCTTTACGAAGTTAATAGCTTGGACGAGGTTAAGTCACCAGTCAAGAATATGAAGTCCTGGTACCCTGAAGACACGCTGTTGACCTGGTTCACGGAACAGGACGTGGAACAAAACGAAACGGTGATTTACGCCAACTTCCAGGGGGCGGACCCAAACGAAGAGAACGTAGAAATCAATGTTCGTGAGAATTGCTTCTATCCTCAGCAAGAGGGAATTGGTTACATTACGCTGGCTGGCTTCGGCGTTACTAAGGCGGCAACCCAATGGGCCCCGCCGACAGCTTACCAGGAGGGGATGATTGGCCCGCACTGGTCTAAGGGCTGGATTGTAGAAGACTGTGATGTTTCGCACTCCAAGTGTTCTGGTATTTCCCTTGGCAAGTACCTCCAACCAAACAATGATAATAAGTGGCTCAAGTGGAAGTACAAGGATGGTACCCAGACTGAGCGGGACGCCATTTGCCAGGCTTCCTACGAGGGCTGGGATAAGGAGCATGTGGGCTCCCATATTATCCGCCGCAACCATATCCATGACTGTGGGCAAACCGGAATCGTTGGGCACCTCGGTGGTATCTGCTCCTTGATTGAAGATAATGATATCCACGATATTAATGTCCGCCAAAACCTGGCCGGGGCCGAAATCGGTGGCATCAAGATGCACGCCGCCATCGACGTTACTTACCGGCACAACCACATTCACCACTGTACGCGAGGCCTGTGGCTGGACTGGCAGGCACAGGGAACCCGGGTCACCCAAAACCTTTTTGACCACAACAGCCTGCCAAATGACTTTAAGGTTGACCAGGACAACATCGATGACGTCCTGAGCGGCTTGGGCGAAGACATTTGGATCGAAGTCTCCTTTGGGCCAACCCTGATTGACAACAACCTCTTCCTTTCGGAGCGCTCAATCCGCTTTGCCGCGCAAGGGGTTGCCATGGTGCATAACCTGATTGCCGGGAGCTTTACCGCTACCGGTCGGGGGACCGACAATAACTCAGTTAACCTGCCATCGAACCGGTTTACGCCTTACCACGAAATTCATGGTACCAAGGTCATGGGCTTCATGACCATCCAGCATGGTGATAATAAGTTCTACAACAACATCTTCGTTCAACAGCAGCTGCGTCCAGAAATGCAGAAGCTGGCGGCGATGAAGAAGGACGAGCCAGATGACTGGGATGACTACAACTTCGAAGTTGGCACTAAGCCATTTAGTGACTATCCGACCTTTGCGGAATGGGATAAGCAGTTTGACGGCTACTGTGGGATTTACGCGCCAAACAGCGACCACTATTACAGCCATTTGCCGGTTTGGTCAGCGGGGAATGTCTACTTGAATGGCGCCCAGGCCACGGCGAAGGAGGAGAATCCGTTTGTCGACACCGCTGACCAGGTCAAACTAGCACTTGAAAAGCGGGATGACGGCCTTTATTTGAAGACCAACCTGTACGACTTTGTTCCTGAAAAGACCGACGGCGTGATTTCTACGGCGACGATTCCAATGGCCTTTGAACCAGAAGAAAAGTACGAAAACCCTGATGGAACCCCAATCACCTTTGATAGTGACTACTTTGGCAACCACCGTGACGGGGTGAAGGTCACTGCAGGACCATTCGGCAGTGCGGTGGAAACGGAACAAAAACTTTTCTAGTTAATAATATAAGAGAACGTAATGGCCTTCAGAGATTCGGTTTTTACCGATCTGTGAAGGCCATTTTTGCGGACTGTACTATGGAAAATAGTGCGAAACTATACTTTTCCTAACCGATTTTACGGAACCATTGGAACTGGAGGGCAACGTCTTCTAAGCCAAGAACCTGACGAATTAAGAGGGCACCGGCGCCGAGCAGCGACACATATTGGGCACCCTTGATGATAATTACGGGCACCTGGCAGCCGCATTGGATGGTCGCCGCCTGAATTAGGGCGCCTAGCTCTGGAATATTTTCAACGAGGGGGGAATTGATTAAGATTTTTTCTGGTCCATACAGCATTTGAAGGTTGAAGATCAACTGGCCAGTAACGGTCGCAAAATCAGTCAGGACCGCTTTAGTAGCGTCATCATGCTGTCGAACTGCCTGCTGAGCAGCGGTGAAATTGTTAATGGTGGTGCCAGTAGCTTGGCCTAGGCGGGCGAGAAAGTGGTCGCTGGAGAAGACGTCGCCAAGCTCTGTGACCTGCCCCTGCCGGTTTGGAATCTTAACGCTGCCGAGCTCTCCCACCATGCCCCGGTAGCCAGTGAAGAGTTCACGGTTGGCAATGACGCCAATCCCTGGTCCCCGGTGAATACTGAGGACCAGAAAGTTGTCCGCACTGTTCTGCTTCCCATAGTCCCGTTCGTATATTGCGGCCAGGTTTGCTTCGTTGCCAATTTTAACTGGGACGTGATAACGATCCTGATAATACTTCTGGAGGTTGATTCCGTGGAGGGGGTAGTAAGGAGAGTGAACAATTTGATTGTCTTCGACCACGGCATGAATGGAGAAGCTGATGCCTAGTAAACCATGCTCGGTATCGTTGTGCGCTGCGGTTGTGGCTAACTGCTGATTAATGATTTCCATTACCTGCAAGAGCTCGTGGTTAGTTAAGGCAATTTGCTGAAAACTAATTTCCTGGCCGTCAGCATAGAGAAACATAACGTAAAGACTATCGTAAGTCAGGTTAAAGCAGGCAATGTAGCCGTAATGGGTGTTGATAGTGTAGAGTTCCGGCTTGCGGCCGCCGTTTTCCGTCGCTTGCCCGCGCCCGAGGTGACGAACGAATCCTTGCCGATCGAGTTCGGCGAACAACGAGGAGGTTGTTGACCGAGTTAATCCCGTATTCCGGGCAACGGCTGCCCGGGAAATTGCGGGATGGTTAAAAAGTTGTTGTTTGACGAGCTTCAGGTTGGTGAGCCGGTTGAGGTCACGGTTAGTAGATGACAATGTATGTTCCTCCAGTATCCATCATGGCAACTCGCCAGGACGGCGAAGTGCTGGGTAATAATTTGATTGTACTACAATCTGGCGGGGGAAATTGGGCCCTGGTCGTAAATTATTTAAAATAAAGCGTTTACAAACGACAAAAATGGTGGTATTTTTAGTTTGTTGTGAAACAAAACTAACTTACGAAATACTTATATCATTTGAGGATGTGATTATTGTGCAAAACCAAGCACTTAACGCCACGGATATTAAACTGCCCTGGCGGCAAAAATTTGGCTGGGCCACTGGTGATTTCGCCCAAAACCTTATCTACACTACCATTTCAACATATTTGTTGTTCTTCTATACAAACGTGTATGGCTTGCCGGCAGCTGATGCAGCAACGATGTTCTTAATTGTTCGTTTGATCGATGCAATCAACGATCCAATTGTTGGTACCTTTATCGATAAGCATACGACTCGTTTTGGTAAGTACCGTGGCTACTTGCTCTACATGGGCTTGCCACTCGCGGTGTTGGCGATGCTCTGCTTCTATGTGCCGGACTTCAGTCAAATGGGGAAACTGGTTTACGCTTACGTTACCTACGTCGGCCTTTCGGTGATTTATACCACTGTTAACATTCCGTATGGTTCATTGAACGCGGCGATGACCCGGAACAACAAGGAATTGGTTTCCATGTCATCAATTCGGATGTTCCTTGCCAACATGGGATCGCTGACCGTCAGTTTCGGTGTTCCAGTTTGCGTTAAGCTCTTCTCTGGTGGTTACTACTCCGGTGCAGCATCCAAGATGGGCTGGTTCCTGACGATGGTCGTTTACGGGATCGCCGGGGCATTAGTGCTGGTCTTCTGTTTCAGCCAGTCGACTGAACGGATTCACATGCCAGCCGATACTGAAGCGTCGGTCTCAGTGAAGGACCTTTTCCACCAGCTCAAGATTAACCAGCCACTCCGGGTATTAGCAATCTTCTTCATTATTACATTTGGTCTGATGTCTGTTGTGAACTCCGTCGGGGCTTACTACATGACTTACAATGCCCACAATGCTGGCTTGATGCAGTGGTACAACCTGCTCGGGACGCTGCCAGCCTTCTTGACTGTTCCGATTACCCCATGGTTGAACCGGAAGCTGGGAACCCAAGTATTGATGCAGGGGAGCCTCTTAGTAATTGTCATTGGTTTTCTAATTATGTTCATGGTCCCCGCAACTAACATTACCTGGACCTTTATCGGACGGGCAATTGAAGCTGCCGGCGTGACCCTGTCAACTGGATTCCAGTGGGCCTTAGTTCCACAGGTAATTACTTACGGTGAATGGAAGACCGGTAAGCGGGAGAACGGGATCGTCAATGCAATCGTTGGTTTCTTCTTCAAGTTTGGGATGGCCCTTGGGGGAGTTATTCCAGGTTATGTATTAGCGGCCTACGGTTTCGTGGCTAACCACCAGCAAACGGCACACAGCTTGTTTGGTATCCGGATGACCACGACGATCATTCCAATTATTGTTACGATTTTGGCCATGATTGTCTTTGCATTCTACCGCTTGACTGATGAAAAGATTGAACAGATGAACGAGGAAATCAGCCAACGCTCAGCAGCCAAAGACTAGGAAAGGAAGTTTACCATGAAGTTTACAAATGGTTATTGGTTAGACAAGAAGGAATATCAAATTAATCATCCCGAAGAAGCCTTTACGGCAGAACAGGAAGGCAAGGAACTGAATGTTTTTGCTCCTTACAAGCGGATTAACGGCCGGGGGGATGAATTAAATATCGGGATGACCACGATTAAGCTCAGCTCACCCGCCGAGGATGTAATCGGGGTCAAACTAACGCACTTTGACCAGAACAAGAAGGAACCCTCCTTCGAATTGACCGACTGGCACCCGGATGTCGATATTCACGTTGACGACCAGGCGGCCTCATTGCAGAGTGGGCGCCTTCAAGTTAACGTGCCGCTGCGGCAAGAATTCGCCATGACCTTTAACGCTGATGGGAAGGAAATCACGGCCTCCCGTCACCGCGCCCAGGGTGAAATTACCAACCGGGACAACGGCAAGCACTACATGCGGGAACAATTGTCCCTCGGCGTCGACACCCACGTTTACGGCTTGGGTGAACGCTTTGGCAACTTTGTAAAGAACGGTCAGGAAGTCCGGACAATTAACAAGGATGGTGGGACTGGCTCTGACCAGGCCTACAAGAACGTTCCGTTCTACATCACTGATGACGGCTACGGTGTCTTTGTCAACCAGCCGGAACCGGTGGACTTCGAAGTCGCTTCTGAGAATGTTGACCGGGTTCAATTCAGTATTGAAGGCCAGTCACTCGAATACTTCGTCATCTACGGGCCAACGCCACAGGAAATTTTGCACAAGTACACCGAATTAACTGGTAAAGTTCAACTGCCGCCTTCCTGGTCATTTGGTCTGTGGCTGACCACTTCCTTCCTGACCGATTACAGTGAACAGACTGTGATGAAGTTTATCAATGGGATGGAAGAACGCCATATTCCGTTGGACGTCTTCCACTTCGACTGCTTCTGGCAACGCGACTTCGAGTGGAGTAACTTGACCTGGAACAATGATGAATTCCCGGACCCTGAAAAGTTAATTCAAGAAATCCACAACAAGGGGATTAAGGTCTGCGTATGGATCAATCCATATATCGCCCAAAAGAGCCAGATGTTCAAGGAAGGTAAGGAACACGGCTATCTGGTTAAGCGGACTGATGGCAATGTTTGGCAGTGGGACCTCTGGCAAGCAGGGAACGGCTTCATTGACTTTACCAACCCGGATGCCGTTAAGTGGTACCAGGGTAAGCTGAAGAAGTTGCTCGCAATGGGAGTGGACTGCTTTAAGACCGACTTCGGTGAGCGGATTCCAATGGAAGACGCGGTTTACTTCGACGGCTCCGACCCTAAGCGGGAACACAACTACTACACTTACCAGTACAACAAGGCCACTTTTGATGCAATTGCTGAAGCAAAGGGCCGTGACGAAGCCGTTGTCTTTGCCCGGTCCGCAACGGTCGGCTCACAGAAGTTCCCAGTTCACTGGGGTGGTGACTGCCTTTCAACCTTTAAGTCCATGTCTGACACCCTCCACGGTGGGCTGTCATTCCTGAGCTCCGGCTTTGGCTTCTGGAGCCACGATATTGGAGGCTTTGAAGACGGTCCAGACACGCCAACTGCTGACCTTTACAAGCGGTGGACGCAGTTTGGTCTGCTATCCTCGCATAGTCGCTACCACGGCAGTGACGTTTACCGGGTTCCATGGAACTTCGATGATGAAGCGGTTGAAAACACGCGGAAGTACGTTGACCTCAAACTTTCATTGATGCCATATCTGTATACCCAGGCGGCCCACAGTGCCCACTACGGGAACCCACTGATGCGGCCAATGTGGTTTGAATTTGGTGATGACTACAACACGCACACGATTGCTAACCAGTACATGTTCGGTAGCCAAATCCTGGTTGCCCCAGTCTTCACCCCAGAAGGGAACGTGCACTTCTACCTGCCAGCAGGGAAGTGGACCAGTATCGTCCAGGACGGCGAACACTATGAAGTCGCTGCCGGTGGTCAATGGTTGAACAAGCACTACGATGAACTTCACCTGCCAGTGCTGGTTCGTGACAACACTATCCTGATAATGCGGGATAAGCCAGAACACGCTGATTACGACTACACGAAGGACGTTAACATCCAGCTCTTTGATATGCACGAGGGGACGACCAAGGTTCAAGTGGTTGATAAGCACGGTGAGGACGCGGCCGAAGTTGTCGTAACTCGGCAGGGTAACCACTTCACGGTCAAGACGACTGGCCTGAGCGGTGACTTGACCCTGACGGTTCACGAAAATGGACGGGCTCAAGACGAACAGCTGACTAACGGTGCAAGTGATTTCACACTCTAAAATTAATATAAACGAAGGCATCTTCCAAATGGGGGATGCCTTTTTTGGCATCAATGACAGATGATAAAACCGCTGGCTTCCCTGTACGGCAAAATTAGCTCACCAATTTGCCAGTTGTTAATTAATGGCCTGCAAGATTATAATAAATACCGTAGCTAACCGTTTACATACGGAAGAATTATTTAAATTACTTGGGGATTAGACGATATGAAAAGTAACTTCTCATTTTTAATGGATGAACCGTTAACGGCGCAGTACTTTGAAAGTGCAATGCAAGCCGAAGCTATCTACACGCAAGGGTTTTATAATCCGGTATTGACGCTGACGCGGACCGTCGCCGAAAACCTGGCACGCGATATTGCTGACCAGAAGTTTGTAAAGGTCGGGGCACACAGTACCTTTAGTAATGTTTTGCATGACTTGAAGCAGAAAAATATTATTGATTCCTATGCAATTGACCTCTTTTACGCAATCAAGAAGCCTGGAAACAGAGCTGCTCATGAACTGGCAACTGCAACCCTGATTAGTCAGGAAGAGGCGCTTGACACAATTAAGCATCTTTATATCTTATTGGTCTGGTTCGTCAATACTTTTTATGATGAGAAGGTAGATGTGACGGCTTTTAAGGAGCCAAAACTTGATGACTTCTTGTACTCAACGACGGTGCGTCCGCCGGCATCAGACCGTAATATCATCTACGTTCAAAGTGCTGATACCTCGAATGGGCACTTTGCAGAATACGTGGGCAACCTCAAGATTGGGAAAGCTCAGGCTGGTGACTTGGCCCGTGATAATAGTGATAACAGCCCTGAGATGCGTGAGGACGCCGAAAAACGGATTAAGCAGTATATGACCACATCCGGGCTTCCGCTAAATCTTGAGTGGGTCGAGCTGGCATACCGGAAGTCAGACGACATGTGGTTCACGGATACTGACGTTCACCGGGTTCTTGAACGTTCTGGTGTTAAGCACAGTGATATTTTACAGGGACAGGAGTGGTTTCACACCGACCTTCCGACAGCAAAAGCAGCCATCAAGGCCGTTAAAAACCAACAGTCGACCATTGATTTGAAACGGCAGGGTCAGCCGAGAGTCAAAATTGTTCTCCGGCCGGAGCAAAAAGAGGCTGTCGAAAAAGCAAAGAAGGCATTTAAGAAGCATAACAAGATGTTGTGGAATGCCAAAATGCGCTTTGGTAAAACGCTCTCAGCCTTGCAACTGGTCAAGGATGAAAAATTTGAACATGTGCTAATCATGACTCACCGGCCGGTCGTAGATGAAGGTTGGTTTGAAGATTTTAAGAAGATTGGGATGCCTGAAGCTGGTTACCTGTACGGTTCTAAGAAACAGGGTGCCACCTTCAATGAGCTTGAAGACTCTGACCTGCCTTTTGTCTACTTTGCTTCCCTTCAGGACTTACGTGGTTCTGAAGAGGCCGGCGGGAAGGCCGGTGATAAGAACCGAGAACTTTTTGATACTCATTGGGACCTGGTAATTATTGATGAAGCCCATGAAGGAACCCAGACAGAGTTAGCGCAGAACGTTACGAAACTTGTTTCTAGTGACGATACCAAGCTTCTCAAGCTGTCGGGGACTCCATTTAATATCCTTGATGAGTACGGTGAAGATCAGGTTTACACCTGGGATTACACTCAGGAGCAACAGGCAAAACTTCAATGGGGAATTGACCATCCGGGTGAACCAAACCCGTATGCAAGCCTGCCTAAGGTTAATATGTTTACCTTTGAAATGAACAAGAACTTTGATGAGCCACAGTTTATAGGGGATGGTACGCACTCCTTTAACTTCAAGGAATTCTTCCGTGTCAATAGCCAGGGGAAATTTGTGTATGAGGATAAGGTAAAACAATTCCTCGCAAACATTACTTCGCCGGATAGCCGGACCAATTACCCATTCTCAACGAAGGAGTTCCGGGATAATCTCCGCCACACACTCTGGATTATGCCCGGTGTAAAGGAAGCTGGCGCGATGGAGGCGCTCCTTAAGAAGGATCCGGTTCTGGGCGAGGCAAGTGGCTACCAGATTGTCAACGTGGTGAAGAATGTTGCCGGGGACGATACCGGGATAACTTCAGAAAGTGATGTGGACCGGGTTAATGAGGCAATCGGGGATGACCCTGCTGCTACCAAGACGATTACTTTGACGGTTCGTAAGCTCACAACCGGTGTAACGGTCAAGCCGTGGACGGGTGTTGTATTCCTGTCTAACACCAACAGTGCCATGCAATACCTGCAAGCGGCTTTCCGTGCGCAGACGCCGTACTCGTCGCCAACTTTCGGGAAGAAGACCAATTGCTATATCTTCGACTTTGCTCCTGACCGGGCTTTGACGGTTATGGCCGAATCAACCCAACTGCGAACTGGGGTTGGTAAGCGAACCAGTAGTGCTCAGAAGGACCAGATGAAAGAGCTGATGAACTTCCTCCCAATCATTGGAATGAACGGGAACGGAATGAAACGTTACAGTGTTGACACTATGCTGGCACAAATTAAGCGAGTTTACGCCGAAAAAGCAGTCCGGACTGGTTTTGATGATGACTCCCTGTACAGTGATGAGTTGCTGATGCTGAAAGATGTTGATCTGAAAGAATTCAATGATCTTAAGGCAATCGTCGGGACAACTCCATCTGAGAAGAAGCCAGTGAAAGTCGATATTAACCACCAGGGGCTCACTGATGAAGAGTACAATGACGCACTAAACGGTAAAGAAAAGAAGCGGAAGAAAGACCGAACGCCAGAAGAAGAAGCCGCCATCGAAAAGATGAAGGAGCTGAAAAAGCAGCGGAAGACTATGATCTCAATTCTGCGGTCCATTTCGATCCGGATTCCAATGATGATTTACGGGATGGACATTAAACTGTCTGATGACGTGAACATCAATAAATTCATTGAAAACGTCGATGATGAGTCCTGGAAGGAATTCATGCCGAAGGGTGTTACCAAAGAGCTCTTCCGTAAATTCAGCAAGTACTATGATCAGGATGTCTTTATTGAAGCGGGTCGAATTATCCGGCGGAAGGTTAAAGATCTGGATAAGTTGGATCCAATCGAACGGGCCGAAAAATTAGCCGAAATTTTCGGGACGTTTAGGAACCCCGATAAGGAAACCGTTCTGACACCATGGAGGGTTGTCAATATGCACCTGGGTAAGACCATTGGGGGACTTTCCTTCTTTGACGATTCTTACCAGTACACTACTAAGGACGGTGTAAGTGCGAACCACTGGATTCAAACCGAATATACGGACCAAGTATTTAAGGACGACACGCACATCTTAGAAATTAACTCCAAGACGGGGTTGTACCCACTCTATGCGGGGATGACCTTGTACTGGCAAGCATTCCAGAAGCTAAATGAAAAGACCGCTGGAAAATTTGGCTTGGACGACCAGTTATTTATTTGGCAGCGGATTTTGCGTGAAAACTTATTTTTAATCGCTAAGACACCGATGGCCAAGACGATTGCTCAACGGACCCTTGCTGGCTACCAGGATTTTGATATGAACGTCGAGTATGTGCCAAACATCGTTAAAGATGCTAAAGAAGATGTAAGCGCAGAAGCAAAGAAAATTAAAGGGGTATTTGGTGGTATGAAGTTTGATGTTGTGATTGGAAATCCGCCGTATCAAGAATCTACGAATAATACTAGTGATAATTCTATTTACAACTTATTTATGGATCTTTCATTTGAGCTCTCTGGTCTAGTGACTTTAATAACACCTGCTAGATTTTTGTTTAATGCAGGAAAAACTCCAAAAGCTTGGAATAAAAAAATGCTGGAGGATCCACATTTGAAAGTTGTTAAGTATTATAAAACAAGTGATTTGGTGTTTCCTCGAACTGACATTAAGGGTGGTGTAGTAATAACCCTTAGAGATGATAAAAAAAGGTTTGGGGAAATTGGACTATTTACACCTTATGAGGAAATTGACCATATAATTAAGAAAGTTAGATTGATTTCAGACATATATTTGTCCAGTATCGGTTTTGGGCAGAATAGCTTTAAATTCACAGATGTGCTCTATGAAAAGAACCCAGATTTGCTAGGAGTTCAGAGTAAAGGTCATAAATATGACTTAAAGTCTAATGTTTTAGAAAAAATGAATAAAGTATTTCAGCCCAACAAGATGCCTGGTAAAGAACAAGTAATTATTATAGGTCGCCTAAATAATGAACGGATTTCAATGGCTATAGAAAAGGAATTTATCACTAATGATACGAACTTAAATGGCTTTAAGCTTGTGCTGCCAAAGGCTAATGGTACCGGGAAATTAGGAGAAAAAATTAGTGAGCCATTTATAGCAGGGCCCGGTGTTGGATTAACGGAAACCTTTATCAGCTTTGGAAATTTTAAAACAAAAGATGAAGCCAATAATTTACTTAAATATGTAAAGACAAAATTTGTTAGGTTAATGTTAGGTACGATAAAAATCACTCAGGATAATACAGTGGCTAAATGGAGAATGGTTCCCTTACAGGAATTTACGTCTAATTCTGACATTGACTGGTCCAAGTCTATTCCAGATATTGATCAACAACTTTACAGAAAATATGGTTTATCCCAAGATGAAATTAATTTCGTTGAAACAAAAGTACAAGCAATGCAATAAGAGAATTTAGTAATGAGTGATGAAAAAATAATCAAATCTGCCGACCGGGTGAAGAACCATGGTGAGGTCTTTACGCCTAAGCGGGTAGTCGACCTAATGCTCGACCAACCAGAAATAACGGCCAAGATTAATGACCTGCACGCCACCTTTCTAGAACCGTCTGCTGGTGAAGGTGCCTTCTTAACCGAACTCTTGAAGCGGAAACTCAAGGTTGCCGCCAAGCAAAGCAAGACTGCTAGTGCCTTTAATACAAACGCGCTGGTCGCATTATCAACGTTATACGGAATTGAGTACCTTGAAGACAATGTTGAGATGCTCGTGATGAACATGATGATGACGTTTACTCAGACCTATTCAAGAATCACTGTCGATGACTTTAAGGGACGGGTTAATGACCATGTTCTGAAGAGTGCTCAAGTGATTATCCGGGCCAATATGGCGCAGGGGGACACACTCAAGGGAATTACTGACACGGGAGCGCCAATTGTGTTTAGTGAATGGCAAGCGGTGAATGGCCAGCCTAGCAAGGTACGACGCATGGAATACACCTTTGAGTCAATTCTGAATCAAAGTGGCCCTACTGGAACGGTTCAGCATTCTAGTCAGCAATTAGATTTATTTGCTGGGACGGAAGACTTTGATGATGCAAAGCAAGAAGATGATATTTCGTTGCCACAGTACGCACTTTGCAAGTGGACGGATATTTATAAGCAGGAACTTGAATAGTACGAAAGCAGTGTTTGGCAAGATACCAGGCACTGTTTTTTACTTTGCTCCATTTCAGCAAATGACATAGGACAAATCTGCAAATTCACGCAAGTTTGCATAAATTTGGTAGATTTATCGTGTATGAAATGCCAGAAAATGACTTGTCAGCATATCCAGCAGACTAATATAATTACCATAAAAAGGCTTTCTGAAATGTGTAAGCTACGTGACATGGGGAATCAAGATGAATTATGAAAGAATGCGAGCTTTGAATCCCAATAAGATGCTGGAGAAGGGAAAGCGGTATGCCCGGGCAGGAAATCAAAAGAATGCTTTTTTGTGGTATAAGCAAGCGGCAAAACGTTGCAGTCCAGAAGCTTGCTTTTTAATGGGTGAGGCGTATTTCTTAGGTAAGTATGTTAAGCAGGATTATCGACAAGCATTGCAATATTACAAGTTGGCGGGAAAATATTTAGGTAGTGAGAAACAAGATGGCCCGATTATGGCAGATATTTTGTATCGATTATCAGTTTGCTACTTTTACGGTTATGGGGTAACTCCAAATAATCTACAAGCTCTGGCATATGAAGATGATGCGGAGGCGTTTATCGTGTATACTCGTTCAGACCCCAGAAAGTATGAGTGGCAATGTCGGCGGATTTTCTATTTAGGGCTTAAAATACGCCGGGCTTATGAGCGAGAAATAATGGACAAAGATAGCGAGGATTTGTAGTAATTGGTCCTAGAACTTGAAGTCTAGACTAGGAGGCTTCCTAAACTATGTATGCGTGGATAAGTGACGAAACGAAAAAAACTTGGCGGGGGATGATTTTTGCTTATTACGGTTCTGAGCAGGATCCCTATGATTTTCACTATGTTGTGCTTGATGCGGATAAAAATCACCTAATTAACGTAAACCTTTACCATACCGGACCAAGCCGACAAATCCAAACTCGGGTAGTATTAATTGATTCGGGGATGGATGATTGGATTCAAACTAAAAATCAGGGGATTGTAAATTTCCTAAGTGGCTACTGTGCGTCTCAACTTGCAGAGCAAATTTCACCGGAGCTTTTAGAGAAATGCATCCATTTGGACAAGCAATACAACTATCAAAAGATTGTAGAGGTGAAGGGAGCAACAGGGATTGAGAACCTATTGGAGATTACTGGCTACTTTCATGATGCCCACATAATTAATGTAGAAAGAAAAGATCCTGACCACCTTAAGGTTTTTTTCGAACCAACTTGGGGCTATAAGTTGACGCTATTTTTCTATGGGCAGACCAGTTATGATCTCGGCGCTGATCCAGAATACAATTGGTGGCTTGAGGCCTCGTTATTTTTTGAGGATGGCTATTATTGTTTGTGTGATGGTGAGGATGTTCGGCATTTTTCCATAAAGGAACTTAATTGCTGGTTCAGGTCGAGGAAAATGGCGTATAAATTAGAACCGTGGCCGTTGAGTTAGGGTGAGCAAGATGAGAAAAGAGGTTGCAGTAACTTTAAAAACACCGGTAGGGAACTTTTGGCTGGATGCGGATGGTCGGCGCTTGACCTTCGATGTGATTGATGTAACGCGCGAAGTAAATGCAACGGATGACTCTTTTGGCGTTGAAAGATCATTTATTTTAGCACCACACTTGCCTGAGCACTTTAAGATTGAATCGCTGATGCTGAAAACCAATTTGTGGCTATCAAAACGAAACTATTATGATAGTTGTTCCGATGAATTTCAGGATGGCTCGGTGTGGATTATTAATGATAAGGCACTTCAAGTAGCGATATACGTCGAGAATGAAGAGTATGACGATGTCGTTGTTTCAATGGACTGGCAGAGACTCCCGGAGTATGCCCACGTTGATGAGAAATACCGCACCCGAATGATTTTTCAGGTGACGTATAAAGCTGGCTGCCCCATTCTTACAACATGAGAAAGAGGGCAGCGACTTGTCCTTATTCGATGTCTGTGGTCAGATGATGTTCCTCCAAAGGGGCCAGTTTCCTGCGACTATTGAAACATACGTGGACTATAACCAGCTGATACTCTATCGCTTTAACGGGCGTTGCTATCACCGTTATCCACTTACGTTCAAGCGTAGTCCGATTGATATTTCAGGATTTAAAGTTCGGGTTACCACACTGGATACCAAGCGATATGCGGGCTTTGTGGCAAACTACCGTAACTGCACCCATGATGGCTTCCTGCAGATTAATCGCTATGATTTTGCTAATCAATCTCAGGAACCAGCTCAAATATTCATTCCTTTAGCTGATATAGCGCAGGTTGAAGCAATTTTACAAAGTCGACCCCGGTGGGATGGTAGTGACAATAATGATTTCTCGTTTAGATGGAGGAGGTAGCCCCTATGCAAGACATCACCAAAATCCAACTCGATTCAGAAAATTTTTCTTTCTTTTCGCCACCAAAGCGGGGCGAGGAGGTTGGCCAAGTACTGACGATTTTTGCGGATGGTCGGGTAGTATTCTCAGCAGAAGATGGCATCGGCGAGGTTCGCCATATCGAAAAGCAGATTGATGCTGATACAGCGGAAACTGTCTTGGGAATGGTGGCTGCAAAATTCCGGCACCCCCACGACCGGGAAGACTTTGTTACTGATGTCGGAACCTGGCAATTGACGATATTCCATTCTATTGGGCAGTCGGAGTTTACGGGTTCCGTATTTCCTAACCCCCGCCTGGCAGATATTTCCGACACTATCCGGCAGGTGACGGCGATTCCTAATCTGTGGGTATTCGATGGCATCCAGCTTTACTAGCCCACCATACAAATTTAATAAATTTCTCAGCCTGCACTTTGTGAAAAACAGATTGCAGGCCTTTTATTTCAATAAAAGTTTTTATCCAAAAGTATTTATTAGTTTTTGTGAAAAACTTTTTCGAAATCTGATCGTAGAAATGGAGATCTTGGAATGAGTTTTTATAGTGAACAACAAGAAGCGATGATTGACTATAATATCTCCGACGCACAGCTCCACACGATTACCAACCTGGGCCACCCCGCAAGCCAATGTAATTATCGCGCACGGGCTAGCGGAATACGCTGGCCACTTTGACCTATTGCCAGCTACCCGGTCTAATACGACTGCAATGTTTTCCTCCGCGACCATATTCAGAAGATCACCGACAATCCTCTACCTCCAGGGTCTGAAGGATGGCCTAATCAGCTTCAAGGACAAATAGCGTCACGTCAACTCGTTCCAGATACACGAGATCTTGAACGAAATGAACCGGAAGTGGGAGATCTACGACGAAATCTTCCGCTGGATTAACAAACGTAGATATTAATTCACATTAAATTGCTAGGAAGCATAACCATGCTTCCTGTTTTTTGCCCGCTTGTCATTTCAGAGACCGACGTCAGCCGCCTGCGGACCCAATTTCGTTTTGTGAAAATAACAACGAATTTTGAACTTTTACCAAGAAAGGGTTTACAAAACAAAAATCGGGGAGTATATTAAGACTTGTAAGTTAGTTGTTTATACAAACTAAATCATTTCAGGAGGCTATTAATTATGGCTGATTTATGGGAAAACATTGGTGACATTAAATATGAAGGCCCACACAAGAGTCTGAAGTCCGGCTTGTTCTATCAATACTACAACCCAGACGAAGTAATCTTAGGTAAGAAGATGAAGGACTGGTTACGGTTCTCAGTTGCTTACTGGCACACCTTTGACCAACGGCTGGTTGACCCATTCGGTGACGGAACTGCTACTCGTCCATATGACAAGTACAGTGACCCGATGGACCAAGCACTTGCCAAGGTGGACTACGCATTTGAATTTTACAAGAAGTTAGGCGTTGACTTCCTTTGCTTCCACGACCGGGACTTGGCTCCAGAAGGTGACACTCTGCGTGAAACCAACAAGAACCTGGACAAGGTTGTTGACAAGATTGTGGAATACCAAAAGGACACCGGCATGAAGGTTCTGTGGAACACTTCCAACCTGTTCACGAACCCTCGCTTCCTGTCCGGTGCTGGTACTGCACCATCATCCGAAATCTACGCTTACGCTTGTGCCCAATTGAAGCACAGTCTGGAAATTGGTAAGCGGGTTGGCTCAGAGAACTACGTCTTCTGGGGCGGCCGTGAAGGTTACGAATCACTTTGGAACACCGAAATGAAGCGTGAACAATCACACATTGCCAAGATGTTCCACATGGCAAAGGACTACGCTAACGAAATTGGTTTCGACGCTCAAATGCTGCTGGAACCAAAGCCAAAGGAACCAACCACGCACCAATACGACTTTGATGCCGCAACAACTATCAACTTCATGCGTGAATACGGCCTGGACAAGGACTTCAAGCTCAACCTTGAAGGTAACCACGCTAACCTGGCCGGCCACACTTACCAGCACGAAATCCGGGTTGCCCGTGAAGCTGGCCTGCTTGGTTCTCTGGATGCTAACCAGGGTGACAAGCTGATTGGCTGGGATATTGATGAATACCCATCCAACCTGTACGAAACTACCGCTGCTATGTGGGAAGTTATCGAAAACGGTAGCATCGGCCCTCGTGGTGGTCTGAACTTCGATGCTAAGCCACGGCGGACTTCCTTCAAGCCAGAAGACCTCTTCTACGGTTACATTGTCGGCATGGACAGCTTTGCCGCAGGTCTGCGGGTTGCTGCTGCCATGAAGGAAGACGGCTTCATCGACGACGTTCTCAAGACTCGTTACGCTAGCTGGGACGAAGGTCTGGGCAAGGAAATCGAAGACAGCAAGGAAGACTTCAAGAGCCTTGAAGCTAAGGTTATTGATACTCCACAAGCACAACTGCGGGCCGCAACTCAGTCTGACCACCTGGAAGAAATCAAGGACACGATCAACCACTACATGATTGAAACTCTTGCTAAGTAATTCACCTCAAAACCGCGAAATTACATGTAATAACAATTACTAACTATCAATCCAAGAAATGTTCACTAAAAATATTAACAGCATGAGTAGTGTCAGCTAATATAAGGGCCGAGGCAATCAACTTTGCCCCGGCCCTTTTTGCAGAAAGGAATGAATGTGATGAATGAATACGTAATCGGCGTTGACCTCGGGACCAGTGCCGTCAAGGTTTCCGCCATGGACAGGGAAGGTCAGATTGCTGCCCAGCAAAGTTACGGCTATGACCTCCACCAGCCCCACCCGGGATACAGTGAACAGGACCCCCGTGACTGGCTATACGGAACTACCATCGCCATTGACCGGCTCATCCTCCGGGACGGCCTCAAGGCGGAGGAAATTAAGGGGATTTCCTTCTCCGGTCAGATGCACGGCCTCGTCCTGCTTGACGAAAACGGCCAGGTTCTGCGGCCAGCAATGCTCTGGAACGATACCCGGACGACGAAACAGTGTGAAGAGATTCGGGAAAAACTCGGCGACAAGTTTATCGACATTACCGGTAACCGGGCCTTGGAAGGCTTTACCCTGCCAAAGCTGCTGTGGGTCAAGGAAAATCAGCCCGACATCTGGGCGAAGGCAAAGAGCTTCCTCTTGCCAAAAGACTACGTTCGCTTCATGATGACCGGCAAACAGGCCATTGACTACTCTGATGCCACGGGAACGGTTCTCTACGACATCAAGAAGGGGACCTGGAGCAAGGAAATTTGCGACGCCTTTGATATTCCAATGTCGATGTGCCCACCACTGATCCGGTCGATTGACGAGGCGGGGACAGTAACGGACAACTATTCCATGTTCTCCGGCCTGAAAACATCAACCAAGGTCTTTGGCGGTGGCGGTGACAACGCCTGCGGGGCGGTTGGTGCCGGCATCCTCCAGCCCAACATGGTGATGTCCAGTATCGGGACCTCTGGGGTGGTACTCAAATACGAGCCGGACGCTAACGTCAACTACCACGGGGCCCTCCAGTACGAGTGTCACGCTATTCCCGACACTTACTACTCAATGGGGGTTACCCTGGCGGCTGGTCACTCGCTGAACTGGTTTAAGCACACCTTCGCGGCGGACGAGGACTTTACGGAAATGGTCAACCGGGCTTCCCAACGACCATTGGGGGCCAACGGATTGCTCTTTACCCCGTACGTGGTTGGTGAGCGGACCCCGTACGCCGATGCCGATATCCGGGGGAGTTTCATCGGCGTGGACAGTATGCAGAATAAGTATGACTTTGTCCGGGCCGTAATTGAGGGGATTACCTTTAGCTTCCGGGATATTTTGAATATCTACGACCAGCATGGGCAGGACTTCGATACCGTGGTCGCCATCGGTGGAGGTGCCAAGAGTGACTTCTGGCTCCAGCTCCAGGCGAACATCTTCAACAAGAAGGTGGTGGCCCTGACCAACGAACAAGGCCCTGGCTTGGGGGCCGCCATGCTGGTTGCTGTAGGACTTGGCTGGTATGATTCCTTGCAAGATTGCGCGAAGAAGTTCGTTCACTTCGGCAAGACCTACCAGCCACAAGCCGATCAGGTCGCCAAGTACAATGACCTGTACAAGGTTTACCACCAGGTATATGACCAGACCAAGGGCCTCAGCCACCAGTTGATGACCCTGCGGAATAGCTGGGATTAGGATAAAAATAAACAGGCTGTCAATGCTCGGTAAAACCGGGCGTTGACGGCCTGTTGCTGTTTTTGTGGGAATTTGATTACTTTTGCTTTAACTGGCGAAGAACTTCGTCGGCAATCTCATGGTTGGTCCACATCCAAACGGCATGGCCCAGCGCTTCGGAAAGGTGTTCTTCCCACGGCTGGTCGTGGACGCTGGGAACGGTCTTCATGGCGGGCATAATCACCAGGTGGAAGGCGACCCAAACCGCGAGGCCAAAGGGAATCCCCTCTCCAAGGGTTAAACTCCGAACCTTTTCATCCAGCAGGGCGGCGTAGGCAGTCGCAAAACTAATTGAAAAGCCAAAGTGCACCAGGTAGCTGACCCATGGCAGGTCTTCACCTGAATAGCAGTAAGTTGCCTGGGTAAGCGCCGCGGGAACGCCGAGCTGCTGCAAGAGCTTTTGCGGCGGGTTAACTTTATTGCGCTCTGGTGTCCGGGGCGGGAGAATATTTTCCCAGCCCAACTTGACTAGGCCGGAAATAACCCCCGCGCTCACGCCTGCGAGTAAAACGTGTTTATAATTCAACTTTGCCATTAGATCACATCCTTTAAGGTTAATTATAGCAGGGGCTGTGCTATAAGTCCTATTATTGAAACCAAAATCAAGGAGTGCCTTCCCGAGTACGGTAGAACCGAGCTTGGGAGGGCGCTTATTTATTCTGGATAAGGTTGTAAATTACGGCGGAAGTGTCAGCCCCGGCAGTCGGTACTAGGGTTGCTTTTCGGTCGGCCGCGTGCTGTTTTTCTGCTGGCGAACTTCACTGGGGAGCCTGCCAAACATTTCCCGGAAAAATTTACGGGCGGTCCGGGGATTGGTCAGACCGTTCTTTTGGAATAACTGTCTGATGTCAGTATCCGTGTTGACGAGGTCGTTGTAAAGGTGGTTGAGCTTGACCAGGTAAATATAGTGGATCAGGGAAATGCCGACTTGCTGCTTAAAGCGGCGGGAGAGGTAGTTAGGATTATAACCGAATTCACGGGCAAGTGCGGCGACGGAAAGCGGTTCGGTGCTGTGATCATTGATGAAAATCAGCAGCTGTTTAACGCTGTCACTATTGGCGACCTGCCTATCGGGATCACGAAGCTCGGTAAAAAGCACCTTTAAAAGCGATACGAAGGCGACCTGGCTGTCGAAACGAAAGGCGGGCGGCTGCTTAATCAATAGGGTGCCGAGACGTTTGATGAGGGTTAAGGCCGTTGCATAGGCCGGACTGGCAACCTGGTTATTGATGAAGCTAACCCGCTCGGGGTGATCAATGTAGGGCTCAATGACCCGTAACGGAATCTGAAAGACATAGCCGATGTTGGGCTGGTTGGCTACGGCATGAACCACGCCCGAGGGGATTACAATGAATTGGTTTTTAGTAACGGTAACGGTCTGACCATTGATCGTATAATCGAGCCGCCCTTTTGGAACATAATTAAGCTCAATGCTGCTGTGCCAGTGGAAGGGGACGTATCCCCGGGTACTGACCTCCGACCGCCAAAAGCGGATCCCGATACTGGTGTTAACGACCACGTTTTCGTGGTGCAGGTTATCCATCATCAATCACCAACCTTACAATTCTTACCTAAGAGGATTCACAAGTGAACTAAAGCGCCTAATTATATTGACCTGAAAGCGGATACAATATACTATCGTTACAGTTAATTTATTGAACACACTAACTTACAAAGACTATTATAGCAGTGTTTATTTGCTAAAAGGAAGGAAGTAAACAATGAGCGTAATTAAAAATCCAATTATTCCCGGGATGGCCCCGGATCCGTCAATTTTAAGAGTAGGTGAAGATTATTACATTGCCACCTCGACTTTTCACTGGAAGCCGGCGATTCAAATTTTTCATTCGCGCGACCTCGCTAACTGGCAGCTGCTTACCTACGCTTTAGACGATGAGGAGGTCGACCTCCAAGGGACTAATACCCCGGCGGGAATCTGGGCGCCACACCTGTCATACGACAAGCAGACCGGAAAATACTGGCTGGCTTTCTGCCACATTCAAAACATGGCTGATCGCGAGTTTAATGCCGAGAGCTACATCATGTCCGCGGACCAGATCACGGGGCCCTGGACCAAGCCGGCATACCTGACCTCGATTGGCTTTGACCCCTCGCTCTTCCATGACGAAGATGGCAAGCACTATGCGGCCGTGTTGGAATGGGAAACACGGGAAGGCTACCAGGCCCCAGGCCACATCGTGATCGCGGAAGTTGATTTGCCGAGCGGCCGGGTTCATGAATGGCACCGCGTGGCCACGGGCTTTACTACCCGGGGATGTGTCGAAGCACCGCAGATTTACCGCCACGATGGCTATTATTATTTGCTGTTGGCTTCCGGCGGGACCGGCTACGCTCACGGGGTGGAAATCGGCCGGTCAAAGGAGATCTTTGGACCATACGAACCAGGTCCGACTGGTGAACCAATCATCACTTCGTCACCCCACCACCTTTTCTCGCTGGGTGATCCAGATGCGGGGCATTTTGAGATGTATAACCCACACTCTAAGCTGCAAAAATCCGGTCACGGTTCGCTGGTAGAAACTCCTGATGGTCGTTGGTACATGGCCCACTTAACTTCACGACCGTTACCAGGCCAAAAACTTAACCCTCTGGGACGGGAAACCGCCTTGCAAGAGATGCGTTGGACCCAGGAGGGCTGGCTGGAACTGGCCGATGGCAGCAACCTGGCGAAAGAAACGGTGACGGTTCCGGGAACGGTCAAGCAGGATCGGCAAGCCTTTGACGTCGAGGACCACTTTGCTACCGACCACTATGACCACCGCTTTATGACCCCTTACCACGGGCAAAGCAGTGACTGGGTGACGGTTCAAAACGGGCACCTGCTGATCAGCGGTCGGAATTCCCTCTTCTCCCAGGTGGCGCCTTCGATTATGGGAACCCGGGCAACTTCATTGCACTATAACCTGCAGACAAAGGTGACCTTTCACCCCGATCATTACTCAGAAACAGCGGGCGTTGGTCTGTACTATGACGCTAATAACTGGTTCTATGTCCGTCTAGTGCAAGCAGATAATGAACGGGAAACGGTCTTGCGTGTCCTCCAGGCTAAACAGGGCCAGCGGATTGATTATTACCTTGACGAGGTTCCGGTCCCTGACGAGAGCGTGGAGGTGCGGCTCCGTTATAACGAGGGCCAAGTGGTAGTCGCTTACCGCTTTACTTCCCAGGATGAATGGCAGCAGTTAGGCGGTCGCTACGATTTGGCCTACCTCTCCGATGAGGGGGTCAACGGCGAGCCCGGAGAAATTGGCGGCTTTACGGGGCTGTTTAACTTTATTGGAGCGGTCGACGCGTACCAGCACCAGTCTGTCGGGAAATTCGCCTATTACAGCGTTCACAACCGGGACTAACGATTGCGGTTGCGGTACTGGTTGGGCGTCATCCCAGTCCAGCGTTTAAACTGCCTGGCAAAGTGTGACTGTTCGTTGTAGCCGAGCGCGGTACTGATTGCCAGAATGCTGTAATCAGGAATCAGCAGGAGGTGTTTAGCTTCCACGAGCTTTAGTTCGGAAAGGTAGGCACGGGGTGAGACGCCGTAAACGTCTTTAAAAACCTCCGAACCATAACTGAGGCTGATCTGCGCTTCTGAAATAACCTTTTTAACGGTTAAAGCGGCAGTCAGCCGGGGGTCAATGCCGTGGTGGTTGAAGTCAAAGATTTGCTTTTTCAGCTGTTGCTGGAGACCGCTGGCAATCATTCCGGCGTATTTGAGCTTGGTCAGACTCGTTGCCTGTTCCCGAATCGTGGTTTGCCGGTTGAGGGTGATTAAAAAGTCGGTGAAAAACTTTTGCACCTTGAGCTTCGTGTCAAAGTCGTACTGCATATCGGGGCGGATCAGCCGCCAGAGTTCCGTCAAACTGGGCACCAGCTCCTTATTTTGCTGGGTCGAGCGGGGATAGTAAATCAACCCGCGCTCAATCAGCCGGGTACTGAGTTCCTGGTCGTCGAGGCCGAAGTGAAAATTAAAGTAGGACATGTCTTGAAGACAGGTGATGTCATGGTCAAGGTTCGGGGGAATGATTAGGATATCCCCGGTAGTTAGGACAAAGGCGTCCTGGGCCAGGTGAACTCGTTCGGACCCGGCGAGAATCTGTATCAGTTCAAAGGCCAGGTGACGCTCGGTTCCGATATGCCACCCCGCCTTTACCTGCTGGGAGTGGCCGCCAAAGAAGGTTAGCCGCCAGCTGAGGGCGGGAAGGCGCAGAGCGTTTTTCAATGTTTGCGAATGATATGGTTCCATTAGTAATTACCTCGAAAAGGGACAATTTTGCCCAAATAAGACGCTGTGAATATGCTTACATTAACACGATAATAAAAGCGTCGCAAATGAAATCGATTTCAAAATGGACAGACAGAAAGGACTACTTGAGATGAAACAGCTTTTGTATGGGGTGGCTTACTACTTTGAGTACCTGCCCTATGACCGGATCGACAAGGATATTTCAATGATGCAGGATGCGGGGATCAATGTCGTTCGGATCGGTGAAAGTACCTGGAGTACTTATGAGCCCCAGGACGGTTTGTTTGATTTTACTAAGCTCACCTATGTTTTGGACAAAATGAAGGCGGCGGGGATGAACGTGATTGTGGGAACCCCCACCTATGCCTTTCCAACCTGGCTAGCTAAAAAGTACCCCGAGGTCCTGGTGGAAAATAACGGCCAGCGGAAACCCTACGGCGCCCGCCAGATCATGGACATCACCAGTCCGGTGTACCGCTACTATGCCGAGCGGGTGATTCGGCACATGCTGGCGGTGACGGCTAAGTATGACAACGTGATTGGTTACCAGATCGATAACGAAACGAAGCATTACGGAACTTCTAGCAAGAATGTTCAGCGGGGCTTTGTGGAGGCTATCAAGAAAAAGTATGACGGCGACTTAGACCGGTTTAACCACGACTTTGGACTTGACTATTGGTCGAACCGGATTAACGCCTGGGAGGACTTTCCGTCGGTGAACGGGGCAATCAATGGCAGTCTGGCCGGTGAGTTTGCTAAGTACCAACGGCAGCTGGTCACGGACTACCTCGCCTGGCAGGCCCGGATCGTCAATGAGTATAAGCATGAGGGACAATTCATTACCCATAACTTTGACTTTGAATGGCGGGGCTACTCCTTTGGTATCCAGCCGGACGTCAACCACTTCGCGGCAGCAAACTGCTTGGACGTGATTGGGATTGATGTTTACCACCCGTCCCAACGACAGCTGACTGGGGCAGAATTATCGTTTGCTGGGGATGAGGCCCGGAGCATTAAAATGCAAAACTACCTGGTATTGGAAACCCAGGCCCAGGCTTTTAAGACCTGGACGCCCTACCCGGGCCAGCTCTACCAACTCGCCTTTAGTCACGTGGCGAGCGGGGCTAACATGGTTGAATATTGGCACTGGCACTCCATTCATAACTCCTTTGAAACTTACTGGAAGGGCTTGCTGAGCCATGATTTTGCACCGAACCCGGTTTACAACGAGGCCAAGAAGGTTGGTCGCGACTTCCAACGCCTGTCACCTAAGCTGGTGAACCTCAAGATCAACTCCCGGGTGGCCTTTGTGGTCGACAACGAGAGCCTGACAGCAACGAGCGGCAACTGGATGGAGTTTGGAATTGGCAAGGACAAGTACAATGACGTCTTCCGGCGATTGTACGACGCCTTTTACCGGCAAAACATTCGGACGGATATCCTGAATCCGGCGACTATTGACCTGTCGAAGTATGACCTGGTCGTTGTGCCAATGCTGTACGTCACTGATGACCAGTTCTTAGAACGGCTGAACGATTACGTTCGCCAGGGGGGACACGTGCTGTACACCTTCAAGGACGGGGTGACGGATGAGCACGTCAAGGTCCGCACCTGCCAGCAGCCGGGGATTATCAGTGAGGCTGTCGGTGCCCACTACGAAATGTTTGTTGACCCGAATGGCGAGCAGCTTGCAGACCGTTCTGGAATCTTTCAAGACGTTGACCCGACGATTGACCAGTGGGCTGAACTGCTGATTTCTGATGGGGCGAAGGTCCTCGCTGGCTATGACAACCATTGGAAGGAATATGCCGCCATTACGGAAAACCAGTATGGTCAGGGGATGACCTGGTACCTCGGCTGCTGGGCCAACCCGGCTGTCATTGCTAAGCTGGTCGAACACGTTTGCCAGCAGGTAGGACTCGTACCGAACTACGATGCTCATTTCCCGGTAATTGTTAAATCTGGCATCAACGAAGAACAACGGCAAATTGACTTTATCTTTAACTATTCCGCTGATGAGGAGCAGGTGACCGTACCGGTAAAGGGAACGGAACTGCTCGGCGGGAAGACCGTGGCAGCGGGTGAACAAATGACGCTCCAGCCGTGGGCGGTCAAAATCATTGAAGAACAATAAATTTTTTTGAATGGAATTGAAAACGCTTAATAGGAGGAAAATTATGCAAAACGCACATCAAAAAGCACAAGCGGACATTTCTAAAGCTGAGCGAGTCCGCTTCTCACTATCATTCTTTGTTTGTTCATTACTGTGGATGAGTGGTTTGGGGATTGTTTCGGCAGTCCTGCTGCCACAGCACCTGAAGGATGTTGTCGGTGGTGCTCAGGCTACGACTATCTTTGGAATTATTAATGCGGTTACCGCGATTGCGTCGCTGGTTTCAAACCTGCTTTTCGGTAACCTTTCCGACCGGACCCGGTCCCGGTATGGTCGCCGGACACCCTGGATTGTTGGCGGGGGAATCGTTGGTGGTGTAACCCTGTTCTTGACGGGGGTATTTGACAATGTTTGGCTGATGGGGCTGATGTACTGCATTTGTATGTTCGGCCTGAACGCGATTATCGCACCGGTGATTGCAACCCTGTCTGACCGGGTTCCAGATGACCTGCGGGCAACGATGTCGGCCTTTTACTCCGCGGGAACGACCGTGGGGACGTCCATCGGTACGCTGGTCGGTGCCTACTTTATCACTATTCAGATCCCCGGCTTTATTTCGGCGGGAGTTCTGATGGGAATTGCCGGCCTTGCTACGGTAATCGTTTGGCCGAGTGAACAGTCATCTAAGGACATGGCGCCGGTCAAGGGTGGTTTGAAGGAATTCATGCTCTCGTTCCGGCCGCCGATGAAGGGTGCCCGGGACTTCTGGCTAGCTTTCGTTGGCCGGACCCTGTTGATCTTTAGCTACTACATGATTTTGAACTACCAGCTCTATATTTTGGAAATGTACATTGGCCAAGGAAAGAAAGCCGCCGCGGCAACAATTTCGGTAATGTCAGTGATTACAATGATCGTGGGTCTGGTTGGTTCATTGGCTTCCGGTGCCATTTCCGATAAGATTGGTCGGCGGAAAGTGCCGGTAATCGTTGCGTCCTTCCTGCTGGCCCTCGGTTACTTCTTGCCATGGGTCATGAAGTCGCCAAGTTCGATGATGCTGTTCGCCGGATTTGCCGGGTTAGGTTACGCCGTTTACGGTGCCGTCGACCAGGCGCTCAACGTGGACGTCCTGCCATCAAAGAAGGAAGCCGGAAAAGACCTCGGGATTATCAACATGGCGACGACTTTGGGCCAGACAGCGGGGCCAATCGTAACCAGCGCGCTGGTGGCTGCGGCTGGTTACCAACTGGTCTTCCCAGTAGCGATCGCCTTTGCCATTATTGCCTGTGTATTTATTCAGATGATTCGTTGCACTAAGTAATCGGGGTGAACAGAAAATGAACGAAAAGATTAAAGGAGTTAACTTAGGCGGCTGGCTTGTCCTAGAAAAGTGGATGTCACCGCACCTGTTTGATGGAACGGCAGCCGACGACGAGTATTACCTGGCCCAAGACCTGCCGGCCGCTGTCTACCAGGCCCGAATCAGCCAGCACCGGGCGAACTTTATTACGGAAGAAGACTTTTTACGGATTGCCAGTCTTGGCTTTAACCTGGTTCGTCTGCCAGTTCCGTACTTTGTTTTTGGCGACCGGGCACCGTTTATCGGGGCAATTGCCGAGGTCGACCGCGCCTTTAACTGGGCAGAAGCGTACGGAATTAAGATCCTGCTGGATTTGCATACCGCGCCGGATAGCCAAAATGGCTTTGACAACGGTGGAATTTCCGGGGTCTGCAAGTGGGCGAGTGAGCCGACCGAGGTTGAGTTTGAAAAAAGCGTCGTCAAGCGGTTCGCGGAACGCTATGGCAAGCGGCCGGGCTTATACGGGATTGAAGTCCTTAATGAACCTGCAACGGCGGCGATGTTTAATGATATGCAACGGCGCTTTCCACCGCGGGACCCGGCAAAGGCAGCTGGCAGTGCACCAATTACCTTTGACTTCCTGTACCAGTACTACCGGGACTGCTATGACTTATTGCGGCCACTCCTGCCGGCTGACAAGGTGATTATGTTTCACGACGGCTTTGACATTGACAAGTGGGAAGACTTTTTCAAGCAAAATGATTTTGAGAACGTCGTTTTGGACACCCACCAGTACCTGATGATGGCGGAAATGAAAAACCACGATCTTTCGCTGACGGCTTACGAAAAAACGATGACGGACTTTGGCAAGAAGATTGCCGCGGTGAATAAGGTTGTGCCAGTTGTGACCGGTGAATGGTCACTATTTAATTCCTATACCGCTGGGGTCGACACGAATGGCGGGATTAACCCGACCCAACAGGAATTTGCCGGGGCCACGCACTTGAGCAAGGAAGAATTGCAACATGCCTACCAAACCCTTTGGAAGACCCAGGTGGACGCCTGGAACCAGGGGATTGGCTACATCTACTGGACCTATAAGCTAAATATCGACACCATCAACGAACCGGCCTGGTACGGGTGGGACTGCTGGGCTCTCCAGCGGGTAGTTGACAAAAAGTGGTTAGCTCCGCAAGATATTTAGGTAGAGGAAACAGAAAGGATCGGTGACAGGAATGGTAAAAGTTGATTTGCAGTTTGTCCAGGGACTGACTTTAGAGGAACGGGCGGCCCTGGTTTCCGGTAAGGACTTCTGGTTTACCGCCAAGGTGCCGGGGATTAACCGAATGATGATGTCGGACGGGCCGTCTGGCTTGCGGAAACAGGACATTGATGTGGACCCGACAGATATTAATAACTCCGTTGACGCGGTCTGTTTCCCGTCGTCAGCCCTGACGGCCAGTTCCTTCGATGACCAGCTGCTTTACCGCTTAGGTCACCAGTTGGGAATTGCAGCCAATGCGGAACGTTTAGGAGTTTTGTTGGGCCCCGGTGTTAATATCAAGCGGAGTCCACTGGCAGGTCGCAACTTCGAATACTTCTCTGAAGACCCGCTGCTGGCGGGGCGGATGGGCGTTGCTTACGTCAAGGGCGTTCAAGAGGAGGACGTCGGTGTCAGCGTCAAGCACTTTGCGGCGAATAACCGGGAAAACCAGCGCTTTACCTCCTCGTCCAACATTGATGAACGGGCGTTGCGGGAAATCTACCTTGCCCAGTTTGAGCGGATCGTCAAGGAGGCCCAGCCGGCAACTTTGATGTGTTCTTACAACCGGCTCAACGGGACTCTCAATTCACAGAACCAGCGGCTCCTGACGGAAATTCTCCGGAACGAGTGGGGATTCCAGGGGCTAGTCATGTCTGACTGGGGAGCCGTGGCGGACCACGTGGCGGCAATCAAGGCCGGCCTGGACCTGGAGATGCCGGGCAAGGGCCAGGCATCGGTCGACGAGATCGTGCAAGCAGTCAAGGAGGGCCGCTTGCAGGAATCAACGCTGAATCGGTCCGTTCTCCGGGTCCTCAAGATGGTTGAACGCTGGGGCAAGGATGTTGCCCATCCAGCTGAGTACGATAAGGAAGAACAGCACGAGTTTGCCCGGCAGGTGGCTGACGATAGTATTGTCCTGTTGAAGAATACTGACCAGCAATTACCGCTGCAGACTGGCGAGTCGCTGGCGGTAATTGGGGAGCTAGCCGTTAAACCACGTTTTGAGGGCGGTGGGAGTTCTCACGTTAATGCCCATCACGTAGTTACTCCGCTGGCTGCGGCTCCTGCTGGTGCAAAGTATGCTGCTGGCTACCGCCTTGCCGAGACGGCGCCGGACCAGGAACTGACCACGGAGGCTGTCCAACTGGCTAAGCAGAGTGACCGGGTAATCTTCTTTGCCGGCTTCCCAGAGAGCATGGAAACGGAAGGCTTTGACAAGGATTCCATCGCCCTGCCAGCCAACCAAAATGAGCTCCTGACGCAAATCATTGAGGCCAACCCCAACATCACCGTAGTTTTGCAAAACGGGTCCGTAGTGGAAATGCCGTGGGCGGACCGGGTACCAGCAATCGTGGAAACCTACCTGGCCGGAGAAGCGGTCGGGGAGGCCACCTGGGACATCCTGACGGGGAAGGTCAACCCGTCAGGAAAACTTTCCGAGAGCTTTCCGCTCCGCGTGCAGGATAACCCGACCTATGGAACCTTTGCCAAGGATCATGATGAAGAGGATTACCATGAGGGTATCTTTGTCGGCTACCGTTACTATGACCTGCATGAGATGCCGGTTCGCTTCCCATTTGGGCACGGCCTAAGCTATACGAACTTTACTTACAGTGACCTGACGGTGAGTGAAGAGAGCAATGATGTGAAGGTGCGGTTTACGGTTACCAATAGCGGCCAAGTAGCCGGCAAGGAAGTCGCCCAGGTTTATGTTGCCAACCACGTCAGCCGGGTTGAAATGCCGGTTAAGGAGTTGCGGGACTTCACGAAGCTAGCACTGGCGCCGGGTGAGAGCCAGACGGTTACGTTGACCTTGCCGCGCCGGGCCTTTAGTTACTACAACGTTGCTCAAGAGCAGTGGGAAGCCGACAATGGCGAGTACGAGATCATGGTCGGCAGCTCTTCCCGTGACATCCGCCTCACTGCCCAGTTTAAGCTGACGATTGGTGTTAACCCGCTGGGGACGGTGACGGAAGATACCTACCTCGGCGACCTTTGGAATGACACGGATCCAAAGGTACAGGCCGCGTTAAAGTCCTCCGGCTTGTATGAGGTCTTGAAGCCGATGATGGCGGATAAGGATTGGGTCGCGATTTCCGCGAATATGCCGTTACGGTCATTAGCCGCGACGGGGATTTCCGAAGAGGTCCGCGAAAAGTTCTTCCAGGCATTGCGGTAAAAACGGCTCGGTAGCAGGATAGCACGATTAATAGCAGCCGGGCTGTCTTCCGAATATTGACTTTCCAACTTTAAAAATTAAAATCGTCTGCTGTGGCTTTGACCGCAGTAGGCGATTTTGTTATTTCAATCGATTTGATTTTTTCGATTTAACCTTTGACAGCGACCCCCTCGTGAACTCCCCGGACCGCGATGGCGGCACAAAAGAGCGAGAGGCCGGCAATCAGCATCATCATCGGCTGGCTGTGACCAACTAACGGGAAGATGACGAAACTGAGCAGGGACGCCACGATTTGCGGGAGGCAAATGCCGATGTTAAAGAGCCCAATGTAGGCGCCCTCGTTCTCACCGTTGAGCGAAGAGGTCAGGAGGGTAAACGGCAGGGTGTGGATCGTAAAGTAGCAGATTCCAAAGAGAATGAAGGCAAGCACGGTCAGCCACTGGCTGTGAACCAGGGAGACCATTACCAGGCCAATTCCACCGAGTACGAGGCCGGTGGCGTACCACTTTTTCCGTGTCGTCGTCTTGGCGTGGGAGTAGAGGAAGCCCCAGCAGATTCCGGCGATACTAAGGATGGCGGTGAGGACTCCGTACCAGTTGCCTGCCGCTTGAAAGCCGGCACTGGTGGGGTCAGTCGTGTGCCAGACGTTTTTCGCGAGGGTGCCGGTTGCGTAAGTCCAAACATACATGATGCCGACCCAGCTGAAAAACTGTATCAGACAGAGTTCCCAAAAGGCCCGGGGAGCAACCTTCGTGAGGTGCCAGAGGCTGACGGACTTTTGGTTGTCCTGAGGATTGATCCCGTGGTACTTAGCGTAGGTCTGGGGATCGTATTCCTTAACGTTGAAGACGGTCCACATACTGGTAATCAGCAGGACGGCCGCCGCGACCACGTAAGCGTAGATGACGGTATTCGGCACTACTCCCCGCTTCGCCGTATTATGCATTCCACAAGCAGTGAAGATAAAGGGCAGCAGGGAGGCCAGGATGCCCCCACCGTTGAAGAAGATTTGCTGGAGGGACCAGGCGAAGTTCTTCTGCTTGTTGTTCACCATGTCACCGACGATCATCCGGAAGGGCTGCATACAAATGTTGTTGAAGAGGTCCATGAAGCAGACGGCAAAGGCAGCAAAGACCATTGCGGCCATCGAACCGTAGCCGAAGCCGAGGGAGCCAGAGAACGGCAGCATTAGCAGGACCAGGGCCGCGATAGGTGCCCCAAATAGGAGGTAGGGCATCCGCCGGCCAAAGCGGTTCCAAGTCCGGTCAGAGTACTTCCCAATTAATGGCTGGACGATCATTCCCATTAGGCCGGGAAAGATGAAGAAGAAGCCGAGGCTATTCGGGTTGGCCCCGATTGACTGGAAAATCCGGCTCATTTGAGAGCTTTGGAGTGAGAAACCCATGTTGATCCCGAGAAAGCCAAAGGTAATGGAAAAGATAACCCATTTTGAGAGGTCGGGCAGGCCGGCGTCGAGGTTGACTTGTTTTGTCTTTTGCTTATTCATGACTGCCACCCCCTAGTCCTTTTCAGCAGGAACGGTGAAGTTGAGCAAACTGTCGAGGGGATGACTAGCACGGGTAAAGAGGGGCAGGGTGTCAATTGGGCAATCAACGGTGACGGTCTGGCCGCCCTGGTAGGTCTGCTTAGTGTTGACATCAATCCAGTCCTCACCCGCTGGCAGGTAAACGTCCCGCTTGGTCTGACCAGCGTGAAGAATTGGGGAAACCAAAACGTCCGGGCCGAACATGTACTCGTCCGAAATATCCCAGGTCTGGCCGTCCTTAGCGAAGTCATAGAAGAGGGGCCGCATGACCGGTGTGCCGTCTGTGTGGGCCTTCTTCATCTGCTCCATGACGTACGGGCGAATGGCCTCCCGCATGAAGAGGTACTTGCGCAGGATTTCGTAAGTTGGCCGCGGGTATTTATAGATTTCGTTAAAGGCCCCGCTACCAAATGGCTGGTTGAACATCCGGTCGGCGTGTTCAATCGTCTGTTCTGCGGGCTCCCGGAAACCATGCAAGCGCATGACCGGGCAGAAGGTCCCGAATTGGAACCAGCGGGTCAGCAGTTCATGGAATTGCGGGTCATGGACGTTGCCACCGGTAAAGCCACCGATATCGGTGGTCCACCAGGAAATACCAGAGAGGCCTGCGTTTAGTCCAGCGACCACCTGCTTTTGCAGCGACTCAAAGGTTGAGTGGACGTCACCAGACCAGAGGACGACCCCGTACTTTTGGCTGCCGGCCCAGACACAGCGGACGAGGTTAACGATGTCCTTTTGCCCGGCGGCCTTCTGACCTTCGTAAAAGGCCTTGGCATAGTCAAGCGGGTAGACATTGCTGAGCTTGAGGGCGGGACCCAGGTAGTAGCGGAAGTGGTCGAAGTCGTACATGAAGCCGTACTCCGGTTCCGCTTCGTCGAGCCAGAACATCCGCACGCCATTGTCGTAGTAGTTTTGCTTAGCCTTGTCCCAGACGTACTTCCGGGCACCCGGATTAGTGGCGTCGAAGAAGGTTTCGTTGCCCATGAAGTGGTAAGAATCCTGGTACATCCGTTCGGACCGGACGAGGTAGCCCTTGTCGTTCATCTCGTCATAGTTTTCACTGTTGACGTCGACGGTCGGCCAGATGGAAACCATCAGCTTGATCCCCATCTGCTTTAGCTCGTCGACCATCCCCTTTGGATCCGGCCAGTACTTGGGGTCAAACTTCCATTCACCCTGATTTGGCCAGTGGAAGAAGTCAATGACGATCACGTTGATGGGCAGGCCCTTGTCCTTGTACTCGTGGGCCACCTTCAGCAACTCTTCCTGGGTCTTGTAACGGAGCTTGCATTGCCAAAAGCCGCTGGCAAATTTTGGCATCATCGGGACCTTCCCGGTGGCGGCCGTGTAGTTTTCGACAATTTGGGCTGGCGAGTCCGCGGCCGTTACCCAGAAGTCGAGTTGGTCGGTGTCCCGGGCTTCCCACTTAGTTTCGTTATTGGCAAAGGTGACTTGACCGATTGCGGGATTGTTCCACAGAAAGCCGTAACCCCGGTTAGAGAGGACAAAGGGAACGGTTGCCTGGGTATTCCGCTGGGCAAGTTCGAGGATGCAGCCCTTGTAGTTGAGCTGCTTTTCCTGCCGCTGCCCCATCCCGTAGATCTTTTCGTCGTCAAAGGCCTCAAAGCGCAGGGTCGCCTGGTAGTCCCCACCGATAATCGGTTTAAGTTCCCGGCCGGGGATGCCGAGGGGGCTGGTTTTCTTACCACCCGGTTTGACCTGCCAGCGTTCTTCCAAGAGGACTTTGCCATCCTGGTTGGTGATGGTTAACCAGCCAAAGCGGTTGATGCTGGCGGTGATGCTGCCGTTGCTGATCGCACAGCTGTTGGCTTCTTCGTCGAGTTTGATTTGGTCGTAGCTGCCAGTGTGTTCCTTAGAGTAGGCTAGTGCCCAGTCTTGGTCGGGTGTAAAGTGACTGTTTTTAGTTACCCGGAAACGTAGGCTGTCCTTACCCCACGGCTGGATGAGAACCTGTTCGGCAGCGTGCTCCCAATACAGGCCGTTCGCCATTTTTTTCATTACTGCCATAAAAAAACTTCCTTTCGGTCAATCTGCTATAATAATCGCTGACAAGTTAATTGGTTAAATCAACTTACAAGAATAATTAAACCTTTTTACAGCTGAAAATGTAACCGTTTTAATGGACGAAAAGGTGGTAAAATGAATTATAATTTGGACATAAGTGTCGATTTAGCTAACCAATAGCGCCAAAAAGTAGATGAATGTGAGGGTGGATATCCGTGAAAGTGGACAAAAGTAACCATGACGTATACCTCTTTAATAGTGACCGGCCATTCCATCATTATGCTTCGGGCCAACTAGTCCTCGCCAGGGAAGAGGCGTCCAAACTCTTTGAACTGGGTGACGCCTATGAATTGCTAATCTGTGCTGGTGGTCAATGCCGGGTGAGCTGGGGGCAGCAAAGGCAGGTGCTCAAGCGGGGCAGCTGTCTGCTAGTGGCGCCCCATACCCGGCTGGAGCTAGCGGGGGGTGAGTCCCCAGTTACCTGTTATTGGATTCAGTTTTTCCCTAAGGATAGTGAAGAACGGGTTGCCTACCAGCACGTTGCGGATGCAATCCGTGACCGTTACGATTTGGGACGGTTGGCAAATAACGTGATTTTGCCCCAGTACTATCAAATTCGGGAATTTAACCGGATCAATACGATGTGTTTGCAGACCCTCCTGCTGATTCGCGGGAACTACTATACGGAAGCGCTGCCGTCGTATGCGATTACTGAGCTGATGCTTGAAATTACCAATGACTTTATTACGGGGCTGCACCATTTAACACGGGCCAACCCTAAGGCGACAGAGATTATTGACTGGCTGAGCAGTCACCTGGATGCCGATTTGACGGTTCGGGGATTGGCCGACCATTTTGAAATGAACTATCGGTACGTCAGCCGTCTGATTAAAAAGGAGACCGGGATGACGGCTTCCCGTCTGATTTTGCAGAAAAAGCTGGACATTGCCTGCGGGCTCCTTTTGAAGTCAAACCTGCCCCTCAAGCTAATTGCGGATCAGGCGTACTTCAATGATGAAAAGTATTTTTTGCGTTGTTTTAAAAAGCAGCTGGGTCAAACGCCGACCCAGTATCGGCAGCAGTACATGGACGACTTTCTCCTGAATGATACTAGGACCCGTGAGGCAAGGCGGTAGGCACAAACCTACTATAAAAAAGGCCCCCGCAAGGACTGAACTGTCACTTGCGGGGGCCTTTGAGGCAAGGGGAGTAATTCGGCTGGATAATGCTACTAGCAGGCTAGCTTCACTGCACGGTGCCTATTTAATGAGCTTAAATACCTGTTGTTCATCTAAATAATCTTTATTACCAGCGGGAGCTTCGATTGAACCGAACGGCATTTCCGCTCTGAGCTGCCACTCGGCAGGGAGGTCAAAGGCGTGGTGAATTGCGTCGTCAATCAGGGGGTTATAGTGCTGCAAACTAGCGCCGATTCCCTGCTCAGCAAGTGCTGTCCACACCGCCTGCTGGCTCCCGCCAATTGCCTGCTCTGCCCATGGAGCAAAGTTGGCAGCGTAGGCGGGAAACTGCTCTTCAAGTTTGTGCACGCTGCTGGTGTCTGTTAGGTAGAGTACGGTACCAATACCAGCCCGGAAGCTGGCAATTTTTTGCTTGGTCTTTTCAAAAGCTGCTGGGTCAGTGACGATTTTTGCCAATGTTTCCTCGACGATATCCCAAACCTGATCACTAGCCTGGTTAAATAAGACCACGGCGCGCACGGTCTGGCTATTAAAGGCACTTGGGGAATTGCGGACTGCCGTAGTTACCAGTTCGTAGATTTCCTCAGGTGTTGCTGTGACGTTCTTTCCTAAAGCGTAAATTGATCGCCGCTGGGCAGCCAGTTGATTGAATTCTGATTTCATGAGTAGTCATCCTCCTTTAGGGTTATTACTTACTAATAGTAACCTAAAATCATAGATAGACAAGGCGTGAATTATTTTTCACTAGCTAGTGTGTGCTAAAATTAATGTCAAAAGGGGGAAAAACAAGTGGCCAAAGCAATTGATAACTGCCCGATTGATCATACTCTGCAGCAGATTGCTGGCAAGTGGAAGGGACCAATCATCATGATGCTGCTGGAACACCCGAATTGTCGTTTTAACGAATTAGAAAAATTGTTGCCAGCTTGTTCCCGGCGGATGCTGGCCTTGCAACTGAGGGAGCTCGTTACAGCGGGGATTATTGCAAAGAAGGTAACGGCTACCGTGCCGGTCCAAACCAGCTACTCGCTGACGCCCCGGGGTCAACAGTTGCGTCCCGTTATTGAGGGAATGCAGGAGTGGGGACAGCAAGGTTAGCCGCACTAGTTTTAACTGGGAATTAACTCAACCTCTTAACTATTTTATAGCTCAAT
>NZ_AZGE01000016.1 GCF_001434465.1 Limosilactobacillus oris DSM 4864
TCTCATCAGTACTTCTTGACGAAGAGCCCAAATTTAGATCATCTTGCCCACTCAGCAGGCGGTAGTTATCCTTGACCAAAGTGGTGTTGGAGGTAACGGCTTCTCCCTCTGCACCTTGATTAATCAGACAATGCTTTCATCCACCATCTTGTTTTTACTATCAATGCTTACTAAAATAAAAGCAGAATTGAAAGCTGGTGACATTGATGACAAAGAAATTACTGCTGCTGACCACTGGCGGGACCATCGCCTCCGTCGCTTCGGACGATGGCCTGCGACCGGGCGAGTCGGGTGCCGAGCTGCTAAAGACCCTTGGCACCCTCCCCTTCGACGTAACGGTCAAAGATATTTTGGAGATGGATTCCTCCAACATTCAGCCGGAAGAGTGGACCCTGATTGCCCAGGAAATTTACCAGGCCCGCAATGATTACGACGGGATTGTTGTTTCACATGGAACAGACACGATGGCCTACACGGCCTCCATGCTGACCTTCATGCTGGAGAACATTAACCTCCCGGTCGTGCTGACTGGGAGTCAGGTGCCGATGAATATTCCCCTCAGTGACGCCCCTGATAACCTCAACCTCGCCTTTACCGCTGCGCTGGACTGCGCACCGGGTATCTACCTGGCCTTCAACAGGAAAGTAATGCGCGGTTGCCGGAGTGTCAAGGTGCGGACCACTTCCTTTGACGCCTTCGAGAGCGTTAACTTCCCGCTGATTGCTCAAGTCACTTCCGATGGTTTCCAAATTCTCCAGTCCCAACCGGCAAGCCACGGTGAATGCCGGTTGAACACCACCATTGATACCAACGTTTCACTGGTCAAGCTCTTCCCAGGATTCGACCCGACCCTGTTGCACGCGATGGCCGATAATGGCTGTCATGGTATCGTGATTGAAGCCTACGGTCTCGGTGGGATGACCTTTATTCGCCGCAACCTGGTGGCCGCAGTCGGCAAACTGATTCGAAAGGGTATCCCGGTCATTGCGGCTAGTCAGTGTCTGTACGAGCGGAGCGACCTGACGAAGTACGAAGTTGGCCAACAGGCACTGCTGGAAGGGGCAATTTCCGCCCATGATATGACTTCAGAATGTGCAATTACTAAGCTGATGTGGGGCCTCGGCCAGGGTATGGACATCGCTGCCATCAGTAAGTTCTTTAACACCGACGTGGCCGGTGAGGTAACGCTATAAACAGCAAAGCGACTCTTACAAATTACCGTCAGGGTCGCTTTTATGATTCTTTTAATTAATCAACTTTGCGCTTCTTTAGTCCAAACATTCCTAAGAGCGATACCAAGCCCAGGCCAGCTAAGGCACCGGCAGCATGATCGTTCCCAGTTTGCGGCAACTGTTGAGCAGGAGCTGCTTGCTGGTGAGGTCGTAAAAGCGGATCACCGTTTGAACCCGGTCACTGGCCGGAATCGAAGCTGGATCACCATAAATTGTGGCATAGTCGCTTTCCTTCGCGAACACGTTGACTGGAACTGTAAAGTCCTTATTAATAGCCTGACCCTCAAAGTCAGTATATTGAACGTTAACAATTCCCGTCGTGGTCTCCACTTTAGAAACGTCTGGCGCCTGCTTCCAACTCGCTTGATAATCGGTTTCCCTTTGCATTTCACTTGTTGGTGTGATTGCCAGTTTTGCTGCCGGCTCCTGACCAACGACAGTCGAGATTGGAACAATTGCTGGGTCAAGGTTTTCTTCAGGAACACTTGGTTCCCCAGTGTGATCACTATCATCATCCAGCTGGGATGCCGGTAAATTAACCGCCGTCCCCTGGTTGGCATCACCATTCGTAACGATGGCTGAGTTATCACTCGACCCTTGATTTGGATTTGCATCATCAGCGTGAGCAACCGTACTATTAGCCAAAATAAAAGTGGTCCCTAAAGCAACTGAGGCCACGCCCAATGTCAATTTTTTAACATCGATTGGCTTATGGATTGACAAATTTGATGATGCTCCCCCATGGTTGTGACTTGCCATTATTATTCTCCCCTTATGTTTAGAATGTATTTTTCATACTCCTACCCTTAAATAATACCTCACTTTGTATCAAAAGAATCATTTAAAATCACTTGATAGCTAACTTTTTTGTAAAGAGTTATTTCGCTATCAGTTGCTTCATCAAAACTAAGTGCTCTTTTAAAATTAAGCGCCGGCAGGTGAATCATTCTCTGGTTCACCTGCCGGCTGTTAATTTACTCAGTTTGCGTAAAAGTGCTGCCACTCTTTGTTGACGTTCTGCCGGGTTGTCTTGGTCCCGGACCATGATGGCACCTTCACGACCCCATCAATCTTGCTCTTCGGCACAAAGCCCCAGTAGCGGCCGTCATTGGAAACGCTCCGGTGGTCTCCCAGGACAAAGTATTCGCCCTTCGGGACCGTGGTGGTTCCGTTATGCTTGAGCCAGCTGTTTTGCACAGAAATACTTTTGAGTGTCCAGTCACCGGTTCCCGCTTTCCGCTGGTCCATGCTGATGTAGTTCTGGTTAATCTTCTTGCCATTGACGTAGATGTTCCCGTTCTTGGACTGCACCTTATCACCCGGCATTCCAATCACCCGCTTGACGTAATCCGTCTTCTGGGCAACCTGCGGGTCCACCCCGTTAGCGTCAAATACCACGACGCTGCCATGGTGAATTTTTGCCGTCTTTAGGCAAAAGACCCGTTCGTTATTCACCAGGTTGGGTTCCATGGATGGCCCATCGACCCGGACAATTTGAAAGACAAACTGCTTGATCAGCAATGCAATCAATAGCCCAATGACAATTGGGACAATCCAACTCATCGTTTCCCGAAATGCTTTCATACTTCCGCCTCACTTAATCTTCAATTTCATGGATATAGTCCGCGGCAATCTTGCTGTCAGTTGCGTACGGCGTGTCGACGCCGTTGATCTTCTGGTAGGGATCCTCGCCCTTCCCAGCTAACACCACAATATCACCATTACCGCTACTGTCAATTGCCGCCTTGATTGCCGTTGGCCGGTCCATAATGTACTGGATTTCCCCGACCTGGTCATGGTCAATATGCGAATTTATTTCCCGGGCAATTTTCATTGGGTCCTCAAATCCAGGATCGTCTGTCGTGAGGATAATCTGGTCCGGATGTTCCTCCGACAATGCTTTCCCGAAGCCCTGCCGACGGGAAATTCCCTTGTCACCGGTTGCCCCCAGCACGACAGTCACCTTACCAGCCGCCGTCTGCCGCTTCAAGAACGCCAGGAGCCGTTTCAAGCTGGCATAGTTATGGGCATAGTCAATGTAAATTGTCCCGTGCTGGCGGGTTTTTTGCATCTCCATCCGGCCCTTGATATGGACATGGTCCAGCGTTGCAGCGGCATCTTCCGCGGTCGCCCCCGCTAGGGCCGTTGAAATAATCGCCGCGACGGCGTTCCCCTCGTTATAGTCACCAGGGACACTGGTCTTATAACGCCGCTGGAGGCCCAACCGTTCGGCTTTTGGGGTGCAGGCAGCAAGTTCAAACTCGCTTTCGTGCAGGTCTTCTAAGTCATTCCGGTATTCGAAGTCGATTGCGGCCCCCTCCGGCAGTTGGACCTGCGCCCCGTGCCGGGCAAATAAGTAGATATCCTCTGGCTGCGTCGTTGCCTTGGCCGTGTAATATACATCCGCCAGGTCGGCCGTTTCGGCATTGATTAGACAAACCCTGGAGTTGACCAGCAGCTGCTCCTTACAGTGGAGGTAGTCTGCAAAGGTCGGATGTTCATTGCGGCCAATATGGTCAGGACTAATGTTTAAGAAAATACCGATATCGAAGTGCAGGCCATAGGTCCGGTGCTTCTTGTACGCCTGTGAGGAAACCTCCATCACCAGGTGGGTCATCCCGTTATCAACCGCTGCCCGCATATCATGAAAGAGATCGAGCGACTCCGGAGTGGTCAAGTCAGACTTAAAGCGGTCGTCCGGGCCGTTCCCCAGCACCCGGTCAAGGGTCGAAAAGAGGGCCACGTGATGGTCAGTTGCCCGCCCCAAGACGTGGTCAGCCATGTAAGCGGTAGTGGTCTTCCCCTTCGTTCCGGTGATGGCAATAATCGTTAGCTCATCTTGGGGGAAACCGTAAAAAGCCGCCCCGAGCAGGGCCATCGCCTTTTGCTCATCCTTGACGATAATCGCCGGCAGGTCCCCGCCTTCCGAATACTCCTGCTCCGCCACGTAGGCCACGGCGCCCTGTCCCTTTGCCATCGTTAGGTATTTCGGCAAAAAGTTGCCCTTGCAAAAAAACAAAGTCCCCGCAGTGACCTTTCGTGAATCATAAGCAACACTCGTCGCGGTAAAATCAGTTAAATTCTTGGTATGATCCAATAAATGGTGCTCGCGCAATAACGTTAGTGCAGGCGTAACATGCAATTCCATGTGTTATTGACCCCTCTTATTTTTCTCTCTTAAAACTCTATTATTTCATTTTTTATGGTAAAAGTGAATTCTTGAAGCAAATAAAATAAAAAGAGGAAGATGACCGCTCGCCACCTTCCTCTTATCTGTTATGCCTCGGCACTTGCCTTGGCCTTATCGATGTTGCTTTCATCCAGCTTGAAGTTATCGATGAAGTAGAGCTTGTACCAAACCAGGAAGGTGTAGACCGTCCAGATCTTCCGCCGGCCATCGACCTTGCCAGCAAAGTTGTCATCAGCCAGTTGCAGGAGCTTGTCCTGGTCGAAAAACTCCTTCACGAAGTCTTGCGCAAACAAGTTCCGTACTTCCTTGTAGTACTTCTCTTCCCGAAGCCATTCCCGAACGGGAGTCGGGAAGCCAAGTTTTGGCCGGGTTGCCCATTCTTCTGGTAGGTGCCGGTTGGCCGCCATCCGGAAGGCCCACTTAGTCCCCTTATCGTTGAAGAGGTACTTCGTCGGCGTGGTTTCAGCCACCTTCATAACTTCCTTATCCAGGAGCGGCACCCGAATTTCCACGGAGTTTGCCATACTCATCTTATCCGCCTTTAAGCAAATATCTCCTGGCATGAAGCGATGCAGGTCAACGTACTGCTTCTTGGCAACCTCGTTCATTTCCGGCTTCTTCTCGTCACACTTATCGTAGAGCGGCTTCAGCAGGTCAGTGATGGACGGGCCATCCTGGTATTCCGGCTTCAAGTATTCATTGGCCTCTGCCGGACTAAAGATGTAGGCCTGGCCGATAAAGGTATCCCGGGCCGGGGCCAGGTTGCGGTAGAGGTGCTCAGAACCGTGGAAGTGTTTGCCTTCCAGCCACTTTCCCAACTTATAGCGCTGGTCCTTCGGTAGCTTCTTGAGTTGTTCAGTCACCCAGCGGATAAACTTAACCTTGGTGTTAAAGCCATAGGCCGTGTAGCCCGCGAACAGTTCGTCCGCCCCTTCACCGGAAAGCAGGGCCTTGTAGCCGTTATCCTTCGCCAGTTTATTCAGGAAGTAAAGCGGCACCACAGACGGGTTGGAGTCCGGTTCGTCCAGGTAGTACTGGATTAACGGGAAGGTCTTGAACGCTTCTTCATCGGTCAGTAGCTTATCGGTGTTCTTTAAGTCCAACTTAGCCGCCAATTCACGGGCCTGCTTGGTTTCGTCGTAGCCGCTGTCAAAACCAATGGAGAAGGTGTTGTTTGGCCGCATCAAAGCAGTTACCAGACTGGAGTCAACCCCGGCCGACAGGAAAGAGCCGACCTTGATGCCCTTATCCGCGAAGGTGTGGGCCTTGACAGAATTTTTAACCACGTTGTCGATGTTATCGACGGCCTGGTCGAAGCTCTCGTCCGTTGGGTCAAAGTCTTCGTCCCAGTACTGCTCCATCGCGAACTTGCCGTCCTTGTAGGTGAAGTAGTGGGCTTCCGGAAGGCGGTAAACTCCCTTAAAGAAGGTTTCCTGGGTTACGTTATACTGGAAAGTCATGTAGGACTTCAGGGCCCGCTTATTCAGCTCCATCTCGAAGTTCGGGTGGTCCAGAAAGGCCTTGATTTCAGAACCAACAAAGAAGGTCCCGTTCATCTGGGCATAGTAGAGCGGCTTGATCCCGAAGTGGTCCCGGGCGCCAAACATTTCCTTGGTCTTGGTATCCCAAATGATGAAGGCAAACATTCCCCGCAGCTTCTGCAGGACGTCCTTGCCCCACTCTTCATAACCGTGCAGGATAACTTCCGTGTCGGCGTGGGTAGTAAAGGTATGCCCCTTTTCAATCAGCTCGCCGCGGAGTTCTTCAAAGTTATAGATTTCCCCGTTAAACTCAATAATCTTGGACTGATCTTCATTAAAGATGGGCTGGTTCCCAGACTTAACATCCACAAAACTCAGCCGGCGGAACCCCAGGGCCACGTCATCATCCACGTACTGACCCTCGGCGTCCGGGCCCCGGTGGATGATCCGGTCCTTCATCTTCTTGATTAAGGTGTCCTTTAATTGTGGTTTCTCGTTATCAACAAACGCAACAATTCCACACATTGCAATGTTCCTCTTCTTTCATTCAGAATTTGCTATTTTCTTCAGATCAAAACTCGAACCTAAATTATATCATACTCGGGCACTTAATAATTGGATATTGCCTAAGTTTAAGCAATCCTTTTATTTTCCCCGGATCGAAAAAGGGGCGACCGGAAATAATTTCTTTTCCCGTCGCCGTTGCTTAATATTTCCCGGGAAATTATTGTCGGTCAGCCTTGGAAAATTTCCCTTGTCGAATATAAACACTCAGAATTGCCAAGTCGGCCGGGTTAACCCCGGAAATCCGGGAAGCCTGGGCCAGGGTCGCCGGACGGATTTTCTCCAACTTTTGCCGCCCCTCAGTTGCCAGGCCGTCAATGTCGTTGTAGTCAATGCTGTCCGGAATCCGCTTGGCTTCCATCCGCTTCATCCGGTCAACCTTCTGCTCTTCCTTTTTGATGTAGCCAGCGTACTTGAGCTGGATTTCCACTTGTTCAATCACGTGGCGGTCCAATTCTTCTGCCGGGGCCGGGATAAACCGGGTCAATGTTTGGTAGTCCACGTACGGCCGCTTGATCAGGTCCGCCGCGGAAATAGCATCCTTGAGACGGTTATCACCGTGCTCTTCGATAAAGTCGTTGACTGCTTCGTCACTTGGCTTGAACTTGATAGTTTCCAGGCGCTTGATTTCAGCAGCCACGGCGGCCTTCTTAGCTTCCATCTTAGCCAGGCGCTCGTCGGAAACTAAGCCCACCGCGTGTCCCTTCTCCATCAAGCGGAAGTCGGCATTATCATGACGCAAAATCAACCGGTATTCGGCCCGGCTAGTCAACAGACGGTAAGGTTCCTTAGTTCCCTTGGTCACCAGGTCGTCAATCATGACCCCAATGTAGGCGTCAGACCGGCCGAGAACGAACGGGCCTTTCCCCTGAGCGCGGAGGCCGGCGTTGATGCCGGCAATCAAGCCCTGGCCGGCTGCCTCTTCATACCCGGACGTCCCGTTTGTCTGACCGGCCGTGTAGAGGTTCTGAACTAGCTTGGTTTCCAACGTTGGCCGCAACTGGTACGGCGCCACGACGTCGTATTCAATCGCGTAGCCCGGCCGCATTAGTTCAGACTTTTCCAGCCCCTTAATGGAGTGAACAATCTTTTGCTGGACTTCTTCCGGCATCGAGGTGGAAATCCCATCAAGATAATATTCATCCGTATCCCGACCCTCGGGTTCCAAGAAGACCTGGTGGCGGGACTTATCGGCAAAGCGCACGATCTTATCCTCAATTGACGGACAGTAACGGGGACCGACCCCCTTAATAACCCCGGAGAACATCGGCGCCCGGTCCAGGTTGGCCCGGATGATTCCGTGGGTCCCCTCGTTGGTGTAGGTCAGCCAGCAGGCCAGCTGGTCGGTGACGGCAATGTAGCTGCTATCCGGAGTATCAAAACTAAAGTGGTGCGGGGCAGCATCTCCCGGCTGCTCCTCGGTTTCGTCAAATTGAATGCTCTTCCCGTTGACCCGCGGTGGCGTCCCGGTCTTGAACCGTTCCAGGTCAAAGCCCAGTTCCTCCAGGTTCTCGGAGAGCTTAACCGCCGACTTAGAATTGTTCGGGCCGGACTGGTATTGCAATTCACCAATGATAATCTTGCCCCGGGCCGCGGTCCCGACAGTCAGGACCACCGCCTTAGCGTGGTAGCGTGCCCCGGTGTTGGTAACAACCCCCTTGCAGACGCCATCTTTGACGATCAATTGGTCGACGGTTCCCTGGCGGAGGGTCAGATTGGGCTCATTTTCAATGGTCAGCTTCATTTGACGGTGGTAGGCGTGCTTATCGGCCTGGGCCCGCAATGCGCGGACTGCCGGACCCTTCCCGGTATTCAGCATCCGCATCTGGACATAGGTCTTGTCAATGTTATGGCCCATCTCACCACCCAGGGCATCAATTTCCCGGACCACAATTCCTTTGGCGGGGCCGCCGACGGATGGGTTACATGGCATAAAGGCTACCATGTCCAGATTGATGGTGACCAGCAGGGTCTTATTCCCCATCCGGGCAGCGGCCAGGGCGGCCTCACTCCCGGCGTGTCCGGCACCAACAACAATTACGTCATAGTCGCCACCCTCGTACTGAACGGCAGCGCTAGTCTTCAATGATTCACTCGACTTCACAATTTTCCCTACTTTCCTAGACAGAATTGACTAAACAACTGATCAAGCAGCTCGTCCTGGTACGAATCCCCGGTAATTTCCCCCAGGAGGTCCCAGCACCGGGTCATGTCAATTTGCACCAGGTCCACCGGCATCCCGGCATTGATTCCCTTCAAGACATCGCTCAGCGCAGCATTTGCCTGGTGGAGCAGGCCAATGTGGCGGGCATTGGTAACCATCACGTTGTTTTGACTGCTTTCGATCCCTTCGTTAAAAAACATCCTGCTGATTTGCTGACCAAGCTGGTCCATCCCCTCGTGCTTAACAATCGAGGTTTCAATCAGGGCATCCCCAGCCGTCAACTTTTTCAGCTCATCAAGGTCCACCTGGCGCGGCAGGTCGGTCTTGTTTAAGATCACGATCCGCTGCTTGCCTTGGGTTGCCGTTAGCAGTTCACGGTCCTCCGCCGTCAACGGCGCGGAGCTATCAATCAGCAGGAGGATCAAGTCGGCGGCATCGAGGGCCTTCTTACTCCGCTCGACCCCGATTTTTTCGACCGTGTCGTCGGTGTCGCGGATTCCAGCGGTATCAATCAATTTCAACGGTACCCCATCAACATTGACGTACTCCTCGATCACGTCCCGGGTGGTTCCCGCCACGTCAGTCACGATGGCCTTATCCTCATGCAGCAGGGTGTTTAACAGGCTAGACTTGCCGACATTGGGGCGGCCGATAATCGCCGTCGCCAGTCCCTCCCGGAGGACCTTCCCCTGCTTGGCAGTCTTTAACAGGGCCTGGATCCGCTGTTGAATATCAAGCGCCTTCTCCTTCAACATCTTGGTGGTCATCTCTTCGACCGCGTCGTATTCCGGATAGTCGATATTGACCTCGACCTGGGCCAGGACATCCAAAATATCTTGTCGCAAGTGACGAATCAGCCGCGACAGGTCCCCATCCAGCTGGTTCAGGGTCACCTTCATCGACTTATCGGTTTTAGCCCGAATCAGGTCCATTACCGCTTCGGACTGTGATAGGTCAATCCGGCCATTTAAGAAGGCCCGTTTGGTAAATTCGCCTGGTTCAGCCATTCGGGCACCGTAACTCAGGACTAACTGTAAAATCCGGTTAGTCGCCAGCAATCCCCCGTGACAGTTGATTTCAATCACATCTTCGCAGGTATAGGTGTGCGGCGCCCGCATCACGGAAACCATTACCTCATCCACTTCGGCGCCCGTGTCCGGGTCGACAATGTGCCCATAGTTAATGGTATGGCTGGCAACCTGGTCCAGGTCCTTGCTGCCACGATACAGCCGCTTGGCAACTGCCACCGCGTCTTCGCCGCTAATCCGAATAATTGAAATGCCCCCCTCGCCAACCGGGGTCGAGATCGCCGCAATGGTGTCATTTTCACTATTCGCCACTATTTTCTACTCCTTTCAATAAAAAAAGTGCTAGTCCACGCCGCGCATTCCGCTAACATGGTCAAAGCACTTTCACTACTTTAACAACTCAATTTTTATAATCGCCCATATTCTAAGGGCTTCACCAGTAAATGTCAATCAATAACTAATTTTTTGGGGCAATAACCACGCTCCGGTAGGGTTCCCGCCCGTGCGAATAGGTGCGCACGTGGTCATCACTTTCTAACTCCTGGTGCAGCTGCTTGCGTTCCCGCGCTGGCATCGGGTCCAGGAAAACCGCTTTTCCACTCGCAACTACTTCGGTCGCTGCCCGTTCCGCAATTTGATGGAGGGCTTCCCGCCGCCGTTGCCGGTAGTTTGACGTGTCCAGAACCACACTCGTCTTTGGGGCACCATGATAGTTCATAAAGGCCGCGCTGACCTGTTCCAGCGCGTTGATCCGGGAACCGTGTCGCCCGATTACCCGTCCCGAATTGGCCGTTTTAATATTGATCATGACCGAATGGGCGCCAACCTTGCTAAGCTGGGGGTCAGTCTCAATTCCCAGATCCGCAAATACTTTTTTCAGGTAAGCCGTTAACTGCTGACCAGCGTTCCGGGTGTGGCGAATGTTAGCTTCGTGCCGGGCCTTAACCACTGCCGGATCCTGGTCATCCCCCTCCTCAAGCGGATGATTAGGATGAACGACCGCGGCAGACACTGACCGGCCCTGGTCAGCAACTGGCTTAACCGGGGCGGCAGCCGGCGCAGGAGTTACTGGTTGCGGCGCCGGCGTCGTTTTTGGCGGCTTAATCGTCGCCTCGATTTTAGCTGGTCGGCGACCAATCCCCAAGAAGCCGCGGCGGGGCTGTTCAAGCACTTCAACCTTGAGCGCCGCTTCTGGCTGATGCAGTGACCGGCTCGCCTGTTGAATTGCTTCCTTCACTGTTTTACCCGTATAAACTACCATTGATAGTTCCTCCCCGAATTTGACGTTATTATATTAAGAATACCACCCTTTTCTCCGCCATGACCAGTCAGGACGCTGGCAACATTTTTCTTTGCACGCACGGGATTTTAATTTATAATATTGATTAAATTTTAATTAGAATTAAGGAGGATTCCTATGCAACCCCGAATCGCGATTCCCGCCGATACCCTCACTGAGGCAACGAATATTATTAACGAACGTAACGCGGCCTTTGCGCCCCGGCCGTTAATCGAAGCAGTGCTTAAATCCGGCGGCGTCCCGGTTATCTTCCCCAGCGTCGCGCCCGAACTTGCAGCCAGCTACCTGGACCTCTTTGACGGGATTATTTTTGCCGGCGGTGCGGACGTCGACCCAACCTTCTTTAACGAAGAGCCGCACCTCAAACTAGGACCCACCTACCTAAAGCGGGACCGCTTTGAAGTCGCCCTGCTTAAAGAGGCTGTGGCCGCAAACAAGGCAATCATGGGAATTTGTCGGGGAATGCAGCTCATCAATATCGCCCTTGGTGGTTCGGTCTACCAGGACCTGTCTGAAGATCCGCGGCAAACCCTCAAACACTCCCAAGACGCCCCAGGCAACCTTCCCTCCCACCACATCAACGTAGCCCCGGAAAGCCGCCTGTTCAAGCTCACTGGCCGCCGCGCCTACGTTAACTCGCGCCACCACCAGGCACTGCACCAAATCGCCCCCGGCCTGCACGTTACGGCCAGTGCCGACGACCAGGTGCCAGAAGCCGTGGAATCCGTCAGCTCGGACCAGATTCTCGCCGTCCAATGGCATCCCGAGAACATGTTCAAACATGATCCGTCATCGCAACATCTGTTTGCCGACCTGCTCCAGCGAGCCGCGGCCCGGCGTTAAAAACGAAGCAGGTTGTACAGAGCGCAAAAGCCTTCACCATCTGGAAAACCAGACGGTGAAGGCTTTTCTGTATCGTACTAACCACTTTGCCGGTTAGGGACTTTCTTACCAGGCCAGGGCCGCGCGCAGTTCATCCGCCGTGTAAACCCGTCCCTCCTCAAAGCCCCGGAACGGGTGCAGCATTCCTAAAGCAGCTTGCTGATAACGGCGTGCCCGGCGGAGGGCATATTCTTCGAGTGAACCATCTTTGACATACGCTAGCAGGCGCGCGCTCGGCGTATTCGCCGGGTTGACGATTCGTTCCTCAAGGTCATCCAGGACCTCCAGATACTCAGGACCCAGCTGAATCTGGCTAGCGTAGTGTTCAAGGTGCCGAATCATGGCCAGAGCAGTGCTTTGGTACTGGCTGGGCGCCGTTGGCGATTCCTCGGCAATTGCCATGTTCATAGCGTCGGCCCGGGCCAACAGCGATTCGACCTCCCCCTCCCGCATTGCCGGGTGCATAATAAAGTAACTCGCTAATAACCTGACAAAGCGAAGGGTGCCCGTCCTAATTCCGACCGCACTGCTGGGATCGAGGTCCAGCATTCGCAGCTCCAAGTATTCAACCCCGTTGTTAGCCAGCTTCTTTAAGTCGGGGTGCCCCTTAAAACGTACGGGGCCATGAAACTCATAGTCAGACGTTAAGATCCCCTGTTTTACGCCCTCCTCAATTCGGTCAACATAGGCAGCCAAGCTGCGGTAGTCACCGGTAAACTTGGTTCCAAAGCCGTAGCGGCTCTGCCGAATGCTCCGCACCGGCCGCGCTAACTCCGCCCCCTTTTCAAAATACCCCTTTTCCGCTACCGGACTAGCGCCGAAAAGGTAGGTTAGCAGCCACCGATAGCGCACGAAGCCTTGGGCAACGACCGTATACAAGTAGTTGCGGACGGCCCGTTCATCCGCAAACTGGCTGCTGAATTTCTCCAGGACAAGTTCGATCACGTGTTGGTCGATTCCTAAGCTAATGTGCGCTCCACAGGGTGTCCCCTGTGAGTAGCCGTGCCGTTTCGCCCATTCTTGCAGGTAGGCTTCCTTCTTAGGGCCCATCTTTGCCAAGACGAGTGTCCGCTTATCCTTGGGAAGGCGGGGCGGCATTGACAGGGGCCACAGCATCTCCCCTGGCGCCAGCACTGAGCGGAGGCAGTTATTCAGCCGGTACAAGTAGTGGATGGCGTCCAAGGAATGCTTGGCCGACGGGGTCACGGTTTCCGACATGGTTTCCAAAAAATCGTTCGTGATCCACGGGTTAGTCCGTTCATCGCCAATTCCAGCCGGATAGGGTTCCTGACTTAACTGTCCGCTTCCGTCAATCCGCTGCATTTCAATTTCTAAGCCCACCGTAAAATCTGATGTTTTCGCGACAGCTTCATTTTCATAAATGGTCTGACCAATTCGGCTGAACATACTCTCCGCCTCCTTTTAATATTAAAAAAATCTAATTTTATTTTAATACAATAGCGTGTTTGCTTTCATTTAACAAGGGGTAGGTCGGGTTCATTGATAAAAAAACTGCCACCCGGTTCAATAACCAAGGTGGCAGTTTTGATACTTGTTTAAATTAAGTTGGTCGAGCCAGCCGACTATTTCCGGCGACTTTGGTAAGCGCGGCGCTTTGCCTTTTCGATCTTCCGCTTCCGGGCCTTTTCAACCCGTTGCTTCTCTTCCCGCTCACGGCGAATCTTGAATGGATTCTGCAACAGCAGGGTTTGAACAACCTGGAAGGCGTTGGAAACTACCCAGTACAGCGTGATTGCTGAGGAGAAGCCCAGGGCCATGAAGAAGATCATGATCGGCATGAACCAGGTCATCATGGTCGTCATGCTATTCTTTTCCGGCATCGAGGCCATTGATAGCCAAGAACTAACGAAGGTGAAGACCGCCGCCAAAACTGGCAAGACATAGTAAGGGTCGGTGTGCCCCAGCTGCAGCCAGAGGAAAGTCCCGTGCCGCAGTTCCGGTGTCCGCCAAATTGCTTGGTACAGGGCCCACATGATTGGCAGCTGGACAATCATTGGCAGCATTGAGGCCATCGGGTGGACGCCCGCTTCCTTGTAGAGCTTTTGGGTCTCTTCCTGCATCTTCATCATCGAATCACGGTCGCGTGATGAATACTTCTTTTGGACTGCCTTTAGCTGCGGCGTGATTTCCTGCATCCGGACCATCGACTTGGTCTGGTAAAAGGCTAGTGGCAAGAGCAGCACCCGGATGATGATCGTGAAGATGATGATCCCCATCCCGTAGCCTCCAGTGTGGTTGGAGAGCCAGATAATAAACTGCGAGAAGTTGTAAACGATGTAGTGATCCCAGAAACCGGTACTATGACTCGTTACGGGCTGGTTGGAACAAGCAGCCAGCAGCATCGTCAAACTGGCAATCGCTGCTAGGCTCAAGGCTTTTTTCTTTTTTTTCACGCTATTCTTCCTCACTTTTTTCCTTAAATAAGTTGGCCCGCTTGAGTGCATGGACCAGGTTCTTCTTTGTTTCTGCCATCTCAAGGCCATCTGCCGCCGGACGGGCAATCACTAAAAAGTCAACATCCGACCGCAACTGCGGCTTGACTTCTAGCAGGCTTTGCCGAATCCGCCGCTTTACCCAGTTCCGGTGAACCGCGTTCCCAATCTTTTTACCGACCGAGATTCCAACCCGGAAATGCTTCTGACCCGGTTTTGCCATCTGATAAATTATGAATTTATGGTTGGCAACAGAATTATGGGTTTCAAAAACCCGCTGAAATTCACTTTCCTTTTTTACTCGGTATGACTTTCTCATGATGTCTAATCTCCAGCCTTACTACGTTAGATATGAAAAAGGGCTAGGCAAACAACAACGCCAACGATCGTTGTTCGCTGAATTGCTTGCCCGCCCTCTACAATAAAAAAAGCCACTATAAAAGTGGCCGTGGTTATGCAGATAATACTTTTCTGCCCTTTTGACGCCGACGTGCTAATACCTTACGGCCATTGCTGGTGCTCATGCGCTTACGGAAGCCATGGACACGTGCACGGTGACGCTTCTTTGGTTGAAACGTGCGCTTCATGCGTTTGCACCTCCTATTTGATAAATCGGTTTGTTTCTATTCTTTCTTCAAACATACTTTGGAAGTATAACATACTTTGACTGATTATTAAACGGCAAAAAATATTTAAATTTTTTAGTTATCCACAGAATTTGCAAAATAATCCACAACGTTGTGTAAACACCCCGGGTGGTCCCAGCTTATTCACAGGCTTTTTCCCACCTCATCCCCAAATTCACACCCTGTTATTAAAGTTATCCACAGCCCCGCGTTTTCCTGTGTAAAAGTCCGATAATCCTTATATTAATAGGCTTCAGTTTTCCACAGATTCCTGTTAATAGCCCGCTCGATTAGCACGTTTTCCCCGAAATCCACACCAGCAATCCTAAATTACACACAGAGTTGTGTAATTTTTTTTAGCTTGTCCACTCCCCTGTGGAAAACTAATATCGAGAATGATAGAATATCGGTTGGAATTAAATATTAGGAGGAATTATTTTGACTGAGCTCGATTCTCTGTGGGAAGCGATCCAAAATTCTTTTCGTCAATACACCGGCCAGGTGACCTTTGACAATTTTATTGCTCCGGCAAAACCGATTTCTCTCTCGCAAACACGTCTGGAAATTGAATTACCGACGCCCATGCATCGTGATTTCTGGAATAAAAATCTGACGGAAAAGCTCAAGGAGTACGTTCAACGTGAACTAGGACGTGCCGTTGAGCCAATTTACGTTTTAACGGGAGAACAAAAATCACCTAAACCGCAGCCGTCTGCTGTCCCCACTTCCAACATCCCTTTAAATCCCTACTATAATTTCGAAACTTTTGTCGTGGGGGACGGCAATAAGATTGCCCATGCTGCGGCCCTCAACGCTGCCGAGCGTCCGGGGTACATGAATCCCCTCTTCATTTACGGCGGCGTAGGTTTAGGTAAGACCCACTTAATGGAAGCCATCGGGAATTACATGTTAAAGATCAACAAGAATGCCCGGGTCAAGTACGTCACCAGCGAAGAATTTACCAATGACTTCATCAACTCAATCCAAAAGCGAACCACCGAGCAATTCCGGGAAGAATACCGGAACCTCGACCTGTTGCTAATTGATGATATTCAGTTTCTAGCGGACAAAGAGGGGACCCAGATTGAATTTTTCAATACCTTCAATACCCTCTATGACCAGCAAAAACAAATTGTCCTGACCAGCGACCGGATGCCCCGGGAAATCCCCGAACTGCAAGACCGGCTAGTCTCCCGCTTCATGTGGGGAATGCCCGTCGAGATTACCCCACCGGACCTCGAAACCCGGATTGCGATCCTCCGCAGCAAGGTGGAAGAGGACCACATCGATATCGGTAATGACACCCTGAACTACATCGCCGGACAAATTGATACCAACGTGCGGGAACTTGAAGGCGCCCTGACCAAGGTCCAGGTTTACGCAGACCTGAGCAACGAAATCATCACGCCCCACCTAGCATCACGGGCCCTAAAAGATTTCCGGCACTCCGCCAAACGTCAAATCACCGTTGAGGATATTCAAAAACAGGTGGCGTCGTTCTATAACATCACCCAGGCCGACATCATCGGTAAAAAACGGGTCAAACAAATCGTTATGCCCCGCCAAATCGCGATGTACCTCACCCGTGAACTGACCGATTTTTCCCTGCCTAAGATTGGCAAAGAATTTGGTGGCAAAGACCATACCACGGTCTTACACGCAATCGATAAAATAGAAGCCTCCATTAAGGATGACTCCCAATTGCAGCAGGACATTCACAAACTCAAAGACCAGCTCAACGCCTAGCTGTGGAAAAGTCCCATGCTTGTCCCCAGAATTATCAACAAGTTATCCACAAGCAAACGGGTGTGGTATGATTGGATTCAAGGACTTATCCACAGTTTTAACAGGCCCTATTACTACTACTATTTTTAAACTATAAAATATCTTTATATAAAATCAGCAAAGGAGTAACCAGCCAATGAATTTCACAATCAATCGGACTGCGTTCATCAGCCAATTAAATAACGTTCTTCGTGCCATCTCATCTAAAACCACTATTCCCATCTTAACTGGATTAAAGATGGTTGTTGACACTGACCGCATTGTCCTCACCGGGAGCAATTCCGACATTACGATTGAAAGTGTGATCGATGCAAGCGACGAAGACTACGGGTTAACCGTCAAAGAGGCAGGGGCCATTGTGTTACCCGCCCGTTTCTTCAGTGAAATCGTTAAGAAGCTGCCAGACAAGCAAGTAACAATTGAAGTTACCAATGGCTTCCAAGCCGATATCACTTCCGGAACCGCGAAGTTCCAAATCAATGGCCAGGATGCCAGCAACTTCCCCCACCTGCCAGAAATTGAATCTGATAACACGATTACCCTACCGACGGACGTCCTCAAAGAAGTCATCCGGCAAACGGTTATCGCAGTATCTAAGCAGGAAAGTCGGCCGATCCTTGCCGGGGTCCACTTTACGTTAAAGGACGGCCTGCTGACGGCAGTCGCAACCGATAGTCACCGCTTGGCGCAACGAAAAGTGGCCTTGGAAAATGTCGACAGCAGCATCAATTTCGACATCATTATTCCAGGAAAGAGTCTGGATGAGCTCTCGGGAATGATGGGCGATGGGAACGAAGATGTTAAGGTTCAGGTCAGCGAAAACCAAGTGCTGTTTATCTTTGGCAACACGCACTTCTACTCCCGGCTGCTGGAGGGGAATTACCCAGAAACCAGCCAGTTGATTCCGACAACGTCCGATACCACGGTGGAAGTGGAAGCGGGCACCTTCCTCTCCTCAATCGACCGGGCTTCCCTGCTGTCTCACGAAAGCCGCAACGACGTGGTTAAGCTGACAATCCAGCCAGCTAACCAGCGGGTCAAAATCAGCAGTGATTCTCCTGACATCGGGACCGTGGAAGAAGAGGTCGCAACGACCGCGCTCGAGGGCCAGGACCTGGAGATCTCCTTCAACCCGAACTACATGAAGGATGCTCTGCGTTCGTTTGGTCAGAGTACGATTCGCATTTCCTTTACCTCTGCTCTGCGGCCGTTTACCCTGGTGCCAACTGAAGACACCGAAAACTTTGTTCACCTGATTACCCCAGTGCGGACATTCTAGTTCGTGAAAGATTGTTAACGGCCTTAGCCACTAAATGTGGTTAGGGCCGTTTTTTACTTGTTTAACCCTAGTGAAATTAATTTATTGGCAAATTGAGCCGTTTTAGGCCGTTTTTGATAAAAATGGCTCCAAAAGAAGAAAATGGCTGAGATGGGCTAATGAGGGAAAATAGCTTGTGATTGTGATATAATAGATGGAGTAAAGTAGGTGAAATAGCAGTGGAAATGAAAAAAATTATAATTGACCGGCCATTCATTACCCTCGGTCAATTACTAAAAGAAGAGGCCATTATTCCGACCGGCGGGGCAGCTAAGTGGTACCTCAAGGAAAATACCGTTTTGGTCAACGCTGAAGCAGACGACCGGCGCGGACGGAAACTATACCCAGGGGACACCGTTACACTACCGGATCATCGTCAATTAACCATTGAAAGCAAGTAGTGATCATTAATGATTCTGTCGGAGCTACATTTACATCACTTTCGTAACTATGAAGACCAGACCGTTCACTTTGCTCCCGGAGTGAACGTTTTAATTGGTCATAATGCGCAGGGCAAGACCAACATGCTGGAAGCAATCTACGCCCTTTCATTGACCCGGAGTCACCGGACCAATAACGACCGGGAGCTGATTAATTGGCAGGAGAAGTCCGCCTCCATTAGTGGGGTTGTCCAAAAAGCCAGCGGAAGAGTACCACTGGAGCTGCAATTTACCAAGGAGGGCAAGCGGGCGAAAGTCAACCACTTAGAGCAGGCCCGACTGGCCCAGTATATTGGTCAACTGAACGCGATTTTATTTGCGCCGGAGGACCTGTCCCTGGTTAAGGGGGCACCAGCAGTCCGGCGCCGTTTTATGGACATGGAATTTAGTCAGATGAGCAGCAAGTACCTTTACAATGCCAGCCAGTACCGTTCCCTGCTCCGGCAACGGAATAAGTATTTGAAGCAGCTCAAGTATGGTCAGCAGCACGACCGGGTCTTGCTCGACGTGCTATCGGACCAGCTGGCGGCTTACGGGGCCGAGCTGGTGGTGGCGCGCTTTCACTTCCTCCAGCAGCTGGGGAAGTGGGCAGCAGATTTGCACTACCAGATTTCTTTGAATGCGGAAAAGCTGCGCTTGGTGTATGCCACCCAGCTGAAGGTCACGGCGGAGACAACGGTGGACGATGCCTACCAGCAGCTGCTGACGATTTTTAAGGAGAATAAGGCCCGGGAGATTGACCAGGGGAGTACGATGTTTGGCCCCCAGCGGGACGATATCCGTTTCCTGGTCAACGGCAAGAACGTTCAATCGTTCGGCTCCCAAGGGCAGCAAAGGACAACGGCCCTGGCGGTAAAATTGGCGGAGATTGACCTGATGAAGGAGCAGACTGGTGAGTACCCGTTGCTCCTCCTTGATGATGTCCTCTCAGAACTGGATACGGTCCGTCAGACGCACTTGTTAACGGCAATCCAGGATAAGGTTCAGACCTTTTTGACGACGACCAGTCTGAGTGACGTTGCCCGGCAGCTGATTAATGAACCCACGATTTTTAACATTAAGAATGGCACTTTGATTAAGGAGGAAGAATAGTGAGCGACGAACAAAAGGAAACCAAGGCGCAACTTGCTAGTGAATACGATGCTAGTCAAATTCAGGTTTTAAAGGGATTAGACGCTGTTCGTAAGCGGCCCGGAATGTACATCGGTTCTACCTCAGCCCAGGGGCTGCACCACCTGGTTTGGGAAATCGTCGACAATGGGATCGACGAAGCCCTAGCCGGTTTTTGTACCGAAATCAACGTCGAAGTCAACCCGGATAACAGTATTACCGTTCGCGACAACGGACGGGGGATTCCGGTCGACATCCAAGGCCAGACTGGTAAGTCCGCTCTGGAAACGGTCTTCACGGTCCTCCACGCTGGGGGAAAGTTTGGCGGCGGTGGCTACAAGGTCTCCGGTGGTTTGCACGGGGTCGGGGCCTCGGTAGTTAACGCCCTGTCCACTGAACTAGACGTGAAGGTTGCTCGGCAGGGAAAGGAATACTACATGGACTTCGACCACGGGCACGTTAAGACTTCCATGAAGGTCATTAACGACCACCTGGCAGAAGACATCCACGGGACGACCGTGCACTTCAAGCCGGATCCGGCAATTTTCCGCGAAACCACGGTTTACAACATCAAGACCCTGACGAACCGCCTGCGTGAACTGGCCTTCCTGAACAAGGGCCTCAAGATTACCATTGAGGATAAGCGCGATGACGAGCCAGAACGGCAGGACTTCCACTATGAGGGTGGGATTCGCCACTACGTCGACTACTTGAACGAGGACAAGACGACCCTGTTTGAGCCGCCAATTTACGTAGAGGGCAAGGAAAACGGCATTACCGTTGAAGTGTCGCTCCAGTACACCGACTCCTACCGCAGTGAGCTGTTGACCTTTACCAACAACATCCACACTTACGAAGGGGGAACCCACGAGACCGGCTTCAAGATGGCCCTGACCCGGGTAATTAACGATTACGGGCACAAGACGAACATCTTGAAGAGCAACGAAACTCTGTCCGGGGATGACGTACGTGAAGGGATGACGGCGGTTGTTTCCATCAAGCACCCCGATCCACAGTTTGAGGGTCAGACCAAGACCAAGCTGGGGAACTCCGATGCTCGGACGGCCACGGACCACGTCTTTGCGGCGACCTTCAACCGCTTCTTAATGGAACACCCGGATGAAGCCCGGCAGATTATTGAAAAGGGGCAGCTGGCTTCCAAGGCTCGGGTGGCAGCCAAGCGGGCCCGGGAAGTAACTCGGAAGAAGAGCGGGTTGGAAATCTCTAACCTGCCCGGCAAACTGGCGGATAACACCAGTAAGGACCCGAATATCTCAGAATTATTCATCGTCGAGGGGGACTCCGCCGGTGGTTCTGCCAAGCAGGGGCGGTCGCGGCTGACCCAGGCCATCCTGCCGATTCGGGGGAAGATTTTGAACGTCGAAAAGGCAACCCTGGACCGGGTACTGGCTAACGAAGAAATTCGCTCCCTCTTTACGGCCCTGGGTACCGGCTTTGGCGAGGACTTCGATATTGACAAGGCCAACTACCACAAGCTGATTATCATGACCGATGCCGATGTCGACGGGGCCCACATTCGGACCCTGCTGCTGACCCTGATTTACCGCTTCATGCGGCCAATGATTACCCATGGCTACGTCTACATTGCCCAGCCACCGCTGTACCAAGTGCGGCAAGGAAAGTTTGTCCGCTACATCGAATCCGACGAGGAGCTGGAACAAGTTGTCAGTTCCCTGCAACCGAGCCCGAAGCCGGTTATCCAGCGGTACAAGGGGCTTGGTGAAATGGATGCCGAACAGCTGTGGGAGACCACGATGGATCCAGAAAACCGGCACTTACTCCGGGTTCAGTTAGACGACGCCGAACAGGCCAACGAAATTTTCCCAATGCTGATGGGAACCAAGGTTGGCCCGCGGCGGGACTTTATCGAGCAAAACGCCAAGTTTGTTGAAAACCTTGACTTGTAGTCGGGGCTGAGCGGAAAAAGGAGGAACGACATTGACAGAAGATATGTCAAATCGGATTACGGACGTCAAACTGACGAGCCAGATGAAAAACTCATTCCTGGACTACGCCATGAGTGTCATTGTTTCCCGGGCACTGCCGGACGTTCGTGATGGGTTGAAGCCCGTCCAGCGGCGGATCCTGTACGGGATGAATGAGTTGGGAGTTACCCCTGACAAGCCCTACAAGAAGTCGGCCCGGATCGTCGGGGACGTCATGGGGAAGTTTCACCCCCACGGTGACTCCTCGATTTACGAAGGGTTAGTCCGGATGGCCCAGGACTTCAGTTACCGCTACATGCTGGTTGACGGGCACGGTAACTTTGGGTCCGTGGATGGCGATAGCGCCGCGGCGATGCGGTATACGGAAGCCCGGATGAGCAAGATTGCCTTGGAAATGCTGCGGGACATCAACAAGGACACCGTTGACTTTACCCCGAACTATGATGGGACGGAAAAGGAACCGGCCGTGTTGCCGGCCCGTTTCCCGAACTTATTGGTCAACGGGGCGTCAGGAATCGCCGTCGGGATGGCAACCAACATCCCGACCCACAACCTGGGAGAGGTCATCAGCGCCATTCATATGCTGATGAACAACCCAGACGTGACGATTCCTGAATTGATGAAGGCCTTACCGGGCCCCGACTTCCCGACTGGTGGGGTCGTAATGGGCAAGGCGGGAATCCGCAAGGCCTACGAGACCGGCCGGGGGAGCATTATCGTCCGCGCCAAGGTCGACATCGAAGAGCAAAAGAACGGCAAGCAACGGATCATCGTTCATGAAATCCCGTACATGGTCAACAAGGCCAACCTAATTAGCCGGATTGCCGACCTGGCCCGGAATAAGGAAATTGACGGAATCACCGACGTTAACGATGAAACCGACCGGGATGGGATGCGGATTGTAATTGACGTGCGGCGGGACGCCAGCGCCGAGGTAATCCTGAATAACCTGTACAAGATGACCCTGATGCAGACGACCTTCAACTTCAACATGCTGGCGATTGTCAACGGGGCACCAAAGATTTTGAGCCTCAAGCAGATTCTGCAGTACTACCTGGAACACCAGGAAGATGTTGTCCGGCGCCGGACTGAATTTGACCTGAAGAAGGCCCAGAGCCGCCTGCACATCGTTGAGGGACTACGGATCGCCCTTGACCACATTGATGAAATCATCAACATCATCCGCCAATCCCAGACGAGCGAAGTTGCCAAGGGTGAACTGATGGGCAACTACGGACTCTCCGACCGGCAGGCCCAAGCCATCCTGGATATGCGGCTGGTCCGGCTGACCGGTTTGGAACGGGAAAAGATCGAGGCCGAGTACAAGAAGCTGACCGAAGCCATTGCTGACTACAAGGACATCCTGGCCCACCGGGAACGGATCAACCAGATCATTTACGATGAGCTGATGGAAATCCAGAAGAAGTTCGGCGACAAGCGACGGACGGAACTGCAGGTCGGTGACATCACTAACATCGAAGACGAGGACCTGATTGAAGAGCAGGACATCATCGTTACGCTGACCCATAACGGCTACATCAAGCGGCTGCCGGTCGACGAGTTTAAGTCCCAGCACCGGGGCGGTCGCGGCGTCAAGGGGATGGGCGTCCACAACGATGACTTCATCGAACAGCTGATTTCCAGCTCGACCCACGACCTGTTGCTCTTCTTCACCAATTCCGGGAAGGTCTACTCGATGAAGGGCTACGAGGTGCCAGAATACGGCCGGGCTGCCCAGGGGATTCCGATTATCAACCTCCTGAACATCGACAGTAAGGAAAAAATCAGTGCGGTCATCAACGTTTCTCACGAGACCAACGATGACGATAAGTTCCTCTTCTTTACCACCAAAGACGGGACGGTTAAGCGGACACCAGTACCGGAGTTTAAGAACATCCGGAGCAACGGACTCAAGGCCATCAACCTCCACGATGATGACGAACTGATTGACGTTGATGTTATCGAAGACCAGCAGACGATGATCATCGGGACGCGTAATGGGTATGCTCTGAGCTTTAATTCCGCGGTTGTCCGGTCAATGGGCCGGGGAGCTGCCGGTGTCCGGGGAATCCGCCTGCGGGATAACGATTCCGTCATCGGCGCGGCCCCGCTGCACCAGGATGATAATGTTCTGGTAATCAGTGAGAATGGTTTTGGTAAGCAGACGCCGGCTGCTGAGTACCCGATCAAGGGCCGTGGTGGCCTCGGTGTCAAGACCGTCAACGTGACGAAGAAGAACGGCCCACTGGTCGGTATGACGACCGTTGCTGGCGATGAAGACATCATGCTGGTAACTGACCAGGGGGTTATCATCCGCTTTGGAATCGAAAGTGTTTCGCAGACCGGTCGTTCGGCTGTTGGTGTCCACCTGATCAAGATGGATGACGGTGCCAAGGTCGCAACGATGGCGAAGGTCGAAAAGGAAGACGACAGTGACGATGACGCACAGGGGACTGAAGATGACAGTGCCACTGTCGAAGTCACTGACGACGCTAACCCCGATGAAAATACAGAAAATACAGAAAATCCAGAATAATTAAGTGCAAAATCCTGAGGAGCGCGTATATATTAAGTAGCCGCAAACCTCAGGATTTCTCGTTATCTGTGCCTTGTTTTAAAGCGTGCTTTATGCTATATTTTATATCTGTGAGTATACGTACAGACGTCTACTCTCCTTGTTCTTCTTCACTGGTAAGAAGAACCAGAGTCCATAAGGAGGTGTAACATTCATGGAAACACGTAAATATGAAATTACTTACATCATTCGTCCTGACATCGAAGAATCAGCAAAGAGCGAACTGGTAGACCGGTTCGACAAGGTTTTAACGGACAATGGTGCAGACATCGCTGAATCAAAGGACTGGTCAACTCGCCGTTTTGCTTACCCAATCGACAAGTACACTGAAGGTACTTACCACGTAGTTACTTTAACTACTGATACTGACGAAGCATTAAACGAATTCGACCGTCTTTCAAAGTTCAGTGACGATATCCTACGTCACATGATCGTTAAGCTTGATGCTTAATTAGATTGTCAATTTAATAGAGAGGAGAACGATCAATGATTAATCGTGCAGTCTTAACTGGGCGTTTAACGAGAGATCCTGAGTTGCGGTACACGACGAGCGGGACAGCGGTAGTATCATTTACCCTGGCTGTTGACCGGCAATTCCGGAACCAGAACGGGGACCGGGACGCTGACTTTGTCAACTGCGTCATCTGGCGTAAGTCCGCGGAAAACTTCAGTAACTTCACGCATAAGGGTTCCCTAGTGGGGGTCGAAGGCCGGATTCAAACCCGGAACTACGAAAACCAGCAGGGTAACCGGGTATACGTTACCGAAGTCGTCGTTGATAACTTCGCATTGCTTGAACCCCGGCAAAATGGCGGGATGAACCAGGGCGGTCAGCAACAACCATTTAACAATGGCAGCAATCAACCGTTTGCCGGTCAGCCCCAGCAGCAATTCGGTGGTAATCAGCCACAGACTAACAATGCTCCTCAAGGGAATCCATCATCAAATAACGGCTTCGGTGGGAACGCCCCAGCCAATAACGATGCGCCTTTCTCTGCCGGCAATACGAATAATGACGGCGAACAAAAGATTGACGTGTCAGATGATGAATTACCATTCTAAATAAATTTTTACCAAGATAGGAGGGTAATTTCATGGCACAACAACGTCGGGGCGGTCGTCGTCGTCGCAAGGTCGACTTCATCGCCGCTAACCACATCGAATACATCGATTACAAAGATACTGACTTATTACGGCAGTTTATTTCCGAACGGGGTAAGATTTTACCACGCCGGGTCACTGGTACCAGTGCTAAGAACCAACGTAAGTTAACCATCGCTATTAAGCGTGCCCGGATTATGGGTCTTCTGCCATTCGTTGCTGAAGATTAATCTGGTAATCAAAACGGAAGCGACCGCTAGTGTTATAGTGGGTGCTTCCGTTTTCTTTTAGGAGGAAGTTATAATGCAGACACTTTACATCAGTGCAAGTATCCTGGCATTTATTGGGGTAATTATGCTCTGGCTGGGGTTCGCCCAGCGCTACCATGAGCTAACCGGCTTGCAAAAGGCCGCGTTGCTAGTGACGACTGTGGGCGTTTTAATTCCGCTGTTAGCAGGATTTATTGCGGGCTGGCTCGGTCGTTAGAGCTGACGCTGCGGCAATTTTCTGTACTCCTGATTCGTTCGACCGGGTTTGTTGCCGTCGGATGTGATATGATAGATTTATCCAAGAAAATGGGAAGAACGGTTCCCTTTTTGGGAGGATTATTATGCACAAATTTTTCAGTCGTGAAAACTGGCTGTTTTATTTTAAACACCCAGCAGTCCGCTGGAATGTCTGCTATTTGCTATTATTGACTATTCTCAGCCTCTGCTTTGCTTTTACCCTTAACTGGGTCGTAGGCATAATTGTCTTTGTCATCGCCCTGGTTGGTGGTGTCACCAGTGTTAAGCAGCTGCGGCGGTTGGTAATTGACGCAAATGAATACCTCAACCACCTGGTGTATCAAATCAAGCAGGGTCAGCAAGAGGCCCTCTTGGAAATGCCGGTGGGCTTGATTATGCTCAACCAGCGTCAAGAAGTGGAGTGGATCAACCCCTACATGGCCCGGTACTTTCCTTTGAAACGGGTCGTGGGCAAGTCTTTAGCAGAAGTCGATGAAGAATTAGCCCAGCTAGTTCAGCAACACGCGGACGATACGAAGCCCCAAGTAGTGACGTGGCGGGACCGGCAGTTTGACTTCCTGGTCCAAAAGCAGCACCGGGTAATCTACCTGATGGACGTCACGAAGTATGAACAGATTAGCAAACGCTTCAAACAGGAACAGATTTTCCTCGGCAACATCTACCTGGATAACTACGATGAATTGATCCAGGGAATGAATGATTCGAACGTGTCGAACCTCCACAACTACGTCACGTCGGAAATCAGCAAGTGGGCCCAGGAAAACCAGCTGTTGATGAAAGTCATCGATGACGACAACTATTTGATTATCGGTCACCGGAGCGCGCTCCAGGAGCTAGAACGAAAGAAGTTCAAGATCCTGGATATTATTCGGGAAAATACGTCTCAGCAGAATTCGCCGGTTACTCTCAGTGTCGGGATTTCCTACGGGGAAAACAACCTGATTAAACTGGCGGATACTGCCCAGGAAAACCTTGACCTGGCGCTAGGCCGGGGTGGTGACCAGGTCGTTGTCCGGGCCCAGGACCAACCGGCCCGCTTCTACGGTGGGAAGACCAACCCGATGGAGAAGCGGACCCGGGTTCGGGCGCGGATGATCAGCCAGGCTCTGAAAGAACTGATTGATCAAGCTGACCAGCTCTTCGTCATGGGCCACAAAAAGCCCGATATGGACTCACTAGGGGCCTGCCTCGGGATTCGCCGGATTGCGGAGATGAACGGGAAGGAGTGCTGGATTGTCGTTGATGATGAGCAGCAGCACTCTGATATTCAGCGCCTAATGCGGGAAGTTGATAACTACCAGAACATTAAGGACCACATTATTTCGCCAAGCGAGGCGCTGGAAAAGGCGACCGCTAACAGCCTCCTGGTCATGGTTGACCATGCTAAGGAAAGCATTACGATTTCGCCGGCCCTGTACGATCAGCTGCAAAACCGGCTGGTCATTATTGACCACCACCGGCGGGGCGAGGAGTTCCCTGAAAATCCCCTGCTGGTCTACATTGAGCCCTACGCTTCGTCGACCTGTGAATTGATTACGGAAATGTTCGAGTACCAGCCGCGCGAGGGGAAGGGACTGAATAAGCTGGAAGCTACAACCATGCTGACAGGGATTCAGATCGATACCAAGTCCTTTACCAAGAGTGCCGGGACGCGGACCTTTGATGCGGCCAGCTACCTGCGGTCAGCCGGGGCTGATGGGATGATGATTCAGTCCTTTATGAAGGAAGATTCGCAGAGCTTTATGCAGCGCAACCACCTGCTGGCGCGAGCAGAGATCAATGATCAAATCGCTATCTGTGCCGGTGAAGAGGACCGCTATTACGACTCGGTCACGGCGGCCCAGGCGGCAGATATGCTCTTGCAGATTTCGAACGTCGACGCGTCGTTTGTGATTACTAAGCGGCCGGACGGCGGGGTCGGAGTTTCTGCCCGGTCGATGGGGGACTTTAACGTTCAAGTAGTGATGGAAAAAATGGGTGGTGGCGGTCACCTAGCCAACGCTGCAACCCAGATTAGCGGCAAAACCGTCGCGGAGGTCAAGCAGGAATTGCTGAACCTGCTCCACCAGCGGGTCGCTAAGGATGATGAAAAAACAGAGGAGTGACAAGGATGAAAGTTATTTTTACTCAAGATGTTCGTGGACGCGGTAAGCGGGGCCAGGTTAAGGATGTTCCCGATGGTTACGCCCAAAACTACCTCATCAAGCGCGGCCTCGCTAAGCAGGCTACCAAGGCAGCAATGAGCCAGCTGGCCGGTCAGAAGCGGGCTGAGGAAAAGCATGCCGAAGAAGAACTGGCGGAGGCCAAGCAGGTCAAGAAGGTCTTGGAGAGTGACAAGACCGTAGTAGAGCTGAGCGGAAAGGCGGGGACTGATGGCCGGATGTTTGGTTCCATTTCCACCAAGCAAATTGCTACGGCCCTGGAAAAGCAGTACAAGCTGAAGATTGACAAGCGCAAGATCGAATTAGCAGCGCCAATCAAGGCTTTAGGTTACGTAAACGTGCCAATCAAGCTGCACCCTGAAGTCACGGCTGAAATCCGGGTGCACATTGCGGAAAAGTAGTTTGCGGTTAAAGGCAAAGGAGCAGAATCGCCATGGATAATGCACCCATGCAAGAAGAGCCCCGCGATTTAGAAGCTGAAAAAGCAGTTCTGGGAGCTGCTTTTTTAAGTAAAAACGCGCTGGCCGATGCAATGGAATATTTGGAGGCACCTGATTTCTACCGGCGGGCCCACCAGATTATTTTTGAAAAGATGGTCGACCTGTATGAGGACGACCAGCCAATTGATCCCATCACGATGAATAGCGCTCTGATGAAGGACAACCAGACGGAAAACGTCGGTGGTCCTGCCTACATCGCGGAGCTGGCCTCGTCAGTGCCATCCGCCCGCGACGTCAGCTACTACGCGAAAATCGTTCATGATAAGGCGACCCGCCGCCGGCTGATTGAAGTGGCGACGAAGATTATCAACGATAGCTACGCCGATAACCAGCAGCTTGGCGACTTGCTCGACACGGCAGAGCGGGACGTGATGCAGGTATCTGAGGGGAGCAGTCAGACCTCCTTTAAGAAAATCAGCACGGTCCTAGATGAATCCCTGAGCCACATTGATGAGCTGTCCCAGCAGCAGAGTGATGTCACCGGCTTGAAAACCGGCTACCAGCAGCTGGATGAGATGACGACTGGATTGCACAAGGATGAGCTGGTCATCATCGCTGCCCGGCCGGCCGTGGGGAAGACCGCCTTTGCACTGAACATTGCCCAGAATGTCGCCACCCGGACTGAGGACGGCAAACGAACGACGGTGGCAATCTTCAGCCTGGAAATGGGCGCAGAATCACTGGTTAACCGGATGCTGTGTGCTGAGGGAAACATTAACGCCAACCACCTGCGGACGGGGCAGCTGACCCCCGAAGAGTGGGAGAGTATGTACATGGCGATGGGAACCCTGTCGAATGCCCAGATTTATATTGACGACACGCCCGGGGTGAAGGTCGCTGAAATCCGGGCCCGGTGCCGGCGGCTAGCCAAGGAAAAGGGTAACCTGGGCTTGATCGTGATCGACTACCTCCAGCTGATTGAAGGGAGCAACCCCGACAACCGGCAGCAGGAAGTTTCCGAAATTTCCCGGCAGCTCAAGAAGCTGGCAAAGGAGCTGGAAGTACCAGTAATTGCCCTCTCCCAGCTTTCCCGGGGAGTCGAACAGCGCCAGGACAAGCGGCCGGTGCTGTCTGATATTCGTGAATCAGGGTCAATTGAGCAGGATGCCGATATTGTCAGTTTCCTCTACCGTGACGACTATTATGAACACGAGGGGGAAGATGACGATGACCAGCAGGGTGGCAGTCCGGCCCAACAGGAGGACGATGCCGACGCGGCCAACGTCAGTGAAGTCGAAGTCATTATTGAAAAGAACCGTAGTGGTCCGCGGGGAACGGTCAAGCTCTTGTTTGCCAAGTCGTATAACAAGTTTGCTTCCGTTGCTTACGTACCAGAGGACCACCAGTAAACGGGACGGCGCTCGTTTAACCGTCCCACAGTTACTGCAGGGGATGCCTGCCGGAGCCGCCGGCGGTACCGCTGTGACTTTAATATCGAGAGAATAGTAAAAAGGGGCTGAGTTATTTTCCAGCCTCTTTGATTTAATAGGAGGTGGCGAAGATGCAAACGAAGAGCGCGGTAAAGTTGAAATGGTTATTGATCAGTATGTTTATCAGCAGCCTCGGCAACAGTTTTGTCTGGCCACTGACCACCATTTATATGCATGAACAGCTCCACGAAACGTTGACGATGTCCGGGATTGTCCTGCTCTTCTACTCCGGCGCCAACGTGGTCGGCAGCTACCTGAGTGGCAACCTCTTTGACCGCCATAATCCCCACTGGCTCCTGTTCGGCGGGACCGTCGTGGCCACCATCATCATTGCCCTGCTGATCTTTTTCAACGGCTGGCCAATTTACGCCGTTTTGCTGACGATGATTGGCTTTTTTAATGGTTGGATCATTACGATGATTAATTCCTATGCGACGAAGGTGGGCCGTGATGGCCGCTACGTCTTCAACATGTTATACTTTGCCAGCAACCTGGGAATGGTGATTGGGACGACGATAGTGGGCCCGCTCTACCAGTACGCCCACGGGAGTGTATCACCACTGTTTGCCTTTACGACGGTCTTCTACACGCTCTTGGCGGTAATTACTCTGACCTGCTTTGGCAACGGCGAACCGGCGCCGGTCAGTGCCAGCTCTGCTTCAGATAAGGCGGTAGCGAAGAGGGTTAGTGTTCCTCGGGCGAACCTCTGGATTTGCTGGACTTTCTTTATCAGTCTCTGCGTAATCTGGACGATGTATGAACAGTGGTCCAGCAACCTGTCCGTCTTTATGACCGAACAGGGAATCTCGATGACCAAGTATAGTCTGTTGTGGACGATTAACGGGATTTTGATTGTGGTGGCGCAGCTGGTGTTATCCTGGCTGGACCGCTGGCACATCAACCCCTACCTGCTGGTTTACATCGGGACGCTGACGATTGCCCTGTCCTTTGTCCTCTTGCTGGTGGCAAAGTCATACGCCTGGTACATTCTCGCGATGGTGGTCCTGACAATTGGCGAAGCGACGGTGATTCCGACGATGCCGGCGATTGTCAATAGCCTCTCGCCGGTGGCCGTCAAGGGGAAGTACCAGGGAATCCTGAACGCTTATTCTTCCCTTGGGAAGGCCTTTGGACCACTGTTTGGTGGGGTCATTATCGGCCTGAGCTCGTACCACGTACTGTTTATTATTTGCGCACTGGCCATTTTTGCCCTCGAACTGGTGATTTTCCTGGTTGTCCGGAGCAAGCGGCCAGCTACCAAGGAGTATTAGGAAGTAAGAACAATGTTTTACAACAACTTTGATAATGTTTACGGTGAGGACCGCTACGGGATGGTCGGCAAAACCGGGGATGGCTTCCGTGAAGACCGGCTGCTCGAAATTCCGTGCTACCGGTGTCACCAGGCACCACTGGTGATTGCGGAACGCAACTGGGTGGACACCAACAACGATGACTCCCAGCGTTACCAAATCGTAGTCAGCTGCACCCACTGCGGGGCGGTTGACCAGTTCATCGTCAATGATGGCCGGGAGAAGCAAATTGGGCGTTTGCAGCACGCCCATGTCCGGCCTAGTGAACACAACTTAGCTTAACTGAATTGCGATAGTCGTCCTAGTGACCACTACCGCTTTTTTTGTTCGGTAAATCATCACTGTTAGACGTAGATATGAATAAATCGTCAGATGACAAGTAAAAAGTTTCGCAAATATTCAGTTAAGATCCCGTATACTCTAAGTAGGTGTGTAACAAATTCCAATTGTAGCGCCAATCTGAAAATTCCTAACCATTCGCCAACTTTGTGATACTGTAAACATTGTAAAGCGATTGGATATTTCTAAGGAGATGTTTTGTTATGAAAATCAAAGCTGCTGTTGTAGATAAGAAAGGCGCTAAGTTTGATATTCGTGACGACGTTGAATTGGCAGAGATGCAACCAGATGACCTCCAGGTTCACATGGTAGCCACCGGAATCTGCCACTCCGATGAAGCCCTGCGGAAGGGGGATGCCGAAATCGGCTACCCAATTATCTTGGGTCACGAAGGTTCCGGGATCGTTGAAAAAGTCGGCTCCGAAGTTAAGGACTTCAAGCCGGGCGACCACGTTATCCTGTCCTTCTACGGCTGTGGTAACTGTATCAACTGTTTGAAGGGGAAGCCAACCAAGTGCCTGAACTACGCTGCCAACAACCTCTCCGGGGTTCGTCCTGACGGCAGTGCCCACTTCACCGAGGATGGTCACCAGGTTGACGATATGTTTGACCAATCATCATTCACCACGACGACTGTGGTTCGGGAGCGGAATGCCGTTAAGGTTCCAAAAGACCTTGACCTGCGGAAGCTCGGACCTCTGGGCTGTGGTTACGTTACTGGTTCCGGGACCGTCTTTAACACCTTAAAGCCTGAACCAGGTTCGACCATCGCGGTTACCGGGACCGGTGCCGTTGGCCTGGCTGCCATGATGGCTGGTAAGATTTCCGGCTGCACGAAGGTTATCGCCATTGACCGGGTACCAGAACGGCTGGAACTGGCAAAGGAGCTGGGTGCGACCGACGCCATCAACACCAATGACCAGGACATGGTCAAGGCTATCCAGGACTTGACTGACGGCAAGGGAGTTGACTACATCGTCGATACCACCGGTGTTACCAAGGTCATGGAAGACGCTATCCAAGCGCTGGCGCAAGGTGGGGTTCTGGCTGCGATTGCCGTTACTGCCCAACACATTGACGTCAACACCTGGAACGACCTTTGCCCAGCAGACCGGACCATCGTTGGTGTCAACATGGGTGACTCAATCCCGCAAGTTGATATTCCACGTCTGATTGAATTCTACAAGCTCGGCATGTTCGACTTTGATAAGACCGAAAAGTTCTACGACTTCGACCAGATTAACGAAGCCAACGCTGACTCAGTATCTGGCAAGACCATCAAGCCAGTGCTGATTATCGACAAGGACTACCAGCCGGGTGACTAAGCAGCCGCGATGAAACATTGAGTTTGGTTAAGTAGATGCTTGAAAGGAAGCAATAAAATTGGCTACACCACACTACAAGATGTACATTAATGGCAAATTTGTTGATACGGACTCTGGTGAAAAGATCACGGTTATCAGCCCAAACGATGAGTCTGTGCTTGGGACGGTTCCAAGCGCCACGGTTGAAGAGACCCGGGCCGCAATTGATGCCGCTACTGAAGCGGAAAAGTCCTGGCACCGGATTCCCGCACCAACCCGGGGGATGTACCTCCACAAGCTGGCTGAGGAAATCCGCAAGGACCCAGAACCATGGATCAAGAACCTGCAAGTTGAACAGGGGAAGATTCGTTCGCTGGCTGAAACAGAAGTCAACTTCACCGCTGACTACTTTGACTACATGGCCGCTGCTGGTCGGACCTACAAGGGTGAGGTTATCCAATCCGACAACAAGGATGAGACAATTTTGCTCAAGCGGATGCCAATTGGGGTCATTGCCGGCATCCTGCCATGGAACTTCCCATTCTTCCTGATTGCGCGGAAGATGGCGCCAGCTCTGGTCACCGGGAACACCATCGTTTTGAAGCCGAGTTCCGACACGCCAATTGGTGCCTTGGAATTCGCCAAGCTCTGTGACAAGGTTGGCATTCCAGCCGGGGTTGTCAACTTCGTCACCGGACCAGGTTCCGTGGTCGGCAACGAGCTGTCCAAGAACCCAAAGATCGGCATGGCGAGCCTGACTGGTTCCGTCAGCGCCGGGAAGCGGATCATGTCCGCCGCTGCAGAGCACGTTGGCGAGGTTTCCCTCGAATTAGGTGGGAATGCGCCAGCAATCGTCTGTGATGATGCCGACATTGATGAAGCCGTTAAGGACATCATTGGTTCGCGGTTCGACAACAACGGTGAACTGTGCAACAACGTTCAGCGAGTTTACGTTCAGGAAGGCGTGGCCGATGAGTTCATGGAGAAGCTGGTTGCCGGCGTTAAGGCCATTGCCACTGGTGACACCGTTAAGAACCCTGACATTGGCATGGGCCCGCTGATTAACAAGGCGGCCCTCGAAAAGGTCGACAGCCAGGTCAAGCAGGCCGTTAAGGAAGGGGCCAAGGTCGTTGTTGGTGGTAAGCCAATGGAAGGCAAGGGCTTCTTCTACGAACCAACCATTTTGACCAACGTCACCCAGGAAGGTTCCGCTATTCAGGACGAAATCTTCGGGCCTGTTCTGCCAGTTATGACCTTCAAGAACTTGAAGGATGCCGTTGAAATGTGCAACGACAGCACGATGGGCCTGACTTCTGGAATCTTCACCAAGAGCCTCGACCGGGCAGCCTACGCGATCAACGAGATCCAAGCCGGTGAAACCTACGTTAACCGGAACTACTTCGAGGCTATGCAGGGCTACCACGCTGGGGTTAAGGAATCTGGTATCGGTGGCTCTGATGGGATGCACGGCATTCTGGAGTGCACTGATACGAAAGTTTGCTATATCCAACGCCATCCCGAAGACATTTAATAACAAAACGCAAGCTCCTCAAAGTCAACCTAGGACTGCAAAGCTAGGCTCTAAGTCCCGGGGGTGGGTCATGGGAGACCTTTGAAATATTTACCAAGATAAATCGAAAACGCCAGTCCGCAAGTGTAAAGCTCGCGGACTGGCGTTTGGTGTACTGAATGAATGTTGGTGGTGGTCTAAATTAAAGTTCGTTGGCAACGATGTTCTTGCGGTTGCCCAGCTTATCGTAATCGAGCTCATCCATGTTCTTGGCGGTGACTACCCCCGCAAGGATGGAATCGTTAACGTTGAGGGCGGTCCGGGCCATATCGATGATCGGGTCAATGGCAATCAGGACCCCCATGATTGCAACGGGCAGGTTTAATGTCCCCAGCACCATCAGGGTGGTGAAAGTGGCCCCACCACCGACGCCGGCAACCCCGAATGAGGCGATAACGTCAATTGCCATCAGAGTCAGGACAAACTGCCAGGAAAGAACGTTAATCCCCGCGGTTGGAGCGATAATCGCCGCAACCATTGAAGGGTAGATACCAGCACAGCCGTTTTGACCGATTGTCAGACCAAAGCTGGCGGCAAAGTTAGCAACCGGGCTGCTTACGCCGAGGGAATCACGTTGGATTTTGACGTTCAGCGGCAGGGTTCCGGCGCTGGTCCGGGAGGTGAAGGCAAAGACCAGGGCGGGCCAGGCCTTCTTGTAATAGGTAACCGGGTTAATCCGGTTCGCCATCAGGATCAGGGTGTGAACGAGGAACATTGCGATGATGGCAACGTAGGCGGCGACGATGAAGGTCCCCAGCTTAGCGATGGAGGCAAAACTGCTCGTAGCGGTGGCCTTGACCATCAGGGCAAAGATGCCGTAAGGAGTGAGTTCCAAGACCATTTTGACCAGCCGGCTGACGATCCCCTGCAGTGCGGCAATGCCCTTGGCAAAGACGCGGGCTTCCTCAGCCTGGTTGTCACGCAACCAGAGGTAGGCAATTCCGACCATCAAGGAGAAGATTACCACGGCGATGGTGCTGGATGACCGGGTCCCGGCAAAGTCGGCGAAGATGTTGGTTGGCAGCAGGTTCGTGATTTGCTGCGGCAGGGTCAGCCCCTTGAGTGTTTCCTGGTGGGTCTTAATCGCTTCGACGGCGGTGGAGTTGGCTGCCATCCCCTTGATAAAACCGGCGCCCTGGAGGTTAAAGATGATCACGCTCATGATTCCCAGGAAGGAAGCGATTGCCGTGGTTGACAGGAGGATTCCCAGAACGTTGGCGGTCATCTTCTTCAAGTTAGTCTTGGCTTTGAGCCGGGTAAAGGCGCTGACCAGGGAGACGAAGACCAGCGGGATGACCAGCATTTGCAGCAGGGCGATGTAGCCGTTCCCGACGATGTTGATCCAATCAATCGCGTTCGTGACCGTCTTGCTAGTCGGCCCGTAAATCAGTTGGATGGCACTACCACCGATGATTCCCAGCGCGAGGGCGAGGAAAACCAGTTTATTAAAGCCCCAGTGGCGGCGGTGCAAGTAAACCATGCCGGCCATAATGATGGCGGCGATGATGACAATGATGAATGTTTGCATTGTAATGCTCTCTTTCTTTTTCTTTAGGTGGAATAATAGCAAGTTTAGCAACAAAAAAAGAGTTCCCAGTGCGCGCACTCTGAGAACTCTTGGGAGTATTATTTAAACCTGGCAAAGCTGCTTGTTAACTTTGCTGGTCCCGTGATGAGTAATCATAAGGCAACGCAAATAGCATGTTGGCGTTCGCACAACATGCACAACAAGCTGCTGATTTGGTGAAAATGGCGTTTGTCATAATGATTACTCCTTTCGTTTCTAAGCTTGGCATAAATATACCGGCATTCTTACTTTTTGTCAACCCAAGAATTTAAATTAACCATTCCGCGCACTTTGGTATAGGATTGAGGTAAGACCAAAAAGGAGGACTTCAGCAATGGATACAAAACAGTACCGGTATCGGGGAAACGATTTTCAAATTAAGCAGGCACCAACCTTTGTTCAGGATTCGACTGCCGAGTTGAAGAAGATTAAAAAACAGATTAAGAAGAACCTAAAGCATATTCGTGAAGCACAAAAGAAGATGTACGCCCGCCGTCACTACGGCATCTTGGTCGTCTTTCAGGCGATGGACGCCGCGGGCAAGGATAGCATGATTGCCCATATCTTTTCCGGGGTCAACCCGGTTGGCTTCAAGGTCGCCAACTTTAAACAGCCGACTGCCCAAGAGCTGCGGCACGATTACCTCTGGCGGATCAACAGGGAACTACCGTTACGGGGGGATATTGGGGTCTTCAACCGTTCCTACTACGAGGACGTCCTGGTTTCCCGGGTCCATCCCGAAATCATCCTCAACAGTAACTTGCCGGAAATCCACTCGCTGGCGGATGTCGATGACCACTTCTTTGAGAAGCGTTACCAGGATATTCGGGAATACGAAAAGTACCTGACCCGAAATGGCTACGTAGTGCTGAAGTTCTTCCTCCACGTCTCCAAGGAGGAGCAAAAACGCCGCTTCCTCGCCCGGATCGATACTCCGGAAAAGAACTGGAAGTTTTCCGCCGCTGATATTCGGGAACGGCAGTACTGGGATCAATACCAGGCGGCTTATGAAAAGGCCATTAACGCTACCGCCACGAAGGATAACCCCTGGTACGTTATTCCCGCCGACGATAAGTGGTACTCCCGCCTGATTGTTTCCGATATTTTGACTAAGCGGATTGAAAAATTACCACTCGCCTACCCGACGTTAAGCCCGGCAGAACAGGCAAAACTAGGGGCCGCCCGCCAAGAATTGCTAAACGAAAAATAATTAAATTAGCAATTTTTTGTTGACAAACCGAAACAATCCGCTTACTATTAGTCACAACTTGTAATTGTTCAACGAAAGGAAGTGCTGTGACCATGTTACGTTTTGAAAAAACTCTTTGTTGTTGTACTCAAAAGACGAACCGAACTGACATGGGAGCAGTTGGGGCATTTTGAGTACCCGTTTTTCCTGAAAGATTTAAGGAGCGGCACTTAAAATTAGCGCTGCCGGTAGCAGAAAAGGCTATCAACCATGTCATGTGGTTGGTAGCCTTTTTTGGTGCATAAATTACGGGTTACCAGTGGAACAGAGCTATGTAGAAAGGGAGGAAAATCAATGACAGAAGACTTTACGGCGGTGACGGACGAGGCAATTCAAATTCGTCACTACCTGCACCAGCACCCAGAAGTAGCGGACCAGGAAGTGGCAACGACCGCTTACCTCCGTGACCGCTTGACCGCGCTGGGTTACCGGATCGTTACCCCGGCCAAGTTAAAGACTGGGGTGGTGGCCGAAATTGGGAGCGGGCACCCAGTCGTCGCGCTCCGGTCAGATATTGATGCCTTGCCAATTCAGGAAGAAACCGGCTTACCGTACGCTTCGGTTAATTCTGGAGTGATGCACGCCTGCGGGCACGACTTCCACATGGCATCACTGCTCGGCGCGGCCCGGGCGTTAACAGCGGCGGACTTTACGGGGACCATCCGGCTGATTTTCCAACCGGCGGAAGAAACTCACGTTGGTGCGCAGGAAGTGATGGAAAGCGGCGGGGCTGATGGCATTGACGCCATCATCGGCTTTCACAACAAGCCTGACCTGGCTGCTGGCGAGGTGGGCATCTTGGAAGGTGGTCTGATGGCGGCAGTTGACCAGTTTAAGGTAACCCTCCACGGGAAGGGGACCCATGCCGCCAAGCCGGAACTAGGCCGTGACCCGATTGTCGCCCTGACGTCGATTGTTAACAGCCTGCAAACAATCGTCAGCCGCAACGTTGATCCCCAGGCGGTAGTAGTGCTGTCAGTAACCCACATTAGCGCGGGCAACACCTGGAACGTGCTTCCAGAAACCGCCAGCTTTGAGGGAACCGTCCGCAGCTTTAGCAAGGCGGGCCGGCGAGTTGCCAAGCAGCGCTTTATGGAAATTGTCAAAGCAGGCGCGGCTACATTTGACGTAACCGCTGAGATTGAGTGGATTAAGGGGCCGGACGTGGTGAACAACGATGCCCAGCTGACCCCGCTAGTAGCGGCGGAAACCGCTCAGTTTGCTCGGGTGGTGCGGCCGGTACCCTCCACGACGGGTGAAGATTTTGCTTTCTTCTCTCAGCGTATTCCGAGTGTGTTTGCCTTTGTTGGTAGCCACGGCACGTCTGACTGGCACCACCCCGACCTACAACTTGATGACCAGGCCCTGCCGACCGGGATTAAGTTTTTCTACTATAACGCATTGAACTTACTAGCTAAATTACGATAGGAGACGAGATTATGAATTGGAAGAAGATTACGAAGACGATGGCCGTGGCCCTGGGGATTACCACCTTGGTTACCAGCAGTTTAGGGGCAATCCAGCCTGGCAAAGTTGAGGCCGCGGATAACAACAAGACGATTCGGCTGGCGACTTCGCCGGGTCCATACAGCGACCTCTTTGAAAAGGGCGTGGCACCGATCCTGAAAAAGGAGGGCTACACGGTCAAGACCCAGTCTTTCTCTGATTTGAACCATGCCGACCAAGCGATGAGCGAAGGGAGCGCGGATCTGAATGTCGAACAGCATACGGCCTGGATCAATAACTTTAATAAGCAACGCCACGCGAACTTTGTTGGTTTGACAGCCATTCCAACGGTGCCAATGGGGATTTATCCGGGTTCATCATCGTCCCTGAAGAACATCAAAAACGGGGCCAAGGTTGCCATTCCAAACGACCCGTCCAACCGTTCCCGGGCATACCAACTGCTCCAGCAGGCAGGCTTGATTAAGTTGAGCAGTGAGGGGGCAACGATTACCCAAAAGGACGTTCGTCAAAACAAGCACCACCTGCAATTCGTCGAGATGAACTCTAGTCAAATCCCACGGTCAATCAAGGACGTTAACTATGCGGTCCTGCCGGGGAGCATTTCCTACGGGGCGAAGATTCCGCTAAAGAAGGCCCTGGTCAAGGAGAAGCTACAGAAGCAGTACTTGCTGCAAGCAACGGTAAATAAGAAGGATGCTAACAAGCCATGGGCCAAGGCGGTCAAGAAGGCTTACCAATCACAAGAATTCCGTCAGTACCTGCAAAAGCACAACAACGATGGCTACTGGTACGACCCGAATAAGTAAGAGGAGGAACTGAAATGAATGAGCGATCAGGGACGTTGGAATTAGAACAGATCTCAGTCGTTTTTCGCAATAAGAAGCAAACCATTGACGCGGTTCGCGATGTTAATATCACCATTCCCACGGGGACCGTTTTTGGCTTGATTGGCTATTCCGGTGCAGGGAAAAGTACCCTTGCCCGCACCATCAACCTCCTGCAGCGCCCTAGCAGCGGCAGTGTGAAGATTGATGGGGTGGACATAACGACGCTGGGTCAGCGGGAACTGCGCCAGTGGCGGCGGAAAATCGGGATGATCTTCCAGCATTTTAACCTGATGGCGACGCGGACGGTCGAAGAGAACGTGATGCTGCCGCTCCTGCACAGTGGGCTTTCAAAGCAGGAAAAGCGGCAAAAGGCTGACCGTCTGCTCAAGCTGGTGGACCTGGCAGACCGCAAGGATGCCTATCCTAACCAGCTTTCTGGCGGCCAAAAGCAGCGGGTCGCAATCGCGCGGGCACTGGCAAATGACCCGCAAATTCTTATTAGTGACGAGGCGACGAGCGCCCTGGACCCCAAGACGACGCAGAATATCCTCCACCTGTTAAAGCGGCTGAACGAGCAGCTGGGCTTGACGATTATCCTGATTACACACGAGATGGAAGTGGTCCGGGAAATCACCAACCAGGTGGCGGTAATGGACCACGGCCGAATTGTCGAACAGGGACCAACCACCCAGCTTTTCTTAAACCCGCAACAGCCGTTGACCCGGGAACTGCTGGTCGATGGTGACCAGGGAGCTGACGAAATGGCAACGCTGATTAAGCAGTACACGGCTGCTGACCGCAGTCTGGTCAGCTTTACCTACCGGGAACAGCAGACCGACCTGTTTACCCTGCTCAAGACGATTGAGCAGTGGGTCGAGAAGATTAAGCTGGTTTATAACAATACCCAGCGGGTGGAAAACCAACTTTGGGGAACCGCGGTGATTGCCGTCCGTGATGATGAGGTGGCAAACTTGCAACAGCACGTGGCGGCCCACCCGGCGGTCGTTGCGAATAAACTACTCAAGGAGGTCGATTAAAATGCAATGGCTCGCAAGCCTTTTCCCGAACGTTGTCAGCAACCAGACCCAGTTCGTGGAATCAATCTGGCAGACGCTCTACATGCTCTTCGCTTCGGGGGTACTGGTCGGAATCATTGGCCTGATTTTAGGGGTCGCGTTAGTGGTCACCGAACCGGGCCAGGTTCTCGCTAACGCCGCGGTATATCAGGTGCTCGATAAAATCGTTAACGTCATGCGGTCGATCCCCTTTATTATCCTGTTAGCGCTGGTAACCCCGCTGACAAAACTTCTGGTGGGAACCTCGATTGGGACCACGGCGGCGATTGTTCCGCTGGTGATCGGGTGCACGCCCTTTTACGCTCGCCAGGTCCAGGGAGCATTGGCGTCCGTTGACCAGGGACTCGTGGAAGCGGCCCTGGCGATGGGGCTGTCACCAGTCGACATCATCTTTAAGGTTTACTTGAAGGAGGGGGCGGCCGAAATCGCCCGGACCTCAATTGTGACCATCATTAGCCTGATTGGTCTGACGGCGATGGCGGGAGCAGTGGGGGCCGGTGGCCTTGGCGACATTGCCATTACCCTCGGTTATAACCAGTTTGAAAACGACGTGACGGTTGCGGCAACGCTGATTATCCTCCTGATGGTATTAATCATTCAATTCTTTGGCGACCTGGTCGTTAAGCGCCTCACCCACTGATAAAGAAAAATTCCCCGGGAAATATTTCCTGGGGAATTTTTGTGATTCTTACGCTACTTGCCGAGGGCCAACACCAGCAAGATGATGCTTACTACTAGACCGGGAACGAGGTAGCGCCACCCTCTCTTTTCCACGAAAAAAGGTAATGAGGAATTTTCCTCATCACCTTTTTTGAAATGGGCAGTCAGGGGATCGAACCCTGGAC
>NZ_AZGE01000017.1 GCF_001434465.1 Limosilactobacillus oris DSM 4864
TCCATCAGTACTTAAAATTGTAGAGCCATTCGTTTAGGATCCAAAATCATCCTATCTTCTTCGCTGGCTCAAAACTTTATAAGAGTGAGAAAAGACACCAAGAATCGGTTGGCAAACTGATTTTTGGTGTCTTTTGCCGCGCAGTTAGCCGACTTGGAGTAGGTCAACCACTTGACCCGGCAGCCAGCGATTGCGCTGAGGCCTCATCATCTACCAAGTAGCTACGCGGTTGAGTTAATTTCCAGCCCCATATTGCTTATGCCGTTCAGTGGCACAGCCCTGGCACTTACTTTATTCCTTATCCTTACGGTGGCGGATATTAAAGGCGTGGCGGCTGGAGTGGCTACGACCGTGATTATCACCGCGGTGGCCCCGTGAACGGTAACGGCCATTTCCCCGTCGATTACCATTGTAGTGCCGGTGGTTGCCACCATGGTAATCAGTACGCTTACTACCGTGGTGACGACGTGGCAACGGGCGCTCCGGAGTAATCTTAACCGGAACCTCGCTAGCCGCCTCCTTCGTCATATCATTGAGAAGGGCCGCAACCAGGTCCGTTGCGTCATGGCTCTCCAGGAGCTCCTCTGCGGCCTCTTTATACCGGTCAGTGGAATCTTGTGCGATTAACTCGTCAATGTCGTTAAAGGCGCTGGCAACCTGTCCCTTGAAGGCCTCTTCGGCAGAGGGAGGCTTCAGCGGCAACATCCGTACCCGGGTCAGTTTTTCAATCTCATGCAAATATTCCATTTCATTTGGCGTTACAAAGGTCAGTGACGTTCCGTGGTGTCCGGCCCGACCTGTCCGTCCAATTCGGTGGACATAGCTATCCGGATCGGATGGGATATCGTAATTATAAACGTGGGTCACACCGGAAATGTCGAGGCCCCGTGCGGCCACGTCGGTTGCAACCAGAATATCCAGGTCCCCGTTCTTGAATTTCTTCATGATCTTCGTGCGTCGGTCCTGGGTGAGGTCACCATGAATTCCGGCGGCGTTGTACCCCCGGGCAATCAGTCCCTTTGACAGCTCATCAACCCGCCGTTTAGTACGTCCGAAGACGATCGTCAAGTCCGGATCTTGGACGTCAATCAGCCGGGTCATGATGTCAAACTTTTCGTAATCCCGGGCCCGGACGTAGTATTGGTCAACCAGGTCCGTCGTCAGTTCCTTAGCCTTAATCCGGACAGTTTCCGGGTTAGTCATGAACTGCTCGCCAATCCGCTTGATTTCTGGCGGCATTGTTGCCGAGAAAAGGAGGGTTTGCCGCTCAGCTGGCGTTTCCTTAATGATTGCTTCAATATCTTCCAAGAAACCCATGTTCAGCATTTCGTCGGCTTCGTCTAATACAAGGGTTTGGATGTGACCCAGTTTGACGGTATGACGGTTAATGTGGTCACGCAGCCGGCCAGGAGTTCCGACGAGGATTTGGGGATGGTGCTTGAGGCTCTTGATCTGCCGGCGAATATCTGCACCCCCATACACTACTTGAACCCGAACACGCTTATCCTTGCCCAGGCGGTAAAGTTCCTCCTGAGTTTGGATTGCCAGTTCACGAGTCGGGGAGATAATCAGCGCTTGGATATTCGGGTTGTCCGTATCGACGTGCTCAATAATCGGTAAGCCAAACGCGGCGGTTTTCCCTGTCCCTGTCTGGGCCTGGCCAATGACGTCCTGTCCTTTCAAGACCATTGGAATCGTCTGTTCCTGAATTGGGGTGGCCTCTTCGTAGCCGCTCCGCTTAATTGCTTTTAATAAACTTTGCGATAAACCTAATTCGCTAAACTTCAAAAAATTTCCTCCTAAAAATGACCAGTCGACGGGTGAAAACATCACCAATCGGCTGGTAATCAGTTACTATTGTTCTTTAATTGCTGCTAGAACCTGCTCTAAATGCAGACCATGACTGGCTTTCAATAGGACCATGTCGGCCGGATGCAGGTCGGCTTCCAAAGCGGCGGTTAACTGGTCGAGCTGGTCGGCCTGGTAATAGTGAATAGCTGCCGCGGGATAGCCCTGCTCCTGGAGCTTAGCCTGTAGGTACGCCATTTCTGCTCCCACCAGGTATACTTCTTGAATCTGAGCAGGGTTAATTTGCTCCGCTAGGCTAGCGTGCAGCCGTGGTGCGGCTTCCCCTAGTTCAAGCATGTCACCCAGGACCGCAATTCGCCGTCCTTGAACTGGCATTTCAGCGAGAGTCTTTAAAACCTGCTTTGCCGCTGTCGGGTTGGAATTATAAACATCACTGAGAATTTGAGCACCGTTCTTGCTCTTAAACCATTCCGCCCGATTTTCCGTTAGTTCGACGTTTGCCAGTGCCGTCTTAATATGGTTTGGACTGATGTGCAGGCGCTTGGCAACTGCCATGGCGGCAAGGGCATTGTTAACGTTATATTCACCCACCATTGGGATCGTGAATTGCTCGTCAGGCCACTCGTTAACCTTAAATTCAATGGAGCGGGGCCCGGCGTTAACACTCGTTGCGTATAAGTCATCAGTTAACTGGCGGCCAAAACGGGTTGTCTGTTGAGTGATGTCCGCCGCCCGTTCATTGAGCAGTGGCTCGTCACCATCGTACACAAAGAGGCCATCCTCTTTTAAGCCGTTTACGATTTCCATTTTGGCATCCGCAATCCGGTCCCGGGTACCGAAGAATTCGATATGGGCCTCCCCAATCATGGTAATAACCGCGATGTCCGGGCTAACCAGCTTGCTCAGGAAGTCGAGCTGACCGAACCGGTCCATCCCCATTTCAACGACTACCACCTCAGTGTTGGCTTCCATGTTTAGGAGAGTGACCGGCACTCCAATTTCATTGTTAAAGTTGGCATAGGTCTTAGTAACGTTAAGTTGGGTGCTCAAAATGGAAGCAATCATATCCTTAGTGGTGGTTTTCCCATTGCTCCCCGTAACAGCAACAACGATTGGGTTGATTTTGCGCAGGTAGTATTTTCCCAACTCTTGAAGGGCTTTAAGGGGATCAGTTACCACTAAAACGGGATGGTCGCTGTTAGTTAATTCGTGATCACTAGCCCATAAAGTGGCGGCCGCACCATTGGTAAAGGCGGTTTCAACGTATTGGTGACCGTCATGCGCCCCTTGGAGGGGAACAAATAACGCTCCTTTTTCCAAATGGCGGCTATCGAAAGAAACACTGGTTACCTCAATGTCCTTCCATTGTTCAATCTCATTTTGCGCGTTAATTGCCTTCGCAATCTCCGCTAACTTCATCTTCATTGAAAAGCTACCTCTTCTTTTGATACTTTGGTCTAGCTTTTTAATTATACCACCGTCGGGAAATAAAGGCATTCTTTAAGGAAAAACTATCTTGCTAAAAGAACGAAAAAAGCAGGTCCCGCCTTCCGCGTTCCCTGCCTAAAATCTACATTTGTTCTAGCCGTTTGATGCGAGCATCCAATGGCGGGTGAGTCGCAAACAAGTCGCTAAACCGGCGGTGACGACCATTCTCCTCTGGATCGCTAATATAGAGGCCGCTGCTGCTAGGCGCAACGTGTTTCATCGGTTGGGCCTCTTTGAGCTTTTCTAATGCGCTGATCATCCCGTGGGGGTTCCGTGTCAGTTCAACTGAACCGGCATCTGCTAAATACTCACGGTTACGCGACAAGGCCATCTGAGCAATTGTAGCTGCAAGTGGTGCCAGAATAATCAACAGCACCGACCCCAAAATCGCAAAGACACCCCAACTATTATCATCGTCGTCATCGCTTCTGCTTCCGCCAAACCACCAGAAGTTGCCGGCAAAGTTAACCAACATGCTGATTGCCGCTGATAATGCCAACGCAATCGTTTGAAGACGAATATCATAATTACGGACGTGACTCATCTCGTGGCCCATTACTGCCTCCAGCTCTTCACGGTTCATAATCTCCATCAAACCAGTTGTCGCAGCCACCGCAGCGTGTTCTGGGTTATTCCCCGTGGCAAAGGCATTGGGGCTCGGATCATCAATAATAAAGACCCGCGGCATCGGCACCTGTGCTACCATCGCCATATCTTCGACCACGTGCCACAATGCGGGTGCCTCCTGGGCAGAGTGGATTTCGCGGGCATTGTTCATATTCATCACCACGTCCGTCGACTGGCCGATAATCACCGCCATATATACTAGGGCAATCACCCCAGCAATGATAACTCCACCAACCGCTGAGCGCGCAAACAAGTAGCCGATTGCCGCCCCGATTAGGGCCACCAGCAGAAAAAAGCCGGCCATCACGAGGACGGTTTTCCGCTTATTTTGTGCAATTTGCTGGTATAACATCTAGCTCACCCTAATCGTCGAACGAAACCTTAGGCGCTGCCTTCGCACTTTCCGGTACCTGCAAGTAATCCATCTGTGTAAAGTGGTGCAGCTTCGCAACAATATTGCTAGGGAACGATTGAATCTTTGCGTTCAACGCTGCCACCGTACTGTTGTACAGTTGCCGGGAATATGCAATCTTATTTTCAGTATTGCTTAGTTCCTCCATCAACTGTTGGTATTCAGCGCTCGCCTTCAAGTCCGGATAATTTTCCGAAACCGCGAATAAGGTCCGTAACGTTCCCGTCAATTGATTAGAAACTTCCATTTTCTTAGCATGATCATCGTCAGGCACATTATTCAACGCGGTCCGTAATTCAGTCACCTTTGCTAGGGTAGAGGCTTCAAATTTACTGTACCCCTTCACCGTGGAAACTAAGTTTGGAATTAAATCATTCCGCCGTTGGAGCTGGACATCAATCTGACTCCAGGACTCCTGGGCGTGAACCCGTAACTGTACCAAGCCGTTGTACATCACAACGTAGATACCGATGATGACAACTAATACCAGGATGACAATTAAAATAGCCATTCTGCTCTCCTCCTTTAAATTATTGTTAACATTTTACCAGATTTAATTCTCCGGGGGAAAGGCTCAGTTCTCCCCTTAGCAAAACTTTAGAATTTCTTGTATGATAAACTAAAAGAAATCAATCAGCGAGGTGTCAAAAATGAACGTCTTATTTGTTTGCCTAGGCAATATCTGCCGGTCACCAATGGCCGAAAGCATGTTCCGCCAACTAGTCGCCAAGGCCAACCTTAGCCATCAAATCCAGGTCGACTCTGCCGGGACTACGGATTACGAAGAGGGCAAGCCGCCCTATCCCGGTGCGCGCCAAACGATGGAACAGCACGGGCTCCCCACCGCGGGCCTCGTTGCCCGCCCTATTTCCCAACGTGACTTTGCGTGGGCAGACTACATCATCTGCATGGATAACATGAACCTCGCCGCCCTCCAGCGCATGGCGCCTGCTAGTGACCTGCCTAAAATTCACCTGGCAAATGAGCTAGTTCCCGGTCACGAAAACGAGGAAATCCCGGATCCATGGTACACCCACCGGTTTGAGGAAACTTATCAAAGCCTCTACCGGGCGTTGCCACTGTGGTTAACTAAAATCGAAGGGGAACTTTAAGGCTGGCAAAGCAGCCCGATTCCTTGACAACGCAGTACGAAGCAGGCCTCCAGTACCCGGTAAAACCGAGTTCTAGAGGCCTGCTGTTGCTTTAAATGCTGATAACGGGAGGAAATTGGCCCATCCCCTTAGCTAATTTAAGGGTAAATAATGCCACGGTGCAGTAGCCAACGAACTAGGCCCGCTAGCCCTACTCCTCCGCTTTATTTACTATGAATTCCGGCCGGTCGTGTACTTGTTGCTAAAGTTCTTCTGCACATTTTGTGGCGCCTGCTTGAATGGCTCGGACTTGATAAACCGCCCCCGCAGCATTAGCCGACGCTCACCATTAGCGTTACAAGTAATCAGCGTAATAATCTTCTGTGGCGTATCATTGACAACTTCCACCTGGGTCGGTTCAATAAACGTCCGTTGGTAGAGTTTATACTCATACACCCGTTTAAGGTCGGTGATGTACACCATCTGACCAACCTTGGCATGGTAGTAGAGTGGGGAGAACAGGATTTTACTCCCGTGGGCCATGTTGTGACCAGCCAACGCATAGTTACCCTGGCCCATTTTCATATCCGGCCGCATCGTCCCTGCTGCCAAGGCCAGGGTGGTATTGTTAACACCGTTCGCAATTGGAATCGTCATGTCAGCCGCCGGAACGGTAATTTCCCCGATGATGTTAATCGGCTGCTTTTGCGCCCGAACCTTTGCTACCGTTTGCAGGTTAAGATCCTGAACATCGCTATAATTATAGGTTGCCTTCTTGGCCGCATCCCGCTTAATTGTCTGCTGGGTGATTGTCGGGCGGTAATTGCCCACCAGCTGCTCTTTAATCTGCTGGTTAAAAATCAGGCACAGCGAAATTACCAGCAAGATTACTACTAATGTCCAGCGGAGCCAATTTGGCAGGCCGCGTTTTTTCTTTTTCTCCACATTCCATCCTCCTCTACTAGACTTCCGCGTTTAGTCTACCACAAATAAAAAAGAAGGGCGATGAACAAGCAACCTTGTCCATCGTCCCCCTGACACAAGCTAGCCGTCCTACTTGAGGCCGTACTTCTTGTTGAACTTGTCCACCGCACCATCGGCCTGGGTAAACTTTTGCTTACCAGTGTAGAATGGGTGTGAATCAGAAGTAACTTCAATCCGGATCAATGGGTATTCATTACCGTCTTCCCACTTGATGGTTTCCTTGGAAGTAGCAGTAGAACCAGAGATAAACTTGTAACCAGTAGATGAATCTTCGAATACTACTGGGTGGTAATCTGGATGAATTCCTTGTTTCATAACTTTATACGCTCCTTTTGCCATGAATCATTGCCTGAAACATAGATAATCAACCCTAATAGAATATCATGAATCAGTTAGTAACGCAACAGCCTAGCTAATTTTTACTGATGTATCGTCTTCGATTGAAACATTCGCGTGCAGGCGGTTTAGTTTCCAAACAATCCGATCATACCCCCGCAGGATATTCCCCGCATTATTGATCACAGTCGTCCCGTCCGCCATTAAACCGGCAATCGTCAACGCGGCCCCGGCACGAATTTCACCGGCACTCACGTTTGCCCCGTGCAAGGCAGCCGTATGCTTGACAACAATCGTCCCATCATGGGCCTCAATCTGCATCCCCATCTTTTGCAATTCAGGGACGTGCTTGACCCGCTTCGGGTAAATCGTATCAACGATTACGCTGTCCCCCTCCGCCAGTGACATTAGCGGGGTCAACGGTTGCTGGAGGTCCGTCGCGAAGCCGGGGTACGGCATCGTCTTAACATGAATCGGCTTAAACTTAGTGGTTTTAGGCACATAAATGCGGTCACTGTCAATCTGAAGGTCGACACCCATCTCAATCATCTTACTGGTGAATGACTCCAGGTGTTCCGGAATCACATTGTGGATCATGACCCCATCACCAAGTGCTGCCGCCAGTGACAGGTAAGTCCCCGATTCAATCCGGTCGGCAATAATCGTATGGGTATTCATCGACTGGAGAGTATTAACCCCTGTAATCCGGATGGTGTCAGTTCCAACTCCCCGAATTTTGGCACCCATGTTATTTAAAAATGTCGCTAAGTCAATAATTTCAGGCTCCCGGGCAGCATTTTCAATTACCGTTGTTCCCTCAGCACGAACCGCCGCAAGAATCGCGTTAATCGTCGCCCCTACGGAAACCATATCCATAAAAATACGGGCACCATGAAGACCATTTTGAGCCTCTAAATGAACGGTCCCCCCATTTTCACTGACCGTTGCGCCAAGGGCTTTAAACGCCTTGAGATGCTGGTCAATCGGCCGGGGACCAATATTGTCACCACCAGGAAAAGTTAACGTAGCACGGTGGAAACGACCTAACAGCGAGCCCATAAAGTAATAAGAAGCCCGTAAGCTCTTGATCGCTTTACTTGGAAGTTCAGCTTCGATGATTTGCGTTGGGTCAATGTCTAGGACGCCATGACTAAACTCAGACTTGACGTTCATCGACTTCAAAATGATCATCAGATTGTGAACATCCAAGATATCCGGTACTGTATCAAATTGTACAGGTGTATCCGCTAGAATCGCGGCCGGAATTAACGCAACAGTACTATTTTTCGCGCCACCGATCGTTACTTCGCCCGAAAGCCGGTTTCCTCCTTGAATGATCATTCGTTTCATTTCCGTGTTTCCTCACTTAAAAATAGTTAGTTATTATTTGCTTTATTTTTTTAGTTATTGTTAATAAACAATCAATAGTAATGATAATTAATTGTTTATTAAATTACAACCTTTTATCAGCAATCTTAAAGAAATTAAAAGGGGCATTAGCCGGAACCAGCTAAACTGGTTCGCAATCTAACTCCCCCACTTGTGTAGCCAGGCAACTGCAACGTGCCCGCCGCTACTATTTTAACTATTTACTTATCAGCTGCTGCCGCTTTGACAAAGGCCGCAAACAACCCCTCTGGGCGGTTTGGCCGTGACAGGAATTCTGGGTGGTACTGGGCCGCCACAAAGAACTTCTTCTCTGGCAGTTCCACAACTTCAACCAGGTTCCGGTCCGGATTAACCCCCGAAACGACCAAGCCGTGGTCTTCCATTTCTTGCCGGTAAGCGTTGTTGAACTCGTAACGGTGCCGGTGCCGTTCACTAATCATCGCCTGATTGTCGTACGCGGCTGCCGCAACCGTATCTGGCTTCAGCTTGCACGGGTAAGCACCCAAACGTTGTGTTCCTCCCATGTCCTCGACGTCTTCCTGGTCGGACATCAGGTCAATAATGTTGTGTTCCGTGTTCGGATCAAATTCAGTTGAGTTGGCATCCTGGTAACCCAGTACATCCCGGGCGAACTCGATGCAGGCAGTCTGCATCCCCAGGCAGATTCCCAGGTACGGAACATCGTTTTCCCGAGCATACTTGATAGCGGTGATCATTCCTTCTACTCCCCGGTTGCCAAAGCCGCCTGGAACCAGAATACCATCGTAATCCTGCAGGGTTTCCTTGACGTTTGCGGGCGTAATGTTTTCCGCGTTAAAGTGGTCAATCTTAACCTTGGCATTAACCGGGTAGCCCGCGTGCCGCAGGGCTTCGTTAACGGAAATGTAGGCGTCCTGCAGGTCGGTGTATTTCCCAACCATCGCAATCTTAATCGTCTTGGTCAGCTCGTTTTCGATGTGGTTGACCATGTTGGTCCATTCCCGCATGTCAGCCACTGGGACATCCAGGCCGAAGTGGTCGACAACCAGCTGGTCCATCCCCCGCTTTTGCAAGTTCAGTGGAATCTCATACAGGGTGTTAACGTCCATCGATTCGATAACCGCCTTCGGATCAACGTCACAGAAGAGGGCAATCTTCTTCCGCATTTCATCGGTGATTGGCCGTTCAGTCCGGACCACCAGAATATTCGGCTGAATCCCCAAGCCCCGCAGTTCACGAACACTGTGCTGGGTCGGCTTGGTTTTCATTTCGCCCGCCGCCCGCAGGTACGGGACTAAGGTCGTGTGGATGTAGAGGACGTTTTCTGGACCCACTTCTTCCCGCATTTGCCGGATGGCCTCCATGAATGGTTGGGATTCGATGTCCCCCACGGTACCACCGATTTCGGTAATTACCACTTCGGCGTCCTTGCTTTCGCCAGCCCGCTTAATCTTGTCCTTAATTGCATTGGTAATATGAGGAATAACCTGGACAGTCCGCCCGAGATAGTCTCCCCGCCGTTCCTTGCGCAAAACTTCAGAGTAGATCTTACCAGTAGTGACGTTAGAATACTTATTCAGATCGTTATCAATAAACCGTTCGTAGTGACCAAGGTCAAGGTCTGTTTCGGTCCCATCATCGGTAACAAACACTTCACCGTGCTGGTATGGACTCATCGTACCGGGATCCACGTTAATGTATGGGTCGAATTTTTGAATGGCAACCTTCAAGCCCCGGTTCTTCAACAGACGGCCGAGGGAAGCGGCAACGATTCCCTTTCCTAGTGATGAAACAACCCCACCGGTTACAAAAATGTACTTCGTCATTGCTTTACTACTCCTTTAATTAATTTCAGGTGCTAACCAAAATAAAGAAAAGCTCCCCATTTCAACTGAAACAGGGAGCTTCTTTTATTTAAGAACTTCATAGCCTGCATACTTTACAGGCGCCCAAGAAAGATAATACAAGCTCGCCGCAAAATAGTCAAGGCTCCTGACGAGATTTATTCATCGTCGTCTTCTTCGTCCTCATCTTCATCATGTAATTCAGACAGCTGGTCCTCGATGTTGTCATCGAGGTCATCGTCATCATCACTGAAGTCGTCATTTTCTTCGTCGTAATCATCGTCGCTGCTATCGTCTTCGTCATGATCATCCAAGTCTTCATCTTCTGGATCATCGTTGTCGTAGTCGATCACATCGTCGTCATCATCAGAATCGGCCAAGAAGGCGTTAACCTTCCGCCGCTTCTTCTTCGGCCGGTCTTCTTCATCCTCGGTTTCACCAACCGTTGCTTCGTCGATAGATTCGAATGGGTACCAAGCCCGCAGGCCCCAGGTATTGTCACCAAGGGAAATAAAACTGCCGTCGACATTCAAATCAGTGTAGAATTGAGCGAGGCGTTCCCGGATTTCCTCATCACTCTTGCCCAGGTACTGTTGAATTTCGTTAGTCAGGTCAACGAACGCCATCGCCTCACCATGATGAGCTAAAATAGCGTGCGCCACCTCAACCATTGAAAGCTCTGATTTGTCTTGGCCGTCAAAAACCTTTAATTCCAAATTGGTGCACATCCCTTCAAAAAGTCTAAACTACATCATACAATACTAAGGTTGAAATTGCAATCGAAGCTGATAACTTCCCACAGTCTGCCCCGCCGTCACCAGGGAGTAATCCACCTTCAGCTGACCGGCCGGAATCGTGGGGTCAATCTCCTTCTCCAGCCGGCTGGTTTGGACTTCTAGACTGATGATTCCATACTGGGTCCGGTAACGGGTCGCCGTTGGTGCTGCCAAGTCAAAGTTAAGGAGGGTCGTCAGTTCCCCACTCCGGTGCAGGTGCACCTGGTCATCCAGGCGAAATTGGACGGGCGTACTGTGCCCCTGCTGGTGTTCCAGATAGCGCAGATAGTACTTACCGTTGAGTTCGACAAAGTTGCCCGTTTCGTTAAAACTAAACCGCTCCTGCTGACCATCCTGTTCAATGACCGTGGTCAACTGGACGTGGACGGGTGTAATTTTCTTGATCCTTTACATCCCCTTTCGGTTCTTTCGTCACAATTATACTTGAAACTGCTGAAAAAGGTGACCGTTTAGGATTAATTTCCACAGCTTTCTTGTATAATGACTATATAGAAACCAAAATCAAAGAAGAGTCAAACCTATGGAACAATTTTTAAGCCAGCCGGTCAGCGAATTTCGCCAGCCGTTGCTGCCCCCTAATAATATCAGCTCATTTATCTACACCAACGCCATCCTGCGCAGCAGCGAAGGCTTGCCGACTCCCCTGCTTCACTTTTGGACATTAGAGGAGACCGTCATTCTTGGCCTCAAAGACCAACGGCTGCCCCACCTGGCAACCGCACTGGACCTCTTGCGGCACCGTCATCACCACTACTTTATCCGTAATTCTGGCGGCTTGGCAGTGGTCAGCGACAACGGCATACTGAACTGTTCGCTGTTCTTCCCTTGGCACCTGGAAAAGCAGCAGTTAACGATTGACGAAGCCTACCAGCGGATGGTCACCGTCATCCAGGCTGCCTTCCCTGAACTGGCGATTGAAACCGGCGAAGTTACCCACTCTTACTGTCCCGGCAGCTTTGACGTTCAGGTCAATGGTCAAAAAATCGGTGGAATTTCCCAACGACGAAACATGGCGGGTGTCGTCGTCATGCTCTACCTCAGCATTAACGGCAACCAGCTTTCCCGGGGTGAATTGATTCGTGATTTTTATACGGCTGGTCTCCAATCCACGCCAAACAAGTGGCATTTTCCCGACGTGTGGCCGGCGGCAATGACGAATATCTCTGACCTTCTTGGTCGCCCCATTACAATTGCCGAAGCCCAGGACCGGCTGCGCGGCGTTTTCAGTTTGACGGACAACCAGGCCTTCAAACAGCTCACCTGGCAGCCCCAGTTTATCAAGTATTTAAATGATGAACGACTAGCAATCAGCAAGCTGCAAGAACGGTTACCGAAGGAGGTTTAAGAGTGCGTTTCAGTGACGAACAGTTATCCCGGGAGAAAGTTTTCCGGGACCCCATCCACGGTCAGATCATCGTGGATAACCAGATTATTTTAGACTTGATTAACACCCCTGAATTTCAGCGTCTCCGGCGGATTAAGCAGCTGGGAACCTCTTCCTTTACCTTTCACGGGGCCGAACACTCCCGCTTTGGACACTGCCTTGGGGTTTACGAAATTACCCGGGAAATGTGCAACTATTTCCAGCGAAACTATCCCCACCAGCAAGCCGGTGACGGCTGTTGGGACGACCGCGAGCGGCCCGTTGCCCTCTGTGCAGCCCTCTTGCATGACCTGGGGCACGGACCATATTCCCATACCTTTGAACATATTTTTAATACAGACCACGAACAGATCACCCGCCAGCTGATTACCAGTCCCGGGACCAACATTAACCGGATCCTCCGGCGGGTTTCCCCAGACTTCCCCCACCAGGTCGCTAGTGTCATCGACCACACCTACGAAAACCAGCAAGTCGTTCAAATGATTTCTAGCCAGGTCGACGCCGACCGGATGGACTACCTCCAGCGGGATTCCTACTACACCGGTACTAACTATGGTAAGTTTGACCTCGACCGGGTCCTCCATGTAATGCGACCGGTCGAGGGCGGAATTGCCTTTGAGATTTCCGGAATGCACGCGGTTGAAGACTACATCATCAGCCGCTTGCAAATGTATTTGCAGATTTACTTTCACCCCGTTTCCCGGGCAATGGAAGTGATTTTGGACCACCTGCTGATGCGGGCCAAGTACATCTACGAGCACCCTAATGACTTCGAGCCAGAGTTTACCCCGCACATGCTGATGCCCTTCTTTAACCATAAATTTAGTTTGGACGACTACCTCGCCTTAGACGATGGGGTCCTGACCACCTATTTCAACCACTGGACCCATTCCCGGGACCACATTCTCAGTGACTTGGCACGGCGGTTCCTCTACCGGCGGCCCTTCAAGTCAGCGATTTATGACCAGCACTCGGCCGCCTGCCTGCCGAAGCTGCGCGAGTTAATTCAAACGGCCGGTTTCAACAGCGACTACTATACCGCGGTCAATGATAGTTTCAAACTCCCCTATGATACTTACAATCCCCAGGATTCAAACCCTCAAACCCAAATCGAGCTGGTTCAACCCAACGGTGAATTCGTTGAACTGTCCCAGGTCTCAACCCTGGTTGCCAGCGTTTCCGGGCGCGAAGCCGGTGACCAGCGCTTCTTTTTCCCTAAGGAAATGCTCGAGAAGCACCAGGACATTGAGGTGTTCGAACCCATTTATGAGCAATTCCAGCACTACATTAAAAACAACCACATCGTTAACCCCAAGGAGGAACAATAATAATGGCAATTAAGATGGTCGCAATCGACATTGACGGTACCCTCATCAACGACCAGCGGGAAATCACCCCCCGGACGGTCGCAGCAATTAAAAAGGCCAGCCAGCAAGGAGTCAAAATCGTCCTGTGTACTGGCCGGCCAATGACGGGTGTCACCGCCTACCTGAAACAGCTCGGCTTGAACGACCGGGACGACGAATACGTAGTCAGCTTTAACGGCGGCCTCGCCCAAACCACTAGCGGTCAAGTAATGGTCGACGAAAGCATGGCCTTTGATGATTACGCAGACTGGGAGAACTACTGTCTTAAAGAAAACGTCCACTCACAGTTGGAAACCCGGGACTACATCTACACTACTAACCAGGACATTAGCAAATACACCGTTTACGAATCCGACCTGGTCGACATGCCAATCCGCTACCGGTCCCTTGATGAGATGGCCCGGATTCGGGACCAGTACGTCATCGCTAAGGCAATGATGGTCGACGAAAAGGACGTCATCGACCGGGCCCTCGCCAACCTGCCGGAGGAGCTGGCAAGCCGCTTTTCTATCGTCCGCAGCGAGGACTTCTACTTAGAGTTTATGCGCAAGGGTGTCAGCAAGGGGCAGGCACTGGATATGCTATGCAAGGAACTGGGGATTGCCGCCAGTGAAGTAATGGCCCTGGGGAACGCCCAGAATGATAACTCAATGCTGGAATTTGCCGGTCACGGGGTCGCCATGGGCAATTCCATTCCAGAGACCCTGGCGGTTGCTGATGACGTTACCGCCGACAATAATCACGACGGGGTCGCCGCCGCGATTGATAAGTATGTGTTTAACAACTAACATCCCGGCCGGAAGAAAAATCTTTTTCCTGCAAAATAAGAACCCAATAAGGCTCCAGTGCCCGGCAAACCGAGCCCTGGAGCCTTACTTATTAGCTTTCTTCAAGAAATAATCACGCTTTAACTGGAGAGTGGAGCAATGAGCTAGGCAAATTGGCAGTGGCCCACCATCCTTATAGTTTAAAGGCCACGGGCTGTTGACCCACCGCCGAATTCAAATCATAGCTGACCCTTCGTTGGGTTCGGCAATCCGTAAAGTAATACCGAAGGCGCTGACGGTCAACTACCGCCTGGTAGTGAGTATAGTTATGCTCGTGCTTCCTAGTATGGGGGACGGTAACGGTTTGTAGGAAAGTCGCCATTGCCGCAACTGTCTGGGGCTTCTTCTGCCAGCTCGTCAACACTGCCTGTTGAAACCGCGCCACCGAATTTCCACCAGCTGGCCACGCTCCCTGATAATTGACCACTGCCCGCGGGACAAACTGGCGGTCCGCGATTCCCAGCCTGTGATTCAAGCGTTCCACCTGGTCGGCTAATGCCGGCGTGTTTGTTAATCCTCCGCAGGGGTTGCGCATGAGTTTCAGCCGTCCACCCAGTGGCTCAATCACGTACGTTCCACTATCATCTGCCAATAGCCAGTGGAAAGGATAGTAGTTGTCATCGAACCAGCGCCGTCCCACCACCGAGACCTGCTCTAGGTTCGCCGCTAACTCGGCGACCGTTGCGTGTTTGCCCAGCACCCAGAGAATAAAGTCCTGGGGTGTCAATCCCCGAGTGCCAGGGCGGACGGTCTTCTCATAGCTTGCCGCAACCGGAAAAAAGAGTTCCGCGCAAAACAAGCCCGCACTGTTCAGCCCGTCGCCGAGCAGGTAGTGGCCGTCAAAGTGCCGCATCCCGCCGAGAATCCGGTAGCGGTTGGTCAAAACCTGGCCGCCAATCGCCGGCTGCCACTGAAAAGCCGCCGGTAAATAAGTTAGCTGCCACGGCGTACGGGGTGGAAAATCCATCGTTCGCCCGATGAGGTCGTTGCTCGTTATTACCGTGCACACTTTAACCGCCTCCCTAGTAAAAAGGCCAGCGGAAAAATTAATTTCCTCTGACCAAATTATCTTCTCAGTATAACCAATTAGCTTAGTTTGGTAACGGCCCCGGTCTCGTTATTATACTGGTAAATTCCCACCAGGTTGGCAACAGTATTGTCGCTGTTGCTCCGCCGTACTTCAAACTTGTAGGTATTGCCAGACTTGCCCGTCTGAACGATTTGGTAGCCCTTATCGCCGCTAAAGCCCATCTTGTTAGCGAACGCTACTACTACATCATCATTCATCTGGTCAGTGCTGCTCTGACTAGTACTTGCCTTGCTGTCCGCAACGCTGCTTGAGGAGCTGCTGCTGTTTTGCGCCTTATTGATCTGCTTTTGCAACTTATTGTTAGCTTTCCGCATCTCTGGACTAGCAGACTTTTGCTCCTTCAAAGTAGCGGCCGCGGTGGCGTAGTTGCCACTCCGGTAAGCATTCCGCGCGCTCATGTAGTTTTGTAAGTCAGTAGCAAGATAATCTTCCTGCGTTGAACGATTATTAGCGCTGTTTAGCCGATCGTAAGCACCTTGGTAGTCCTCCTTTTGAATCAGCTTGTTAGCTGACCGGTAAGCATCACTCTGCTTACTGCTCGAAGTAGTCTTCGCCGAGCGAACGGATGAACTGCTGGCTGCCGTAGTCGTCGTCTCATGGTGACCGCACCCTGCCAATGTCAAAGCAATGGCAATGGCAGCAGAACCGGTAAGCACCTTATTAAATAATGGTTTTGTTTGCATGTTAACCTCCTTAGCTACTGCGCCTTTATTATATCATGGAAGGTCAAGTGAACCCAAAATCTTAAAAAAAACGCAAGCTCTGCTACCCTCCCCAGCAAAGTCAGGGGCTGCTGACCACGAATAATGGACATGGCTGGTGCCAGCCGGTGGAAAAGGGGTTAGTAGGGCTGCAACACTTCCAGCTTTAAAATAGCAAAGAGGCTGAGCTATTTCTCAGCCTCTCTCGTGATGACCATTAGCAAATCTTAGTCGATTTTCTTAGCACTCTGAAAGACCTGCTTAAACAGGGGACTCACTGGGCGGTTTTCATTAATCCGCTTAATGGCAGCCGCAATCAACGGCGCTACGGAAACCTGCTTGATCTTATCAATTTGCTTTTCTTTTGGCAGTTGGATGGAGTCGGTCACAACGACTTCCTTCAACGGTGACTTCGCCAGCCGCTCAATTGCCGGGCCAGACAAGACCGCATGGGTACATGAAGCGTAGACTTCCTTGGCACCCGCGTCAATTAGCGCCTGCGAGCCTAAGGTAATCGTCCCGGCGGTATCAATCATGTCATCAATCATGATGCAGGTCTTGCCCTTAACATCCCCGATGATGTTCATCACCTGAGCAACGTTAGCCTTGGGGCGCCGCTTATCAATAATCGCAATCGGCGACTTCAAAAATTCCGCCAATGCCCGGGCCCGGGTTACCCCACCGTGGTCGGGTGAAATTACGACCGCGTTGTCGGCAACCCCTTCCTTGATAAAGTACTCGGCTAGTAATGGCGCGCCCATTAAGTGGTCCACCGGGATGTCGAAGAAGCCTTGAATTTGGGCCGCGTGAAGGTCGAGGGCAATCACCCGGTCTACCCCAGAGTTTTGCAGCATGTTGGCAACCAGCTTAGCCGTAATTGGTTCCCGGCTCCGGGCCTTCCGGTCTTGCCGTGCATAGCCGTAATATGGCAAGACAACGTTAATTGTCTTTGCACTTGCCCGCCGCAAGGCATCGACCATGATCAGCAGTTCCATTAAGTTATCATTAACGGGCGCTGACGTTGACTGAATAACGTAGACGTTGTCACCACGGACGCTTTCCTCAATGTTAATTTGAATTTCACCGTCACTAAAACGGTCCACTGAAAGTTTTCCCAGCTCGATTCCCAGGTGTTGGGCGATTTTTTCTGCCAAGGGGCGGTTCGAGTTGAGCGCAAACAGTTTTAAGTTGGAATCAGTATTCGACTGTGTCATTAGAGCCTCCGGAAGTATAAGTAAGTCTTTTGTCTATCCTTATCTATGATATAGAGCGGTCTGTTAAAAAGCAAGCAAAAGTCGGCTTACCAGGGCAACTTCTTCGCGTAATCTTTCTTATTGGTCTGCCGAGCCCGGGCAATTGCCATGTCGTACTGTTCAGTACTGTCAGTAATCGTCGAACCAGCCGCAATAAAGGAATCTGCCGCGATATTAACCGGTGCTACAAGGTTGCTGTTGCTGCCAATAAAGGCGTGGTCGCCGACATTGGTATGGTGCTTGTTGGTACCATCGTAGTTGACGAAGACTACTCCACAGCCAACGTTAATGTTCTTCCCCAGCGTGGCGTTGCCAATGTAGGTCAGGTGGCCGACCTTAGTGCCCGCCCCAATGTAGGCTTTCTTGACCTCACAGAAGTTACCGATATGGACGTTCTCACCGATTTCAGCCTCTGGCCGTAAGTGGCTATTTGGACCAATATCGCTGCCGTTGTGCATTTCTGCTTCTTCCAGCGTCGATGAAGTAATCTTAACGCCGTCGTGAATCGTGGAATCGGTGATCCGTGACCCAGCACTAATGTAGCAGTCATTTCCAATCACGGTATCGCCCTTAATGACAACGTTGCCTTCGAGGACGGTATCGCGGCCCAATTTGACCCCCGCGTCAATGTAAGTCGTCGCCGGATCAACCATTGAAACGCCTTCTTGCATCCAGTGCTTGTTAATCCGGTCCCGCATTACCTGGTTAGCCTTAGCCAGGGCAATCCGGTCGTTAACCCCCATCGATTCGCTAAAGTCATCCATCTTGTAGGCAGTCACGATCTCACCTTCCTGCTTCAGGATACCAATAACATCGGTCAGGTAGTATTCCCCCTGGGCATTATCATTATTAATCTTCTTGAGGGCGGCAAAGAGCTTCTGGTTGTCGAAGCAGTAGACCCCAGTGTTGATTTCCTTGATTGCTTGTTCCTGGAGGTTAGCATCCTTTTGTTCCACAATCCGTTCAACAATTCCCACGTTGTCACGAACAATCCGGCCATAACCAGTCGGGTCCGGGGCAATGGAAGTTAGGATTGTCGCCGCAGCGTGACGCTGCTCATGGTACTTAAAGAGCTTTTCAAAGGTCTCCGCAGTAAAGAGTGGCGTATCACCACTGACAATGATCGTTTCACCGTCTTCGCTGCCCAGCAGGTCTTCGGTTTGCATTACCGCGTGGCCAGTCCCTAACTGCTGCTTTTGCAGAGCGTACCGGGTTCGGTGGGCCAGAGTTTGTTCGACCGTTTTCGCGCCAAAGCCCACTACCGTAATAATCGTATCAATGTGGGCCTTTTCCAGCTGGGTTAGCACGTGGTCAACCATCGTTTTCCCACAGACTTGGTGTAAAACCTTGTAGAGCTTTGACCGCATCCGGGTTCCCTTACCGGCTGCTAAGATAATCGCGTTTCTCTTTACCATCCTAATTTTCCTTTCCAAATACCGTTTCCATAAAGTTCCCTGGCCGGGCATTAATCGTCTTTTGATCGCCATCCTCGGCATCGACCTTGACCAGTGACGTGCAGTTGTCCACTAGCCGCTTACCATTTGCGGTCCCCTCGGCAAGGACGGTCATCCCCACTAGGTTAGCGTCAAATTCCTTGATTAGGGAGTGCATGCCGTTCAGCGTTCCGCCCCCCTTGAGGAAGTCATCGACAATTACCACGTTAGCGCCGGCCGAAAGCGTCCGCCGGGATAGTTCCATTTTTTTAATCCGCTTAACTGAGCCCGAGACATAGTTCACGCTGACAGTCGGGCCTTCTGTTATGTGAGAGCTATTACGGACGATCACAAAGGGCTTATTCATGTACATCGCCGCCGCCTGCGCAATTGGAATTCCCTTAGTTTCAACCGTCATCACAACGTCAACGTCCTGGTCAACGTACTGGGTGGCGATTAACTGCCCGACCTGGTGGAGGACATCGGGCCGGCCAATCAGGTCCGAAAGGTAAACGTAGCCGCCCGGCAAGAAGCGGGAATCATCATTCACCTCGCGAACCAGGTTGGCAATCGCCCGTTCCGCATTCTCCTTCGAGTAAAATGGGGTCAGAACGGCCCCACCACTGGCACCCGGAATGGTCTTTAACTGACCCTCACCCCAGGTTTCAAAGGTATGTTTAACAATACTGAGGTCCTCACTGATTGAGGATTTAGCCGAACCATAGCGCTCACTAAAAAATTTAAGCGAGACTAATGTTCGGGGGTGCTCCAATAAGTATCTGGTCATGTCAACCAGTCGATTACTTCTTCGTACTTTCATCTTCGTTCTTTTCCGCCTTTCAAAAAGGAATAATACAACATTGATTTTACCATAAAATGTTCGTCTTTTCTGAATAAATCAGTGTAGTTAGCAAAGAATGCTGAACAGAGAAAGAGGCCCCTAATAGCCGAATGGCAAGTGCCCCCAGTTTAAACTAGTAACGGGGCCGGAAAACAATCCAGCCCCGTTCTCACTAACTTGCCTCAACAAAGTTTTGGTACAGTAAGGCGATAACGTAAATTACCACTTCGATGACCGCGATAAAAAAGCTGACCGGCCAATTGGTCAGGTACCCCAAGAGCAGGCCCGTCCACGTTCCTAGCAAGGCAAATAAAATTGCCAGGCCCACCATCTTCGCTACCCCATGGGTAAAGTATTTCGCACTTGCCGCGGGAATCGTCAGCAGAATAAAGATCAACAGAGAACCGACAATCTGGGCGGCGACACTCACACTCAACGCCAGCAAGACCAGGAAGGCCACTGAAATCAGCGTTTGGTTGACCCCACTGACCCGGGCACCAACAATGTCAAAGGATGAAAACTTTAAGGGCCGGTACATCAGCAACGTCACCACCAGGACGACAACCGAAAGGAGAATCAACTGATGAACCTCCGCCGCGCTAATCCCCACGACACTTCCGAAGAGGATGCTGGTCGCCGAACTAGCGCTCTGGTTGCTCAAAGAGAGGAAGAGGATCCCCAAACCGATAAAAAGTCCGGAAACGGCACTAATCACCGCTTCCCGGCGCGACTCCTTAATACTCATCTGACCGACCAGGACTGAACTGAGCATCGTAAAGAGAATCATCCCATTTAACGGCAGCCAGCCGGCAAAAACGGCAAATGACGCTCCAGCAAAACCGATTTCCGAGAGGGTATGGGTCAGGAAGGAGAGCTGGCGGGCCACAACGAACACCCCGATAATTCCGCTCACAACCGCGATAAAGGTGCTCGCAATGAACGCGTGCCGCATAAATGCCAAAGTTAACATTCCACCGTCTCCTTTCTCAATTCTGCCAGTTCATCAATCGAACCGGTCGAGTAGCCGTCCTTCGTTATGTGGAGATACCTGGTACCGTAGTGTTCCGCCAGGTCCCAATCGTGGGTGATAAACATCACGCTCAAGCCGTCCTCTTGAAACCGGGCGACCAGGTCGAGCAGGTTATACTTCATTTCATTATCCAGACTGGCCGTTGACTCATCTAAAATCAACAGGCGCGGGGCCGGTAATAAGGCTTGTGCCAGGTAAGCCCGTTGCTTCTCTCCGCCCGATGCCAGCCCCAACGGCCGCTCGGCAATCGGCGTTAAGTCGGTAATTCTAATCATCCGGTCAAGCGCGTGCCGCTCCTTGCCGGTCAACCAGGGCAACCAGGATTGGCGGCTGTTCAACGCGACAAAATCACGGATTGACAATGGGTATTCCTCATCAATATTCCGAAACTGGGGAACGTAACCAATCCGGGTCCCCGTGGGAATATTAACGGTTCCCGCCTTGGGCTTGATGAGGCCGAGCAGGGCCCGCACTAGGGTAGTCTTCCCCACTCCATTCTCACCAACGACCACGAGAAAGTCACCATCGTTAACTGTAAAACTCAAATCCTTAAAAACGGTATGATCGCCGTACGCGACCGTTAAGTCATCTACTGAGAGCACTGCCATTGCCTTAATCCTCCTTTTCCTGAATCCTGATTAGCTGCTGGTACTGCTTGGTCATCCACTGCTCGTAGCTCAACCCATTAGGCTTGGATTCCGTTACCTTCAAAACCGGCACACCATGCTGGCGCGCTAGTTTAACCAGGTTATTAACAATGCGATCGTCAGCCTGAGCATTCTCTACAAAGAAAGCAATCTGGTGGTTTTTAATTGCCGCCTGGAGGGCAGCAATGTCCTGCGGCGAAGGATCGTTGCCGTCCTCCACGGCCTTAGCAAAGTGGCTGTCAATCACCTGGTAGCCAAGGTTTGTCAAGGCGTAGTCAAAGACCGGTTCACTCACCGCTACTGCCCGTTTTGTCCCGACACCACGTTTGGCCTGCGCAATTGTTTGGTCAAGCGGCTGCAAGCTCTGCAGGTAAGCCCGGGCCTGGCGGTGGTAGTAGGTCGCGTGTGCGGGGTCCAGCTTGCTGTATTGGTCAGCTAGCTGCTGGGTAAGCCGCTTAATCGTCGTTGGCTGATACCAGACATGCTCGTTGTCGCCAGCCTTCTTGCCAGCGACCTGGCGAGCAACATCGATAGTAGTAACCCGGCCGTTGCTACTCCCCTGGACTAGTTTCGTCAGCCAGTGGTCATAGCCCAGCCCATTTTGGATTACCAGGTTAGCGGTGCCCATCTCGCGCGCTTGCTGGGTTCCCGGCTGGTAATCGTGCGGGTCTACCGCGGCGCTATTGATAATTGTCGTCACCTGACCATACTTTCCAGCGACCTCTTGTGCCACTTCGCCATAGAAATCTAGGCTAGCGACCACCCGGATTGGTTTTTGCTGCCGGCCAAAATTTTGCCGGGGAATTAATGCCAGCAGGAAAACAATTGCTAACAGGCCGATTAAGCCACTGACTCCGATCCAGTATTTACGCATCAACTTGAACTCCCCTTTGTTTAATCGTAATGATTACTATTTGCAACAAAAACTATCTTACCGGAAAGCACCGCGAAATGCAAGCTGCCGTGAAAATATGGGGGCGGTTCAAAAACCAGTTATGGCTCCCACCGCTTGTTATGTTCCCGTCGACACACTTCCTTTAAAAAGCAAAAACGTCTAAAATCAGCTTAATCAGCAAATTTTAGACGTTTTCCATACCCTCGTTTGCACGCATATTAACTTTTCACAACAGAGTAACCACATGAACATCCCGGCAGAAGCCGCTAATGCTGTTTTGAATCCGCTTTGCCCGAGATTCGGTGTGACAAACAGCAAACACGGTTGGCCCCGTCCCGCTCATCTGTGCCACATCGGCTCCCAGGCTAACCATCTTATCCTTGAGCTGCTTGATTTCAGGATAAAAACTCATTGTCACGGGTTCCAAGACGTTACCCATGTACTTAACTGCTTCCTGCCAATCCTGGGCCTTCAGACTAGCAATCAAGCGTTCATTATCAAGGTGCTCTAGCTGCTCGTAGTTAATCTGACGTAAAATCTGCGGCGTTGACACACTAATCTGCTGCTTGGCGATTACTGCCCAATAGTGCGGCTGGGCGGGCAGCAGCTCTATTTTTTCCCCGTGCCCCGTCACGTGGGCCAGCCGACTATATACACAGTAAGGCACATCGGAGTCAATCGTCAATGCAATCTTGGCCAGCTCATCCAGTGAGAGACCCAGGCGCCAGATCCTGTTCAGTGCCCGTAAAACGGCAGCGGCATCCGAAGAACCGCCCCCCAGCCCGGCCGCCACGGGAATATTCTTGCGAATGTGAATCGTCACGCCCTCGCGACAGTGAAACCGACTCTTGAGAATATGAGCTGCCTGGTAAGCAAGGTTTCGCTGGTCGTTGGGCAAAAAGCCGCTGTCAGTATAAACTTTAATCGTCGTCGGTCGCCGGTGGGTTTCTACGGTCACATAATCTGCCAAGTCTGCCGAAGTCATTACCATATCCCACCGGGGTGAACCATCGAAGTACCGCATCGGCGTGTCTAAGCTCAGGTTGAGTTTTGCCGGTGCTTTTTCATTTACACGCATTGCCATCCCTCCCCATCTCAAGTTATTCTTATTTTGATTATACTAATGAGCCAATTAATCGGCAAGTTGAATGGAAGTGGGCGGCGTTCCCCCTGAGCTGGGCGAGCAGTCCCACATTGACGCAGGACGCAAAATGGGCCCAGTGCTCGGCAAGGCCGAACCTGGAGCCCATTTCGTTTTAAAAACCAGCTGATGTTAATGGGACCGGGAGTTAACTCAGTCTCTTTACTGTTTTAAAGATAAAAATGCAACAGCGCAGTAGCTGGTTGGCAGTTCAAACGCTGACAAATCAGTATTTGAACACCCCCAAACAGGCTTGCTGCGCGACGACGGTGGGACGACGAACTAGCCAAGCTAGTCCTGTCCCCCCTCTCTCCCGCTAGTCTTCTTCGCCAAAGGCTAGCGAAATATTATGAGTCAATAAGTCAGTGTAACTGTAAGAAATCCGGTCGGGTGCTCCGTTACCATCGTTTAGGTGGACAACAAAGATGGCTGGATAGGTCTTGCTCAAAACACCGTGGTGGGTTGCCACCCGCTTACGACCAGCCTGTGCTTTAATGAGGACTGGTTCCCCAATACGATCATCTAATTCTTTCTTGATCTCAACAATTGATTCTGGCACTAAAACTTCACCTCACTGCGTTACAACAGTACCTGTGCTCAACATGAAACAATTAATATTATCATTTTATTATAACAAAGTCAATAATATTAACTATTAGAGAAGCTGGGCAGCGTGCAGGGCGTTAGCAAGTTCAATGAACTGTTCCAGTGTGAGCCGTTCAGGCCGGGTTTGGGGAGAAATCGCCAGGGCCGTCAAAATTGCCTGCATCTTCTCCTTGACCGCCGGCTGCTTGCCAACCGTGGCCTGTAAGTTATTCCACAAGCTCTTGCGGCGGTGGGCAAAGCACCCCCGAATGAAGCCAAACAGCTTTTGCTTGTTGAAGGGCTGTACCGGTAGCGGGGTTGTCCGTGGTCTCAATACCACGATGGCGGAATCGACATTCGGCGCTGGCACAAAGACCCGCCGGGAAACATTGAAGGCAATCTCCGCGGTCATCTGGTACTCGATTGCCAGGGTCAATGCCCCATACTGCTTCGTCCCAGGCTGGGCAGTCAACCGCTGGGCAACTTCCTTTTGCATCATAACGCAGATAGCCGCCCAATCTACCGGTGCGGCAAGCAGGTTCATCAAGATCGGACTAGTGATGTAGTAGGGTAGGTTAGCAACTACCTTGATGGGCCTGCTGGGGTCCGTAAACTGCTGCTTGATGAGCTCCGGCAGGTTGGCTTGCAAAACATCCTGGTTTAGGACCGTCACGTTATCGTACGGGGCGAGGACCTCAGCCAATACGGGAATCAGATCCTGGTCGATTTCGAGGGCGAGAACCTCCCCCGCGGCCTGGGCTAGTTGTTCCGTTAATGCCCCAATCCCCGGGCCGATTTCAATCACGTTATCGTCCCTGGTAATTTCGGCGGCACTCACGATGTTTTTTAAGACGTTGAGGTCGGTCAGAAAATTCTGGCCGAAGCCCTTCTTGGTGTGAATGCCATACTTTTCCATAATCGCCCGCGTTCGGGTCCGACTACCGATTTCCGGTGTATTACTCATCATTTTCCTCCCGCTTTATCTGCTCAACGGCGGCCGCAAATTGGTTGGGACTGATTTGAAACATGTTTAGGCGGTGAACCAGCTGCTTACCGTTGCCATAACCAATGCCAAGCAGCTGCCCCAACCGTTCCCGCCGCTTCCGGGCCTGAGAACTGCCAACCAGTCCCGCCGCCTGCAAGTCCCGCTGGGTGTAGACGTCCGGTTCCGTCACTGCCTGGGTGTACAGGTGGGCCAGAGCAGCTTTGATTACCGCCGGGGCTGCGTGTTCTACCCCCAAGCTGCCGTGGGCCAAGTGAGGGACCCCCTGCCGCCGCTCAATGAAGGCGTGTTTGACTCCGGGAACCGCGGCACTGATCATCTTGCGTAACCGTTCCCCGTTAAAGTCGGGATCCGTAAACACGATTAAGCCCCGGCTCGCCTGTAATTTGCGCAGCCGAGCCAGGTCGGCAGCATTGAGCGCAGACCCGTTGGTTTCATAAGTATCAGCGTCGACGGCCTTTTGGATCTGCTTGGTATCGTCTTTGCCTTCCACTACAATTACTTCTTTAATCTTCGTCATCTTTTTGATCCTTTAGGAATAACCGGCTAGCATTCTGGTAGGTTTGCCGGGCGACCCGGGATGGGGCCACCTGCTTCAATTCTGCAATTGCGTCGACGACAAACTTGGTAAAGGCCGGTTCGTTTTGCTTCCCCCGGTACGGCGCGGGTGTCAAATACGGGGCGTCGGTCTCCACCATCATCCGTGATAGTGGTACGGCCCGTACCGCCGCATGAACCTCTTCAGCGCTGCCAAAACTGGCGACCCCGCTGAAGGAAATCGCCATTCCCAGGTCCAGAAACTTCTCGGCCCATTCCGGCGACCCGTTAAAGCTGTGCATGACCCCGCCGAATTCATCGACGTGGCCGTCCTTTAGCAGTTCATAGGTATCAGCCAGTGCTTCCCGGCAGTGAATCGACACCGGCAGTTTCAGCTGCCGCGCCCAGTCCAACTGCTCGGCAAAAACCTCCTGCTGGCGGTCATGGGGAGATTGCTGGTCATTATAGTAGTCCAACCCGATTTCACCAATTGCCACGACCCGTGGATCGTGGACCTGTTCCCAGAGCGTTGCCTTAGCGTCTTCATCGAATGCCCGAATGTCCTCGGGATGCCAGCCGACGATTGGGTGCAGGTTCGAGTACCGTTGACCAAGGGCCAGGGCCCGCTGGTTAAGGTTGGCATTAGAGCCCACAATGTTCATCTGAGTGACCCCGTAGTGAGCCGCCCGGTTTTCAAACGCCGGCACATCGTCGTAAAAGGGGTCGTCGTTGAGGTGGGTGTGGGAATCATAAACCTGGCGCCATTCTTGTTGCCGTTTTCCCATCGCTTAGCCGAGCTCCAATCCTGGTTCCAGGCTGTCATCAACCGTGACGACTTGAACCTGACCATCCTTTTCAACCGAAAGGAGCATCCCCTGGCTCAGCTCGCCCCGCATCTTCCGCGGCTTCAAGTTGGCGACGATGACGACCTTCTTGCCTACCAACACAGCTGGCTCTGGGTACCACTTGGCAATTCCAGATAGGATCTGCCGGCCTTCTGCCGTCCCATCATCCATGTGGAACTTTAGGAGCTTGTCAGCCCCCTCGACATGGTCAGCAGCGGTAATCTTGGCAACCTTCAAGTCGACCTTGTCAAAGGCTTCGATCCGGATCAGCTTCTTGCCGTCGGTAGCTACTTCTGGCTGCTTTTCTGCGGCCTTCTTGGCTTCTTCCATTGCTTTGCGTCCCTTCTTCTTTTGGTTCACGCTCATCTTGCTCTTGATAAACTCAACTTCTTCCTTGACGTCCAACCGGGGGAAGATTGGCGTTCCCTTAGCAACAACTTGGCTGCTTGCTGGGAAGTCGTTAAAGGCCAGGTCGGTCAAGCTGATGGCCTCTTCTGGCAAGCCCAGCTGCCGGCAAATCTCCTTTGGGGCGTCCGGCATTACCGGTTGGAGCAGGGCCGCGATTACCCGCAGGCTCTTCGCCAGGTGGGTCATCACGTCGGAGAGTTCAGCTTTCTTGCTGTCGTCCTTGGCAAGTACCCAGGGCTCAGTCTCGTCAATGTACTTGTTGGCACGGGAGACCAGCTTCCAGACTGCCGCCAGGGCGTCCGCAAAGTGGGTCTTATCCATCTCCTCTTTGTATTCAGCAATTGCCTGGGCCGCCGTTTCCTCCAGGTCAGCATCAAAGGCCGTCTGGGCATCGTTGGTTCCCTGAACCTGGCCGCCCTGGTACTTGTTGATCATGGCAACGGTCCGGTTTAAGAGGTTTCCCAGATCGTTTGCTAAGTCGAAGTTAACCTTGTCGACAAAGTCTTCGGGACTGAAGACCCCGTCGTTGCCGAATGGCATTGCCCGCAAGAGGTAGTAGCGGGTAGCGTCGAGGCCGTAACGGTCCACTAAGGTTTCTGGGTAAATCACGTTCCCCTTGGACTTGGACATCTTGCCATCCTTCATCGTCAGCCAGCCATGGCCGATAACGTGCTTGGGCAACGGCAAACCGAGGGCATGGAGCATGATTGGCCAGTAAATTGTGTGGAAACGGACGATTTCTTTCCCCACCATGTGGACGTCAGCGGGCCAGTACTTCTTGAAGAGACTGTCATCGGCAGAACCGTAACCCAGTGCAGTGATATAGTTGGACAGGGCGTCGATCCACACATAAACCACGTGCTTCGGGTCGTTCGGCACCTTGACTCCCCAGTTAAAGGAAGTTCGGGTGACGGCCAGGTCTTCCAGTCCCGGTTTCAAGAAGTTGTTGACCATCTCGTTCATCCGGGTGTGGGGTTCAATAAAGTCCGGGTGCTCTTCGTAGTACTTCATCAGCCAGTCAGCGTACTTGCTCATCTTGAAGAAGTAGGATTCTTCCTTAACCAGCTGAACTTCGTGACCAGAGGGGGCCTTCCCCCCGATGACCTTGCCATTGTCATCGCGGTACACTTCTGCCAGTTGGCTTTCAGTGAAGTATTCTTCATCATCAACTGAATACCAGCCCGTGTACTCGCCCTTGTAAATGTCACCCTGGTCGAGGAATTTTTGGAAAATCTTCTGGACGGCTTGTTCATGGTAGTCGTCAGTCGTCCGGATAAACTTGTCGTTGGTAATCTTTAAGGTCTTCCAGAGTTTCTTGATCCCGTCGGCCATTTGATCTACATATTCCTGGGGCTGCATTCCGAGCTTGTCAGCCTTCTGTTCAATTTTCAAGCCGTGTTCATCGGTTCCCGTCAGGAAGAACACGTCGTACCCACTCAGCCGTTTGAAACGTGCTTCTGCGTCACAGGCAACCGTCGTGTAGGAGTTCCCAATGTGCAGCTTACCAGATGGATAGTAAATGGGTGTCGTAATGTAATAAGTTGGTTTTTGTGTAGCCATATGAGGCCCCTCTTTCTCATTAAAATTAAAGAATAGTATTGACGTTTAGTATAGCATAGTTAACCGGTCGGTGCGGCCTTAAAACAGGTCGAGCTGTTCCGGTGACCGGGGTGCCAAGCCGGCGAAGTGGACGCCCATCATCTTTTGCAGAGCCAGGGCGTTTGGGGCAGCATCCTTACCAGAGTTGTTGTTAAAGATAATACAGACTTCGCGTGGCTGGGGCGTCAGCTGCCGAATCTGCTGGGCAAACGTCGCCAATTCCTGGTCCGAATACTTGTACAGCGTGCGGGTCTTGCGCCAGCTCTGCCCCTGGTTGGCCCACCCTTTTTTATTGCGGCCATGCAAACGCAGCATGACCAGGTCAGGATTGGTCGTCACCAGCTTGAAGGGAACCGCTGTGACCTGGTCATGCGGCTCATCTGCCGCCACCAGGGTAAACTTGAGGTCTTGACAATAGCTAACCAGCGCGTCAACCACCCCCGGCTGATACCAGCTGCTATTGCGCAATTCCACCGCGACGGGGAGGTCACCGAGCCAGGCGCGAACCATTTTTAGGTAGTCGATATCGGCAACGCTGGCATCAAAGTAGGGTGGAAACTGAAATAGGATTGTTTTCAACTGGCCACTCGCAACCAGTGGTGCCACGGTTCGCCGGTACTGAGCAAATAACTGCTCGACCTCCCCCTTTTCCTGGTTACGCTTGTGCAGGGTCATCCCCTGGTTGGCCTTAACAATAAATTGGAAGTCTTCTGGAACCATTGTCAGCCAGTTTTGAATGGTCTTCATCTGGGGAAGCGCATAAAAGAACGTATCCACCTCCACTGTTGGAAAGTGTTGCGCGTACTCGTTCAGGGTGACCGGCCGTTGCTCACCGTGAATGAGTACCGGGTGTTCCGTCCAGGTCGTCATCCCCATCGTAATCTTTGCTGTCATTGTACCCTCCTATCAAACTGCCTTTCCCACCATTATGCCCCAGCAAGTCCCCTTATCTGAGAAAAATGCTCAGCAATTTCTTATAATTAGCAAAAGAATTTATATTCATTATTCAGCACTGCTTTTACGATTACAGCAAAGTTTATGCACTATCGTTGTACAATATGCACGTGGGTAGAAAGAGCCGTGATAAATTATGCAGCGTGTAAATTAGGACCAGGATGCACCGTCTTTGCTTCGCTCCTCCAACATGGTATCTTAATGGTGAAAAGAAATGAAGGGAGCGATCATAATGTTACTAAATTCAAAGTTCTTTACTTTCAGCAAAAAAGGCAACCGGGCAAAAAAGAGCCGTAAATCTGGTTCATTACCCATCAAGGTTGATGGCAAGGTCGTCCTCTTTGCGTAACAATTAAACGATTATTTACCAGTAAAACGCGGAATTGAGTAAAACTCAACTCCGCGTTTTATTTATCACAAATCCGTTAGCTGCTTTTTAAGGGCCGCGGCCTGCAGTTCGACAACGCTATTCCCGTTAAAACGGGCAAAGACTAGTGCTGCCGATAGTAAGTTTCCCACGGTCTCCGACGTTGCTCCCGCGCGCATTGCGTTATTCGCCGCTAGCAGCTTGACTCGGGGCATGAAAACGGTCAGGTAGCGGGCCGCACACAGGCGGCTGACCCGGGCGAGGGTCCGGTTGCTATCCGGCAGCCGCTTGCGAAGCGCTTGGTACTCCGCCACATAGTAGCACATCATTACGAGCCGGGCATACTGGGTATTTGTTAGGTCGGCCAGGTTTAGTGGGGCGGTAATTGTCCGCTCCAGGTAGTTGACCACCTTGGTGAAAAAGAATTCGGCGTTGCCCAGCCGGTTCTTCCGCGCGTACAAAATTCCACAACCCAGGTAGGCCAGCTGTGAAAAGACTGTCTGGTGTTCCTCATCCAGCTTATCAAGGATCTGGGTAAAGTTAAACATCGTTGTCACCGTCTGGTTGCTCGTCAGTGTATCAATCATCCCTTTGAGGTAGTAATACTGCATCCGGGCCTTGGCAGTCGTCAGCTGGCGTTCCCGAACCTGGTTCAGGGTCTTGATTGCCAGGGGGAACTGTTCCCCCAGCAAATAATGTTCGGCCTGGTCCAGGACTGTCCGGCGGTGCGGCTGCGGGGCCACGTTCTGTTCACTGAGTTCTCCCAGGGACATTTCCAGCCGTTGGCAAAGCTGCTCCAGAATTTTGACCGAGGGGACCCGGCCCTTATTTTCAAACTTGCTAAGGGTCGACTGCGTACAGATACCAGCGCACAGCTCGGCCTGGGAGAAGCCCATTCGTTTGCGTTGCTGGACAAATTTGCGGATATCCATCACTATTCAACCCCTTTAACCATGCAGTCCCAGTGCAATCTTGGCAAACCGGCTCATCCGGTCAATCCCCCAAGCTGGTTCCCAGACCAGGTTGATTTTACAGTCGTTGACACCGTCAACCGAAGTGGCAGCCTTGGTAATTGCCTCGTTCAGGAAATCACCCAGTGGACAGCCCATGGTGGTTAGGGTCATCGTGATAATACAGTGGCCCTCTTCATCTACCTGGACATCGTAAATCAGGCCGAGGTTAACCAGGTCAATCCCCAGTTCCGGGTCAATGACCTGTTCCAGGGCTCCCATGACCGCGTCTTCCGTCGGTGAATACTGGCGTTCTTGTTCATCTGCCATGTTACTTCCTCCTTTTAACCGATTGAGCCTTCCATTTCGAAGCTAATCAGCCGGTTGAGCTCAACCGCGTATTCCATCGGCAGCTGCTTGGTGAATGGCTCCACGAAGCCCATGATAATCATTTCAGTGGCCTTGGCTTCGGAAATTCCCCGGCTCATCAAGTAGTAGAGTTGTTCTTCCGAAATCTTGGAAACCTTGGCCTCGTGTTCCATCGCCACGTGGGCGTTATCGATTTCATTGTACGGAATCGTATCTGACGAGGACTGGTCATCCATGATGATTGTGTCACACTCAACGTGGGCCTTCGAGCCGTCAGAGTGCTTGCCAAAGCGGACTGTCCCCCGGTAATCCGTTGAACCACCAGTCTTGGCAATCGACTTGGAGACAATCGAGCTGGACGTGTTCTTGGCATTATGGATCATCCGGGCACCGGAATCCTGGTGAATCCCGTTGCTGGCAACCGCGATTGAGAGCATCGTCCCCCGGGCTCCCTCGCCGTTCAGGTAAACACTCGGGTACTTCATCGTTACCTTTGAGCCAAGGTTACCATCGACCCATTCCATAGTAGCGTTTTCGGCCGCGGCTGCCCGCTTGGTTTCCAGACTGTAAACATTATCAGACCAGTTTTGAATGGTCGTGTACCGACAGTAAGCATCCTTGCAGACGTTCACTTCTACGACCGCCGCGTGGAGGCTGTCAGAAGAGTAGTTCGGGGCGGTACATCCTTCAACGTAGTCCACGCTGGCCCCCTCGTCGACAATAATCAGGGTCCGTTCAAACTGACCGGTGTTTTCCGCGTTCAGCCGGAAGTAGGACTGGATTGGCGTCTTGGTCTTAACGCCCTTTGGCACGTAGATAAAGGAACCACCAGACCAGACCGCCGCGTTTAGGGCCGCAAACTTGTTATCGGTTGGCTGAACCAGCTTGCCAAACCACTTCCTGAAGAGGTCCGGGTATTCCCGGAGGGCGGTATCCGTATCGGTGAAGATGATGCCCAGTTTGGCAAATTCATTCTTCATGTTGTGGTAAACCACTTCCGATTCGTACTGGGCTGAGGACCCGGCCAGGTACTTCCGCTCGGCTTCAGGGACTCCTAAGCGGTCAAAGGTCTTCTTGAGATCTTCCGGCACGTCCTTCCAGTCCCGGAACTTCTTGTCGGTCATCTTCTGGTAGTAAAGCATGTTTTTGAGGTCCAGCTCGGATAGGTCCGGCCCGAACTTTGGCATTGGCAGCTTCTTGTAGATGTGGTAGGCCTTGAGCCGGTAATCCAGCATCCATTGTGGTTCATGCTTTGCCGCCGAGATCTGGCGAACAACCTCTTCCGTCAGGCCCCGTCCCGTCGAGTAAACTGGCTTCACGTCATCGTGAAAGCCATATTCGTACTTTTCATCGCCGTTTACGATGCTTGCTGCATCCTCGCTCATTGCTCTTCCTCCTCATCATCTTTCTTCAGTAAGGCCCGTTGCAGTGCCCACCAGGAAATCGTGGCGCATTTAATCCGGGCAGGGAATTCCATAATACTGGTTAAAATCTGTGCATCCCCCAGCTGGTCAAGATCAGCCTGGGAGTGCTGCTTGCCGATTGCCATGTCAGAAAAGGTCTTCGCCATTGCCAGGGCCTCGTCAGTTGTTTTCCCCTTTACTGCTTCGGTCATCATGCTGGCTGAGGCCTGGCTGATGGTACAACCAGAACCGGAATAGCCGATATCCTTGATCCGACCGTCTTCCACATCGACGGCCACGTTAATGGTATCGCCGCAAGTCGGGTTGTGGACCGTCATCTTACTCGTGGCCTGCGGAATGTCGTGCTTGTTATGCGGGTGATTGGCGTGGTCCAAAATCACCTCACGGTATAAGCCGTTTAACTTAGATAGTCCCACCGTTAAAGAACTCCTTTGTTGCCTTGATGGCATTAATCAGTTGATCTGCATCTTTTTGTGTATTGTAAAAGTAGAAGCTGGCCCGGGTCGTTGCGGCTACCCCCAATGCGGCCATTAGCGGCTGCGCACAGTGGTGGCCGGCCCGAACCGCGACCCCTTCCGCATCCAGGGCGGTTGCGACGTCATGCGGGTGAATTCCCGCCATGTTAAAGGCAATCACGCCAGTATGCTGCTGGGGGTCCTGGGGCCCATAAACCGTTACGTACGGGATCGCCTCCAGCTGCGGCAGGACATAATCAACCAGTTCCTGTTCCTTCGCAGCCACCTGGTCCATCCCGATCTTTTCGAGGTAATCAACCGCGGTCCCCAGGGCAATCGCTCCGGCAATGTTTTGCGTTCCCGCTTCAAATTTAAACGGGATGTCGGCAAACTCGGTCCGGTCGCGATAAACGGCACTGATCATTTCCCCGCCGTACTGGTACGGGGGCATCTCCCGCAGCAAGTCCGCCTTGCCATAGAGGACCCCGATTCCAGTCGGCCCCATCATCTTGTGGCCGGAAAAGGCATAGAAATCAACGTCCAGGTCCTGAACGTCGACCGGCATATGGGGAACTGACTGCGCCCCGTCGCCAACGATAATTGCGCCGTGCTGGTGGGCCAGCTGGGCTAAATCTTTGAGCGGGTTAACGGTTCCGAGCACGTTGCTGGCATGGGCCACGGCAACGATCTTCGTCTTGTCAGTAATTTTCTGCCGGGCATCGGCCATGTCCAGCGTCCCGTCCGGGGTCAATTCAATGTACTTGAGCTTGGCGTGCTTCTTAATTGCCAACTGCTGCCAGGGAATCAGGTTGCTGTGGTGTTCCATGATTGAAATTACAATTTCGTCGCCGTCATGGATATTTTGTTCGCCATAAGTCGACGCTACCAGGTTCAGGCCATCAGTGCAGCCCTTGGTAAAAATAATTTCCCGGTTATCGGCGGCATTGATGAAGTGCTGAACCTTCTTGCGGGCCTCTTCGTACTGGGTCGTCGCCCGTTCCGCCAGGGTATGGACACCCCGGTGAACGTTCGCGTTGTCGTGTTCGTAAAAGTGAACCAAGGTGTCAACGACCTGCTTGGGCTTCTGGGCCGTCGCCGCGTTATCCAGGTAGGCCAGCCGTTCACCGTTTACCTGCTGGTCCAGGATGGGAAAATCAGCGGACAAATCATTGATATTGTTGACCATCGGTAAGCTTCCTTTCTAGAATTTCCACCAGTTTGTTCCGTACATCTGCAGCCGGAATGGCACTAAGAACGGCGCCTAAGAAGCCCCGGATAACCATCCGTTCCGCCTGCTTACGGGGAATTCCCCGACTCATCAAGTAGTACATCTGGTGGGGGTCAACGGGGCCCACACTGGCTGCATGCCCGGCCTCCACGTCGTTTTCATCAATCAGCAGGATTGGGTTGGCATCACCGCGGGCCTGGTCAGACATAATCAGGACCCGGTTCTGCTGGTCAGCCTTGGAACCGTGGGCGCCGTGGATAATCTGACCGATTCCGTTAAAAATCAGTTCGGAATTTTCCAGGATTACCCCCCGCTGGTTAATCAGACCAGTCGTGTGCTTACCGTGGTTAGTCACCCGGTTGTTGACCCCGACCTCTTGCTTCCGGGTCGTGACCGCAATCATCTTGGAGTTGGCATAGCCACCTTCACCCAGCAGCTCAGAGTCCATGTCACCGACTGTGTCACCATCGTTCATCAGGCCAACCGCCCATTCAACATGGGCATCCCGACCAATATCGGCCCGCCGTTTGAAGTAGGTGTGGGTCTGGGCGCCCAGCTCATCCAGGGACGAGAAGTCAATCTCACTGTTATCCCGGGCAATCAATTCAATCATCATGTTTGCCGGATTAGCCTGGTCGCCGACCGTGGTCAGGTGCTGGATAAACTTGACCTTGCTGCCCCGGTCCGCCACGACCAGAATATGAGAAACCAAGGGCTGGTCTTGGGTATTGTCCTGGACCAGTTCTGCTTCAATCGGCTTTTCAATCTCGACGTTCTTAGGGACGTAGAGGAATAAGCCGGCGTTTAAGTAGGCTACGTGGTAAGCCGTCAGCAGGTTTTCGTCGGTTTTGATTGCCGACATAAAGTACTTTTCAAACATCTCGGGGTACTGCCGGGCTGCGGTAAAAATATCGGTCAGCACCACGCCGGCCGCCCGCAGACGTTCCGGAATGTGAACCTTGACCGTCGTCTGCCCGACCTGGGTCACCCGGATCACTTCATCGTCCGGAGCTATCTTCTCTAAGTCAGTATCCGATGATACCCATTCCAGAGGCTGGTCAGCGATTAGCGGCCAGTCACGGAAGTTAAACCGCTGCATCCGGGGCAGGCGGAGTTGTGCCATCAGGTCCCGCGCTGCAAGCCGCCGTTCTAAGAGGCTGGCCGGCTCCTCATTTTGCTGGCTCGCCACGGTCAGCTGCTGTTTTGCTTCTGCTAAATCAGTCATTCCAGCACCTCCTAGTCCTCATCATCGACCAGTTTGATGTCCAGGCCCAATTCGTCACGCAGGCCAGCGTAACCTTCGTCTTCCAACTTTTTAGCCAGTTCTGGGCCCCCGGTCTTGACGATTTGACCATCCATCATGACGTGGACGGTGTCCGGAACAATGTAATTCAGCAGGCGCTGGTAGTGGGTGATAATCAGGGAACCGAAGTTGTCGCCCCGCATGGAGTTGACCCCCTTGGCAACGACCTTTAAGGCGTCAATGTCCAAGCCAGAGTCAATTTCGTCGAGAATGGCAAAAGTTGGTTCAATCATCAGCAGCTGCAGAATTTCGTTCCGCTTCTTTTCCCCACCGGAGAAGCCTTCGTTGAGGTACCGTTCCGTCATCTTCTGGCTCATGTCCAGCAGATCCAGGTTCTTGTCGAGCTTCTTAATGAAGTCCATGACGGAAATCTGGTCGTCTTCTGGCCGACGGGCATTGATGGCAGCCCGGAGGAATTCGGCGTTAGTGACCCCCTGGATTTCTGCCGGGTACTGCATAGCCAAGAAGAGCCCCTTGCGTGCCCGTTCATCGACTGGCATGTCAACAATGCTTTCACCGTTTAAGAGGATGTCACCCTGGGTCACGTGGTAGCCGGGCTGGCCCATGATGGTCTGGGAAAGGGTCGACTTCCCCGTCCCGTTTGGTCCCATAATGGCGTGGATCTCGCCGGTCTGCATCTTGAGGTTGACTCCCTTGAGGATTTCCTTTTCCTTCTTACTTTCCTCATCTTTTACTGAAACATGCAAATCACGCACTTCGAGTGTGGCCATTTGTAAAGCATCCCCTTAATTTAATATTCCTAAATATTCCAAAAATATCAGGTTAAAAATAATACAATTCTATTATAACCGAATATTTTTAAATTAAAACTTAACATTCGATTATTTTTCAACCGCTTACACGGTAGTATAATGGAGATGTAATAATTGGTTTTTTATATATTATTGGAATAATGAATTGTGAGGAAGTAATATGATCAATCACCAATATGTATTGCAATCATTTAGTTGTTTGAGCCGGCCAACCGCGAGTCGCCTTCATAATATGGGCCTGTGCGAGGGTTGCCCGATTAAGGTTATCCAGCGGTATCCCTTCCATGGTCCGGTCATCATTGAGAATAACCACCAGCGAATTGGGATTCGTTATCGTGATTTTGCCGCCCTGACGGAGGTTGAGGCGTAATGACAAGCATTGCCCTGATTGGCAACCCGAATACTGGTAAAACGACCCTCTTTAATTCCCTTACCGATAAGTACGCCGTCGTAGGTAACTGGACCGGGGTAACCGTCGATAAAAAGGTGGGAACGCTCAAGCACTCAAACATCGAGGTGGTTGACCTTCCCGGGGCCTATTCCCTCAACCCCTTAACCAAGGATGAGGCGGTTGTTGCCAAGTACCTGCTAACCAACCGTCCAGACTTGATTTTAAACATCACCAACGCGAGCCAGCTCAAACGCAACCTCCTCCTCACCATCGAGGTCCTGGAACGGGGGCTGCCGCTCGTTTTAATCCTTAACATGATTGATGATCTCCGCCGCAGCGGCCAGTCCTACGACCTTACTCTAATTAGTCAGCGGCTCGGCTGTAAAGTCCTCACGACGAACGCCCGGGGACACCAGGGAATCAAGGAACTGCATCAGCAAATTACTAACTACCAAGAGGTGCCTGCACCCAAGCTCCAGCTGGACTACCCGCCGATGCTCCAACAGGCCATTCGGCAAGCGGCAGAAGCCCTTGAAGCCGACTTCGACTACCCCGCCACCGTGGCCCGCTGGCTAGCAATCCAATTTATCGACCAGAACAAGGCCATTCAGGAGTATGCAAGCAACCACCAGTTGACCCCGCTGACCAGTCAGGCAAAGTACTATGATGCCCAAAAGTTTGCCGACCAGATCTACAACACCCGGTTAGCCTTTATCGAAAGTCTGCTCCACGACGCCCAGCAGCAGGCCGCCAAAACGGACAGTGGTCAGTTGACCGCGAAGATCGATCAGGTTGTTACCAACCCGGTTCTGGGGCTCCCAATCTTTGCAGGGATCTTTTACTTGATGTTTAAGCTGTCTTTTGAATGGGTCGGAACACCCTTGTCAGACGCCCTCGACTGGTTCTTATCCGTCCCGGTTTCCAACACCGTTGACCACTGGTTGCTCCAGCTGGGTGCCATGGCCCCGTTACGTTCCTTAATCGTTAACGGCCTGATTGCTGGGGTCGGCGGGGTCCTCGCCTTTATTCCCCAAATTTTCACCCTCTTCGCCTGTATCTCGCTGCTGGAAGACTCAGGGTATATGGCCCGGGCAGCCTTGGTAACCGACCGCTTGATGCAGATGATCGGGCTGAATGGCAAGTCCTTTATCCCGCTAATTATCGGCTTTGGCTGCAACGTTACCGGAATCATGGCGGCCCGGACGATTGAACAGCCAAAGGAGCGGCTGGTGACAACGCTAATCATGCCATTCATGAGCTGCTCGGCCCGGTTGCCGATTTACGGACTGGTGGTGGCGGCCTTCTTCCCCCACCACCAAGCACTAGTCGTCCTGTCCATTTACTTCTTGGGGATCGTGGTGGCCCTACTGGTCGCGAAATTGTACCAGCTGCTGTTCCGCGTCAAGGAACGGTCAGTGTTCATCATTGAACTGCCCGAATACCACCTGCCCCGCTTCGACGTGATCTGGCACGGGACCTGGGACAAGGGCAAGGGCTTTATCAAGAAAGCCGGGACCATTATCTTCGCTGGCACGGTTCTCATCTGGCTGCTGTCCAGCTTCGGCCCGACCGGTTTCGTGACGGATTCCACCCACAGCTTTGCGGCGGCGCTCGGTCACGGCCTTGTTCCATTCTTCCGTCCACTGGGAATCGTCCAGTGGCAGGCAATTAGCGCCCTCTTTACCGGGGTCCTTGCAAAGGAGGTCATTACGTCCAGCATGATGGTTATGTTCCACACCAGCAGCAAGGCCGTCCTCATCGCGGCGCTGGGACAGTTCATGACCCCGGTCGCGGCGTACTCCCTCCTGGCCTTTGTCCTTCTCTATATCCCATGTTTTGCGACATTGGCAACGATTAAAGAAGAAACGGGTTCGTTCAAGTGGGTCCTTTTCGCCGTTGTTTCAGGGTTAGCAATCGCCTACTGCACGTCGTTTCTAATTTTCCAAATTGGCTTACTCATCTTTTAGGAGGCTTGCCTCAATGCAATTATTATTAAACCTATTAATCATCCTCGCAATTATCAGCTGGGCCGTCGTTATCATCATCCGGACTTTTCGCAAGGTGAAGGTCGGCGGCAAGTGCGCTGCCTGTGACTACGACTGCGCGGTCAAGAAGCTCAAAGACCAACATGACCGCCATTTATTGCAGCATTAGCAAAGACACCGGATAAATCCGCAGATTTATCCGGTGTCTTTTTACGTTATCCTAATCAGGGTCCTTTAACGACTTACCACTCTTGTTGGCCTTAAAATCCGCAAAGGCCGTCTCAATCGTCTGATACTCTTCGGCTGTTAGCTGAATGTTCATTGCCTGGGCATTGCTGATTACCTGGGCAGCCCGCTTGGCGCCCGGGATAACGGCAGTAATCAGCGGATTCTGCAGGTACCAAGCCAAAATCGTCTGGGCAACCGTTGCTCCGTGCCGGTCAGCAATCGGCCGGACCTGGTCAACGGCCGCAAGAATTTTACCATAGCGGGGCTGCTTGAAGTCGGCAATCTGACTCCGGATATCGTCCGCCGGGAAACTGACGTCCTGAACATACTTCCCGGTTAATAGTCCTGAAGCTAACGGGAAGTAAGGAACAAAGCTAATCTGGTGGTCCCGAAGGTAGTCCAGCATTCCCTCCGTCAAATGGTCCTGGTGGAGCAGACTGAATTCATCTTCTACTACGTCCACGTAGCCATCCGCATTGGCCTCCTTGATTTGGTCCAGGTTAAAGTTCGAGATCCCGATCGCACGAATCTTGCCGGCTTCACGCAGACGTTGCAAGGCACCAACCGCCTCAGCCTTCGGCGTATCATGGTCAGGAAAATGGAGATAGTAAATGTCGATGTAGTCCACCCCAAGGCGCTTCAAACTCTGGTCAACCTGCTGGGTTATGAAGTCGGGGTCGTTGCGGATAACTTCCCGCCCGGTTGAAAAGTCATGGGCACCCTTCGTTGCAATCACCAGCTCCTCCCGCCGGTGCTCCTTGACTACCTGTCCCACAAGCTGCTCCGAGTGCCCCAGACCGTAGACATAGGCCGTATCCAAGAGGTTGATTCCGTTAGCGATAGCGGCGTCAACGAGCTTGCGTCCCGCCCCATCATCCAGGCCAGGGAAAAGGTTGTAGCCCCCGACCGCGTTCGTTCCTAGGCCAAGCGGGTTCGCCACCACGGCCGACTTGCCGAATTGTACTGCCTTTACCATTTTAGTACCTCCTTAATCAGAAAGCGCTTTCATTTCATGGTGTAATTATAGCGTGAACTGACCACGCTGAGAAGCAGCAAGGATTAATTTAATAAAAAATAAAGGCTCTACAATTTTAAGTACTGATGGAT
>NZ_AZGE01000018.1 GCF_001434465.1 Limosilactobacillus oris DSM 4864
TTTCGTCCAACTATGGGGGTTCACTTCAAGATTTTGGATGCTTTTTCTCATTCCTCTTTACGCAGACACGAAGCCTAGCGGTTAAAGAGAGTGTCAATTGATTGGTGGTTGTGAATCCGAACAATGGCCTCTTTTAGGAGGTCTGCCACCGAAAGTTGGACCAGCTTAGGAAACTGCTTTTCCGCCGGCAGGTGAATCGTATCGGTGACCACTAGCTTCTCCAGGAGGGAATCCTGCAAAATGGTGGTTGCATCGGCAGATAGAACCGGATGGGTAGCCACCCCGTAAATTTTCTTAGCGCCAAACTTGGCCAGGGCCTGTGCAGATAACTTCATCCGCACCCCCGTATCTACAATATCATCGACGACGAGGGCGGTCTTGCCCTTTACATCCCCAATGACATATTCAGGGACCTTCTGATTAGTTTGTTCCCGTACCTCGTCGGCCCGGTTGTCAATAATCGCGATGGGCGCCTTGATCCGTTCCGCAAACTTCCGTGCAAAACTAACGCCGGCATGATCCGGTGCCACCACAACCGTTTCATCGTTAATCAAGTCATGCTTTGCAAAATAATCCGCAAAGAGGCTCGTCGTTTGCAAGTGGTCGACCGGGATATCAAAGAATCCTTGAACTTGGGCAGCGTGCAGATCAATGGTTACCAGCCGGTCAATCTGGTCCATTTCCAGCAAGTTGGCAATCAATTTGGCGGTAATTGGTTCCCGACTCCGGGCCTTGCGATCCTGCCGAGCATAACCATAGTAAGGCATCACCACGTTAATTTTGGCCGCGCTAGCCCGCCGCAGTGCATCCACCATGATTAATAGTTCCATCAAGTTGCTGTTGACCGGGTCGGAAACGGATTGAATTACGTATACCTCGCATCCCCGAACACTTTCGTCAATGGTAATCTTTATTTCACCATCAGCAAAGTGGTTAACAGAAGCCTTGCTGAGCGGCAGGCCGACCTTAGCGGCAATGGCTTCCGCTAAGGGCTGGTTTGAGTTCAAGGCAAACAACCGGACGTTTTGAGCATTCTTAATCTGCGTCATTGTTCTACTTCCTTTATTTTAACTAGCAGTGTGCAGTACACCGTTTATTATCGCAACATTTTTCTTCGCAATCAAGCCCTTATAAGTCCTGGGGTTTAATTCCTGCCATCCCGATCAGGGGATCAATCGCCTGTTCAGCAATCAGGGCGGCGGTCAATATCTGGGGTCCCGACGAGGAATCGGTTGCTGAATCTGGCACTAATTCCTTATCAGCTACCGCGAGGGAATCATCCTTTGCCACTGCCGCCGGTTTTTCCGGCTTCGTTAGCTGCCACTTCTCCCGCAGCCGATTCAGCAGGGTCGTCTGTCGGTTTGTCCCCACATTGTGAACGGCCAACGCCATTGCCTGGGCTTCCCCCAGCAAGACCAGCTTATCGGCTGCCCGCGTGATCGCCGTATATACTAGGTTCCGTTGGAGCATCCGGCTGAATTGTCGGACGACCGGCATTAAAACCATTTTAAACTGACTCCCCTGCGATTTATGAATCGAAATAGCGTAGGCCAGCTGAATCTGGTTCCACTCCATCCGGTGATAATTAACCTCGTTTCCATCAAAGTCGATCGTAATGGTTGCCCCCTTGGCGCCCTTCTTAGTCTCAATAGCAGTGATTTGGCCAATATCCCCATTAAAAACATTATTTTCGGGACTATTGACCAGCTGCAGGACCTTGTCACCAACCCGGAAAACCTGACCACGAAACTCTACTTCCTGCTTATCCTTGGTCGGCGGGTTATAAACTGCTTGGGCTAGCTCATTCAGATTATCTACCCCGGCTGCTCCCCGATACATTGGTGCTAGAATCTGAACATCCTGGGCAGTATATCCTCGCTGTCGGCTTAGTTTAATAATTTGTTCCACCACGTCCGGGATCTGCCAGGCCTGGCAAGGGATAAACGACCGGTCAGCCTTTTTCGCCATCAGGTCGGCTGGGACCCGGCCAGCTTTGACAGCGTGTGCCAGTGGAATAATGGTGGAGTCAGCGGCTTGCCGGTGGATGTTTGTCAGTTCCACCTTTGGCAGCTCGGTAAAAGCCAGAAGATCGTAAAAGACCTGTCCAGGCCCAACCGACGGCAACTGATCCTTATCCCCCACCAGCACCACGTGCATTGCGGTGGGAATTGCCTGAACGAGGGTTTTGAAGAGTAAAGTATCGACCATCGACATTTCATCGACAATCAGCAATGAACCCTTTAAATCCCGCGCGTTAATATCCGTTGGCAATTCACGGCCGTTTAAGCCGAGCAAACGGTGAATCGTACTGGCAGGCAGGTCGGTAGCCTCACTCATCCGCTTAGCTGCCCGGCCAGTCGGCGCTGCCAGTAGCACTGGGAAGGGTTTGTCGCGGTAATCGTCAATCTCCAGTGAAAGTTGGTGAACCTTGGCGTAGCACTCCACGATTCCCCGGATAATCGTAGTTTTACCGGTCCCCGGTCCCCCAGTCAACAGCATGACCTTATTATTAAGTGCCGTTTCAATTGCCCGGACCTGCACCTGGTCATACTTAATCCCGGTTTCCTCCTCTACCCGGCTCAGGGTCTTTTGAATCGTTTCCGCGGGAACTGCGCTCTCCTTCGCCTTTACTAGCCGGTCTAAGTGGTCTGCAATTTGGTATTCTGCCTTGTAGAGGGCCGTTGGGTAAAGTCGCTCGTCGTCATAGCTGATCTGGTGCTGCTTTTCCATCGCCACAATCTGATCAGCAATCACCGGAGCGGCGACCTGACCGTTACGGCCATCATTGAGCAGGCGCTGAGCGCTTACCAGCAGCGGTTTGGCACTGGTATAAGTATCACCAGTTGCCATCGTGAGGTCATCCAACGACTGAATAATGGCCGCCCTAATCCGTCGGGAGTCATCTCCAGCAATGCCTAACTTAGCGGCCACCTGGTCAGCCCGCCTGAAGCTGATCCCATCGATTTCCGCCGCTAGCTGGTACGGATTTTCACTGATAATGTGGAGGGCATCCTCGCCGTAGTGGTCAACAATCGCACTGATCAGGTTGCTGCCGAAACCGTAATCGTTAAGGCCAATAATCACTTGGTCCAAGCCCTGGTTAGCCTGGAGGTTATCGATAATTGACTTTTTCACCGCGGAACGCAGCTTCAAACCGTCTAAGACATGCGGGTCCGCGCTAATCTTATCAATTGCTCCCGTCCCGAGGACATCAACTATCTTCTCCGCCGTTTTTTGGCCGACCCCCGGGAACTGTTTTCCTGCCAGAAATTCTACCAGTCCCGTCCGACTGGTCGGTTGGTTGACATGGTAGGAACTTGCCTGAAACTGCTGACCGTAGCGGGGGTGTTCCACCAGTTGGCCCTCAAAGCGGTACGTCTGGTCGTCGCTAAGGTCACCAAAACTGCCAGTTACCGTAATTTCGCCCTCTGACCAGTCGAAGTTAGCATCTTCGACCGATACCACCAGGACCTTAAAAAAGGAATCCGGACTCGAAAAAATTTCCGACTGAACCTGACCAACAAAAAAAGACGGCTCCGTTGGCGTCTTAAATAGGTCCATCTCAGTTGCCATTAAAGTCATCCTTTCCAATCTATTTCTTTTTCGTTGCTTGCAAGGTCTTTTCGATCTCTGCCAGGCGCTGCTCACTCTTCTTGTAATAAGCAGGGTCAAGCTGCTGCGCCTGGGTCAGGTAGTCCTGGTAGGGCTCACCCAAGACCATTGCCACAATGCCCCGGTTAAACTGGGTATCTGCCCGTCCAGGATGGCGCTGTAAGATTACGTCATAGTACTTCTTAGCCGCAGTGAATTCGCCGAGAGCCAGCAGGGAATCCCCTAAGACCTGGTTGATGGCCGGGTCAGCTGGGCGTAGTTCATGGGCTGTTACCCCATAGGCCACGGCCTGCTTATGCTGCCCCTTCTTCATATAGCTCTGGGCTAGCATTAAGTAGGAATCCGCCTTAATCTTGGGGTCCTCAATCTTGTTGTAGAGTTTGATTGCCGCGTCAGTCTTGCCAACCTCGTAGTAAAGGTTCCCGAGACCGTAGTTCAATAGGTCAATCGCTGTCTGGTCCTTCTTGGCTTCGAAGATCCCCAGGGCCTTCATGAATAATTCTTCGGCCTGTTGGTAGTCATTTAACCGGGTCAGCAAAGAGCCCAGATCGTAATAGTTATTGACCTTCTCAGGATGTTCGTCAATTGCGCGGATCAGCTTGTGAACTAGTTTTTCGGTTTCCCGTTTTTGCTTTGCTTGAAATTCTTCGTTATTCATCACAATCACCTCATTAAATGGTATCGGTTGGGTCCAGTCTTGTCTTGTGCAAATAGGAAGTATCATTCCAGCGCTCCAGCTCGAAGTGCTCTGCGTCACTGGTCGACAGGATAGTCGTGGAAGTATTGCTCAAGCCGCCACGGTCTTTCAGGTGCGGCAGCGGCGTCCCAATCAAGGCGTTGATCGTAGCGTTCAGAGCCGCGCCGTGTGACACCACTAGGATGTTAGCAGCAGGGTTGAGCCGACAATACTCCTTGATTGCGGAACCGACCCGGGTAATTACCTGGGCAAAGCTCTCGCTCCCGGTTACCCGTTCGTCATACTGGTCCGGGTGATGGCGGAAGTTATGGAGCTCTTCCGGCCACTTCTCCGCCACATCCGCAAAGTGCATTCCCTCCATTTTGCCGAGGTTGAACTCCATTAACCGGCTGTCAATAGTCAGGCGAACTGGCTGTTCCAACCGGTCAAGCAGCTTTTGGGCAGTCACCCGTGCCCGCTTCAACGGACTAGCATAGGCATGGGCAAACCGTACATCCCGCAGAGAATCCGCCAGCAGGTTGATTTCCTGGTAGCTAGTCGCCAGCAAGGGCGAATCACCGTGCGCCCCCTGGTAGCGCGACTCAAGGTTCCATTCAGTTTTTCCATGACGAATCAAGTACACTTTTGTCATTATCTATCGCAGACCTTTTTAATTAATATCTTACCAGAAAAAATTATAATTGTTCACTCTTGTTTTTTCGAATATGTATGCCGGGAGGGGAAAAGGCAGCCCTGACAGTTCTGCCCCGCCGTTCTCCCCAGTAATATGTTGCTAATGGCTATACGTACTGTAATTGCCGGTCAGCGTTATAAGCCCGGTCGATAATGGCGCTCCCTAGGCACTCTTGACCGTCGTAAAAGACCACTGCCTGTCCCGGAGTGATTGCCCGTGCCGGGTCATCAAAGGTCACCGTCACCATCTGGTCGTCATCAGCGATCTTGACGGTGACACCGACATCCTTTTGCCGGTAACGGAACTTGGCCGTACAGTGAAATTCCCGCCCGTAGCGGCTCACTACGTCGTCAACCCAATGAATGTCGCTGGCTTCCAGGTGGGTCGCGTACAGGTGCTCGTTATGGTAACCCTGACCAACGTAAAGGACGTTCTTTTCAATGTCCTTGCCGATGACGAACCAGGGCTCGTTGCTCTCCTTGTTGCCGCCAAGGCCGAGGCCCCGCCGCTGGCCAATCGTGTAGTACATCAGGCCCATGTGCTGGCCGACAACCTTGCCATCGACGGTTTCCATGTTGCCCGGCTGGGCAGGAATATACTGGCTCAAGAACTCGCGGAAGTGCCCATCTTCACCGATAAAGCAGATTCCGACAGAATCCTTCTTTTCAGCAGTTGCCAGACCGGCTTCCTTAGCAATCTCCCGAATTTGCGGCTTGGTGTAGTTTGCCAACGGGAAAAGGACCTTGTCCAACTGGTGGTAGTCGAGTTGACTCAAGAAATAAGTCTGATCCTTGTGCTGGTCGGCGGCCCGCATCAGGTGCATCCGGCCATCCGCGTCCCGCTTGAGGTCGGCGTAATGCCCCGTCGCCACATAGTCCGCTCCTAGTTGGTTGGCGTACTCGATAAAGGCCTTGAACTTAATTTCCTTGTTGCAAATTACATCGGGGTTCGGAGTCCGCCCCTTCTTATACTCGGCAATGAAGTACTTGAAGACCCGGTCCCAATACTCCTTCTCAAAGTTCACGGAGTAATAAGGAATCCCGATCTTCGCGGCTACCTTGGCAACATCCTTGTAGTCCTCGGTTGCCGTACAGACACCGTTTTCGTCGGTATCATCCCAGTTCTTCATGAAAACGCCGATCACGTCATAGCCCTGACGCTTCAACAGCAGGGTGGTCACTGAGGAATCCACCCCGCCGCTCATGCCGACAACAACACGCGTGTGGCTGTGGTCAGTCATTATTTATCACCATCATTTCAAATAGATTCTGGAATAATCTACGATTGAAGGTCGCATGCATCCAGTATTGCCTATTGTACCAAAGTCCACCAGTCGCTGCACAGATTTTAATCCGCCCGCGTACTAATGAAGACCTTTCTTTTGAGCATTTCATCTAAAATAAAGTGATACTGTTCGACAAATTCGGCCGCCCGCTGGTGGGTAAAGATGTTGATCCGCCGGGCACCGTTGCCCGTCACGGTCTCCATCTTAAAGCCCGTCAGGTCAGCGTTAATTAAAATACGCAGACGGGCAACCGGCTTGAAGGGGTTGTCAGTGTCAAGGCTCCCCTTGTATTCAAAGTTGCCCCGCCGGGTTTCCTCAAAGCCCAGGTCGGTCAGCGTATACTTCTTTACTTCTGGACTTAACGTATAGGTATCCTGGTCACCCGGTAAGCGAACGCTCTTAGTAAATTCCATCCTAGTCAGCCTCCTTTGTCTGCTTGAGTTGGTTAACAATCTTGACAATTGCCGCAATCAGCTTATCAACGTCCTCTTCGGTATTGAGGGCGCCAAAGCTGATTCGGATGGACTCGCTAATCCGGGGACTATCCGCTCCAAACATTGCCGTTAACACATGGGAAGGTTCGATACTTCCGGCGGTACATGCCGAGCCACCGGAAACGGCAATACCAGCCAGATCGAGGTCGGTCTGCATGATGTAGGTAGAAATTCCCTTGAACCAGATATTCAAGATTTGGTTGAGGTTATCCGGCTTGATCTCACCGTTAACCGCAAAGTCAATCCCGTTTTCGGTCAGTCCCTGGACAATTTTCTGCTTGAAGTGGTAGAACCGCTCCCGCCGGGCCTGTTTCTCCTCAGGACTGTCAATAGTGACCGCCTTGGCAAAGGCCGCCACGGCTGGCACGTTTTCGGTCCCGGCCCGCCGTTTGGTTTCCTGGTCGCCACCCTTGAGGTAGCTCGGGAAGTTGATGCCATCCCGCCGGTAGAGGAAGCCCATCATCTTCGGTCCGTTGAGCTTATGGGCCGAAGTTGACAGGAGGTCGATGTGGTCCCGTTTGACGTCAATCGGCAGCAGGCCATAGGTTTGCACCGCATCCGTGTGGAACCAGGCCTGGTGGTCCTTTAAGATTTCACCAATTTCGTGAATCGGCATCCGGCTGCCCACTTCGTTGTTACCTGACATGATTGTAACCAGGATCGTATCGTCACGCAGGGCCGCCTTGAAATCATCCAGTGAAATATTCCCGTTCTCGTCGACGGGCAGGTAGGTGACCTCAAAACCCTGTTCCTCCAGATAATGCAGGGGTTTGAGCACGGCCTCGTGTTCAATGGCGGTGGTGATGATGTGCTTACCCAAATTTTGCCGGGTCATGGCCGTCTGAATAATTGCGGTGTTGTCACCCTCGGTTCCCCCGCTGGTCAGGACAATTTCGTTATCATCGGCGTTGATACTCTGGGCTAAGACGTGCCGGCTATTTTCCAGTACTAATTTAGCTTCCCGACCATAGGAATAACCCGTAGAGGCATTCCCCCAACTCTTCTTCATCTGGGTGGTCATCTCATCGATTACGGCCGGCGTCATCGGCGTCGTGGCCGCATTATCCAAGTATATCTCCTTCATCAGTCCCGTTCCTTTCCCTAAACTGCAAGGTCCTTAAAAAGCTGCAGCAGCATTGCCGCCGACCGCTTGCCAGCCTCGATGATAAACTCGTCAAAGCTGACTCCGGCCTCTTCATCCCCGGTGTCGGACATTGCCCGGACCACCACATACGGCACCTGGTGGTCAGTGGCTACCTGACCGACCGCGGCCCCTTCCATTTCACTGGAGAGGGCATCCGGGAAGTGGGCTAAGATTTGTTTGATGGCGTCTTGACTGGCGATGAACTGGTCACCGGAAACAATCAGGCCCTGCTTGACTGTCAAGCCAGTCTGCTCACCAGCCTTGGCGAGGGCGTCCCCCCACTTCTTTGAGGCGGCAAAACGGGGTTCCTTGCCTGGCAGCTGACCGTACTGGTAGTCGAAGGCCGTTGCGTCAACGTCGTGGTAGGCCGTTGCCGTGGAAATTACGACATCCCCCACGTGAAGACCATCGCCAATGCCGCCGGCAGAGCCAGAGTTAATTACCACGTCGGCGCCACAATCGGTAATGAGGTGTTCAGTGGTGATTCCGGCTTCGACCTTGCCAATTCCAGCTTCGACCAGCACCACGTCCTGGCCGCTGATCTGACCAAAGTAGTAGTCCTTGCCACCAATCTGCTTCGTACTTTCGTTCGTTAATTGCGCCTTCAGTTCCTTAATTTCTTCTGGCATCGCGCAGATAATTCCAAATCGCATTTTTCCACTCCTCTTTAACCTACAAAAAATAAAATCAAGTACACAACAATAATCGCCGCTAGTAGGGCGACGATTGCAATATTTAGTTTTCTCCTTAGCACCGCCGTTTTCTGTTCAGCGGTCAGCTGCTGGTGCTCGCTTGCAAACTGCCGCCGGCCCATCTCCGGTGAGTCCTGAAGAGGCGGTTCAGTATCTGCTGGGCGGGCACTTGTCCCCTGGCGCTGCTGACGAGCAAGCTGTTCCCGGTATTCACGCCGGGACAGTGGTTGCTCATCAAAGGACTGTTTGTTATCTGCCGTCATTGTTCATCCCCCGCCAGTAGTAAATTGCCATAATAGTCTTAGCGTCTTCAATCTCGCCCCGGTCAATCATCGCCAGGGCCTGGTCTAAGGTCACCGTTTGCAAGGCGAGCTGTTCATCGGCATCCTGGGGCAGTTCGTGGTCGACCGGCCGCAAACCGGTTGCCAAGTAAAGGGTCATATATTCGTCCATACAGCCCACCGAAGTGTAGAAGCCGGAGAGCTTAGTCAGGTTTGCTGCTTGGTAGCGGGTCTCTTCATTCAATTCGCGAACGGCAGCATGGTCAGCACTCGCCTGGTCGCGTGAATCAACCTTGCCAGCAGGGATTTCCAAGGTGGTTTTCGCAATGGGCGCCCGCCACTGCTTCTCCAGCAGCATCTGGTGGTCATCGGTTAGCGCTAGTAAAGCGACGGCCGGCGCATGGTGGACAATCTCCCGCTGGGCCAGTTGCCCGTGCGGCGTCTGAACCTGCTGAACCTCCACTTCAATCAAGTGGCCCTTAAAAACCGTCTTGCTGCTAACCGGCTTTTCTTCAAACTGCATCCTCTTTCCTCCTTAGTGTAGAATCCGGACATGGGCCGCCTGGGGTCCCCGCCTGCCCTGCACAATTACCAGGGAAACCCGGTCGTCGGGATGAAGGACTCGCCGGTGCTGGCCCTCAATCCCGCTATAATGAACAAAGATTTCACCTTCGTGGGGCACCGTAATAAATCCCCAGCCCTTTTGCTCATCAAAGCTCTTTACCTTACCTTCAAGCATGTTTTCACCTACTAAATAAAATACCAAGCAACAAGCGTCACTTGGTATTTTACACCGCCAGAATTTTTCTGTCATCGATTGACCACTATCTGGCTTTGATTATAAATAAATTTTACTTTTCGAGCCCTTCTTCGACCGTCTCAGGGAAGTTGTCCCGGACAATCTTCGCACACCGGGCACAGAGCATCGGGTAGACGTCGTCACTGCCGACGTCTTCCTTGACCATCCGGCAGCGTGCACAAGTTTCGCCGACAGCTGGGGAAACCTTGACGGCCACCCCATCGTCGTACTTAGCCGCGTCCGCTGGTGCCTCTGCCAGTGGGTGAATGTGCAATGCGGACACACCCAGTAGCAGGGCTACGTCCTCATCCAGATCCGTCAACAGCTGTTGCTGCTGGTCACTGAGGTAGAGGTCCACCTGGGCTTCCAGGGACTTCCCGATTTGCTTAGCGTTCCGGGCCTCTTCCAACCCCTTCAGGACGTGTGAACGAACGTCCATGAACCGGTCCCACTGTTCCAGCAGTTCCGCTTCGTTGGCGAAGGTTTGGGGATCAGGAATTTCGGTCAGCTGAACAAAGCCTTCCGGTTCGTCCATGTATTCCCATACTTCTTCGGTCGTATGCGGCAGAATTGGTGTCAGCAGCTTGACCATCGTCAACAGGATGTTGTAGAAGACCGTCTGCATGGAGCGACGGGCATGGGAGTCCGCTGGTTCGATGTACAGGACATCCTTGGCCAGGTTCATGTAGAAGGCGGACAAGTCGTTGTTGACAAAGTTGATCAGGAGCTTGTAAGCATCCAGGAAGTCGTAATTGTCAAAGTCGGCCCGCATTTCTTTCAAGAAGTGGTTGAGTTTAACCAGCATGTACTGGTCAACACTGTTTAGCTTCTCGTAGGAAACCGTGTCATCAGTTGGCTTGAAGTCACCAGTGTTTGCCAGGAGGAAGCGGAAGGTGTTCCGCAACTTCCGGTAGGCTTCGGAAATCTGTTGGAAGGTTCCCATGGAAACCCGGACGTCGGCGGACGTGTCGGCACTCATGACCCAGAGGCGGATAATTTCGGCCCCCATCTGCTTGACTACCTTGTTCGGGTCGATGACATTCCCCATCGACTTCGACATCTTCTTCCCCTTCTTGTCGAGGGTGAAGCCTTGGGAAACGATTCCCTTGTACGGAGCCTTGCCGGAGCAAACCACACTGGTGATCAGGCTGGAGTTGAACCAACCACGGTACTGGTCGGAACCTTCCAGGTAGAGGTCGGCTGGGTAGGTCAGGTAGTCCCGTTCGGCCAATACCCCCTGGTGGGAAGAACCGGAGTCGAACCACACGTCCATGATGTCGGTTTCCTTGGTGAACTTACCGTGTGGTGAGTGTTCGTTGGTGTAGCCTTCTGGCAAGAGGTCCTTAGCATCACGGTCAAACCAGACGTTCGAACCGTACTTAGCGAAGAGGTCGGCCACGTGGTTGATGGTCTCCTCTTCCATGATTGGCGTACCATCTTCGGCATAGAAGATTGGGAGTGGCACACCCCAAACCCGCTGCCGGGAAATTACCCAGTCGCCACGGTCCTTGATCATGTTGCGCAGCCGCGTCTTCCCCCAGGACGGCTGGTAGTTAACTTCTTCCAGCGCGTCAAGGATGTCCTGGCGCATCTTGTCGATGGAAACGAACCACTGGTCGGTCGCCCGGAAGATGATTGGTTTCTTAGTCCGCCAGTCAAATGGGTAGGAGTGCTTCAGCGGTTCTTCCAGGAGCAGGGAACCTGCTTCTTCCAGCTTCTTCAGGGAGATGTCATCGGCATCCTGGTAGAAGACGCCGTCAAAGTCGGCCCCGTTTTCCTTGGTCAGAACCCCCTGGTCAGTGATCGGTGCAAAGATCGGCAGGTTGTGTTCCAAACCGAAGTGGTAGTCATCGTCACCATAGCCAGGCGCCGTGTGGACCAGTCCGGTCCCGGCATCGGCCGTAACGTAGTCCGCAGTTCCCACGAGAATGTCGCGGTCAATGTACGGGTGCTTGGTAACCATCCCGTCCAGGTCATTCCCGGAAAGGTGCTTAACGACTTCAAGGTCTTCCCAGCCCAGTTTGTCAGCCACGCCGTCGAGCAGGTCGGTAGCGACAACGAATTGACGGTCATCATTAGCCGGCTTCACCACGGAGTAGTCAAACTTACCGTTGACGGCCACGGCTTCCGAAGCGGGAACGGTCCACGGGGTCGTCGTCCAGACAACCAGGTAGGTGTTGTCATCCAGGATGTCCTTGCCATCCTTGACCTGTTCCGCAAAGAAGGCCGTCTTAGCAACAACATCATGGTATTCAACTTCGGCTTCAGCCAGTGCAGATTCCGAAGACCATGACCAGTAAACCGGCTTCTTCGCCTGGTAGAGCAGCCCCTTCTTGGCAAATTCGCCAAAGACCCGGATTTGCGCCGCTTCAAATTCCTTATCCAGGGTTAAGTACGGGTGATCCCATTCACCGCTGACCCCCAGCCGCTTGAAGTCGGTCCGTTGCTTGTCAACTTGTTCCAGGGCGTACTTGCGACAGAGGTCCCGGAATTCAGACGTTGACATCTTCTTCCGGTCGTAACCGGACTTGGTCAGCTGGTGTTCGATCGGCAGGCCGTGGGTATCCCAGCCGGGAACGTACGGTGCCCGGTAGCCGGACATCGACTTGTAGCGGACGATGAAGTCCTTAGAAATCTTGTTCATCGCGTGGCCGATGTGGATGTTCCCGTTAGCGTATGGCGGGCCATCATGAAGCACGAATGATGGCTTCCCCTCGTTTAACTTTTGCCGCAACTGGTAGACTTGGTTTTCTTCCCACAGCTGTTCGCGCTGTGCTTCGGTTACCGGCAGCTTCCCCCGCATGGGAAACTTGGTCCGGCCCAGGTTTAACGTATCTTTTACCCGCATGGTATCGACTCCTTTCTCGTTCATAACTACTATTACCCTAATAAAAAAGCTCCGCCCCTAGATAGGGACGAAGCAATTCGTGGTACCACCCATTTTCGAGACCCAGTTGGTGGGTCTCCTCCTGTCATTGAATAACGGTAATGGGCCGGCCAGCCTACTGACTTCAGCTTAGCACTCAGAGATGATCAGGAACACCGGGTAACCGTCAGTCTTCCACTATCCACTGACTCGCTGTGGTACCGTACCGGGATTCCACTTCTCTTCAACATTTTATTAGCGTAATTTCGTCGTTATCCTAGTTCTTCCCCTGGTCACTATCTGGAAAGACAACTACGGTCTCACCCGCATCAGCAGCTGCCGGTTGGCCCGCTTCTGGTGTAGCAGTAGCTGGTTCAGCTCCCGCAGCCGGTTGTTCGACTGCTGGCTGCTGGGCCATTGCCGCCTGATCTTGATCAGCTTCGGAACTAATTGCTGTTGATTCTACACTTTCCGAGGAATCATTGTCAAGGTTCTTCCCCAAGATCTTCTGAATTTCGTTATACTGGTCTAAGTCTTCGTCGGCCAGTAGCTTATCCCATTCATCACTTTTGACAACCTCAAGTTGGGACTCCAGCATTACCTGGAGCCGTTGCCGGAAGATCCGGGTCTGCTTCTTCAAATCGTTAGTTTCAGTCGTCAGCTTGCGAGTTTCTTCCGTACTGCGTTCAACCACCTGGTTAGCCTTCTCGTTGGCTTCGGAAACAATGTCGGTTGCCTGCTTTTGGGCCTCACGAATCATAATATCCGCTTCCCGCTTAGCATTATTCTTGACCTTGTCCGCCGCTTCCTGGGCAACCAGGATCGACTTATTCAGTGAATCCTTGAGTTCGCTAAAGTACTTTAGCTTGCCTTCGTCAGCCTTGACGGTTTCTTTGAGGGCGTGGTTTTCTTCCGTTAGTTCCTGAACGGTCTGGGCGACCGTAGCCATAAATTGTTGAACCTCGTTCTGGTTGTAACCCCGCATCTTGGTTGAAAACTCTTGCTTATTGATTTGTTCGACAGTTAACCCCATTATTATTCCTCCATTTTATGCATGAGCCACAGATAAACTTACTCTTTCCTTGCCCTTGCGCGTTACGCCCTGGGCTTCATCTAAGCGGATCCGGCCGCCATGCCGAACCGAAATCAGGTCGTGAACCACCACTTGCTCGTCCGGCCGGTCAACTTCTTCCCAGTTTAGACGCACCTGCCCGTGTTCGACCAGCTGCTTGGCCCGGTTGCGCGAATAGTTAAAGCCCGCGGCCACCACCGCATCCAAGCGAAGCGATGAAACGGTCGTGGTCAGGGGCTCCCAATCCTCGACCGGGTGAAGAACGTTGGCCGCTTCTACCGGCTGCCACTTAATCTTGGCCCGGCCGATGTGGCTAACGTTTGCCCGTAAATACTTGGCCATTGCGGTAGTCACCACAACCTGCCAGCGGCCCTGGTCACCCAGGATATCGCCAAAGGCGGCCCGCTCTAATCCTTCACCAATTAAAGTTCCCATAATTTGCCGGTGGTGAAGCTCGGTAAACTTAGTCGGGTAGTTGATTTCTAACACCCTGAGTTCAAAATCGGCCGTGGTCGGTTGGTAGTAGCTCGGGTAAAAGAGGACCCGCTGCATTTCAGCACCAGCCCAGCCCCCGGCACTCGCCATTTTGACCTCATCCGCTGCGTTCGCCATCGTCCGTGCGATATAGCGCTGCCGTGGATTTAAGAACGATGTTAAGACGGGGCAATACTGACCACTAGCCGTACTAATCCAGTCCGCAACCTGGTCAATAAAGGCCCCCTCGTTCGGCCGAAAGTGTTGTTTAATGTTCTCTTCCATGTGCTAATCCTATACACCAAACAGGTGTCCCAAGGCTGTAATCCCGTTTTGCACGAGGTACAGCACGAAAATCGCGACCACCGGTGAGAAGCTAATCCCGCCCAGGGGTGGAATAAAGTCAAACCAGTGCATATACGGTTCTACCAGGCGATTGATGATTTCGCCCAGCCGCGTTCCCCGTGCATTCGGAAACCAGGACAAGAGACACCAAATCACGATTACCCAAATATAGGCATTGATAAGGGTGTTGAGCACCCCAAGTACAAACAGCATTCGCCCTCTCCTTAGTCGTTAAAGTGGTCGCTCTCGGCCTTCAGGTTGCTCGAGAGGTTGCCAGAAACTTCAAAGTTATTCGGCGCACACAGGAAAATTTCTTTCCCGATTCGCTTCATTTCACCTTTGATTGCAAACACGGTTCCGTTCAGGAAGTCAACCATCCGTGCCGCCGCCTTGGGATCCATCTGGGTAAAGTTGACGACGATTGCCCGGTCTGCAAGCAGTTGGGAAGCAATCTGCTTCACGTCCGCGTACATCCGTGGCTCGTACAGGGAAATCTTGCTGGTTGTTTGTCCAGCCCGGTTTGCCTGTCCCTCACTGAAGGACACTACCTTATTGTTTCCCTGGTGACTAGCTGGCTGGGGATTTTCGTAGTATTCATCCTGCTGCTCCAGGTCGTCGTCACCAAATAAGCTCTTCAAAAAGTTTGCTGCCATTGTGCTTTCTCCCTCCTAATTACAAAAAAGGGGCGTAATCTAACCACTCGTTAAACCACTCCCCCTTTGCATATTAACTATTTCCGCCGATTCTTAAAGAATGGTGGGGTTGATAAGTTAGCATCATCACTGTCATCTGAATTAGCAGTATCGTCATTAAAAACGTTAAATTCAGGCTTATCAACGTGTGAAAACTGGTTATCAACGTTCTCGTTAGCGTTGTTGTTAACGTCTGCCGTTGGGTCATTCCAGCCGTCAAACGGGTCATTGGCCGGCTTGCTATCAGCACTTTCCTGCCGGCTGCTTGGTGCTGCCTGCTGTTGTGGTGCTGGATGACTAGCTTGGGCGGTTGGCCGGGCTGGACTCGTCTTTGGCTTATCGATTCCAGTAGCAATAACCGTTACCCGGACCTCGTCACCCATGTTCTTATCTAAGGACATCCCGAAGGAAATATCAACGTTGGTCCCGGCTGCCTGCTTGATAACGTCGGACGCTTCCTGGGCCTCGTACATTGCCATGTCTTCGCTCCCGGTAATGTCCATCAGGACGTGCTGAGCACCGTCAATCGACAGTTCCAGCAATGGTGAGGAGATGGCCTTCTTGGTCGCTTCCGTCGCCCGGTTTTCACCAGTGGAGGAACCAACCCCCATCAGTGCGGCTCCCTGGTTGGACATCAGGGTCTTGATATCAGCGAAGTCCAAGTTGATGTACCCAGGGGTAACAATCAAATCAGAAATCCCCTGAACACCTTGACGGAGGACATTATCGGCTTCCTTGAAGGCTTCCATCATCGGGGTCTTCTTGTCAATCATCTCTAGCAGACGGTTGTTGGCAACAATGATCAGGGTATCAACGTTGGACTTCAGTTTGTCCAACCCTTCGATGGCAAACTTGCCCCGGCGTGGGCCTTCAAAGGAGAAGGGCCGGGTAACAACCCCGACGGTCAAAGCCCCACTGTCCTTTGCCAGCTTGGCAACTACTGGGGCGGCACCCGTACCGGTACCACCACCCATTCCGGCGGTGATAAATACCATATCGGCACCTTCGAGGACCTTCTTAATCGCCTCTTCACTCTCCTGAGCGGCCTTTTCACCTACTTCTGGGTTAGAACCAGCTCCTAGTCCCTTAGTCAGCTTAGGTCCCAACTGAATCTTGGTAGATGCCTTTGAACTGTTCAGGGCTTGCAAATCGGTATTGGCAACGATAAAGTCAACCCCCTGCACCTTTTCAGTAATCATCCGGTTAACTGCGTTGCCGCCACCGCCGCCGACACCGATTACCTTAATCCGTGCACCAGCAAATTCGTTCTCCATCGTACTTGTCTCGTTGTCCATAGAATCTTTCCTCCGTCAAATTAGTCGAATAGGTTATCAAACATACCCTTGAGTTTATTGCCAAATGAGTGCTTATTTTCCTTTGGTTCTGCCGACCGTTTCTTTCTGGAACGGCCCTCCCCAGAACGCTGCCGTGGCTGATTGGACCACTGGTGAACCAACTGACGGTTATTGTTCTCCGCTGCCGGTTCTTCCCTTGGACTTTCTATTATATCAGGTTGTTGAATCGTTTGCTTTATTAACTTATCAACATCCGATAGCTGATTTTCGTACATCGCAAGCGCCAAGCCAGTCGCGTAGCCCGGATGCCGAATCCCCATCTGCTCCGGCGAGTATACCTTGATGCTGCCAGCAAAGTATTCCTGGGCAAGTTCCTTTACACCAGGCATCGCCGCGCCACCACCAATGATGGTCACACCACCGGGCAGCTCAGGAGCATGAATTGCTTGCAGACGTTGGTGAATTCGTTCAAAAATCTGCCGCATCCGCGCTTCAATTACTTCTGCCAGGTACTCCTCGGTGAATTGTTCAGGTTCGTTTTTGCCGACAACGTTAACGTTAATGTTGGCATCCGCGTCCGCCAAACTATGGTCTGCATAACCATGGTTTAGTTTCAGCTTCTCAGCATTTTTGAGTGAGGTGTTAAGAACAGTGGAAATGTCCTTGGTCACGTATTGACCACCCTCCGGATCGACGAAGGTGTACTTGAGCTGGTGGTCATGGATAATACTGGTCGTCGTTTGACCGCCGCCCAGGTCGATAACCACCGTCCCAAAGTCCTGTTCCCCATCATTAAGGAGGTTAAAGTCAGTGGCAATCGGTGCAATCACAAAGTCCTTGATCTCATAGCCGGCTCGTTGGACCGCCTTCTTAGTGTTGTGGAGGATCGTCTTAGGACCAGTGTAGAGGGTCGCCTTCATTTCCAAACGAACACTCACCATCCCCCGCGGGTCCTTGATCCCGCCAAAGCCGTCGACTGAGAACTCCGTCGGCACGAGGTCTAAGACGGTGCGCTCCGGTGGAATATTTTGCGTTAGCGTTTCCTTAGCAACGTCGATCACATCCCGGTTCACGATTTCCCGTGACTGGCCCTGGGCTGCGATTGTGATCATCCCGTGTACCTTTTGCATCCGCAGGTAGTTAGCCGGTAAGCCCACAATCAGTTTTTTAATAGTCAGATTTGATTTTTCCTCGGCTTGAGCAACCGCTTGTGAAATCGCGTGGGCAGTTTTATCAATATCAACAATTACGCCGTGATTTAGTCCGGTAGAGGGTGCAATCCCTACGCCTACGACCTTTAACTGGCCCTTTACATTCTCGCAAACCAGTGCCTTAATCGAGGTGCTTCCAATATCTAACCCGACAAATACTTCTGAATTATCCATCTGAACGGCACCCTCCTAAAAGCAGCAATTATACTTAATTAAAAAAATTGTATTTTATTTACATCTAAAGTTGATTTTACCACATCTTTGCTCGTTCAAAAACGCTTTTTCTGAAAATCACTGTTCACGTGATTTGTAACTGTACGAAAACGCCCCAACTTGCAGGTCAACTACGCCCGGTTCCTTCATCGTCGCCGCAATTGCGGGATAGTAAGCCATTTTCTTGCCAACCGTGGTTAAGTTTGCGTAAACGGTGTTCCCATCACGCATATAAATCACGAGGCGGTTAGGTGCGTTCTTCTGTGGTTGGTAGCACACCGTGGAAATCCCGTTGCGGACCACCGGTTTCAGCCGGCCAAGCTGGATGGCCGTCGTCGTTAACTTTTGACGGTGGTGGTCAAAGGATTGGTACTGAATCTTGCTCTGGTCACCCTTAGCAGCTTTAAGCTGCCCGTTTGCCAGAACATTATAATCCCGCTGACCAATTTCGACCGTCCCAACGATTGGATTTTCGCGAACCGTGATTTGGACGGCTCGCGGGCCGCGCAGCTGATAACTGACCTTGGCAACCTGAGGATTCCGCCGATTAGCCTGCTGGCTCGCAGAATGCTGGGACAGCATCACTCCCCAAATATAGCGACCCGGCTGAACCCGGGTTGCTTGTTCAACCGCGGCTGCACTGAGGTCGTGGTTGCCCTTAACCGTCACCCGGTCAACCTTGCTCAGGGGAGAAATCACGTACAGCATCAAAAGCAGCACCCCACCAAAAAGGAGGATCAGCTTCAACACCCGCTCACCGTTGGTCAGGTACCGGTAAATTTTGATTCCCCGGTTCTTATGACCGATTCGCTCTTGCGGCTGACTTGGCTGAACGGTCTGCGCGCGCCGTTCTTCCACTTCCGACAAGCGCTGTGAGTAACGCTGGTGTTCATCAGAAAACAAATCTTTTTGTGCCACGGCTGAACCTCCCCTCCGTTTTAATGGTGTTCATCAATCGCGTGGTGGAGAACCTTGATCAAATGATCCGCCGCATCCGGCTTGCCCAGCTGTTTAGCAGCGCTGGCCATTTCACCCCGCAATTCGTTATTCTCCATGATCTTATCCGCCTGTACCAGGAGCGTGCGGGCATCCAGGTGGTCCTCGGTGATCATCACCGCCGCGTTTTTCCGAACCAGTGCCTGAGCATTTTTAACCTGGTGGTTAGCAGTCACGTACGGGCTCGGGATCAAAATGGTGGGAACTCCCAGAGCAGTTACTTCAGCAATGGTCGTTGCCCCCGCCCGAGAAACGAGCGCTGCCACCTTTGGCATCTTTGCGGGCATGTCTTTGATATACGGGACAACTTTGACGTTATCACCAATCTCCACATCCGCTAATTCCTGTTTGATGTGGTCGTAGCGCTTCTGTCCAGTTGCAAAAATCACCTGGTACTGACGGTGGTTAAATTCCGGGATTGCATCCACAACCGTTTGGTTAATCTTGGGTGCCCCCTGGCTGCCGCCAAAAATCATCAGCGTTGGCACATCATTCTTCAGGCCATATGTTGACCAGGAAAAGTCGCTGTCCACCTGAGCAGCCACTTGCTGGGCCCGCGGGTTGCCGACCATCGTCACTTTATCAGCCGGGAATTGGGCCCGGGCCGCTTCAAAAGCAATCGCAATCTGGTCCACATAGCGGCTCAGAAACTTATTGGTGATTCCCACCACACTGTTTTGCTCGTGAATCACTGTCGGAACATGGTGCTTAGCAGCCGCGTACAATACCGCGCCGCTGACGTAGCCCCCGGTTCCTAAAACCACGTCCGGTTTAAAATCCCGGATAATCTTTTTGGCCCGGTGAACCGAGTTGAGGAAGAGGTATACCGTCTTCAAATTCTCCAACGAAAGAGAACGCTTAAAGCCCTGCATTTTCATTGTCTCCAGCTTGATGCCGGCATCCGGGACAATCTTGTTTTCTAGCCCCCGGGTGGTCCCAACGTAGAGGACCTCAGTATCCGGTTCAACCTGTTTCAAGCGTTCAATCAAGGCTAAGGCTGGGTAGATATGACCACCAGTCCCGCCACCAGAAACTAATAACCGCATTAATCTTTCTCCTTTTCACCCGTTAATTTTTCAACTGCTTCGATAAACCGGTCCCCCCGCACTTCAAAGCTCGGGAATTGATCCCAGCTGGCGTTGGCCGGGGAGAGGAGGATCACATCGCCTGGTTCACTGATTTTCCATGCTTCTGGTACCGCCGTCACGGCATTTTCACTCTCAATTATCGTTGGAATGCCAGCCTGCTCGGCGGCGTCCTTCATCTTGTCCTTGCATTGTCCAAAGACGATAATGCCCTTGACGTGCTCCTTAAAGTACGGTACCAGCCGTTCAAAGGTGTAGCCCCGGTCAAGGCCCCCTGCCAAGAGAATCACTGGTTGGTCAAACCCTTGCAAGGCAACCTCCGTTGCTTCGATATCGGTCGATTTCGAGTCGTTATAGAAGCGCCGCCCCTGATAGTCCAATACATACTGAAGACGGTGGCGCACCCCGCTAAAGGTAGTTAGGACGCTAACGATATCTTCGTTGCTGACCCCGCTTAACTTAGCAGCTGCAATGGCTGCCAGAGCGTTTTCCACGTTTTGGGGGCCAATCAGGCGGATATCACGGGCCGCCATAATCCGTTCTCCCCGCCAATAGATGGCGCCATCTTCCTCATAAGCACCGGCATGACTCTTGCCCTGCCGGGAGAATGGTACCACCGTCGCCCGGGTCCGGCGGGCAATCTCTTGCCACTCGTCCCGGTCCCAGTTCATGATGAGAAAGTCGTCCGGGGTCTGGTTGCGGGTAATGTTTAGCTTAGCATTAATGTAATTTTCCCGGGTTTTGTGGTAGTCCAGGTGGTTAGAAAAAATATTGGTAATGATTGCGATATGTGGGTGAATCGTCGGTGCCCCCAGCAGCTGGAAACTGGAAAGCTCCGTCACCAGTGTGTCTTCTGGGCCGAGTTCTTCTGCGACCTTACTGAAGGATACGCCGATGTTGCCGGCATACTTGACATTATGGGTCGAGCTCTTTGCCAGCATCAACTGGGTCAGGGTTGTCGTGGTCGTCTTGCCGTTGCTCCCGGTCACGCTGACCAGGTGGCCAGCAAAGATTTCCCAGCCTAGCTCAGCTTCAGTGATAATTGGCGTGCCCTTTTCCACGAACTTGGCCACCAGGGGGTTATCGTACGGGATTCCCGGGTTCTTAACTACGACGGCAAAACCGCGGTCGGCCAAACTTAACGGGTTGCTCCCGGTGATTACCTCGATCCCGTCATCCTCCAAACCAGCAACCACTGCTGGATCCTGGGGTGTCTTCATGTCATTGGCGGTTACGTGCGCCCCGAGTTTAACCAGCAGATGGGCGGCGTTGAGGCCACTAATCCCGAAGCCAATCACCAATACATTTTTTCCTTGATACTTCGTAATCTCTTTCATGCTCCTCGAACCTTTCCTCGACGACTTATACCAGAATAATCGTTGCTACCGCAATAATGGCAGCAAGCAGACCAACGCTCCAGAAAACAATGTCAATTTTCCACTCGCTCCAGCCGCACATCTCAAAGTGGTGATGGATCGGGCTCATCTTAAAGATACGCTTCCCGGTGAGCTTGAAGGAGGCCACCTGGAGCATTACACTGGCCGTTTCACAAACGTAGACGATCCCGATGACCAGCAGTGACCACTCATGGTGCAAGAGGAGGGAAACGGCCGCCAGCGAGGCCCCAATTGCTAAGGAGCCCATGTCCCCCATGAAGATTTTGGCCGGCTTATGGTTATAGGGAAAGAAGCCAGCCAGGGTCCCAACCATTGCCAGACAGAAGAGCGCCACCTCCGTGTAGCCGCCCCAGAGGGCAATGATAAAGTAGGCTAAGAAGGAAATAATCCCGAGCCCACTGACCAGGCCATCAAGTCCGTCGGTCAGGTTAACCGCATTGGAAAAGCCGACAATCCAAAAGATGATAAAGAGGCCATAGAGCCAGCCGTACTGGTTATTGCCAAAGCCCATTTGGTAACCCTCGTGCTGGTAGATCACGGTAAAGACCATCGCCGCGATGACCTGGCACAGGGCCTTTTGCCAAGCCTTAAAGCCCTCGTTTTGGTGGTGGAAAATCTTAATACTGTCATCCCACATCCCAATCAGGCCGTACACGATCAAGACAAAAAGCAGTGCCCACAAGGTATTGCTAAGCACCCCCTGCCAGGCCGCTACCCATAAGACGGTAACGACTGCCGAGATGATGAAGAGCAGGCCCCCCATCGTTGGGGTTCCCGCCTTTTTTGCGTGCCACTTAGGACCTTCCTCCCGGATTTGCTGGCCCTCCTTTTTGGCACGGAAATACCGAATCAAGCTCGGCATGAGCAAAAAGGTAATAAGAAATGAACTGATTAACGTTAAAATGACTGCCGCAATGTGCATTATTTTCCTCCTGTCCTAGTGTTGCGCATAGGTAACCGTCAAGGTTTGCCCTTTGCTAATCTTGCTATTGGCATTAATACTCTGCTTGTTAACGTAGCCGCTGCCCTGTTCCTTGAGTTTCAAATGGAGCATGGCCGCCAGCTCCTGAACATCCGCGGAGCTCCAACCGTTCAGGTCCGGCATTTGATAGTTACCACCAGCATCCAAAATCACCCGCTGGTTCTTTAAGAGCTTCTCGCCCGCCGTGATTGACTGGCTCCGGATTGTCTTGCCGTCACCAATTACCACTGGCTGGATCTTTAGTCCGCTGAGCTGCTTAGACGCGTCATCCCGGTTTTGCCCAACCAGTTCTGGCATCTTGGCAACACTCGAGTTAGCTGACTTGTTCTTCTCCAACAGCATTTCCATCACCGGATTAAAAATCGAGGCCATCTGCTTCGTCGCTGAAGTGCTCAAGTTTTGGGGCTGGCGGAGCGTGACGTACATTACATAGCGGGGATTCTTCGCCGGTGCCATTCCCGCAAAGGAGTACAGGTAGTTAGTATCACCCTTACTATAACCGTTAGCACCACCGATTTGGGCGGTCCCGGTTTTCCCGGCAATCCGGTAACCCTTGATTTGGAAGTCGTGACCGAGCCCCTTCTGGTCGTAAATTACACCCTCCATGTACTTACGCACCTGCTTAGCGGTACTGGTCTTTATCGGTTGGCCCACCGTGGTTGGCTGGGTCTTTTTAACCACCTTGCCGTTGGCCGTTTCCACCTTTTTAATGATGTAAGGCTGCATCATCTTACCATTGTTGGCAACGGCACCAATCGCCCGCAGCATCTGCATTTCATTCACGGTGATTCCCTGACCAAAGGCGGTATTCGCCTGCTCAAGAATCCCTTTAAACTGGGTAAAGCCGGAGACTTCATTGTCCATCCCCACCACGTTGACCTTCTTCAGGAGGCCAAAGCGGCGAATATACTTCATCCAGGTCTTCGCCCCCATGTTCTGTTCAACGTGGGCAAACCCGACGTTACTGGACATATCAAAGGCGTCCTTATAGCTAATGTTCCCCCAACCAGTGCTTGACCAGTCGACGATCTTGCCACCGCCCATTGACCAAGTTCCTGACTGGAAGGTCGCCTTCGGATCAAAGTGGCCGGTATCGATTGCCGCGCTGAGGGCCAGGATCTTCATCGTTGAGCCGGGCTCGTAAGCGTCCTGTACAAACATGTTCCGCCAAACGGGCTGGCTGGAGTTTAGGGTTGGCCGCTGGGTAGCTGCCACGATCCGGCCAGTCTTTGCATCCATAACAATTGCGGTTACCGAATTTGGCTTGCCGTCCTTATAGACGTGGTTGACCTTATTTTCCAACACGTGCTGAGCCTGGGGGTCGATGGTCGTATAAACGTTATCCCCATTAACCGCTGGCTTCGTGACGGCTTTAGAGTTAGCCAAACGGTAGCCATACAGGTCGCGCTTGTCCTGGCGCATCCCGTTGGTTCCGGTCAACCGATTATCGAAGTAGCTCTCCAGGCCGACCTGCCCTTTCAAACTCGTCTGTCCCCGCTGGTTGGTAATTGGTGAGGCTAAACCGATAATCTGGGAGGCAAACTCGCCCTCGGGATATTGCCGGGCCGGCGTCGCCATAAAGCCGATCCCCTGCAGGTGTTCCTTCTTGATCTTTTGCATGGTGGCAACTGACAGGTTGCTACCAGCAGCACCAAATTCAACTTGGTAGACCTGGCTCTTCGTATTTAGCTGCTTGAGGATCTTGTCTTCCGGCAGGTCAATGTACCGGGCCAATACACGGGCAGTCTTTTTCTTATTTTGCACATACAGGGGCTTGCCGCTGGTTGAGTGCTGGGTCTTATCCACGACCGCGTAGACCGTATACTTGCTCGTGTCAGTGGCAATCACCCCACCCTTATTATCATAAATGTTCCCCCGCTTGGCTTGAATTGTCCGCCGCTGGGTATAGATTTGTTCCGCCTGTGACTGCAGGTTAACGTGCTGGATGTCACGGTTAATCGCAATATACGCAAAACGAACGAAAAATAAGAGAAACAATCCAACCGTGATGAAGAATAACCACTTACCGAAATTCCCCCGATTGCTATTATTTTTCTTAGTTTTCGCTCGTTGTGACTCTTTGTTCATTATTTATTGACGTTCCTTACGTTTGAATTTTTGTCAGAGAGGCCATACTTTTGGGCAATCTTCTTTAAGTTGCCCTGACTAGTTAAATCAGCAATTTCCTGCCGGTCACTAGCGTTGTTATTTTTAACCTGGGCAACCTTCGATTGTAAGTCCTGCAAGTTGTGCTGACGAGTATTAATTGAAATTTTAGTGGAAAGCAGGGCAATAATCAACAGTAGGGTAACCGCACTCCCGACAACCATCAATAACCGTTCAAACCGTGACCAGCGAACCGGCTGGACGCCCGGTTGGGGCTGGTCGATTGGCGTCACTGGAACCTGTTCTTCTTCGTATTTTCTTGCTGCATTAGAAACCATTATTAATACACTACCTTACTCTATTTAATCTTTTCAATGATTCGTAACTTAGCACTGTGCGCACGGTGGTTCTCCGCTAATTCTTGTGTGCCGGGAAGAATTGGTTTACGGTTGATCAGCTTAAAGTCAGGACTCATCCCCTCTGGAATCACCGGCAACCCCTGGGGTAAGTCATCACTGATGGATGATTTTTCCTTAAACATTGTTTTAACGAGGCGGTCCTCCAACGACTGGAAGGTAATAACACTGATCCGCCCGCCAACGGCCAACATTGCCAGCGCCTGCTCTAAGGACTCTTCCAGCGCTCCCAGTTCATCGTTGACCGCAATACGGATTGCCTGAAAACTCTTTTTGGCCGGGTGACCGCCATGCCGCCGTGCCGCCGCTGGGATGGCTTCCTTGATCACGTCGACTAATTCAAAGGTCGTGCGGATTGGCTCCCGCTGCCGCCGCTGCTCGATTTTACGGGCAATCTGCTTAGCAAACCGTTCTTCCCCGTAACGGTAGAGAATCCGGACGAGGCGCTCATAGGGCCACTCATTAACCACTTCCATTGCCGACAAGGACTGGCCTTGGTTCATCCGCATGTCCAACGGGGCGTCGAGCTGGTAGCTAAAACCACGCTGGGCGTCATCAAACTGCGGTGACGAAACCCCCAAGTCATACAGGACGCCGTCGACCTTGTGGACGCCTTGAGCAGCTAAATCCTTCTGGAGGTGGCGAAAGTTATCCTCAATGAGGGTTAACTTCCCAGCCGCGAGTGCATCCTTCAACCGGTCACGGTTATAATCAATCGCGGTTTCATCCTGGTCAAAAGAATACAAGTGACCGGTGGTGAGCTGGCCCAAAATCGCGCTGGTATGACCACCGCCCCCCAGGGTACCGTCAACATAGGTTCCCGCCGGCTGGACGTTTAAGCCCGCCACGGCTTCTTGCAATAAAACTGTTACGTGCTTAAACGTGGCCATCGCCATTTAAGCCCCCTTTCCTAGAAGTCAATTTGCAGGTCCTCGGCAATCTCATCGAAATTATCCGCGGTAGTAGCCGAGTAATCGTTCCACCGGTCAGCACTCCAGATTTCAAACCGGTTAGAAACACCAATAATCACGCAGTCTTTTTGGAGGGACGCGTGCTGTCGTAAAATGGCGGGAATATTGACCCGGCCCTGGCGGTCAAGCTCGCACTCCGTCGCCGCCGAGTATAGGAAACGGACAAATGCCCGGGCATCCCGCTTCGTCAGTGGCAGGGCCGCCAGCTTAGCTTCCAGCCGTTGCCATTCCGCTTGTGGATAGCCAAACAAGCAACCATCGAGCCCCCGGGTAATAACGAAAGAAGCCCCTAACTGGTCGCGAAACTTGGCGGGGATAATCAGGCGTCCCTTGGCGTCAATCACGTGATTATATTCACCCATGAGCACGACTAATCCCCCCTTTACCACTTTATAGGAATAGTCTACCACATTCCCCCACTTCTCACCACGTGAATTCCGATAAAAAAAGCGATAACCGGGCGAACCGTGGTTATCGCTACAAAATTCACTTATCCTTCAATTAATTAAACTAGTGGTAAGCTGCCGGCAAAGATCGACGCTCCAAAGGAAATAATCGCAAGCCAGGCTGAACCACGCCAAAACGGTGGCCAGTAGCGCCGGTATAGAAATTCATGGTTGTGGACCAGCTGGATAACAATCAGGGCTAGTGCCAGGACCATCCACACCGCCACCGGATAGGCAATCCAATAGAGTCCAAAATTCCACCCGGCTAACAACCAGAACAGGACCGCCGTGAGCGCCCACCAGAGCGTTACGTGCTTTTTCCTCTGCATAAACCGGCCGCAGAGGTATTTTACCCCGATAAAAATGAGGATAATCAGGACCTGCAAGAGGGTCCGTTGGTAATCGATCGTCACACTACATTCCTTCTCTACTATGTCATTTTATTTCAGTTTACCATAAAGGCTGGTTGTTCGTTTGAAATTGACCAGGGAATTGCGGTAAACTACAAGGAGTTTAGATAGCGAAAGGCGGAAAGTGCATGCAACATAAAAAGAAAACGCGGTTTCAGAAAATAACGATGGTGGCTATTTGGCTAATGCTGATTGCCATGCTCGGCTCGTTGATTTTCAGCGCAGTTGTATCGTTGATGGGAAACTAGGGTTCAATTCAGAAATCTGGCAAGCAGCAAAAAACTCGCAACCAACGTGGTGGCATTCCACCAGCAGTTGGGCTGCGAGTTTTTTAGTTCTATTCCGCTGGTGGTTCCTGGTCAGTATCCGGCTGTTTAAATACTTCTCGGGGCTTGGAACCGTTGGCGGGGCCGATGTACCCCCGTTGCTCCAAATCGTCAATAATCCGGGCGGCCCTGTTATAGCCAATCCGGAAGCGGCGCTGAATCAACGAGGTCGAAGCTTTCTGCTCCGCCACCACAAATTTAAGGGCCTCTGGGAACAGTTCGTCCTCGTCTTCCTGTTCTTCTTCAACCGCCATCTCCTGGTCAGTCACGACCATGTTCTCGTCGTATTCCGCCGGTTGTTCCTGCTTGATGTAGTCAACCACTGCTTCGACGTCCCGGTCAGAAATAAAGGCCCCCTGGACCCGGGTCGGTTTGTTTTGGTCGATTGGCTCAAAGAGCATGTCCCCCCGCCCCAGCAATTTTTCGGCCCCGTTGGTGTCAATAATCGTTCGGGAGTCGATTCCGCTAGAAACGGCAAAGGCAATCCGGGAAGGCACGTTGGCCTTGATCAATCCGGTAATAACGTCTACCGACGGCCGCTGGGTTGCGAGAATCATGTGAATTCCGGCGGCCCGTCCCATTTGGGCAATCCGGACAATGGCATCTTCAACATCGTTGGAAACAGTCATCATCAGGTCCGCCAGCTCATCGACAACAACCAAGATTAGTGGCAAGCTTGGTTGATCCGTGCTGTCTTCCTGGTTGTTATTGTCCTGGACTAATTTGTTGTAACCGGCTAGGTTGCGGACACCAAACTTTGCAAAGAGCTCATAACGGCGTTCCATTTCAGCCACCACCTTGCCCAGTGCCCGGGCCGCCTTTTTAGGTTCCGAGACCACTGGACTGAGCAAGTGGGGAATTCCGTTGTAGACACTCAACTCCACTTTTTTCGGGTCAATCAGCAACAGTTTGACCTGGTGGGGTTTAGCCTTGAGAAGAATACTGGTCAAGATGACGTTAATGGCAACCGACTTCCCACTCCCGGTCGCCCCGGCAATGAGGAGGTGGGGCATCTTTGTCAGGTCCGCCATCTCCACGTCGCCGGTCACTGTCCGGCCTAACGGAACGTTCAGGGGATGGTCGTCGGCCGGTGCCGCTTCAAACATGTCACGGAAGCCGACGGTGGCGACCTGCTTATTCGGTACCTCAATCCCAATCAAGGACTTGCCGGGAATCGGCGCTTCAATCCGAATATCCTTGGCGGCCAGCGCCAAGGCCAGGTCGTCAGCCAGGTGGGTAATTCGGCTAACTTTAACCCCGACTGCGGGCCGCAGTTCATACTTGGTAACAGACGGGCCAAGGTTGACATTTTCCACCGTAGCCTCCACCCCAAAGGATTGAAGGGTCGTCTGCAGGGTTTTTGTATTCTGCTGGATATTTTTCAGGTCGCCCTGCTGGTCCGTTGCCGGGACCTTAGTCAGCAGGTCCAGCGGTGGCAGCTGGTAGTCCTTATCCTCCTGCGCCGTTACCCCCGTCATTGGCAGGTCGGTGTCAGGAGAATCGCTCGGTGCCGACTCATCCTCCTGTTTGCTGCTAGCCACGGTAATCTTCGGCGCCGGTTGTGGTTGGACCGGTTCAGCCGCCGGAGCTTCATCTGCTGGAGCAGCCGGCGTTTGTGCAGCTGGGACCGCCGTCTTTTCTTCCGCTGGCTGACTAGCTGACTGACTCTTATTGATCGCCGAGGTGACTGCTGGCCGGTCAGCGTAGTCCCGAACACTTTGACTAGCCACTCGCAGCCCCATTCCCAAGCGCTGGATTCCCCTGCCGGTGAGTGCCAAAAATCGCCGCCACGGCAGGGCAAAAAAGATTACTAGCCCCGCGACTATCAGTAGCCAGGCCAGGATCCCGGTACCAACCCGGGAAACCAGGAAGTCGCTCCCGTTATATAAGTAGGCTCCGAGCATCCCCCCACCAATCGGCACCGTGTTATCGCCGTTGAAGAGGACCCGACTGAGGTTGCTCCAGGTAACCGGGATAAAGTTGGCATGGACATTTTGCTGGCTAACCATCAGGACGTGGAGCCATAACAACAATCCGGTATAAGTTACCAGGTAGCCAGCAACCCACCGCAGCTTCAGTCGCGGTGCCTGAGCGTAAAAAGTATAGGATAAGGAGAAAATCATCACGGTAATGATAGCAAGGGGGTAACTCTCCCCCACCAGGATCCGGAAGCAGTTAGCGATAAATGTCCCGAGGCTGCCCAGGTTGGTTAAACCAAGGAGCATCAGTAAACTGACGATCAGCCCGACCAAGTTATTCACCAGACGGGCTTCTTTCTTTGCCTGGCTACTTCGCCGGCCCTTCGTCTTCGCCGTGCGCCGGTTCGTCGACCGTTTTCTTCGCGCCATGGTTAATCCTCCTTATTTCAACTTGTCATGCTGGTAGGTGTGTACCCGTGCCAAGTTGGGGAAACTTTGCTGCCGCAAGGCCTCATAAATGACGATAGCCGCACTATTCGACAGGTTTAATGCCCGGATATTATCATCATTTTGGGGAATCCGGATGGCATTCTCCGGGTACTTCCGCATAAAGGCTTCCGGCAGTCCGGTAGTTTCCTTGCCGAACAAGAAATAGTGGTCCCCCGCACCCGTATAGTCCACGTCAGTGTAATCATGGTTCGCGAACTTCGACACAATGTAGAGCTTCTCCATATCCGGGATTGTTGCTAGAAAGGCTGGCAGGTCATTGTGATAGGTGATTTTGACCTTGTCCCAGTAGTCGAGCCCCGCCCGCTTCATATGCTTGTCATCGGTGGAAAAGCCCAGCGGTTTAATCAAATGTAATTCGGTATTAGTTCCCGCACAGGTTCGGGCAATGTTGCCAGTATTGGCCGGAAAAAGGGGTTCAAATAAGACAATGTGGTTAGTCATGATTAATTCTCCTCACAAAAATAAAAAAGCAGGGTCTCGGTGTGGGCACGGCGAAACGCTGCTTTAGTGAAGTACTCCTTAGCAATTACTAACGACGCTGTTCGATATCAATTGCTAAACGATTTCTGAATAATAATTTAGCACGAATATTAAGAAAGTGCAAATATTATTTTTCAGCCGTCCCCGTCAGGACACTCACATCGACTGTAATGGAAGTCAGCATCCGCAAATCTTGATCCGTCAGCTGGCGGGCGCCCTTTCCCCAGTGAAGTGGCGTCATCTCTACCAGCGATAGCGCAAGGCCAGCGGGCAGCGGAAACTGGTAACGCACCCGGTCAATCTGCGCCGTCGGGTAGTGGCGCCGGAAGAGGTCGACCACCTGCTGGTTATCGTAGTGGGAGTGGGCCTGGTCACGCCCGTACAAGAGGTGCCGTAATTCAAGCAGGTAATCACTATTGGGGACGACCTTGATTAACCGCCCACCGGGTCTGAGTACCCGCTTAAATTCTGTGTAGTCTGACGGCGAAAATAGCTCAACCAAGCTATCAAAACTATCGTCATTAAACGGCAGTTGACGTAAATCGGCCACGCAGAAAAACGCGGTTAGATCTAGCTGGGTGGCAAGGGTCACGCCCGCCTTGGAAATATCAAAGCCAATCAGGACATCACGAGCCTGCTGGCGCCGGGCTGCCAGTTGGAGCAACGGGGTCCCTTCCCCGGTACCAACATCCAAAATATTTTGCGGCCGGTCAGGCAGGTGGTCGGCCACCGCCGTAACGATGGGCTTAAACAAGCCTGCGGCGAGCAGTTGCCGCCGGGCCAGAAACATTTCTCGACCGTACTCAGTATCCGCGGCCCCGTTTAGAAAATGCAGGTAGCCGTGGCGGTTGAAGTCGATTCGATGCCCATTGGCACAGCTGATACTATTGTCAACCACCGCCGTCATTGGCGCCTGACAGCTGGGACAGCGGAATAACTCCAGGTGCTCCCGGACAAACTGACGTTGACGTTCACTCTTTTTCATATTTTTCCCTCCGTCTGCTCCCTTCAGTTTAGCACAAACTGACCAGGGCCTGGTTACCTGAGCAAGTTCCCACCAAGAGAAAGCTCCTCGCCGCTCCCCCTTGCTTGGACGATCGCCAGGATGGCCTGCCCATATTTTTTCGTGAGCAACTACTACTTAGCTGCCTCCCCCATTTTTGCTTGCTTTAACCGTTTAATTATATAACCGCTGGCCCAAGTTTTGTATATCAAATCTCAGGATGATTCTTACCCGCGGCCTTTATTAGTGCTGGTGACCGAATACAAACTAGAATTAATCAATGTGAATTGTTATGATAGCAGTAAGCATTTTCAAAAGGAGGAAATGATTTTGAGTGAACAGTTTTTGATTGGAACGTATACTAAAAAGGATAGCAAGGGTGCCTACATGGTAACCCTAGACAATGGCAAGCTGACCGATGTAAAGCTCGCCATCCCTTCGCAAAAGCCAGCCTACCTGCAAGTCGGCTCCGACCAGCGGGTCTACGCCGTTAAACAGGATGGCGACCAAGCCGGCGTGGCAACTTACGACCTCGACGGTGACCAAGCTAACACGCTGAGCACCTTTATGGAAGAAGGGCCGGCCCCAGCTTACGTCGGTCTCGACGAACAGCGGCACCTGCTGTACAGTGCCAATTACCACACGGCCAACGTCGAAGTATTCAAGGTCGCTGCTGATGGCAGTCTCACCCGGACCGACGTCGTAACTCACCAGGGTGAGACCGGCCCCGAACCCGAACAGGAAGCGCCGCACGTCCACTACGCCGACCTGACCCCCGACCAACGGCTGATTGTCTGTGACCTGGGAATGGACCTGATCGTTGTTTACGACGTGAGCGCCGACGGCAAGCTGACGGCCGTTTCCCGCTTCAAGTTTGAACCCGGCTTCGGGACCCGCCACTTGATTTTCCATCCAAATGGCAAGTACGTTTACGTTCTCGGTGAACTATCCAGCAAGCTCGCGGTCTTGAAATACAACGCCGCCGACGCTAGCTTCGAACACCTCCAAACGATTAAGACCATTCCGGCCGACTGGACCGCCCACAACGGGGCTGCCGCCATCCGGATGTCCAAGGATGGCAAGTTTATCTACACCTCTAACCGGGGTGAAAACACCATCGCCGTCTTTGCGGTGCAACCAGACTTCACGGTTAAGCACATCCAGTCCATTTCTACTGAGGGTGACTTCCCACGGGACTTCAACCTCAGTGGCGATGAATCCTACCTGCTAGCTTCTAACCAGAACACTGATAACCTGGCCCTCTACCAGCGGGATGCAGCTACCGGTAAACTGGCCCTCCTGCAAAAGGATGTTGCCTGCCCAGAACCGGTCTGCGTTCAACGCTTCAACTAATATAGTCAATTGACGTGTAAAAAGGCCCTTGTGAAACGAGCGAATCGTTTTACAAGGGCCTTTTGGGGTCAAAATTCTTTTATTGCTGCCGTAAAGTCGGCCGGCAGCGGTGCGGTAACCGTAATAAACTGTTCTTTAAACGGGCTATAAAACTGCATCCAGTAGCAATGCAACGCCTGGCGGTCAATCAGTGGACTCCCCGCCGGCGCACCGTACATTTCATCCCCGACCAGCGGGTGACCGAGGAAGCTAAAATGAACCCGAATCTGGTGGGTCCGCCCAGTATGCAAACGAATCCGCACTAACGAACGCTCGGCCTGGGCCTGGGCCAACCAGTATTCCGTAACCGAATCTTTACCATCCGCAGCCACCTGCCGTTTGACAAACGAGGTCGGATCTCGCCGAATAGGAGCGTCAATATAGCCATGCTGGGTGTGCAGGCGGCCACTGACCAGTGCGTAGTAGTTTTTCTTGACCTCATGCCGTTTCAACTGCCGGTCCAGCACTGCATGAGCAAAGCGGTGTTTTGGGAACACCACCAACCCGCTGGTGTCCTTATCCAACCGGGTCGCCACGTGGGTCACTTGGTTTTCATAGCCCTGTTCCCGATAATAGTGCTTGACCCGGTTGACCAGGCTGTCGGCAACCGGGACATTGTGGGCCGGGACGGTCGCCACCCCCGCCGGCTTGTTTAAGACCAGGAAGTCCCGGTCCTCGTAGGCAATCGTGATCGGGGCGGCTGATTCATCAACGTGGTCGTTGGCCTCTTCCGGCGGAATCACAATGGAATACTCATCCCCCGGCTGAACCAGGTCAACGGCCCACTTCGGTTCCCCGTTGATCAGCATTTGTCCGCCATGGTAAATCGCCACCTTCATCAGTGAGCTGGTTACCCCGCTCATCTTGAGTGCCGACCGCAGCTTGCGCGGGGTCGCGTGGTCGTAGCGCCAGGTAAATTCCATTACTTACCACCACCGATGAAGGAGTCCTTGACCCGGTTCCAAAAGTTGGTGTGCCGGTAGCGGGCAAAGAAAATCCGTTTTTGTGAAACCTGGAAGGAAACTTCCATTAGGTGGCGCTTGCCCTTTTCATTTTTTAAGCGAAGCTGTTCCCGGTCACAGGTCATCACATGGTCGTTAACGTCGCGCAGCCGGAGCATCAGCTTGGTATCGGCCCCGAATATAATTGGCGATCCCAGCGTCCGGAAAACGCGGTTATTGAGCGAGGCCATTTCAGCTAGCTGGAAACCAACACTATTGGGGTCCATGATTGCCCCTCCGACCGACTTGTTGTAGGCTGTCGAACCGGTCGGGGTAGAGATACATAGGCCATCGCCCCGGAAGTTTTCAAATAACTGGTTGTTGATGTAAACGTCACAGACCATCGTCTTGGTAATGTTTCGAATGGTAGCTTCATTGAGGGCTACGTAGTTATCCACCGTGCCGTCCGAGTAGCCCGCCCGCATATCCAGTAAGGGGTAGGAAACTGACTGGCCACTGTCCTGGACGAGGCTGTCCACCAGGTCGTCAATTTCAAAGTTACGCCAGTCGGTATAAAAGCCCAGGTGGCCGGTGTGGATTCCCACGAAGCGGATCTGGTCAAGCTGGTCGATGTAGTGATGAAAAGCGGACAATAAAGTCCCGTCACCGCCGATTGTGATTACCACTTCCGGGTGCTGGTCATCGTAGGTAAGTCCTGCCCGTTCGATTTCCGCCCGTAAGAGTTTCGTTACCCGCTGTGACTCAGCAGTTTCGTTATTATAAATTCCAACTTTCATTTATTCCTGCTCCTTTGGCTTAGTTAAATCTTCGCCAGGCTGAGCCGTCTGGGTCGCCTTTTTGTATGAAAATAAGTTTTGGGCCTCCTGGATTTCTTCGCGAATTTCGGACATCTCATTGTCCAGGTGAAAGGCCGCCTCAGCAGCCCGTTGCAGCCGGGCGGACAGTTCTTCCGGAAAGGCGCCCTGGTACTTGTAATTTAGCGAATGCTCAATTGTCGCCCAAAAGTTCATCGCCAGCGTCCGTACCTGGATTTCTGCTAAAATCCGCTTTTCACCGCTGATCAATTGAACCGGGTACTCAATCACAATATGGTAAGAACGGTAGCCGCTGGGCTTAACGTTAGAAATGTAGTCCCGCTCCTCTAAAATCGTCATGTCGCTCCGTTGCCGCAGCAGGTCAACTACCTGGTAGATATCCTCAACGAATTGACACATGATCCGCAAGCCAGCAATGTCTTGCATATCCTGTTCGAGCCGGTCCGCCTGGACGTGCCGGCGCACCATCTTTTCCTTAATGCTTTCGACGGGCTTAACCCGCCCGGTGACGAACTCGATTGGTGAATGCTGCTCCTCATCTTGGTACTGCTTCCGCATCCCCCGAAATTTTACCTTTAATTCATTAACGGCCTGTTGATATGGCAATAAGAAATGCTGCCAGTTTTCAATCATAATCTAGCCTCCAGTTAAATCTCGTTCCTATTTTAGCATACTTTATCCCTTTGATAGCCATTCTTCCCCTGAAAACAAATTGCTTTACAAACTGGGGGCAATTTGCAACAATAACAGGTGTTAAGCTTACTTAGTAATGATCGGAGGGGCAAGTAATGCTTGAGATTCACTTATTTGTGAACCCACTGGGGATGCGGTGTTTTCGCTGTGAAAATGACGTCCTCCGGGTTGATCAGAACCTACGCACTAAAATCAGTTACCAGTTCATTCCGGTATTCAATATGCAGACAATTACCGATACGATTCGACTTTACCACTTGGACCCTTGCAATCTGACCGTCCGGCAGGAAGTTTCCAAGGTTTTATACCAGGTAATCCTTGATTACAAGGCCGCCCTCTTCCAAGGTGGGCGGCGCGGACGGCGGTACCTGCTCTACTTGCAAGACGCCATGACCAAAGCCGGCTGGCACTATTCCGACCAGCTAGCCCAACAAATCGCTACGAAAAGTGGGCTGGACCTCGAAATGTTCATGGAAGACCGGCATTCGGCAATCGCCCGGGACGCCTTCAAAAAGGACCAGGCGATCACCAACTCATTGGGCATCACTAAGCCAGCTACCGCAATCGTCTACGATACTAAGGAGCCAGAGTACGGTTATTTAATGCCTGATTTCGACTACGAAACCCTAATCGAGTCCTACCACAACCACACCTTTAATCCCCAGCAGTCAGTAAAGGATTTTGCCAAACAGTACCATCCTTGCAGTCTCCGCGTAATTAAGAGTAACTAATTGAGTCAAATCCAAGTAAAAGAAAGCACCGAAAATCGGCTGGCGAGCTGACTTTCGGTGCTTGACTTTTTTACGGAGTCTCTCAGAGGCTTGCTGCGCGTCAGCATCATTATCTATAAAGCAGTTAAGAGGTTGAGTTAATTTCCAGCCTCTTTTTCATTCTATACTTAATATTGCAAGTGTTCATTCTTAAAGGCAACCCCCACCAGCTTCCCCAATAATTCAGTCAGCTTAGTAGTCGCGATCTCAGCCAGCCGGTTGTTAGCGGCCGTCAATTGAGCAGCACTGGCGTGGCTGGCACACTCACGGTCAACTTGCCGCTGCACTGCCCGGGTTGCTGCCAGGACGTCATCAGCACACTGCTCCACTAAGGGCTGGACCTGGCGGTAATACTGGTCACCAACCGCCGCTAGGGTGTGTACGAGCCAGTACATTTCGCGAGGCGTATACTGTTTGCTAGTGTCCCGATAGGCTGCCGGCGTGTCATTAACATTAGCATAGAAAGGTACTAGGGCGTTAAAGGTGTTGGGGCCAAAGGCTAGCCAGTGAACCCCCACCAGCGGTTCTGGGACGTTATTCCGGAGCTGGAGGACATGCAGTTCCAAGTTCCGGTTTAAGGCAATCGAACGAAATGGCGCCTCCTCCTTAGCGGCAAAATGGTAGGGGTCATACGCTGTCCCCTGGTAGTGGGAACTCATTACCTGCTTGATGTCTTCAATCGTCAACCGGTGGTTCGGCGTACAAGCAAAGGGCAGGTCATTTGCGCCCGGTTGGCTGTCCGGGCGGCCGCCACCCAGTTGCTGCTGAACATACCACGCCCGCGGGTTGTTATAGACCCGGTCCTGGTTGCTGGCGCTGCCAAAGATCCGGCGGAAGTTGTACCCCACCGGATCTGGGTTTAACTGGTTATCGTCAATCAGTTGTTGGAGGTCAGGTGCACACATCGTTTCAGCGGACGCGAAGTCAAAATTGGCGATGTTCAGCCGGTTGGGCGCAATTACATACTGGTCATCAGGAACCCGGACGGCAGCCCAGTGGTGGCCACCAAGCGTTTCAAAGTACCACACCTCCCGTTGGTCACCAAAGGCAACCGCGTTCGCCTCGTAGGTCCCATACCGGGTCAGCAATTGCCCGAGTCGCTGAACCCCTACCCGCGCTGATGAAATGTATGGCAGAACAAGGGTGAGAAAGTCCTCCTCCCCCAGGCCATCTTTATAATTATAAGGGTCAAGCGCGCGAATACGGGGGTTGGACGTAATCGTCTCCGTAGCCGTCATTACGACATTTGCCGTGTTAATACCGCCAGCGCCAAAAATCCCTGCTGAATCATCCGCGTCAGGCGTTGAGGTGTAACCGTACTGCGGAACTGGTAGGTCCAGTTTAAACGCACTGCCCTTACTAGCGTAGTGACGGGGTTGGTCGGCTGGACTAATAAAAACAAACCGCTGCGGATCAAAGGCGTTGCCGTAATCCTCCTCTCGACAGACAATGGTCGAGCCGTCAATCGTGGCTTTTCGACCGGCTAATAGCATTGTGCAGGTATGTTTACTCATCTTTATCGCTCCTTTGCTAGTAATTCTACCCGATTCTGGGCATGAATTATAGAGGCGGCAGCTAAACTCGCATTCTTAGCAGCAAGGTCTGTAAACCAGGACGGGTGGCAAAAGAGGACGTAGTGGTCACCGCATTGGCAAATTACCCGGGCCGCTAGCAGGTCCAGGGTAAATTCATTAATTACGGTTCCACAAACGCTTGGTGGTGCGCAGGCGAAGTCCAGCCAGTAGGGCCGCCCACACTGCCAGAGCCAGTGTTGCCACTCAGCCGGCGACCAAGCTGTAAATAACGGCTGCGTCCGTAAGGCTAACAAAACGGCAATCCGCCAGTAGATCACCGCTACCCGGGTGGTTGGCCAGGTCGGTACCAGGTCATGACACACCAGGGGACAGTGGGCTAGTGGCTGCTGAACCGTTTCATACGCGGTAGCTGTTAACCGCCGAACGAGGTCATTAGCTGAGCCGTTCCTGGCCAGGGCCAGGACCTGTTGCTGCAGCAACTTTGTCACCGGCGGCCGTCCCCTAACAAATGAACAGCGTCGAAAGCTCCGCCAATATTCAATCTGGCAACGCCTAGTGTTCCAATAGGGAATAGTCGGTTGGTCAGCAATAATCTGGGTAAATTGGGCTAGCTTAGCGGCGGAGAGGTGGTGACGGTAGGGTTGACCGAGCAGCCAAACGGGCTTGATTCCCAGCTGATAATAACCCTCGTTTCGTGCTTGCAGGCGGGCTACCGTTAACGGGCTACACTGAAATTCAACCGCAACTAACCGCCGGTCCCGCCATACTAAAATATCTGGTCGCTGGTTAATCGCTGGCAGGTAGACTTCCAAGCGGGGCCGTAAGCCCTGTGCCTGAAAGTAGTTGAAAAGCTGCTGCTTGCCACGCAAGTGCTCACTGGTTTCCCCCTCACTAACAGCACAATCGGCGCCTGGACGGTGGGCAAAGTGGGCCACCTTGCTCCTGCCACGGCGAAGGTACACGGGCTGCTGGCAGGCCGGGCAATAGTAGCCATCACCAGCCGCGGCGTTTGCGGCCAATACTAACTCCTTCTTGTTCATCGCCACTAACAAAAAAATCCCCCCTCTTTATAAAGACGTGAAGTGCAACAAAAAAGTTAGACA